>CAYFNC010000063.1:0-18352 GCA_964344345.1 uncultured Hyphomicrobiales bacterium | reverse complement strand
GCCCGCGCGCGCTAGGTCAACAGGGAGATGCGCGATTCTGCAACAGGCTCATAGAAATTAAGAATGTGGCCGTTTCGGGTTAAAAAACACATAATTTCGTGATCTTCTGGCGCGGGAAAGGGCGTTTGGGTATGTTCGCGCCATGAGACGGCAGCGAAAAACGAAAATCCTCGCCACCCTCGGACCGGCCAGTTCGTCGGAGGACATGATTGCCCGTCTGTTCGAGGCCGGCGCCGACGTTTTCCGCCTCAATTTCAGCCACGGAACCCACGAAGAACATCGGGAAAGGTTCCAGGCCGTCCGCGCGCTGGAGAAGCAAGTCGGCCGCCCCATCGCCATGTTGTTGGACCTGCAGGGGCCAAAGCTCCGGCTGGGTCGTTTCGCGGACGGATGCGCCCGGTTCGAGGTCGGGGACCGGTTTCGCCTGGACCTGTCGTCCGATCCCGGAGACGCCGAGCGCGCGCCCCTGCCGCACCCGGAAATCTTCGCCGCGCTGAAGCCCGACACCGAACTCTTGCTCGACGACGGCAAGATGCGCCTGATGGTGCGGCGTTGCGGCTCCGACTTCGCCGAGACCGAGGTCATGACCGCGGGCGTTCTGTCCGACAACAAGGGCGTCAACGTGCCGAGCGCCATGCTCAATATGTCGCCCCTGACCGAGAAGGACCGCCGCGACCTGGAGTTCGGGCTGGAGCTCGGCGTCGGCTGGATCGCACTGTCCTTCGTGCAGAGGGCGTCCGACGTCAAGGAGGCGCGGAAGCTCATCAAGGGCCGCGCCGCGCTCCTGGTGAAGCTCGAAAAGCCGTCCGCCATCCAGTACCTGGAAGAAATCACCGACCTCGCCGACGCGGCCATGGTCGCGCGCGGGGACCTGGGGGTCGAGGTCCGGCCGGAAGAGGTGCCGGTCATGCAGAAGCGAATCATCGCCACCTGCCGCGAAAAGGGCCTGCCGGTGGTGGTCGCGACCCAGATGCTCGATTCCATGGTCAAGGCCCCGGCCCCGACCCGCGCCGAGGCCTCGGACGTCGCCACCGCCGTCTACGAAGGCGCCGACGCGGTGATGCTGTCGGCGGAAAGCGCCGCCGGGGACTATCCGGTCGAGGCGGTCCAAATGATGGATTCCATCATCACCCGCGTCGAAACCGACCCGCTGCATCGCCGCATGGCGGAGAACGTGGCCCACATCCCCCAGCCCACGGCCGAGGACGCAATTTCCGCCGCCGCGCGCCAGACCGCCGACACGGTTTCGGCCGCCGCCATCGTCGCCTTCACGTCAACCGGCTCCACAACCCTTCGCGCCGCGCGGGAAAGGCCGCGCGCGCCCATCCTGGGGCTGACGCCCTGGGACATGACGTCGCGCCAGTTGTCCATGACCTGGGGGGTGCATCCGGTGCTGACGGAAACGTTCGCCACCTTCGACGAGATGGTCGAGGAGGCCATCCGCATCGCCGTGCGGGAGGAACTGGCCGTGTCCGGCGACCGCCTCGTGGTCACCGCCGGCGTTCCCCTGGACACGCCCGGCACCACCAACAGCCTGCGCATCGTCCGGGTGCCCTGAGCCTTCCCATGCTGCTGGAGCTTCTGTCCATCATCGCGCCGGTCTTCGCCGCCTGCGCCGTCGGCTACGTCTGGGCGCGGATGGAGCGGCCGTTCGACACCGCCATGGTGACGGCGCTGATTTCATTCGTCGGGGCGCCGTGCCTGGTGTTCCACGTGGTGGCCAATGTAAAGGTCGAGGGCGACGCTTTCGCGACGGTGGCGGGCGCGTCGCTCGCTGCCATCGCGTCGTTCCTGGCGCTGGGGTACGCGGGCCTGCGTCTGCTGCGCCTTCCGGTCCGGCCGTTGCTTCCGTCGCTGACCTTTCCCAACACGGGCAACATGGGGCTGCCCTTGGCCTATCTCGCGTTCGGCGAGCCCGGGCTCGCCTTCGGCACCGCCGTGTTCGCGGCGGTGTCCATCGTCCATTTCATCCTGGGGCCCGCCATCGTGTCCGGAAGCCTGTCGCCCGGCCGCCTGCTCCGCATTCCCTTGATCTACGGCGTGATGGCCGGGCTTCCCTTCATGATCCAGGGGACGCCGCCGCCCAAGTGGCTGAACGCGTCCACCGAGCTTCTGGGCGGCATGACGGTGCCGTTGATGCTGATCACGCTGGGCATCTCGCTCGCCCGCATCAAGGCGGCGAACCTGAAATGGGGCGCGGGCCTGGGGTTGGCCAGACTCGCCATGGGGCTCGCCGTGGGGGTGGGGCTTTCCTGGGCCTTTGGGCTGGAGGGCGTGGCGCGGGCTGTGCTGATCATCGATTGCGCCATGCCGGTGGCCGTGTTCAACTTCCTGTTCGCCCAACAGTACGGCGGCCGCCCGGACGAGGTCGCGGGCGCGGTGGTGGTCTCGACCGCGATTTCCTTCGCCACCTTGCCGGCGCTGTTGTGGTCCGTGATGCCTTAGGCGCCCTGCGCCCCCATATCCAAATATTTCTGCCGCCGTCGGTTCTTGAGAATTCCGCCGTCCTGGCCGCGGACGGCGTCGAGGGCGCGTTGCAGGGCGTGGCGGACTTCGTCCACGCTTTCGGGCTTGTCGCGGTGGGCGCCGCCCAAGGGTTCCGGCACGATTTCGTCGATCAGCTCCAGGCGGCTCATGTCCTGGGCGGTGAGTTGGGCCTGTTCGGCGGCCTCGGCCGCCTTGTCCCGGTCGCGCCACAGAACGCCCGCGGCCTCGTTCGGGGGGACGGTCCAATAGACCGCGTGCTCCAACATCAGAATCTGATCGGCGATGGAGAGCGCCATGGCCGAGCCCCCGCCGCCCTCGCCCGCCACCACGGCGACGATGGGAACGCCGAGGCCGAGCGCGGTGGCGAGGCACTGCGCCAGCGCGCCCGGAACCGCGTGGGCCCGGGTCGCTGCGCCCGGGGTGTCGACGAAGGTGATCAGCGGCAGGCGGAACCGTTCGGCCATCAGCATCAGGCGGCGCGCCTTGCGGAAGCCCTCGGGCCCGGGGCGGCCGTCGCGGCGCTTGCGGCGGGCGGCGGGGTCGGAGCCGCGCTCGTGCCCCACCACCACCACCGAGGCCCCGTCGAAGCGGCCGAGCCCGCCGACGATGGCTGGGTCGTCGCCGGACGCCCGGTCGCCCGCCAGGGGCGTGAACTCCTCGATCAGGCCGTCGATGTAGTCCAGCGTTCGGGGCCGGTCGGGGTGGCGGGCGACCTGGAGCGTCTGTTCGGGGGTGAGCTTGGCGTAGGCCTGGCGAAGCAGGCGCTCCGCCCGGGCCTGGAGCTTGGCCACCTCGTCGGCGATGTTGAGGTGGCCATCGCCCGCCTGGTGGCGCAACTCCTCGATCCGGCCTTCCAGCGCGGCGATGTCCCGTTCGAAATCCAGGTAGGTGGGCAACCGGCCCTAGCCCCTAACCCTTCTTCGCGATCATGTCGGCCTTTTTCACCACCACCTCGGCTTGGCGGATGGAGGCGATGTCGATCATGCGCCCGTCCAGCGTCACCGCGCCCCGGCCCTCGCGCTCGGCCTCCTCCATGGCGGCGATGACCTTTTTGGCTTGTTCGATCGCCTTGTCCGAGGGGCTGAACAGCTCGTTGGCGACTTCGATCTGGCTCGGATGGATGACCATCTTGCCCTCGAAGCCCAAGACGGCCGCGCGCTTGGCCGCCGCCTTGTAGCCCTCGGAATCCTTGAAGAAGGCGAAGGGCCCGTCCACGGGCTGCAGGCCGTTGGCTCGGGCCGCGACCACGATCCGGGACAGCACGTAATGCCACATGTCGTTGAAATGCGCCTCGCGGTTCTCGTCGTCGATCCCCCCGCCCAGAACGGCGTAGTCCGTGTTCACGCCGCCGATGTGGGTGGACTGCATGCCGGTGGACGCCGCGTAGTCGCCTGCGCCGAAGAGGATGGACTCGTTGCGCGGGCTGGCGGCGGCGATCTCGTGCAGGTTCTGGATGCCGAGCGCGGTCTCGACCAGAAGCGAGATGCCGATGCGGTTCTTGAAGCCCTTGGCGGTCTCGATCTGGGTCAGCAGCATGTCGACGGCGTAGATGTCGGCGGGGGTGCCCACCTTGGGGATCATGATGCGGTGCAGCTTGTCGCCCGCGCCTTCGACCAGGTCCACGATGTCGCGGTACATATAGGGCGTGTCCAGGCCGTTGATGCGGCACGACAGGGTCTTGTCGCCGAAGTCCAGGTCGTTCAGGGCCTGGACCACGTTCTTGCGGGCCACGTCCTTTTTGTCGGCGGCGACCGAATCCTCGAGGTCGAAGAAGATCACGTCCGCCGCGCTCGACGGCGCCTTGTCGATGAACTTCTGGCTGGAGCCGGGAACGGCCAATTCGGAGCGGTTCAGGCGGACGACGCTTGGCTGGACGACGGTGAAACTCATGGAAGGATCCCCCTTTGTTGTATTTTATACGTAGCGAAAGAAAAGCGCGCCAAGGCGGGCGAGGGACCTGATATGAGCCCCGGCTCGCGTCCCGCCGAACGGTTATATCAACCGGACTCCAAAGGATTTTTCAACCCCGAATGTGTCCCTGTCCGAGCCGGGCCCGGCGATGGGCGGAACCCGGGCCATGCGAGGGTGGGAAAGATTTCGCCGGAAAAACGGCGCGACCCCTATGGCTTCCCGTTTCCGCGTGTGCTAATGCTCCCGCCGTACCCAACAGGGTGAATGCAGAAAAGAGAGACGAGGAGGAGCGAAATGAGCCTCAAACCGGGAGTCGTATCCGGCAAGGATTATGAAACGCTGATCGCCGCGTGCAAGGCGGGCAACTACGCCCTGCCGGCCGTGAACGTGACCGGCACCAACACCATCAACGCCGTGCTGGAAGCCGCCGCCAAGAACAAGGGCGACGTGATCATCCAGCTGTCCAACGGCGGCGCGCAATTCTACGCCGGCCAGGGCTTCCCCGACGGCGACGCGGCCAAGACGCTCGGCGCGGTTTCCGCCGCCAAGCACGTCCACATGATGGCCGAGCACTATGGCGTCTGCGTCGTGATGCACACCGACCACGCCAACAAGAAGCTGATCCCCTGGGTCGAAGCCATGCTCGACCATGGCGAGGCTTTCCATAAGGAGACCGGCAAGCCGCTGTTCTCGTCCCACATGCTCGACCTTTCGGAAGAGCCGCTGGAGTGGAACCTGAGCGAGTGCGCCCGCGTTCTGGAGCGCATGGCCAAGATCGACATGAGCCTGGAAATCGAGCTCGGCGTCACCGGCGGCGAGGAAGACGGCATCGGCAGCGAGTTCGACGAGAGCGCCGACCAGTCGCACCTCTACACCCAGCCCGAAGACGTGCTGCAGGCCTTCGACATGCTGTCGAAGATCGGTTCGTTCTCGGTCGCGGCGTCGTTCGGCAACGTGCACGGCGTGTACAAGCCCGGCAACGTCAAGCTGCGCCCCGAGATCCTGAAGAATTCCCAGGACCTGGTCGTCAAGACCCACGGCGGCGACGCCAACCCGCTGAAGCTGGTGTTCCACGGCGGTTCGGGCTCCGACAAGGCCCAGATCAAGGAAGCCATCAGCTACGGCGTGTTCAAGATGAACATCGACACCGACACCCAGTTCGCCTTCTCGGCGCCCGTCGGTGCGTTCGTCGACGAGAACCCCAAGGCGTTCAAGTATCAGATCGATCCCGAGGACGGCACGCCGTTCAAGAAGTTCTACGATCCCCGCAAGTGGCTGCGTTCGGCGGAAGTCGGCATGGTCGAGCGGCTCGAGGAAGCCTTCGTCGATCTGGGCTCGAAGGGCAAGTCCATCGCGGGCTGACCCATCGATCCGATCTTCGATCGGCGCTAAAGCAACGGCGGTCCTTCGGGGCCGCCGTTTGTTTTTGGGATTTTTGTGAAGAGCGGCCGCCTTGCGTTCGAGCCTGCCTTACCCTCCAGCCGTCTCCAACGCGAACGCTGCCCTCAGCACGGTCTCCTCGTCGAACGCCGGGCCGATGAGCTGCATGCCGAGGGGGAGGCCCGCGCCGTCGGTCCCGAGCGGGACGGAGATGGCGGGCAGGCCCGCGAGGCTGGCGGGGATGGTGAACACGTCGTTCAGGTACATCTGGATCGGGTCGTCGGTCTTCTCGCCGATGGCGAAGGCGGCGCTGGGCGCGGTCGGGGTCAATAGCACGTCGCAGCTTTCGAACGCCCGTTCGAAGTCCCGGGCGATCAGGGCCCGGACCTTCTGCGCCTTCAGGTAATAGGCGTCGTAGTATCCCGCGCTCAGCACGTAGGTTCCGATCAGGATGCGGCGCTGGACCTCCTTGCCGAAGCCTTCGGCGCGGGTCGCGGCGTACATGTCGTCCAGGCTGTCGCCGTCCACCCGCAGCCCGTACCGCGCGCCGTCGTAGCGCGCCAGGTTCGACGACGCCTCGGCGGGCGCGATGATGTAGTAGGTGGGCAGGGCGTATTTGGTGTGGGGAAGGGAGACGTCCACGATCTCGGCCCCCGCGTCCTTGAGCATGTCCGCGCCCTTGCTCCAAAGCCCCTCGATCTCGTCCGACATGCCGTCCATGCGGTACTCGGCCGGGATTCCCACCTTCAGGCCCTTGACGCCGCCGGTCAGCGCCGCCTCGAAATCGGGGACGGGCAGGGGGGCGGAGGTGGAGTCCTTGGGGTCGTGTCCGGCCATGGCGCCCAGCATGATGGCGGCGTCGCCGACGCTCCGTGTCATGGGGCCCGCCTGGTCCAGCGACGACGCGAACGCGACGATGCCCCAACGCGAACAGCGCCCATAGGTCGGCTTCAGCCCCACGATGCCGCAGAACGACGCGGGCTGGCGGATGGAGCCGCCGGTGTCCGTGCCCGTGGCCGCGACGCAGGTTTTGGCCGCCACAGCAGCGGCCGAACCGCCGGACGAGCCGCCGGGGACTAGGTCCTTGTCCCCGCCTTGGGGATTCTTCACCGGGCCGAAATGGCTGGTGACGTTGGCCGAGCCCATGGCGAATTCGTCGAGATTCGCCTTGCCCAGCATCACCGCGCCCGCGTCGCGCAGGTTTTGCGTCACCGTGGATTCATAGGTGGGGACGAAGTTCTCCAGGATGCGGGAGGCGGCGGTGGAGCGCACGCCCTCGGTGCAGAACAGGTCCTTCACCGCGATGGGGACGCCGTCCATGGGGCCCCGGGCCTCGCCCTTGGCGCGCCGGGCGTCGGATTCCCTGGCGCGCTCCAGCGCCACGTCCGGGGTTTCGGTGATATAGGCGTTCAGGTCCCGCGCGGTCTCCATGGCCTTGATGTGGGCCTCGGCGAGATCGACCGCCGTCGTCTCCCCCTTGGCCAGAAGGTCGCGGGCCTCGGCGATGGTCAGGTCGGTCGCCATCTATTCCACCACCTTGGGCACGGCGTAGAAATCGTCCACCCGGTCGGGCGCGTTGGCCAGAACCCGGTCGGGATAGCCGCCGTCGTTGACCTCGTCGTTCCGGCGCGGCCATTTCAGGTCGGCGACGCTGGTCATGGGCTCGACGCCGTCGGTTTCGACCTCGTTCAGCTGCTCGACCCAGTCGATGATGCTGGACAGCTCTCCGGCGAGGCCGTCCACGTCCTGCTCCTCGACCCGAAGGCGGGCGAGGAAGGCGATCTGGCGCACCGTCTTCGCGTCCATGGGAGCCCCCTTTGAATAGAACGGCGCGGAAGGTAGCACCGCAAGGACGCGCGATCAACCGGGCCTGCCGTCCACGCGCGGGCGGGTCAGGATCGGGAAATAGACGGCGACGTAGATGGCGAACGCCGCGATCCAGGCGACGCCCGCGGCCTCGATCCAGAACGCGGTCCCGTCCGGCGCGGCCCAGGGAAGGAAGACGCGAAGCACGGCGGCGACGCCGACCAGCCCATAGGCCGGGACGATGATCGCCGCAACCTTCAACGGCCGGCCGGTGTGGCCGAGCGCCGCGCGGGTCATGACCGCGAGGATCATGGTGGCGAAGGCGCCGATGAACAGCGCGTGCATGACCGTTCGGGGCTCCAGCCCCTCGACCAGCCCGGCGAGCCCGATGATCAGGAACGCCGCCGCCAGCCACCCGTGGCCCAGGTGCAGGACCCAGACGATGGGCTCTTTCAAGGTGTCCAGCGTCCGCCAGCGCCGCATGCGGAGCGCGAACAGGACGCCCAGCGCCAGCGCTCCCGCCCCGGCCATGGCGCCGAGCCCCAGCATGTCCGCCGTCGCCGTCAGGGCCATGACCGGCCCCCAGGACCGCTCGATCCACGGGACCGGGGCCGCGTCGGCGTCGATCCCCCGGGCGCGGAGCGCGTTCATGGTGAAATTGGGCCCGATGCGTCCGCCCACCAGCGCCAGCATGGCGGCGACGGCGTAGGCGGCGAGCAGGGTTCCGGGCCAGGCGGTCTCGGCGACGCCCATGATTTCCGCGTGGACCATGATGTTGCCCGCGGCCATGGCCGCGATCAGGACGGGAAAGGGAAGGTTCCGCCGGTTGCCCGAAGCCAGGATCGGTCGGCCCGCCAGCACGGCCAGGATCGGAAGGAACGCGACGTCCGCGCCCGCGACCAGCCAAGCGGGAAGCGCGTCCGCGAACCAGAACCCGGCCCGGCCCAATAGCCACGCCCCGACCGCGATCCCGAGCGGTCGCCCGACCACCGCCGGCGTCCCGGTCCAGTTGGGAACGGCGGTCAGAAGAAAGCCCGCGACCGCCGCGCCGACGAACCCGAACAGCATCTCGTGCCCGTGCCAAAGCGCGGGGGGCAAGCTTTCGGGCAAGACCGAATGACCGGCCAGCGCGGCAATCCAGGCGGTGACGGCGACAACGCCCCAGACCCCGGCCGCGAGAAAGAACGGCCGGAACCCCCAGGCGAGGAGAATTGGCGGCGCGGGCATGGCGAGGCTCCCTTCTTTACCGATGACATCTCATATCACGTTTCGGCCCAACGGGTGGCGGAAAGGACCCGTTTCGTGTATAATACAAGCGCGTTTGGTGAAATCGTCTCCTGGGAGGGAGCGATGTCGGTTGAGCTGGTCCGGGATCGGTTCACCCTCGCCCATCATCGCGTGGTGGCGCGGAACCTGTGCTGCCGCGACGAGGTGCTGGCGGAGGCCCGGCGCGTGGTCGACGCCTGGAAGAAAAGCTCGGCGCATCCGGGTTTCGTGGACCGCTGGGACGCGCTTTTGTCCCTTCCGGTTGGGGAGCTTCGCCACGAAATGCTCCGGCGCACGCCCGAGGCCCGGGCGCTTCGCTCCATGTCCCCCTTCGCGCTCGCCCAGACGTCGTTCCTGGATCGCGGCCGCGCCGACAAGCTGTGGCGGGTGGCGGCGGGTAACGCCGACAGGATCCTTCATCCCGGGGAATACGGGCTGTACGCCACGCATCTGAAAAAGCTCTCGCGCGAGGAGCTGCGCCGCCGCTTCTGGGAGGCCCACGACGAGCGCTGGCTGGACCATTACGTCGAGGAGTTGGATCGGCGCGACGCGGTGATCGGCCACTTCGACGAACATGCCGCCCTCGACGGCGCCATCCACGTCGGCCTGACCGAGCGGGACGGCGAGATGTTCGCCGAAATCGGCGTCAGCGTGCTCTCGGGCGCGAGACGGCGGGGCGTCGGGACGAGCCTCCTCGCCCGCGCCGCGCTCTGGGCGCGCAACCACGGGGCTCAGCGGCTCTACACCGTGTGCCTGCCCGGCAACCGGGGCATGATCATGCTGGCGCGGGCCCTCGACGCCGACATCCACCGCGTCGACGACGAGATCGAGGCGATGATCCCGATCCCCCCCGCGGCCCCCGAATCGGTCGCAGACGAACTGCTGGAGAACCAGATCGGCGAGTGGGACTACGGCGCCAAGTGCCTGCGCGACCCCGCCGCCTGCCCCGACCTGGCCGAGGTGATCGAATGCATGCGCAACGGCAAGTCCCGCGACCGGCTGGAAAAGATCGCGGTGGTCGGGGACACGGCGGCGCTTTCGGCCTATTTGATCACGCTTCGCAACGCCTTGACCGTTTCCGGCGCCGGCCCCCGCGCCATCCTTCACGCCCTTGGGAACGTCCGCGAGAGCCTCTCGCCCAGGCTGTCCCACAGGCCTCGCATGCGCACCTTCCTGAATGGGCTGGCCGCCGTGCATTGATCGCGCTCAAGCCATCGGCTTGACAGCGGGCGCTCGCCCCCATAAATCCGCCGCAAGGATTACGCGCGCTTTTTATTCAGGGGGAAAACCAAGCCCATGTCGGAAATGATCGCGCTGAAGGGGCTCGGGCGCCGGTTCGGGCCGCTGGTGGCGGTGGACGATATCTCGCTTTCGGTCAACAGGGGCGAGGTGCTGGGGTTCCTGGGGCCCAACGGCGCCGGGAAGTCCACCACCATGAAGATGATCACGGGGTTCCTCACGCCGAGCTCGGGGACGGCGACGGTGTCCGGCTTCGACGTGGTGGAGCAGCCGGTGGAGGTGAAGAAGCGCATCGGCTACCTGCCCGAAGGGGCGCCCACCTACGGCGACATGACGCCCGCGACGTTCCTGAACTTCATCGCCGAGGTCCGGGGCCTCAAGGGCGAGGAAAAGACCCGGCGCCTGATCGAGGTGACCGAGAAGGTTTCCTTGGGCGAGGTCCTGCGCCAGCCCATCGAGACCCTGTCCAAGGGCTTCAAGCGCCGGGTCGGCCTGGCCCAGGCGATCCTGCACGACCCCGAGGTCCTGATCCTGGACGAGCCCACCGACGGCCTGGACCCCAACCAGAAGCACCACGTGCGCAAGCTGATCCGCGAGATGGCCAAGGACAAGGCCATCATCATCTCCACCCACGTCCTCGAGGAGGTGGAGGCGGTCTGCACCCGCGCGGCCATCATCGCGCGCGGCAGGCTCCTGGCCGACGGCACGGCCGAGGAGCTTCAAGCCCGGGCCGCCAACCACAATGCGGTCGGCGTCCGGGTGGCGGCCGAGCACGAAGGCGCTGCGCGGGCGGCGTTGGAGCCGCTGGGCGTCGAGATCGTCGAGATCGCCGGCGACGGCGCCTTCCACCTGCGCGTCCCGGCCAAGGCCGGCGTTCCGCCCTTGAAGGAGGCGGCCGAAGCGCTGGACGCCAAGAACGCGCCCTATCAGCAACTCGGCGTGGAGAAGGGGCGGCTCGACGACGTGTTCCGCGCCATCACCACCGAGGGCGAGGGAGGCGTACATGCCGCTTGAATTCGAGAACGTCCGCATCGTCGCCCGTCGCGAGCTTCGGAGCTATTTCTCCACCCCGCTGGCGTTCGTGTTCATCGTCATCTTCGTGGCGCTTTCCGGCGCGTTCGCGTTCTACGTCGGCGGCATCCTGGAGCGGGGACAGGCGAGCCTGGAATCGTTCTTCGTCTACCATCCTTGGCTCTACCTGCTTTTGGTTCCGGCCGTGGCCATGCGGCTGTGGGCGGAGGAACGCAAGACCGGCACCATCGAGCTTCTGATGACCCTGCCCGTGTCCACCACCGACGCGGTGCTGGGCAAGTTCCTGGCCGCCTGGGCCTTCACCGGGACGGCGCTGGCGTTGACCTTTCCCATCTGGATCACGGTCAACGTTCTGGGCGACCCCGACAACGGTGTGATCGTCGCGGGCTATCTCGGAAGCTTTCTGATGGCGGGCGCGTTCATGGCCATCGGGTCGTGCGTGTCCGCGTTGACCACCAACCAGGTGATCGCGTTCATCGTCGGCGCGGTGGCGTGTTTCCTGTTCACCATGAGCGGGCTCGACCTGGTGCTGAACTTCTTCAGGCTCTGGGCTCCCGGGTTCCTGGTCGAGGCCATCGCGTCCATGAGCTTCCTCACCCACTTCCAGTCCATCACCAAGGGCGTGGTGGACCTGCGCGACGTGGTGTTCTTCGTTTCGGTCATGGCGTTCTGGCTGTTCGCCAACGTCATCGTGGTCGAGATGAAGAAGGCGGCGTAGGGGGGGATGGCCATGTTCGACAAGAATAACCGCACCCTGACCGCGCTCGGCGGGCTCGTCCTCGGCGCCGTCGCGCTCTTGGCCGTGAACCTGTTCGCCGACGCCGCCTTCCGGTCCATGCGCCTGGACCTGACCGACGAGGGGCTCTACACGCTCTCGGACGGCACCCGCGCGATCCTGAACGAGCTGGAAGAGCCGCTGACCGCCAGGCTCTACTTCTCCGCCAACCTGCGCGAGCGCAGCCCCCGCCACGCCCTGCATTACGAGCGGGTGCGCGAGCTGTTGGAGCAGTATTCGGACCTGTCCGGCGGGGTCATGCGGCTCGAGCTTCTGGACCCCGAGCCCTTCTCCGACGCCGAGGATCGGGCGGTCGCGGCGGGGCTGAAGGGCGTTCCGGTGACCACGGCGGGGGACTTGGGCTATTTTGGGTTGGCGCTTTCCAACAGCACGGACCGCGAGGAGGTCGTCCCGTTCTTCAATCTGGAGCGCGAGAGCTTCGTCGAATACGACCTGACCAAGCTGGTCTGGACCGTGTCCAATCCTGAAAAGCGCAAGGTGGGCTTGATCGCCGGGCTTCCCTTGGACGGCGGGCGCGCCAATCCGATGATGGGCGGCGGCGCGCCGCAACGCTGGATCGTCATGGACCAGGTCCGCGAGTTCTTCGACGTGGTCAGCATCGACGAGGAGGCCGACGCCATCCCCGACAACGTGGACACCCTGATGGTCGTCCATCCCAGGGACATGTCGGCCAAGACCGCCTATGCCGTCGATCAGTTCGCCATGCGGGGCGGCAAGGTGCTCGCCTTCGTCGACCCCCACGCCGAAACCGACCGCGGGGGCGCGCCGGGCGGGGGCGGCGGGGCCTTCGCGCCTGTGCTGAAATCCTGGGGCGTCGCGGTCCCGTCCGACAAGATCGCGGGCGACCTGGAGGCCGCGCGCCGGGTCAACGTGGACGATAACGGCCGGTCCGTGGTCGCGGACTACGTGGCGTGGCTGTCGCTTGGGGAGCGGAACTTCGATCCCAAGGACGTGATCACCGCCGACATCCAGCGCATCGCCATGGCGACTCCGGGCGCCGTCGACAAGGTCGAGGGGACGGGCATGGCCGTCACGCCCCTGATCCTGACCGGCGCGCAGTCCATGCGCATCGACGCCGCCAAGGTCCGTTTCCGTCCCGACGTGGTGGATTTGTTCCGCAACTTCATCCCCGGCGGCGAGCCCCTGACCCTTGCGGCCAGGATCACCGGCAAGGCCAAAAGCGCCTTCCCCGACGGCCCGCCCAAATCCGACGACGCGGACAAGAAGGACGAGAAAAAGGAAAGGCCCGCTCACCTGTCCGAATCCGCCGTGCCCATCCACGCGGTCGTCGTGGCCGACGCGGACATGCTTTATGACCGGTTCTGGGTGGCGGAAAGCGACTTCTTCGGCCAACGGGTGCTGATCCCCACCGCCAACAACGCGGACTTCGTGGTCAACGCGTTGGAGGCGCTTGGCGGCAGCGGCCACCTGATCGGGCTGCGCGGGCGCGGGGAGACGGCGCGGCCGTTCCATCTGATCGACGACATCCGCCGCGACGCCGAGCGCCGCTTCCGCGCCAAGGAGGAGCAGCTTCTGGCCAAATTGAACGCGGTCAAGGGCCAGCTCGACAGCCTGCAGCGCAAGGGGGCCGAGGGCGGCGAGGCGATCCTGGAGGCCAAGGACAAGGCCGCCATTGCCGACTTCCGCCGGGAAATGGTCAAGGTGCGAAAGGAGCTGCGCGGCGTGCAGCACGCTCTCAGGCAGGATATCGAACGGCTCGAGGGGTGGTTGAAGTTCTGGAACATCGCGGGCCTTCCCCTCGCGCTCGGCGCGGGGCTCCTGGCCATGGTGGCGGCGCGCCGCCGCGCGCGCGCCAAGGCCGTCGGACGGGGAGGCTGACATGAGTCCGAAGAATTTCCAGATCCTAGGCTTCATGGCGGCGTTTCTGGTCCTTGTGGCGTCGATCAGCCAAGGGCTGCGCGACAAGCACGGCGGCGAGACCGGGCCGGAAGGCAATCCGTTGTTCATCGGCCTGATGGACATCGCGAACGAGATCCACGGCGTCGTCGTCCGCCACGCGGACGGCGCGCTCACGATGCGGAGGACCCCGTCCGGTTGGGCGATGGAGGAGCGGGCGAACTATCCCGTCGATCCGGCCAAGATCCGCCGCGCGCTGATCGGCATGGCCCAGATCGAGAAGCTGGAGCCCAAGACCAACGACCCGGAGCGCTACGGCGAGCTCCATCTCCGCGATCCTGGCGAGAAGGGCTCGCGCGGCCGGGAAATCATGCTTTACGACAAAAACGGCGAAAGGCTTGGCGGGCTCGTGGTCGGCAAGTCCAAAGCAGGGTTGGGCCAGGACGGCGGAGCCTACGTGCGCCGCCTGAACAAGCCCCGCGCCTGGCTGGTGAAGGGCGCGGTCGATCCGGGAACCGAGCCCCGGGACTGGCTGGTCCGCGACGTCGCCGACATCACGACGGACCGCATCGCCCGGGTCGTCGTCGCCCATCCCGGCGGCCACAGGCTGGTCATCGAGAAGGCGGACAAGAAGGACAAGAACTATACGCTCAAGGGCGTTCCCAAGGGCAAGGAGGTCCGCGCACCGGCCTTGATCGACGCGGTCGCGGGGGTTCTGGCCAACCTGCAGCTCGACGACGTCGCGCCCGAGGCAAAGGTCGAATTCAAGAAGAAAGCGACCGTCAAGGCGGTGTTCTCCACCTTCGGCGACATGACGGTGACGGTCTCCATGACAAAAAAGGACGACGGCCACTGGATAGCGCTCAAGGCGGAAGGCGGGCCGGGCGAGGAGGCCGAGGAGATCAACGAGCGCGCCCAGGGCTGGGTCTACCGCATTCCATCCTACAAGGCAGCGGCGCTCTCGAAAAAGCGGGACGACCTGATCAAGGCCAAGGAAAAAAAGTAGCCGCCGCTTGACCGGGAGAGCCGGTGCGGCGACTCTCCCACGGTCGGCTCGATTGCGAAAGGATGAAGATCATGTCAGTCGGAACCATGCCGGTCCGCCGAGGCGTCTGGGCCCTGTTGGCGCTCCTCGCGTTCGCGGCGCCCGCATCCGCCAAGCCGCCGCTGAATCTTCTGGCGGGCGAGGACGGGGTTCCGACTTTCGCGCCCCTGCTCGAAAACGTCACCCCCGCCGTGGTCAACATCGCCGTCATCACCCGCTTCGGCGAGCGGGGCGACGACATGGCGACCCTGCTCCACCGCTTCTACGGCCTTCCGGAAATGAAGCGCCGGGACAAGCCGCGCATCTCCGCCGGTTCGGGCGTGATCGTCGACGCCGGGAGGGGATACGTGCTCACCAACCACCACGTGATCGACGACGCCGAGAAGGTTCTGGTCACGCTCAAGGACCGCCGTTCGTTCGAAGCCAAGGTGGTCGGCGGCGATCCCGACACCGACATCGCGCTATTGAAAATCCCGGCGGAGAAGCTCGTCGCGCTGCCCATGGGCGATTCGGATAAGCTGAATGTCGGCGACATCGTGGTCGCCATCGGCAATCCCTTCGGCCTGGGCCAGACCGTGACGTCCGGCATCGTCAGCGCGCTTGGGCGCAGCGGAATCACGCCCGAGGGCTACGAGGACTTCATCCAGACCGACGCTTCGATCAACCCCGGAAATTCCGGCGGCGCGCTGGTGAATCTGAAGGGCGAGTTGGTCGGGGTCAACGCCGCCATCATCAACCCGGCCACCGGCGCGGGCGGCAACGTCGGCATCGGCTTCGCCGTGCCGACCCGCATGGCGCGAGCGGTCATGGACCAGTTGATTCGCTACGGTCGGGTCCGGCGGGGCATGCTGGGGGTCACCATCAAGGATCTGACCCCGGACGAGGCCCGCAAGCTGGGCGCGCCGGACGCGCGGGTGGTCATCCGCGAGGTTTCGCGCGGAAGCGCCGCCGAAAAAGCGGGCCTGCGCCCCGGCGACGCCATCATGGCGGTGAACGGCAAGCCTCTCAGGGGCGTCAGGGACCTGCGAAGCCGGGTCGGCGTGGTCGCGATCGGAACCGAACTGAATCTGGATATCGTCCGCAACGGTCGGCCCATGTCCGTCCGGTCGATGGTCGGCGACAACGTCCCGGCTCCCGCCGCCCTCGAGACGTCGGCCTCGGTCCGCCACATGGTGGGCGCCGTGGTGCGGGAATCGCCCCATCCCGGGTTGCCTGGCGTTTACGTGGCCAAGGTGGAGCCCGACTCCCCCGCCTGGCGCATCGGCCTGCGCGAGGGCGACGTGATCGTCGCCGTCAACAGCAACCGGGTCGCGTCGGTGAACGTCCTGAAGGACGCGCTGGCCGAGACCAGGGCCGGCCTGTCCATGCACGTCGCCCGCCAGGGTTCCATGTTCTTCCTGAACGTTCGTTGATCCGAAAAACAAAAGGAGGCGGAGTGTTGGCGCGTTGCGCCTTATTTCTCCGCCCCCCGGAAGTTTGCGGTGTTTACATGGGATTATTATTGTTATGGGGCCTAGCGGGATTATAGGGGTATGAAGTCCCGCTGAGAACCCTCGTTTTTCCGCCTTCCGCCGGGCGCGGGAGGGACGGGAATTCCGCTTAACGAAGCGCGCGCCAGGAGGGCGTCATGTATTTTTTTGATGCGGTCGGGCGGTCAGATCATTAGATTGGCGGAAGCCACGTTCGATCGAGCGGGGGATTCCGTTCCGATCACCGGGTTTCGGCCCGTTCCGTGGGGAGGGGACTCGCTATACGTTTTTGGTTAAACCAGGGAACCACGCATCACGGCGCCGCGCCGAGGCGCGTTGCTTCTTGCTCGAATCCGGCCCTTTAACGGGCGGGGCAACGTTTTCCACGCCACCCCCATGGGGAGGCAAGACAGGTATCCAGTGACCCATGACTGACGAACAGCTCCACGAGGCCATTCAGGCCATTGTCAACGCCGATCATTCGGATCCCTTCGCCGTTCTGGGCATGCAGGAGGCGAACGGCCACGTTTCCGTTCAGTCCTTCTATCCCGGCGCGGACGCCATGGCGGTGCTCGACCATCAGAGCGGCGAGCCGATCTGCTGGGCCGACCGCTGGCACGAGGCCGGCTTCTTCGTCGCCCGCATGCCCGACCGCAAGGAGCGGTTCCCGTACCGGCTTCGGGTCGTCTATGGAGATAACGCCGTGGACGTGGAGGATCCGTACCGCTTCCCGCCCTTCATCGGCGAACTGGACCTCTACCTGCTGGCGGAAGGCACGCACCTTCACAGCTACCGCAAGCTGGGCGCCCATCCCATCGAGATGGAGGGCGTGCAAGGCGTCTACTTCGGCGTCTGGGCGCCGAACGCGGCGCGCGTCAGCGTGGTTGGCGACTTCAACGACTGGGACGGGCGTCGCCATGTCATGCGCGTGCATCCGTCCTGCGGCATCTGGGACATCTTCGTTCCGGGCGTCGGCGTGGGCGCGACCTACAAGTTCGAGATCAAGAGCCGCGACGGCCACCTGATGCCGCTCAAGATGGACCCGTATGCGCTGCGTTGCGAGCATCCGCCCCGCACCGCCGCCGTTGTCGAGGGGCTCGGCGATTACACATGGAACGACAAGCTGTGGATGGACACCCGCGGCGAGCGCCACCACAACGAGGCGCCCATGTCCATCTACGAGGTGCACCTCGGTTCGTGGAAGCGGGTGTGGGACGACAACCACCGCTACCTGTCGTACCGGGAGCTCACGGATGACCTGGTGCCCTACGTCAAGGACATGGGCTACACCCATATCGAGCTGATGCCCATCAACGAGTATCCGTTCGACGGCTCCTGGGGCTACCAGCCCATCGGCCTGTTCGCGCCGACCATCCGTTACGGCTCTCCGGACGAGTTCCGCGAATTCGTCGACGCCTGCCATCAGAACGAGATCGGCATCATCCTGGACTGGGTCCCTGGCCACTTCCCCGAGGACGAGCACGGGCTCGCCTATTTCGACGGCACCCACCTTTATGAACATTCGGACCCGCGTCAGGGGCGCCACATGGACTGGGGCACGCTGATCTACAACTACGGTCGGACCGAGGTGCAGAACTTCCTTCTGTCCAACGCGTTGTTCTGGTTGGAGGAGTACCACATCGACGGCCTGCGCGTGGACGCGGTCGCCTCCATGCTGTACCTGGATTACAGCCGCGAGGACGGCGAGTGGATTCCCAACGAGTACGGCGGCAACGAGAACATCGACGCCATCAATTTCCTGCGCCGCATGAACGAAACCCTGTACACCGAGGTCCCGGGCTGCTTCACCTGCGCCGAGGAATCCACCGCGTGGCCCATGGTCTCGCGTCCGGTCTACCTGGGCGGGCTCGGCTTCGGGTTCAAATGGAACATGGGCTGGATGCACGACACGCTCCGCTTCATCGGCAAGGAGCCCATCCACCGCCAGTACCACATGAACGACATTACCTTCGGCCTGCTGTACGCCTGGCACGAGAACTTCATCCTGCCCATCTCCCACGACGAGGTGGTGCACGGCAAGGGCTCGCTCATGGACCGCATGCC
>CAYFNC010000062.1:0-18621 GCA_964344345.1 uncultured Hyphomicrobiales bacterium | reverse complement strand
CGCTAGGTCAA
This sequence comes from uncultured Hyphomicrobiales bacterium, assembly GCA_964344345.1. Lineage (GTDB taxonomy): Bacteria > Pseudomonadota > Alphaproteobacteria > Rhodospirillales > CAYFNC01 > CAYFNC01. The sequence goes on along the minus strand of CAYFNC010000062.1, from coordinate 18,610 downwards.
CAGGGAGATGCGCGATTCTGCAACAGGCTCTTATTTGAGAAGAAAACATTGAAATAATTGCCATCGTTTTTCGGCTTGCACATGACATAATAATGACTTGGCTTACTTGTGCTGGTGTGCCCCCCAATAACCTTGTTGCAGTTTGGTTCGTCCTTGAGAACTTTCAAAGCACCCCGCTTGAGAATCTCCTTGTCTCGCGCAGATAATCCAGGCTCATCGTCCATGCTCCAAATCAATCCCGCTATTTGTTCTGTGGTTTGGTTGGTGGTGACATATTTATTATGGACCCAGCCTGTTTCCCATGACACGGGAGAACCCTCAGCCTCCACGATCTTCGCCTGAACCCAATCACCACTTTGGCACAGTCCCTGGAGAACTAAGGCAGGTGAAAGCGTTCGGTATTGGTTTGTCCCGAGTGCCCGCGTAGCTTTCATGTTGAGAGCCTTAGGGTATTTCGTTCCTGGCCCCTGACGGAAATTAATACCTTTGCCGGTTACGTAGAGTCGTCCGGAGAGTTCTTTTTCGCCTTCGCTGCAAGACGCATTAGTTTCAGTGCTTGTATTATGCAAGGCTACTTTGTCTCTATTTGTAGAAAACTGAGAAATAAACCACATAAATGATAGTATTGCAATAATCAAAATAATTTTTTGTGAGCTATTATTTTTATTCTTATTTGATTTTCCAAGTGTTGGTGCGCCGCAATGGGGGCAGCTAAGAGCTTCACTGCTAATTTTCTTGCCGCATTCTCTACAACCGATCAAAGCCATTTTCTTCCTCCAAAATAAAGTTCTGGCAAAATATTATCGTCCTGCTCAGTTTCCTAAAAGGAAAAACCAATTAACAAAGGGCAGTGTGAAATTGTTCAACTTGTTGGCTCGTAGATTTTTCACCTTATACCTTAACTGATTATTCTATACGATTGAACATCCGCCGCCAAGTATAAGACCTGACGACGCTGACGGCTGTGAAGGTGGCCATAATTCCGGCCTGATCGGCCGCGATGGCGCATGACAAGATCGGACCGCCGCTCCAGCCTCGTTCAGCGTTAAGTCCCGGGCGCGCGGGTCCGCCTTTCCAAGCGTCGCGAATTCGCGATGAAGTTATTGGATTCCGGCGCGAATCGGGAAAACCCTTAGCCCCAAAACGCGTCGCGGGCGTCGAGCCAGCGGCAGGCGGGATGGGGTCCCGTGCGTTCGAACAGTTCTTCGAGAAAATCGAACCCCGCCGGGTCGTGCCAGGTGTGGTGGGTCATCAGGCCTGTGGCCTCGAACGCGTCCACCCGGCCCTCGCGCCGCGCCGACAGGTGATCGACGATCTGGTCGAGGACCGCGTCCGCGCCCAGGAATCCGCCCTGGTCCCAGTTCTGGATGTCCACGTGCACGTTGGCGGCGCGCACGCCGGGGGCCGGCTCCGCCGCCGCGCGCGGACCCCAGGTGGTCACGCCATGGAGGCCGAGGCCCGGAAGCTCCGTCAAAAGCCTGGGGTCGATCCGGTTCCACGGCGGGCAGTAGGCGCGGAGTCCCCGCGCGAAGCCCAGGATGCGGGCGAGGCCCTCGCGCATTTCCCCCGCCACCGCCTCCCACGGGCGGTGGGGGCCGTGCTCCTCCCAATGCTCGCCCTCGGGCGCGTGGTTCTCGTGGCTCCAGCCGTGCTGGATCACGGTGGCGAGCGCGTGCCCGTTCACGCGTTCGTACAAGCCGTCGTCCGCGTCGCGCGGCATGACCGAAAGCGAGACGTGAGTCCCGGTCTTGGCGCTGATGTCCAATAGCCTTTCCAGGGCGGGCGTCACCGTGATGGCGTCGTCGTCCCGCCACCACAACGTCGCCGTCCGCCCGCCCCACGCGTCCAGCTCGCGGTTCAAGTCGTCCCACTGGGCCATGTTGCTCCTCCCCCGGAGCCGGATATCATAGGGCCGATGCGGCCGAATGGCGAGAAAATGGGCGCGCGGCCTTGATCCCCGGGCCGGAGCCTCGTATTGCTTAACGGGCCCGAAGCGCGGAACGATAACGGGAACAGAAGAAAAAAATGGCGGAATTGGGGGGGCTTCCGGGCGACGAGTTCCAGATGTGGATGACCTTCGCGTTCATCCTGGGAACCCTGATCCTGTACGCCAGCGAGCGCATCCCGGCGGAGGTCGCGTCCATCGGCGTGATCTGCGTCCTGATGATCTTCTTCCATTTCGAGCCGGTTTCCCGCCACGGCGTCGCCAACACGCTGTCGCCGGAACGGATGCTGTCGGGCTTGGCCAATCCCGCCCTGATCACGGTGCTGGCGCTCTTGGTCATCGGCCAGGGCATGGTGCGCACCGGGATGTTGGAGCGGGGCGCTCGGCTGGTGCTAAGGGTCAGCCGAGGCAACGCGTCCGTCTCCATCGCGCTCACCATCGTCATCGTGCTCGCTGTCAGCGCGTTCTTGAACAACATCCCGGTGGTGGTGATCTTCATTCCCATCATGCAGGTGCTCGCCGACCGGCTGGGACAGTCGGTCAGCAAGGTGATGATGGGGCTCAGCTTCGCCGCCGTGCTCGGCGGCATGACCACCTTGATCGGGTCGGGCACCAACCTGTTGGTCTCCAGCGCCCTGATCCAGGCCGGGGAGCGGCCGTTCGGATTCTTCGACTTTACGGTTCCGGGGCTGGCGCTAGCGTTCGTGGGCCTGTTGTACGTTCTGTTCGTAACGCCCAGGCTGCTTCCGGACCGCACTTCGCTCGACACGCGAATCACCGAGCGTTCGGGCAAGTACTTCCTGGCCCAGATCACGGTGACGGATCAGTCGCTCCTAATCGGGGACAAGGCGGTGGGCGGCGCGCTGACCATGCTGCCCGACGTCCGGGTGCGCATGATCCTGCGCGGCGGCGAGAGCTTCAGGCCGCCGTTTCACGATTTCGAGGTCGAGGCGGGCGACGTCATCATGGTCGCCGCCGGACGCAAGGCGCTGGCCGAGGCCATGTGCCACGACCCGGGCCTTCTGCAGCCCGCCCGGCCGACGCCGGCGGAGATCAGCGAAAAGCGCGTGCTCCAGCCCTGGGAGATGGGCGAGCGGGTCATGGCCGAGGTCATGGTGCCGCCGGGCTCCAACCTGGAGGGATGGCGGTTGCGCCAGATCGGGTTCCATTTCCGCACCCGCTGCGTGGCGTTGGGGCTGCAGCGCTCCACCCGCATTTTCTCCGACGTCCTGACCGAGATTCCGCTCGCCGCGGGCGACGTGCTGCTGATCCAGGGGCGGCCCGAGGACATCAAGGCGCTCCGCGCCGATCGGGACGTGGTGCTGCTGGAATGGTCGACCGAGGAGCTTCCGGTGCTGCGCCAGGCGCGTCCGGCGGCCTTGATCTTCCTCGCCGTGGTCGCCTGCGCCGCCAGCGGCGTGGTTCCGGTGGTGACAGCGGCGGTCAGCGGGGCCGTGGCCATGGTGTTGTTCGGGGTCTTGAACATCCGCCAGGCCTTCCGCGCGCTCGATTCCAAGATCGTCACCATGATCCCGGCCGCGCTCGCGTTGGGCGCCGCCATGCAGGAGACCGGAGGCGCCGCCTACCTCGCCCACCAACTGAACGAACTGATGGGGTGGGCCGGCCCCTGGGCCATGCTGTCGGGGTTCTTTCTGCTTACCGCCGTCATGGCCAACATCATCAGCTCCAAGGCCTGCGCCGTGCTGTTCACGCCCATCGCCGTCGGGCTCGCGCGCGAGCTCGGCGTGGACCCCAGGATCTTCGCCGTCGCCGTGGTGTTCGCCGCAAATTCCGCCTTCGCCACCCCCATCGGCTACCAGACCAGCCTGCTGGTCATGGGCCCCGGCCATTACCGTTTCAGCGATTTCGCGCGCGCGGGCGCCCCGTTGATCGTCCTGCTTTGGCTGGTGTTCACGTTCGCCGCGCCCTTGTATTGGGACATTTGAAGGAAATAAGAAAAGGGCGCGCGGCGCTTGACACAATACCGTATATTTCATTGGATGTTCTTGGACTTAATCCACGTCGGCGCGTCGGCCCGAGCCCCGCGCCGCCCGCCGTCCGGGAGAGAATGGCGCCATGCTCGACGAGCCCGCCCTTAGGGACCTGATCGGAAAGCTCTACGGCGCCGTGGACGACGTGGAGTCGTGGCCGGACGTCCTGGCCGGGCTGGCCAAGCACCTGGGCGCGGACAGCGCCATCCTCTACTTCATCGACACGGCGCGGGAGGGGATCTCCTTCGTCGCGCTTTCGCGCATCTCCCAACAGGTCACCGAGGCGCTGAAAAGCCACTACAAGCCCATGGACATCTTCCACCGCGTCTACGCCGAGGCGGCGAGCGCGGCGATCGTCTCGCGCTTTCAGTTCGTGGGCGAGAAGGGGGGCGAGCCCGAGGTCTGGCGCGCGCTGGGCGAGGTGCTGGCCCGCGACGGCTCCAGCGTCTGCGTCATCGAGTTCCACCGCTGGGGCGACGACAAGCCCTTCGACGAGGCGTCCATGCGCGCCTACGCGGGCCTGTCCAACCATTTGAAGCAGGCGATTCATCTGCAACGCCGCCTGACCGCCGTCACCTCCCAACGCGACGGCGCCGCCCACGTGCTGGACCGGCTACCGGTGGGCGTGGTCCTGGTGGACGGGCGCGGGCGCGCCGTGATGATCAACCGCGTCGCCAAGGAGCTGATCCGAACGGCGGGCGCCATCAGCATCGATCGTTCCGGCCACTGCCGGGCGGCGCTGCCGGACGAAAGCGCCGCGCTCGGCGACATGGTCGCCGAGGTGGCCGCCGACCTGACGTCGGACAACCGCTACATGCTGGTCAACCGCGAGGACGGCGGCCCGGCGCTGGCGGTCATGGCGACCCCCATCGGAATCGAGGCCGCCGGCGCCGGACGGCCGACGGCCATGGTGTTCGTCTGCGACCAGACCCGGCCGCATCCGACCCCGGCGGACGCGTTGTCGCAACTTTACGGCCTGACCGCGTCGGAAGGCCGGGTGCTGGAAAACCTGGTCCAAGGCCACCGGCCCGAGGACGTGGCCGCCGATTTGGGCGTGACCATCAACACGATTCGCACCCATCTGAAGAACATCTACAGGAAAACCGAGGCCCAGGGGCAGCCGGAGCTGGTGCGCCTGGTGCTGACCGGCCCCGCCCCCCTGGCCGGGCCGACGGACGGCTGAGGCTGTCTCACCCATATTGGTGGCGCCCTCCCCAATAGTGGTGGCGTTTCCCCCGCCGCCCCTGTGGAATCCCGATGAAAAAAAAGATTTTTTTCGTGTTTCTCATGCATCCGGGTGATGCGGGGGGCTTTCGTTCGGGGGTAATTTTGCAGAGTGCGATTGGTTCGCGTCGCTTTTTGGCCCAGAAAACGGGACGGCGCGGAAAACGGAGGAAGAGACCATGGCCATCATCAACGAGACGGGCGGGCTGAACGGGAACGCCATTTTCGCCATCGACGCCGACGGCGCGAGCGCGATCGAGCTGCCGGACGGCTTCAAGCTGGCGAACGCCGAATACGCCCGCGAGGGTTCGGACCTGGTGGTCAAGGCGGCGGACGGGCAAGAGGTGCTGGTCACCGACTACTTCGCCTCCGGCTCTCCGGCCGAGTTGGTCTCCTCCGGCGGCGCGCATCTCAGCGGGACGGCCGTGACCCATCTCGCGGGTCCCATGGCCCCCGGCGAATTCGCCCAGGCCGCCCCGGCCATGACCGCCGAGCCCATCGGCACGGTGGACAACGTCGACGGCGGCGTGACCGCGCGCCGGGCCGACGGCACCGAGGTCGAGCTCGAGGTCGGCGATCCGGTCTTCCAGGGCGACGTTCTTTCCTCCGACGCCGACGGGGCCGTCGGCGTGGTTCTGGCCGACGGCACCTCGTTCTCCATGGCCGAGAACGGCCAGATGGTCCTGGACGAGATGGTCTACGATCCGGGCGCGCAGGACGGCTCGGTCGGCATCTCCGTGGTTCAGGGCGTGTTCACCTTCGTGTCCGGCGAGATCGCCAAGACCGACCCGGACGCCATGACCATCACCACCCCGTGGCCACCATCGGCATTCGCGGCACCCAGGTGGGTATCGAGTACTTCGAGGGCGAGGAGATGGAAATCGTCCTGATGCAGGAAGCCGACGGCTTCGTCGGCGAAGTCGTGCTGATGAACGACTTCGAGACCATGATCCTGAACCAGGCCAACCAGTACACCACTGTCTCGTCCCGCGACGCCCGGATCGAGGAGCCCAGCTTCCTCGACGACGACCGGGTCATCAACAATTTCGAAGGCGCCCTGAAGCACCTGCCCACGGGCGACAACTCCGCCAACGACTTCGGTCTCAAGGAAGAAGACGGCGCCGAGCTCGACGCCGACGAGGACCTCGAGGAAGATGTGGCCGAGGAGGACCTGGAGGACATCGAAGAGCTCTCCGACTTCGACACCGCCGCCGGCGGCGACGATTCCGCGCCCAGCGGCGACGAGAACACCGACGAGGTCATCGAGGTGGTCGATGAGGATTATTCCGAAACGGACGTGACCACGGACAACACCATCGTCACGACGACCACCACCACGACCACCACGACCACGACGAACAACACGACGACGAACAACACCACGAACAACACCACGACGACCACGACGAACAACGACACGACCACCGCCACCGTCAACGTCGATTACTCCGGCTCCAACAGCAGCCAGAACATCACCGGCAGCAGCGGTAGCGACAATATCGTCACCGGCGGCGGCAACGACGTGCTGAACGGCGGCGCGGGGTCCGACTACCTGTACTCCGGCGCGGGCGACGACGTGGTCGACGGCGGCGCGGGCGACGACACCATCCGGGGCGGCACCGGCGCGGGCTATGACGTCTATATCGGCGGCGACGGGAACGACACCGTCACCTATTCCAGCGCGAGCGCCGAGCACGACCTGGTCATCGACCTCGGCTCCGGGATCGCCACCGACGCGCTGTTCTCCGCGCACTGGATCGACCACGACCTTCTGTTCAGCATCGAGAACGTTATCGGCGGCGCGGGCGACGACATGTTCTTCGGCAGCGCCGAGGACAACGTCATCGACGGCGGCGCGGGCCACGACCTGATGATGTACGACGGCGTCTTCGAGAACTACGCCATCACCCAGACCAACGGCTCGGTGACGGTTTCGCTCAACGGCGACACCGACACCCTGTCCAACATCGAGGAGATCGAGTTCGACGACGGCGTCTGGACCGCCGCGGGCGGGTTCACGTCTTTCGATTCCATGTTCGACATGGTCATCGACGGCGACATGATCGGCAGCGTCGATCTGCTCGGCGGCGAGGGCGAGGGCGGTTTCGAGGATTGGGGCATTCACCTGAGCTCCAACTCGAACGTCAACGAAGGTCAGATCGAGGACTTCCTTGGCCTCGACGCCGCCACGTTCAGCGGCGTTGGAGGGATGGTGGACGGCTTCCACACCAACGAGACCAACGGCTCGGCCGTCGTGATGCTGGTCGCGGCCGACGCCGGGGACTCGATCTTGATCCCGTACTCCTTCTCGACGGACGACTACCAGCCCTTCAACGACTTCGCGTTCATGACCGTGAACGGGGAATTCGTGGACCTGGAAAACGCCACCGTGCGGGATGTGGGCGACTGGGGCACGTCGGGGGTCGAGGAAATCCTCTACACCTTCGACACCGCCGGGTTCTATGAAATCGGCTTCGGCGTCATGAACCGGGGCGACTCCGTTGTCGAGTCCGAGTTGCTCATCGGCGAAGTCGCCTACGGTGAGCAAGAGCCCACCATCTTCATGGACTTCGACGACATCGAGGGCGAGGTCAACGTCGGCGTCGGCACCGTCGGCGAAGACGCGCTGCTCGGCAGCGTCGATAGCGACGTGCTGTTCGGCCACGCGGGCGACGACGTGCTGTTCGGTTTCGATCCCAACAATCAGGGCGGGGGTGGAAACGACAACCCCGCGTCCGAGGAATGGGACGCTCTCTTCGGCGGTTCGGGCGACGACATCCTGGTCGGCGGCCATGGCCACAACTACCTGGAAGGCGGAACCGGGTCCGACCTTCTGGTCGGCGGCGCGGACGAGGACATGTTCGTGTTCCAGTCCGGCGACGGCGCGGACGTCATCACCAACTTCAACGTCGATTTGGACGCCCTGCTGTTCCACGGCTATTCCGCCGACGAGATCGGCGTTCTCGAACAGAACGAGGGCGGCGTGATCATCGGCTCCAACGACGGCAGCGTCCAGGTCACCCTGCAGAACGTCGATGCCGGCAACGGCTACACCACCACGGAGACGCCGGACGGCGGCGTGGTCGTGACCTTGGACGGTGGCGGCGGCGAAATCGAATGACGCCTTGCGAACACGAAACCCCATCTGGGCCGCCTTCGGGCGGCCCTTTTTCATTGCGGGGCCGCCGTTTCCGCCCCGTTTATGCATTGTTTACCCTTTTTCGCCATTCTAACGGGGATCCGATTCGGGGCAATCAGCCGCAGGAGAGAAGAGATGGATCCTTGGTTTGAAGAATGGAGCGACGACGCCGAAGCCACCCTGGCCGCCCAGGCCGAAGCCTGCCTGGACGACGACTCCTTGCTGGAGGGGATCGAGGACGACTTGGACTTCGTCGACGAGATCGTCCGCTTCTGATTTCCGTTATTCCAGCGGAACGCGGCTGGGCTTGGTCAGGATGTACCAGGCCCCGTACGCGATGACCGCCGCCGCCAGCGCCGCGGCCCACCAGGGCGCGGGCGAGAACAGGGCGACGTAGGCCAGGCTGGCCGTCATGGCCCCCACCGACGCCACCTTGGCGTAAGGCGGGATCACCCGATGGCGCTCCCAGTCGCGGAGCGGTGGGCCGAACACCCGGTGCTCGACCAGCCAGCGGTGAAAGCGCCTGGAGCTGCGGGCGAAACACCAAAGCGCCAGAATCATGAACGGCGTCGTCGGCAGCACCGGCAGAACGGTCCCGAGCAGTCCCAGCCCGACGAACCCGAACCCCAGCGCAAGCAGCAGATATTTTCCGAGCGACCCGTCCTTCACGTCCCCCTCGCGCGTAATGCATTTTACGAAGCGATATGCGGGTTAATGGGCGGGAAATCAAGCCGGACGGGATTCCGGCGCGGACCCCTTGTCCCCCAACCCCTTGATTTCGCGAAAGACCCATGGGCGCGCGCGAATTGGCGCCCAAGTTGCTCCCATCCCGGCGACATCAACGCCAAGGAAAGGGAATAGGCCATGTCCGCGCAAATCAACCAGGGCTTCTCGGCGCCGTCGAAAGCGGCGAAAACCGTCTTTGTCATCGGCGGGGCGAACCGAATGGCGGAGAGAGCGGAATTCCGTCCCGACCTTTCGCCGAAACGGATGCTGGAGCTCGGCGTGTTCGGGGGATGGTATTTCGAGGGCGACGTCTCGGGCCTTCCTCGGGACTGGCTGGAAAACGCAAGGCTCGGTTCCGACGGGTTCGACCCGGGGCTCAACTGCTTCGGCGTCGCGTCCGGGCAGAGCCGGGCGGAATGGAAATCCAAGGGCTGGATCACGCCCGAGGATCCTCTGGGCTGGTTCCAGTGGTATTGCCGATACGCCATGGGGCGCCGGGTTCCGGCCGTGGACCGTTTCCAGATCGGACGGTGGAAGGCCTTCGGCGCCCGGCATATCGGGGCCATCCGCGCCAATTGCCGTCCCTTCGACCTGGATTGCCGACGGGCGCAACGCCAAGCGTTGCTGCAGTGGGCCTATGATCCGTTTTTCTGATCGCGGAGCCGCGTTCAGACCTTGCGGTGGAAACGCGGGTCGAGAAGGACGGCCTCGGACAAAGTTTTTTCCCGATGGTTCTGGCCTTCCTGGACCACGACCACGTGGCGGACGGGCTCTTTCGCGCTTTTGAAGATCTGCTGCGCGACCCAGACGATGTTCGGGGCGTCGACGGCCACGAACCGGTCCCCCATCTCCACGACTTTCTTGCTCATCAGGCTCCAAATCCATTTCAGCGGCGGGTCGCCTTGGCCGCCCTTGGGCCAGTTGAGGTGTGTCCCGCCATCCGCAGCGCGCGCCACCATGGAATTATCCTTACGTTCCCGAAAAATACGAAAACAGCGGAATCGCCGCCAGCACCGCCCCGACCCCCAAGGCTTTCAACAGAACCCCGCACGCCACGCAGCGGCGTCGAGCAGGAAAGACCGTGAAATCAGAGCCCATTGTTTCCTCCATGACCGCAATGAGACGATTGGGGCGGAGGTAACGTTAACCATAACATACTAGCAACAATCGCCGATGGCCACGATGATTTTTTGCAATGCAGCATGATTTTCCCGTCCTGGAGTCCGAAAATGGAATCACTGGTTTCGCCGAGACGGACATTGTCGCCCGGCGGCTGTGGCCAACGTCCCGGAAAAGTTGGAATTTCGCGAATCGGAGAGCGCCAGGGCGTCAGACGAAGGCGATGTCGTCCGCCGTGACCACGCCGCCTTCCTGGACCTGGGCGATGACGGTGTAGCCTTCGTCCTTGCCGTTGTCGTCGTAGTAGAGCGTGCCGGTGGAGTCGAACACGAAGACCGCCTCGCCGTCATGGAACGCATCGGTGCGGGCGTTATCGCCGTCGTATTCCCCGTCGAGGACGATGAAGTTCTCGCCGTCGATCAGCTTGTTGGTCGAGATTCCGAAGGCGTCGGCGTCGAACTTGAACTGGTCCACGCCGCTTTCGAAGTCGCCGATGCGATCGATTGCGACGCTTTCGTCGCGCCGCCCGCTGTTATCGAAGCGGGTTCCGTCGGCCTGGCTGCGATAGGCGAAGGCGTCGCGGCCGTCGCCGCCATGCATTTCGTCCGCGCCGAGGTCGCCGATCAGGGTGTCGTTTCCGGCGCCGCCGTCCAGGCGGTCGTCGCCCGCGCCGCCCCGCAGCGTGTCGTCGCCCTCGTCGCCGACCAGCCGGTCGTTTCCCGCGCCGCCGTGGATGTAGTCGTCGCCGGAATTGCCCCGGATCCAGTCGTCGTCCTCGTGGCCGTACAGCTTGTCGTCGCCGGCGTGGCCGCGAATGGCGTCGGTCCCGGGCGTGCCATCGATGACGTCGTCGCCGTTGGTGCCGTCGATATAGTTGGATTCGGGCGGCGGCGGGTCGTCGCGGACGTCCTCGCGGCGCTCGTCCCCGCGGGCGGCCTCGATCTCCTCGCGCATCTCTTCCATGGCCGCGAGCGCGCGGTTGACCAGCAGGTGGAAGGGAACGGTCTCGCCGAAGGGTTGGTGTGCGGCCTGCTCCAGCAGCAGGCGCAGGTCGTCGTTCTGGGAGACGGCGGTCAGCAAGACCTCGGGCGGAGGCAGGAAATGGAAGCCCGGCTCGGCGGGGCCGTCCGCCGGGGGCGGACCGCTTGCGAGCTCGAATTCGCCGTCCTCGAACTCGTGGACGCCGACCAGCTCCTCGAACTCCTCGGGGCGCATGTCCATGGCGATCTCGATTTCGCCCTCGTTCGGACCATGGGGGAGGCCCTCCGGGCGCGCGTCCTCGGCGCGTTCGTGGGGCGCCTCGTCCAGGAACTCTTCGTCCCCATGGTCGCGGGAGGACGGGAGGGCGTCGTCGCCGCGCTCGTCGCCGCCGTCGTCCCGGCGGTCGGCGCCGTGCTCGACCACCCGGTCGATGGCGTCGCCGTACATGCCGCGCGCGGCGTCGGGGGTAATGAATTCGGGCGCGTCCGGCGCGGCGGCGCGGCTGTTCAGATGCAGGGTCTGGTAGGCGCGGTTCATGACCTGGACGCCGAGCTCGGTGGACACGGTGATCTCGCCGACGGCGCCGTCGGCCTCGGTCAGCAGGGTGATGACGTTGTCCTCGCCTTCCGGCGCGGCGCGCCCGGCCACTTTGGTGCCCCGCACGCCGATGGAGGCGACCGGCGTATTCACGGTCATGGCGTCGGGCATGGTCTTGGCGATGCTGCCGCTGACGAACACGAACACGCCCTCGACCACGGAGAACGAGGCCTCGCCGAAGCCGGCGGCGGAATCGTAGACCAACTCGTCGACCACCATCTCTCCGTCGGAGCCGAGCGAAAAGCTGCTCTCGTCGATAAAGGTCACGGCCAGGGCCCCGTCGGGGCCGGTGGCGAGCGTGTCGCCCTGGACGATGGCGTCGCCGGGCTCGAGCGCTTCCCGGCTTCCGTCGGGATGGATGACGTAAACCTCGCCCTCGGCGGTTTCCACCTGGCCGATGGGGGCGCCGTGCGCCGTTGTTTTCGTGGCTTCGTTCATGGCCGTATCCGCTTCTTGCGTTTCAGACAAATATAACTCTAAGCATTGTGTTCAAATATTATGTGATCGTCATCACATGTATGAGGTAGGCAAATTTTTCCCATGTCTAAATTAAGTTAATTGAGTATTAATTTTTGAAATAACGCAAGAATATCTGTTGTTTTGTGTCGACACGCCAGAGTTTTGATTTCAATAATTCGCCGCATTAAGAAATTTTGCAGAATGCAAAAAAACTTTCATTATCCTTGGGCTCAATAGAGTCCCGAGCGTCCGGGCGCTATTGACCCTCCTGGGGGCGGGCTGTATTGTGCGCGGCTTGAAATCGCGAATACGCAACGACACCGAACGGTTTACCGAGCCATGGCGAAGCCCAACACCATTTTGATCAAGCTGGTGAGCACGGCGGACACCGGCTTCTTCTACGTAGCCAAGAAGAACCCGCGCACGTCCACGGAAAAGCTCCAGTTTCGCAAATACGATCCCGTCGCGCGCAAGCACGTGATCTTCAAGGAAGCGAAAATCAAATAGCCCCGGCGAGGCCTTGCGGGCCTCGCGAACGCCAGCATCCAAGAAAATGACCCGCGCGGCGGCGCAAGGCGAACCGTCGCGCCTTTGGCGCGCGCAACGTCACGAAAGCTTCACGGGACTCCGGAAAGGCTGCGGTTACTATGCCGCCTCGGTTGCCGGACCGATCCTCTCCGGCCCGTCCGGAAGCCAGCGATAGGCCCTGTTCCTGCCGTTTTCCTTTGCGGCGTACAGGGCGGAATCGGCCCGGACGATGGTCTCCTCCGCCGTGGAGCCCTCCTCGATTTCGGCCAGGCCGAACGACGCCGTGACCGGCGGCTTGCCGCCGTCGGGCAGATAGACGCGCATGTCCTCGATGGCGACGCGCATGCGTTCGCACACGTACTCGGCCGAGTCCGCGTTGGCCCAGCGCAGATACACCAGGATCTCCTCGCCGCCGTAGCGGTAGATCACGTCGCTGGGCCGCACCACGCCCCGGATGGTCTGGGCGGCTCCGCGCAGCACCTCGTCCCCGCCCGCATGGCCGTAGGTGTCGTTCAATTTCTTGAAATGGTCCAAATCGCACATGCAGATGGTGCCGATGGGCTCCAGCGGCGAGGCGTCCTGGATGTCGCGATTGATGTCCATCTCCATGCCCTGTCGGTTCCGAAGCCCGGTCAGGGGGTCGCGGACCGCGATCAGCTTCCACACCTCGCTCTGCAATCCGCGCAAAAGCTGGTTGAACCGGCCCACCACCTGCATGAAGGCGTCATAGTCGTTGGGATCGACCGTCTTCTTTTCGCGGAACTGGTTCAGGACCCGGGTCGCGGTGACGTGGACCTTTTCATGCTGGCTGATCACGTCGCCGAAGGCGCCGAGGCGCGAAATCAGCGTGTCGTCCTGATCGGCCAGCCATTTCCCGAAATTGCACAGATGGTGCGCGTGGTCGTCGGTCAGCCTGTCCTCGATGGGCAGGTCGCAGGCCATCAGCCGGTGTATGGTCTGAAGCCAGTCGATGTGGTCGCGGGTCGCGCCTTCCAGGCTGGAAATGGCCTGGATCACCTCGCTCGATTTCTCAATGCGATCGGCGGCGCTGTCCGCTCCGAAACCCTCGGGCGTCATGTGCCGTGTCCCATCCTCTCTCGCCGAGCGTGTGTTTTATCGGCGGGGATGGGACAAGGCAACAGATTATTGCGATTGAGAGTCAAGAGCCGCGCGCCGCGCCCGGCGACGCGCGGCGTTGGAAGGCGTCAGCTGAAGTCGTGGGTTTCGAGGTATACGCGGGACGTCGTCGTGGTTCCCTTGATCGTCGATCCGGCGGCGCCGGCGGCGACGATGACCTGGACGGTCTGGGAGCCGGTCGGGATGGACAACTCCTCGATCCCGAGCCAGACGTCGAAGGAAACATTGTTGTGGGCGGCGATGTCCAGATATGTGCCGCCGCCCGCCGGTTCGCTGTATTCGCTGCTGCTGATGGCGCCGGCATACACCGCCTGCGGGTAGTTCGTCGTTCCGTTGTCGTTAATCGTGGGCCAATAGTTCGTGGACGAGATGCGCACGCCGAACGTAAGGGCCCTTTCATCGGATGTGACGCTTGCGTCCAGCAGAATACGGCCCGACCATCGAATGGTGATGAACCCCTTGGTCGGGATCGTGACGGATTGCGTCGAGCCGATGTTGGATTGCGTCGGGGCGGCCGTCAGGGTGATGTCGGTGCTGTCGGTGAACTGGTAGGTCTGGACCCTGCCCCCGCCGCTGGTGTCGTACGACCTGGCCACGCTCTCCCAGTTGGTTCCGTCGCAGCGCAGCCAGCGCCATTCGTCCTGGGCGAGCGCGACGGTGGTCGATCCGTCCACGGTCTCGGTCCCGAACGGGTCGATGGTGAGCGTCCCGGCGCCGATGTTGCGGATGACGGCGGTGAAGCCGTTGCCGACCGTGCTGGCGGCCGACAGGTTGCAGGTGACGGCGGTGGCCGAGCTGAAGGCGATCTCGGTCCCGACGTCGAAGGTGGTGACGGTGTAGTCCTCGAGCCTGATGGACACGGGAATGTCGGTTCGCGCGTCCGCGTCGATGACGATGGGCATGGCGTTCTCCTTTCCAAGAATGGCTGGGTTAAGACATCTCGACGATTTCGACGTGGAAGATGGCGGTGTCGGACGCGCCGTTAAGGGTTCCGGCGCCGGTTTGGGTGGAAATCGCTTCGTCGCCCATCAAGACCTTCACCGTTTGCGAGCCAGTGGCGATGGAGTTGCCAGCGATGTCGAACGTCACCGAAGCGGGGACCTGGGGTTCGGTCTGCTGCGCGCCTCCAATCGTGGTGTCTGACGCGGAATTGGTGTTGAGCATGGGCTGATAGGTGGTCGTTCCCCCGCGCGAAGCGGTGGCGAAATAGGCCGTGCCGTTGACGTCGACGCCGATGCCGTAGGACGCGTTGGAGCCTGGATAGTCGAGGATTCCGCTTTCCATGACGACCTTGATCCTTCCCGACGTCGGGATGGTGGCGCTGATGTCGCTCCCGACCTGTGTGCCGCCGCTGACGCAGGTGGCCAACGCCACGTCGCTCGATTCCGTGGTGCGGAAGGCTGTTACGTTGCAGCATCCGCTGATGTCGTACGACCGCGCAACGCTCTCCCAGTTGGTCCCGTCGCAGCGCAGCCAGCGCCACTCGTCCTGGGCCAGCGCGACGGTGGTCGATCCGTCCACGGTCTCGGTCCCGAACGGGTCGATGGTGAGCGTCCCGGCGCCGATGTTGCGGATGACGGCGGTGAAGCCGTTGCCGACCGTGCTGGCGGCCGACAGGTTGCAGGTGACGGCGGTGGCCGAGCTGAAGGCGATCTCGGTCCCGACGTCGAAGGTGGTGACGGTGTAGTCCTCGAGCCTGATGGACACGGGAATGTCGGTTCGCGCGTCCGCGTCGATGACGATGGGCATGTCTGTCTCCTCACAAGGTTATGCATACGCGCGTATATTCCCTGAAGAGGGGTTTGGCTCATGTGATGCATATCATTGCGTGTTTGGATTCTTTGTGAATGGAGAAATTAGACTCATCAAACTCATTATAGCGCCGCGTAGCGGATATGCTTTCTCGCGTCACTCCCGGTTAAGGTTGTATGATTGCAAATAAGCGCGATTTGGCCGGAACGGGTGGTCTTGGCCTCGCGGGAAAGGGAGTCCAAGCCGAGAGCGGCGGGGAGTCGCGATGGATTCTGGAGAGCGCCTCGCTCAATGAGATTCGGCCTACTCTCCGGCGTCGTCCGAAGCGGGCCGGCGCTTATGCGCCGAAAGCCAAGCATTCCGGAGGAATGCGCCCGGCGATTGAGGGACTGGCGCCGGTCACGTCTTTGGCCGGCTGTATAACAGGACATCAGTGGGGCATGCCCGGCCATGACGAATGAAAGAGCGCTCCCCATTAAGCCGAAACAGCTTGGCCTTACTTTCCGAACAGCCCCTTGACCTTGTTCAGGGGGTTTCCGTCGTCGCCGGCGGGTTTCTTTTCGCCCTTCTTGTCGCCGCCGAGCAAGCCGCCGACGCCCTTGACCACGCCCTCGACGCCGCCTTCCTTGACCGACTTGACCTTGTCGACCACGCCCTTGGCGGTTCCCTTGACCTCCTTGACCACCTCTCCCGGAGCCTCCAGGGCCTTCTCGCCGAGCGCCGCCAGGTCGGGCGCGAAGCCCACGTCGTGCCAGGGGCCGGACACCTTGACCGGGACGGCCAGGCCGAGCTTGTCGTCGCCGCCCTGTCCTTCGAGGGACGCCACCATCTTGGGCTCGACCCGGTAGTCCACCATTCGCGCGGGCATGTCCACGGTCCCGGCGCCGGTTATCCGGAGCAGTGGGCTTTTCATCGCCAGGTCGTCGTTCCGGGCGATTCCGTTCGCGATCTTGACCGAACCGGAGAGTTCCGCGAAGTCGGTCTTGCGGATTTCGTCGGCTGTGGGGTCGAGGAAGGCCGACGCCGCGTTGCGGACCATGGCCGCTAGGTTGATCCCGATGATGGCGCCGTCGGTGAAGCTGAAGTTCGCGTTTCCGCCGAGCCCCTTGACGAACTCCAACTGGCTCGCGCCCTGGGTTTTCATCCGGCCCTTGGCCTTGGCCGTTCCCTCCAGCCAGCCGATGCCGCCCACGTCCTTGAGCAGGCCCGCCGCCTGGACGCCGTCGACGTCGAAGGCGAGGGAGACGTCGGCCTTGGGATTGCGCGCGTCCACGCCGATGGCCGCGGTTCCGTTTCCGTCGTAGAGCGCCATGCGCGCGAGATCCGCTTTCAGCACCCCGCCCTTCAGGCTCACCGCCAACTCGCTTTTCCCAATCTTGATTTCGTTCATGCGGATGCCCGCGACCGAGAGGGTGAGCTCCGCGTCCGCCTGTTTGAGGCCCGAAAGGTCGATGGGCGCGTCGTCCCACTTCCCGGGGCCGCCGTCTTCGGCGGGCTTTTCCTTGGGCGCGGGAAGATAGGGGTTCAGGTCCAACACGCCGGTCGCGACCTTGCCCTTGATCCGGGGGCGCTTTCCGGCCGCGTTCACCGCGACCTCGCCCGCGGCCTCGATGGCGTCGATGGCGATCTTGGCCTCCTTGAACGCGACGTCGTCGCCCTTGAGGCTGAACACCCCGCTGATCCGCGCCGGGCCCAGGCCGTTTCCTTCCATGGCGATGGGCGCGCCCGCCCATTCGGCCAGCGCGCGGATGGATGGGACGTCGAGGGTGACCGTGCCCCCGGCCTCGGGCTTGGCCGCCATGGCGGCGCGGCCGTCGAAGGCGAGGGAGACCTTTGACGAGTCCACCTTGACGCCCACGGCCGAGCGCATGCCGGACAGAAGCGCCTTGGGGTTGCGGGCGTTGATGTTCAGCTTCACCCGCTCCTGGTTCCAGGTGACGCCACCCTTGGCGGAGAAGGGCTTGTCGATGCCGGGTAGCGAGAGGGCCAGGTCGATATCGGATATCTCGATACGCTTGCCGCCCGTCGAATGGTCGGTGAAGGTGACGCGCCCGTCCTCGAGCCGGACGTCGCCCAGGCTGATCTGGCCCAGCGGCAGCCCACCCCCGGCCTCGGCGGTCTCGGACTTGGCGGGCGCGGCTTTTCCGAATTCCCAGTTGCCCTTGCCGGACTTGCTTTTCTCCAGATGGATGACGGGCTTGACCAACACGAAGCTGTCGAGGCGCAAGTCGCCGCCCAGAAGCGGGACCACCTGAACGTCGAGCACCAGGCGCTCCAACTTGGCCATGGTCTTTTCCGTCGCGCCTGGGGCGTTGGACAGGCTGACGTCGTCGAGCCTGACCGCGACGCTCGGGAACAGCGACAGCGAGACCTCGCCGCCGATGGCCAGCGTCCGCCCGGTCGCCTTCTTGACCGCGCGCGTAACTTGGTCGCGATAGACCTCGGCCGGTATGAACATGGGCGCGGCCAATAGGCCCCCGATCACCACGGCCACCAGGACCACCAGCCAGATAAGCGTCCGTTTCATGAAGTCGTCCCCCGTCCCCGGTCATTCTTGTCCTTAAAGATGGCGCGGCCGGGCCCGGTTTTCAATTCACCATTGCTTAACCGCGAACGAATTATGGTTCCCCTCGGGAGAAACGTTCCGAGGGCATAAAAATGTATGACGCCTGGACCGAATTGATGGACGCCGGGATGACCGAGGCGCCGCCGCCACCCGATCCCATCGCCTTTGGCGGCTGGGACGCGGTCGTGGCGCCGCCCGCCGAGGACGAGCCCGAGGACCTTCCCACCATCAGCCTTTGCCGGTACCGCGCGCGCGGGATCGACTGCGGCAATCCCGACTGCGACGGGATCATCGACTAAGAGTCCGTCCAAGAACTTCATTATGTATTACAGAGCCTTCGAACCATGCGGCGAATTGACGCCAGTTTGAGGAAGGCGAGCGCGTTGTGGTTGAGGTTTTCCCAGTCCTTGGCGAGGCGGCGGCAGCGGTTGAGCCATCCGATGGTG
>CAYFNC010000061.1:0-18659 GCA_964344345.1 uncultured Hyphomicrobiales bacterium | reverse complement strand
AACCTTGGGTGAGTCATGCCGCTTGAGGCAAGGCCGGGGTTTTGCCGGTGTTACGCGTGGCGGTGTTCTCGAATTCCGTCGCGGCGGAAGAGAAAATTCGTATCGCGGCCGCAAACTCCACATGCGTGTCGATCAAGAACGCCGGCGCGATATTCGCGAAGGACAACGACGCCGCGTTCGAATACGTCTGCAAATCCTCCGGCCGATTGGCCAAGGGGCTGATGGGCGGGGCCATCGAGGCGGACTACTACATCTCCGCCAACAAGCAATGGATGGACCGCATGGTCGAGGCCGAACGGATCGATCGGGACGCGGTCAAGAGCCTTTGGGGAAACAGGCTCGTGGTCGCGGCGCCCATCGGCGCGTCGGTTTCCCTTGACGCGTGGGAGGACTTGGGAGGGTCCGATATCAAGACCATACTCATCGGCGACCCCAGCACCGCGCCGTTCGGACGCTACGCCAAGCAGGCCATGCAAAAATCGGGGATATGGGACGCGGTCAGGACGAAGATCGAGACCAAGAAACACATCACCCTGCTGGCGGAGACCCTTGGCGAGAGGGAGAAGGGGACGGTCGGCGTGTTGTTCGCCACCAACCTGACAGACAGGCTCGCCAAGCTGCTGGAGGCGCCGGGCGACCTGCACCCGGCGATCCGCTATTACTCGGCCCCCCTGAAGGGCAAGCAGACGAAGCCGGCCGTCGCGGCCTTCATGGCGTTTCTGGAGACCGAACCCGCCCTCGCGGCGTTCGAGAACGAGGGGTTCAAGGTCGGGAAATGAGCAGGGCGGCGTCATGAAGCGCTACTACGACCTTCCCCTTTTCCTGCAGCTTCTGCTGCCGATCGCGCTCGTTATCGCCATGTGGGTGGGGAGCGTGGCCATCGCCGTTTTCGGGTTCAACGAGTCCCGGCTTCTGGTGCATGGGTTGTTCAACAGGAACGTGGCGGCGGTGTTCAGGCTGGAGCATCTGAACCAGGACATCACCGACCACAACCTCCTGCTTCTCCGGCACCTGGCCACGGAGAACGCACAGCGGATGGAACTCCACGAAAAGGCCCTGTTCGACCTGGAGCATGAATTCGAGGACGCGCTCGACCAGTTCTTTGAAATGGTCGGATTGCTTCACATGGGCGAGCCCAGGGGGGTGAAGGAGTTGCGTCGTTCGACGGAGGCCTATCTCGCTTCCTCTCGCGAGGTGGTGTCGCTCAGCCGCGATTTCGAAAAGGAAGAGGCCTTCGCGCGCTTCAACGAAACCTCGCAACGGCATTTCCGCAAGATCGGCGCCGCCCTCGCCGCGCTTAGCGAGTTGGAGGCCGACAGCATGGATTTGGCGCTCGGCCGCGCCTTGGCGCTGGAGAAACAGAACGTCTTCATCATCTCCTTTTCCAGCGCCGCGGCGCTGATCGTGTCCGTTTGGGTCCTATCCATGGTGCTCAGGGCCACCTCGCGGCGCATGCAATCCCTCGCCGACGTCGCCGAAGCCATCGGCGAGGGCGACCTCACGGCCCGCGTGACGGGGAATTCCGGCGACGAGGTCGGCCGCCTGGGCCGGACCATTCATCGCATGGCCGATCAACTCCAGACCACGATGGCGGAGCTCGAGGATGCGCACGACGCCATGGAGGCCCGTGTCCAGGAGAGGACGCGAGAGCTGATCGTCGCAAAGGACCAGGCCGAAGCCGCCAACCAGGCGAAAAGCGATTTTCTCGCCAACATGAGCCACGAGTTGCGCACGCCGCTGAACGCCATCATAGGGTTTTCCGGCGTGGCCCTGAACAAGACCTTCGGCCCCCTGAGCGAAAAGTACGAGGAGTACGCCCGGCACATTCACGATTCCGGCAACCACCTGCTGGAACTGATCAACGACATCCTGGACATGTCCAAGATCGAAACCGGAAAGCTGGAAATCCACGAGGAGCCCCTCGATCCCCGGGAGAGCATCGACGACACCATCCGCCTGGTGCGGCCCCAGGCCGACAGGGCGGGGGTGGAGATCGTGGCCGAAATGCCGGTCGCCGCGCCCAAGCTGTACGCGGACAAGCGGAGATTGAAGCAGATCGTGCTCAACCTTCTCAGCAACGCCGTGAAGTTCTCGGACATCGGAGGACAAGTGTACGTGCGGGCGGGCGAGGCCGACGAAGGCGGGTTCCGGATTTCGGTGGTCGATTTCGGAATGGGCATGACCGACGAGGACTTGAAGAAGGCCATGGAGCCTTTCGGCCAAGTGGACAGCAGCCTCGCGCGCCGCCACGAGGGCACCGGGCTCGGCCTGCCCCTGACCAATAAGCTGATGGAGCAGCACGGCGGGCGGCTGGAAATCCAAAGCGAGATGGGCGCCGGAACAACCGCGACCGTCGTTTTCCCGGCCGATCGAATCGTCGTCGAATAACGCGCCAACGCACGGTGAAACAAAGTGTTTTTCATTCGGCTCAGATTGACATGAGACGGGAATTGTGCTCCCTTGAACTGTAGTTTCTCCCGCGTTCGACGTCATTCGAGGGGGCGCGCCGGTGCCTGAATTCTCGCCCAAGGTCTATTGGCTGTTCGCGTTCGTGCTTCTGTACTGGGGCTATTGCATCTTCTGGGGGATCAAGGGCGCGCGCATGGCCAAGACGGCCAGCGACTATTTCATCGCGGGCCGCAAGGTGTCGCTCTGGGTGTTCGTGCTCGCGGCCACGGCGACGTCGTTTTCGGGCTGGACCTTCATGGGCCATCCGGGCTTGGTCTATCGCGACGGCTTCCAGTACGCCTACGCGTCCTTTTACACCATCACCATCCCCCTGACCGGCGTGATCTTCCTGAAACGCCAATGGATGCTGGGCAAGCGCTATGGTTACGTCACGCCCGGCGAGATGCTGTCCGACTATTTCAAGGGCGACGCCATCCGGATATTGACGGTGATCGTGGCGCTGTTGTTCTCGATCCCGTACCTGGGGCTGCAACTCAGTGCTTCGGGATCGCTGTTCTACGTGCTGTCCGACGGGTTCATCGGGGTCGAGGCGGGGATGTGGGTCCTGTCGCTGGTGGTGCTGATCTACGTGGCGTCGGGCGGGCTTCGCGCCGTGGCCTACGTGGACACCATGCAATGCATCCTGTTGGCGCTCGGCATCGTCGTGACAGGCTTCATCGCGCTCAACGCCGTGGGCGGTCTCGGGGCCCTGATCGACGGATTGGCCGTCATCGCCAAGTCCGACGTCGGGCGGTGGGGAACGACCCGGATGTACGGGGGCGGTGACTACAACGCGTACTTCGCCATTCCGGGCATGATCCAGTTCGTCGAATCGGGGGCCAAGGCCGTGGGCGGGCCGTGGACCGGGATGATGATTCTGACCTACATGTTCGCGCTCATGGGCATCCAGTCGGCGCCGGCCTTCACCATGTGGGCGTTCTCCAACAACGACCCTCGGCCCTTCGCGCCCCAGCAGGTTTGGGCGTCGTCCCTGGGCATCGGCGTGATCCTGTTCAGCTTCACCGCGTTCCAGGGCATGGGCGCCCATCTTCTTGGGGCCAACGGGGCGATCAACGACGCGGGCCTCGCCATCCGCCACGTGATCCCGGACCTCAGTCAGAACATGGAGAACGGGCTGGTTCCCCATTACTTCAACCTGATCGGGGACGCGGCGCCCTGGCTCGTGGGCATCCTCGCCGTCTGCGCCTTGGCGGCCATGCAGTCCACCGGCGCGGCCTACATGTCCACGGCTGGCGGGATGCTGACCCGCGACCTGTACAAGCGCTACATCAATCCCCAGGCGTCCCACGCCACCCAGAAGCTGTTCGGCCGCATGGGGGTGACCTTCATCGTGCTCGCGGCCCTTGTGGTCGCCACGTTCTCCAAGGACGCGTTGGTTCTTCTGGGCGGCCTCGCAGTGGCGTTCGGGTTCCAGATGTGGCCGTCGCTGGCGGCGGTGACGTATCTGCCCTGGATCACTCGCCAGGGCGCGACCTGGGGCCTTATCGCGGGCCTTGTCGCGGTCATCATGACCGAACGCTTCGGCATCTCCATCGCCGGGTTTTTCGGGGTCGAGCTTCCGTGGGGGCGCTGGCCGTTGACCATTCATTCCGCCGGATGGGGGATGCTGTTCAACGTGATCGTCTGCGTGGTCGCGTCCGCCATGACCCAGCGGGAATCGGAGCTCAGGAACCGCCTACGCTACCATCGTTTTTTGAAAGAGCACGCGACCCTGCCCAAGGAAAAGGAGCGGCTCAAGCCCATCGCCTGGGCCCTGGTTCTCGGCTGGATGCTGTTCGGCATCGGGCCTGGCGCCGTCATGGGCAACGACTTCTTCGGCGCGCCGGACGCCGGGCCCGAGGGCTGGACCTTCGGGATTCCGTCCATCTGGGCCTGGCAGATTCTGTTCTGGCTGGTGGGCGTGTTCATGATGTACTTCCTCGCCTACGTGATGGAGATGTCCACGGTTCCGGCCAAGGAGATCGAATCCCTGGTCGACGACATCGGCGACACCACCTTGGAGCAGCCGAACGGCTGACGCCCGGGAGGCGGGCGTGAACGCGGCGGTTCTGAAACGGTTCATCCTCTACATGGCGGCGTTCATCGTCGTGGCCATGGTCGGAAGCGACCTTCTGCGGGGCTTCCTGGACCGGGCGCCCGGCGACTATCGGGCCGAGACCGGCTCCAACCGGCTGGAGGACGGCCTGTACGTCCAGGCGCTCGCCGAATTCGACCAGGCCTTGATCGAGGCTCCGGGCCACGTCGGCGCCATGATGGGGCGCGGGCTGGCCTTGGCCCAGATGAACAAGGCCGACGAGGCCGACGCCGCCTTCACGGCGCTGATCGAGCGCCTCGAGGCCGACTCCGATTCGTCGATTCGGGCCTTGGCCGTGGCCCACGCCAACAGGGGAATCGCCCGCGATCGGGCGGGGGCGCAAGAAACCGCGCTCGCAGACTACGAACGCGCCCTGGCGCTCGACGCCGATTCGGTCTCGGGCCCCGGCCTGATCGACCGGGTGCTGTACCGGACCCCGGATCCGGCCACGGTGCGGAAAAGGGCGGACTACCTTCGCGTCCAATTGGCCCTCCCGGAAGGGGGGCGCCGCCTCCGCGTTCCCGAGTTGGACGCGCAAGAACGCATGCACAAGCCCTGAATTTTCGTCACGTCACGCGTTTTTCTTCAAGTCGTGCGGGGCAATGGACAGCGGATTCCAAGGGATAATCGAGGACGCGAAGCATGTTCGCCCATCGAACAATATTTATTAATTTGAAATCGTTCAAAAAGACAGTTCGGTTTAATATCACACAGACATTATCGCGCCTGGAAATACATAATTGTTATAAATACAGAGAATGTATCCATAAGAAAATGCGCAGCTTAAGAATGGACCGTTGCTTTCAAATTAGAATTTGCTAATAAAGTGTATTAGACTTCCCTAATGGATGAGCGTTTCAGTCGGGTTCGCGACTGATGCTCGACGGTTCCTTTCGCGTCTGCGAACGCGCAAATACATTGACACCCAAGGGCCTTACAGTGTAATAATGCGCCTCAGGGGGACACATTTCGCTAATGCACTCAAGGGCGCGCGCCCAGCGCGTCCGCCACATAACGAGGCTTACGTCATGAGCAACGCAAATCGGCCCTTGTCGCCGCATCTGCAAATCTATCGTCCACAGCTTACGTCCGGATTGTCCATCCTTCACCGGATCACGGGCGTGGTTCTGGCCCTGGGGCTTCCGGTCCTGGCCTATTGGTTCACCTCGGCCGCCTACGGCCCGGACGCCTTCGCCAACGCGAACGCGCTCGCGGGCTCCCTGATCGGCCAATTGGCGCTGATCGGGTGGTCGTTTTGCCTGTTCTACCATCTCAGCAACGGGGTGAGGCACCTTCTCTGGGACATCGGATGGGGGTTCGATATCCCGACCTTGAATTCGTCAGGCGTCATTATGGTTCTGGTCGCGGGGGCCATGACGGCCGCCACCGTGATCATGGCCTACACCTAAAGCCTGCGTCCTGGGGGAAATCGACATGGAGATGCGCTCAGCATTGGGGAGGGTCCGGCATCTGGGCTCGGCCCGCTCCGGAACCGAGCACTTTATACAGCAACGCGTGACGTCGGTCGCGCTGGTCCCGCTTGCGTTCTGGTTTGTTATTTCGGTCCTGTCCCTGGTCGGGGCGGGGGTTGACCACGACACGATCAAAGCCTGGTTCCAGGTTCACGGGAACCTGGTCATGTACGTGCTGTTCATCGGCGTGGTGTTCTATCACACCTGGCTCGGCCTTGAGATGGTGATCACCGACTACGTCCAATCCAAGTGGTTGGAGATCACCATGCTGATCGGCGTGAAGATGCTGGCCTACCTTCTGGCCACGTCCTGCATCATCGCCGGCTTGAAGCTAGGCTTGGGAGGCTAGGGGCGACATGGCTGCTTACGACATTATCGATCATACCTATGACGTGGTCGTCATCGGCGCCGGCGGCGCCGGCCTTCGGGCGACCATGGGCATGCAGGCGGCTGGTCTGAAGACCGCCTGCATCACCAAGGTCTATCCGACGCGAAGCCACACCGTCGCCGCGCAGGGCGGCATGGGCGCCTCGCTCGGAAACGTGTCCGAGGACAATTGGCAATGGCACATGTACGACACCGTCAAGGGGGCCGACTGGCTCGGCGACCAGGACGCCATCGAATACATGTGCCGCAACGCCATCCCGGCGGTGTTGGAACTGGAAGACTACGGCGTTCCGTTCTCCCGCACGCCCGAGGGCAAGATCTACCAGCGCTACTTCGGCGGCCACATGCGCAATTTCGGCGAAGCGCCGGTCCAGCGCGCCTGCGCGGCGGCCGACCGCACCGGCCACGCCATCCTGCACACGCTCTATCAGCAGTGCCTGAAGTTCGACGCGGAGTTCTTCATCGAGTATTTCGCGCTCGACCTGATCATGGATGACGACGGGACATGCCGGGGCGTGATCGCCTGGTGTCTCGAGGACGGCACCATCCACCGCTTCCAGGCGCAGCAGACCGTGCTGGCCACCGGCGGGTACGGCCGCGCCTACTTCTCCTGCACCGGCGCCCACACCCAGACCGGCGACGGCAACGGCATCGCCGCCCGCGCGGGCCTGCCTCTGCAGGATCACGAATTCGTGCAGTTCCACCCCACCGGCATCTACGGCGTCGGCGTGCTGATCACCGAGGGCGCGCGCGGCGAGGGCGGCTACCTGACCAATTCCCAGGGCGAACGCTTCATGGAGCGTTACGCGCCGACCGCCAAGGACCTGGCGTCCCGCGACGTGGTCAGCCGCTCCATGACCATGGAGATCCGGGAAGGCCGGGGCGTGGGCGACGAAAACGACCACATCCACCTGCATCTCGAGCATTTGGACGCGGCGGTCCTGCACCAGCGCCTGCCGGGCATCACCGATTTGGCCAAGATCTTCTCCGGCGTCGACGCCACCAAGGAGCCGATCCCGGTGCTGCCCACCGTCCACTACAACATGGGCGGCGTGCCGACCAACCACCTGGGCGAGGCCCTGTTGCCGACCGAAAGCGACCCGGACGCGGTCTGTCCCGGCCTGATGGCCATCGGCGAGATCGGCTGCGCCTCGGTCCATGGCGCCAACCGCCTGGGCTGCAACTCGCTGCTCGACATCGTCGTGTTCGGCCGCGCCGCGGCCCAGCGCGCCGCCGAGACCATCAAGCCCGGCGAAACCCAGAAGCCGTTGGCCGACAACGCCGGCGAGAAGACTCTGGACAGCTTCGACAAGCTGCGCAACGCGTCGGGCGGAACGCCCGTGGCCGACATCCGCATGAACCTGCAAAAGGGCATGCAGACCAACGCCGCCGTGTTCCGCACCCAGGAGGTCCTGGAGGAAGGCTGCCGCGTGGTCGATCAGGTGTGGGACAGCATGTCCGACGTCAAGATCACCGACCGTTCCCTGGTCTGGAACTCGGACTTGGTGGAGGCGTTGGAGCTCGAAAACCTCCTGCTCGCCTCCAAGGCGACCATCTACTCGGCCGAGGCCCGCAAGGAAAGCCGCGGCGCGCACGCCCGGGAGGATACCCCGGACCGCGACGACGAGAACTGGATGAAGCACTCGCTGGCTTGGATCGATGACAAAGGCAAGGTCACCTTGACCTACCGTCCGGTGCACACCTACACGCTGACGGACGAAGCCGAATACATCGAGCCCAAGGCGCGCGTGTACTAAGGAGGAGACCGGAACAATGGTGGAATTCAACCTTCCCCCCAATTCTCGGGTGAACCCGAATGGGAAGCATTATCCGGCTCCGAGCGGGGCGACCAACGTCAAGACCTTTAAGATCTATCGTTGGGATCCGGACAGCGGCGAGAACCCCAGGCTCGACAGCTATGACGTCGATCTCGGGACTTGCGGCCCCATGGTTCTCGACGCCATGGTCAAGATCAAGAACGAGATGGACACCACGCTCGCCTTCCGGCGCTCCTGCCGCGAGGGGGTGTGCGGGTCCTGCGCGTTCAACATCGACGGGACCAACACGCTGGCCTGCACCAAGCCGATCGAGGACGTGCGGGGCGACGTCAAGATCTATCCCCTGCCGCACCTGCCGGTGATCAAGGACCTGGTGCCCGACCTCAGCCAGCCCTTCGCCCAGTACGCGGCGGTCAAGCCCTGGCTGCAGGCCGACAGCAAGCCCCTGCACCGCGAACGCCTGCAAAGCCCCGAGGAGCGGGAGAAGCTGGACGGCCTGTGGGAGTGCATCTTGTGCTTCTCGTGCCAGACCAGCTGTCCCAGCTACTGGTGGAACGGCGAGCGCTACATGGGCCCGGCCGTGTTGCTGCAGGCCTACCGTTGGCTCGCCGATTCCCGCGACGAGTACACGGGCGAGCGCCTCGACTTCCTGGAGGACCCGTTCCGGGTGTTCCGCTGCCACACCATCATGAACTGCACCAACACCTGCCCCAAGGGCCTCAACCCCGGCAAGGCGGTGGCGGAAATCAAGAACATGCTGGTGCACCGGCAATAGAGTTTACACTACCACTACTCCTCAATGACACATCGGGCGCCGCCGGGGGGACACCCCCGGCGGTTCCTTTTTCGGGGTCGGGTCCGCACGCAGGGGGTAATCGGTGGCGAATCCAGGCATGGCGACCCCATTGATCGAGCCCGTGTAAATTTCTTTTCTTTACCGCCGCCGCAGTGCTGTTAGAATGCGCGCCGATCATGGCGCGAGGGGGATACGCAATGAGGCAGGTGGGCATCGTCCTGAAGGGGACGGCCGCGCTAGGAGCCTACGAGGTGGGAGTGTTGGAGCGGTTCTACCAGGACCGCGAGTTCCACCCGTCCATCGTGTCCGGCGTGTCCATCGGGGCCATCAACGCCGCCGTGCTGGCCGGGGCCAGAAGCGACCCCATCGACGCGCTGAAAAGCGTCTGGGACGAATTCGCCGTGGCGTCGCATCCTCTGATCCCCGACGTGGCCGGGCAGTTCCTGGGGTTGTTCAGCAACCAGACCTTCTTCGACATGCGGCTGGACTTCATGAACCTGCCGTACTGGACCAGCTTCTACTCCTTCGATTCCCTGCGTCGGATCATCCGGCGTTACGTGGATTTCGAGCTTTTGAACAAGGGCGAGCCCCGCCTGGTGTTGACCGCCATCAACGTGGAGCAGGGCGACATCGAGATCTTCGACAGCCACGAGATGGAGATCACCGCCGACCACATCGCCGCCGCAGCCAGCATGCCGCCGGGCTTCCCCATGGTGCGGGTGAACAAGCAATTTTATTGGGGCGGCGCGCCGTTCAACGCCCGGCCCCTGGTGCCGTTGTTCGAGCGCATGGACCCGGACCAGGACGTGGAGAAGCACATCTATATCGTCCGTCCCTTCCGCTCCCAGGCCAAGGCGCCGGAGAACATGCCCGAGGTGTTGAACCGCATCTACGACCTGGTGCTGTCCGGCAAGCTCGATCGCGACATCCGCGCCATCGAGAAGCGCAACGACTTCATCGAGGTGATGGAGGCCATCGACAACGCGCTCCCGGCCAAGAGCAAGATCCGCGACATGCCGGGCTACGACCGCCTGCGGGCGTACCGCCGCATTCACAGGCTGGTGGTGGTGGAAAGCTCCGACGACGTGCTTACGTCCGCGCCCTTGGATTTCTCCGCCTCCAGCCTGGAGGCGCGCATGACGGCGGGCTACGCCGACGCCGACGCGGTGGTGGCCAAGGATCCGTATTTGGCTTCGGAAAAGCCGGACCGGCGTAAAAAGACCTGATTTCCTATTCCACGACCGCGTACTTCTGGCGCTTCCAGCCCGAGAACCCGCCCTTGACGATGCGCAGGTTGGTGAAGCCTTGTTTTTTCAGCATGCGGCTCGCGGTGGCGGCGCGGTTTTCCGTGCGGCACATGACGTAGACCGGCTGGGACTTGTACGGGGCTAGTTGTTCGCCCAACTGGTCCATCTTGGTTGAAATGTCGGAAAGCGGAAGGTTGATCGCGCCCTTGGCGTGGCCCTTTTGGAATTCGGCCTCGGTGCGGACGTCGATGACCACCGTGTTGGGATCGGCGTCGAGCTTGGGCGCGACCTCGGAGGCGTTGACGAAGGGCACGCCCGCGATCAGGCGCGGCATGAATTTCATGGCCGTGGCGGCGGCCACGAAAAGCACGATCATGAAAATGGTGTTTTGATCGACGTCCTGCACGGTTCGGCTCCTTCTCTCACGAATGGCGCAATCAAGCGTCCCCGCCGGGTTTTGTCAACCGGACGGTCAATACCTCCCGAGCCAAGATCGGATCGCCAGCCCCGCCGTCGCGCCGCCCGGCGGGGCCAAGGACGCGCGGTGGGGGTCGAAGCCCGCGGCCTCGAGGCGGTCCAGATGCCCATCGCCGAGGGAGGCGTGGAGCAGCGCCGCGCGCCCCCGCCAGGGCGTCCGGGGCCTGAGCCTTCGCGCCTCGTCCAGATGCGCCCTGGCGGCGGCGGCGATGTCGCGAACGCACCGCGACAACGGCTCGCCGGATCGAAGGTCCTGGTCCGGGCATAGGGAGAGCGGCATGTAGCTCCGTCCCAGGCTCGCGTGAAAGGGAACAGCCCGGCAGAGCCCGATCAGCGCCCAGGCTATCCCCACCCGCCGCGCGGCTTCGAGGGCGTCTTCCCCGTCGGCGCCGAGAACCTTCAACGACAGCAGGATCAGGCTTGCGGACGTGGCCTCGGCGTAGGCCTCCATTTCCTCGAGGTCGGCGAAGGCGGCGTCGTCCATGTCGAACAGGCGGGCCTCCAAAAGGCGCTCCAGGGGCGCTTTCGGCAGTCCATGGACGCGGACGGCGTCCGAGAACGCCTCGGCCGCGGGATGGCGCGGCGGCGCGCCCAGGAAGATGGGATCGAGCGCGTCGAACCACCACTGCAGCCGCAGCCGACCCGCCATGGGCTCGCGCACGAGCTCTCGGATGCGGGCGATTTCCGCGTTCAGCGCCAGGATGGCGAACAAGGCCTCGCGCGCGTCCCTGGGCGCCATGCGGGCGCAGAGCGCGCGTTCGGGGTCGAAGCGGCGGGCGAGGGCGGCGCAGTGGGATAACATGGACGTATGCTATCAGGCTTGCCCCTTACGCCAAAACATTACGGCGTTATTTAAAAAGATTCTAATATTGAGCCTTGAATCGCCGCCGCCCGTACCCACCTTTCCATCGGTTCTTTAATTCACTCCAAGGAAGGAGGGTATTATGGCATTCGAACTTCCCGCTCTGCCCTACGACAAGTCCGCGCTCGAACCGCACATCTCGGCCAACACGTTGGACTTCCATCACGGCAAGCACCACAACGCATACGTCACCAACCTGAACAATCTGGTCAAGGACACGGATCTCGCGTCCAAGAGCCTCGAAGACATCATCAAGGCCGCCGCCGGCGATCCCGCCAAGGCCGGGGTGTTCAACAACGCCGCCCAGATTTGGAACCACACGTTCTTCTGGAACAGCATGAAACCGGGCGGCGGCGGCGCGCCTTCGGGTGACCTAGCGGCCAGGATCGACGCCGACTTCGGCTCGCTGGACGCGTTCAAGGAGGAGTTCAAGAACGCGGCCGTGACCCAGTTCGGCAGCGGCTGGGCTTGGCTGGTGGTCGAAGGCGGCAAGCTCGCCGTCGTCAAGACCCCGAACGCGGAGACCCCGATCACCGGCTCGGCCACGCCCCTGATCACCTGCGACGTTTGGGAGCACGCCTACTATCTGGACTACCAGAATCGGCGCCCCGATTTCGTCCAGACCTTCCTGGACAGCCTGGTCAACTGGGACTTCGCGGCCCGGAACCTGGCCGCCGCCTGAGGTAGGCGAAAACCACGGGAAAGGCCCGGCTTCGGCCGGGTCTTTTGCGTATGAGGCGAGCGTTCAAAAGGCGTTGCGCGCCCGTTAGGGCCAATAGGCGCCCCACCCGCGTCCTTCGCATTGGAAGCCATTGAGGCGGGGAGTCGCAAAACCGCTTTGAAATGAAATGACAATATGTTAACGAGTTTTTTACGGCAGTTTGCGTGAAATGGGTGGACTCGCTGGGGGGGGTCGGCTTGGGCCGGACGCCATGGAGGGGATTTTGAAAAGACGCCGTTACGGTTTCATCGGGATGTTGGCCGCCGCGACCATTCTCGCGGGCCAAGCGTCCGACGCGCGCGCGCAATCTCTGGAAGAGGCCATGATCTCGGCCTATCAGAACAACCCGACCCTGCAGGCGCAGCGGGCCAGCCTTCGGGCCACGGACGAGGCGGTGCCCCAGGCGCTGTCCAACTGGCGGCCCACCATCGAGGCCACCGCCGATTACGGACGCCGCGCGCTGCACACCAGCGAAGCCACCGGCACGAACCTTCGCCAGCACCGCGACCCACGCTCGTTCGGGGTCAGCATCGAACAGACCATCTTCCGCGGTTTCCGCTCCTTCGCCGAGGCCAGCGAGGCGGAGAACGACGTCAAGGCCGCCCGCGCGACGCTCGCCGCCACCGAACAGGACGTTCTGCTCGACGTGGTCGAGGCCTACATGAACGTTGTGCGCGACCAGGCCGTGGTCGAGCTCAACGCCAGCAACGAGCAGGTTCTGCAACGGCAGCTCGAGGCCACCCGGGACCGCTTCCAGGTGGGCGAGATCACCCGGACAGACGTGCACCAAGCCGAGGCGCGGCTCGCCCGCGCCACCGCCGACCGGATCCAGGCGGAAGGCGACCTGCAGGCGTCCCGCGCGGGCTTCGAGAACGTGGTCGGGTTCCCGCCGGAAACCCTGACCGCCCCGACGGCCCCGGTCACCATGCCCGACAGCCGCGAAGACGCGATCAAGCTGGCGCTGAAGGGGCATCCCGACATCGTCGCCGCCGATTACAGCGAACGGTCCGCCCAGGACGAAGTGGATGGGGTGCGGGGCGAGCTGTTGCCCACCATCGACGTTACCGGAACCGCCGACCGTAATTTCGATTCCGTGGCCGAGACCAGCCGCATCACCAGCTTCCAGGGCACGGTCAGCCTGACCGTGCCGCTCTATCAGTCCGGATCGGTCTATTCCCGCCTGCGCGAAGCCAAGCAGACCGTGTCGCAAGAGCGCCGGGACCTGGAGAAGGCGCGCCGCGACGCGGCCGAAAACGCCGCCACGTCCTGGGAATCGCTGATGACCGCCCAGGCCCGGATCAAATCATTCGAAACCCAGATCCGCGCGGCCCAGATCGCCCTTGACGGCGTGGTCCGCGAGGCCGGGGTGGGCTCGCGCACCGTGCTCGACGTCCTGGACGCCGAGCAGGAGTTGCTTGACGCCAAGGTCAGCGCGGTCAGGGCCAAGCGCGACGAGATCTTCGCCGCCTACCAGCTTATGGAGTCCGTGGGCATGCTGACAGCCAGGCGTTTGGCCCTCGGCGCGGACTACTACAATCCCGAGGAGCATTACGACGAGGTCAAGTGGAAGTTCTTCGGGGGCTCGGCCAGCGGCGAAGTGGATGACCGCGAAGAGATCGATTACAACGAACAGCCTCCCGCATCGCCGGACGCCGCCGCAGGCGAAACGGCCGCGCGGGAGGACGGGGGCGAAACCGCGCCCCCAACGGAGGGCGAGGAAGAGAAGCCCGCCTCGGGCGAGAAGCCGTAGGCTTTCGCCGCCCTGGGCGCCTGAATGGCGATTCCGGGCGGCCTTGGACCGGATGAGAGACGCATGAGCGACGAAAACGGCGACGAAACGGACACGGCGCAAGAACCCTCGATGGAGGACATCCTAGCCTCTATCCGAAGGATTCTTTCCGAGGACGAGGAGGAAGGCGGAGAAGGGGAAGCCGAAGCGGCCCCGGAGCCCGAACTCGAGCCGGAACCAGAACCGGAGCCCGAGCCCTTGCCGGAACCGGAGCCCGAGCCCTTGCCGGAGCCCGAACCCGAGCCCGAACCGGAACCCGAGCCCGAGCCCGAACCCGAACCGGAACCCGAGCCCGAGCCTCTGCCCGAACCCGAGCCTCTGCCCGAACCCGAGCCCGAGCCGGAAATCGAATTCGAACCGGAGCTGGAGCCCGAGCCCCTGCCGGCGCCCGAGCCCCTGCCGGAGCCCGAGCCCCTGCCGGAGCCCGAGCCCCTGCCGGAGCCCGAGCCCCTGCCGGAGCCCGATCCGGAACCTTTGCCGGAGCCCGAGCCCCTGCCCGAACCGGAGCCCGAGCCGTTCTACGAGCCCCCGCCGCCGCCCATGCCGGAGCCGGAGCCCTATTACGAGCCTCCGCCGCCTCCGCCCCCGCCGCCTCCACCGCCTCCGCCTCCGCCGGTGATGCAGGAGACCGACGACGTGCTGGAGCTGACGGCGGCCATGGTGGCGCCGGTCTCCCACGGCATGACGCCGGAGGAACTGATCTCGGCCACCGCGGCCCAGGCCTCCACCGACGTGCTGGCCGAACTGGCCCGCGCCATCCTGGACCAGCGCGACATCGCGCTCGGCGACCGGGACCTGACGCTCGAGGGCCTGATCCGCGAAATGATGCGGCCGCTTCTCAAGGAATGGATGGACCGGAACCTGCCGTACCTGATCGAGCGCCTGGTCAAGAAGGAGATCGACCGCATGATCAACCGCGCGGAGCGGCTGGAAGACTAGCTTCCGCGTTCAGAGGACTGCTATAACGGCGGCGCCCGGACATTCCGGGCGCCGCTTGCCGTTGAACGCTCAGGATAAGGACTTTTCGCCGTGGCGGAGCTGGACAAGACCTATCGTCCCGACCAGGTCGAGGAAAGGCATTACAACAACTGGGAGGGCTCCGGCGCCTTCGCCTGCGGGCGGAAGCCGGACGGCGATCCCTACACCATCGTCATTCCGCCGCCCAACGTCACCGGCAGCCTGCACATGGGCCACGCGCTCAACAACACGCTGCAGGACATTCTGATCCGCTACAACCGCATGCGCGGGCGCGACGCGTTGTGGCAGCCCGGCACCGACCACGCCGGCATCGCGACCCAGATGGTGGTCGAGCGCCAGATGGAAAAAGAGAACCTGACCCGCCACGACCTCGGCCGCGACAAGTTCATCGAACGGATTTGGGAATGGAAGGCGGAATCGGGCGGGACCATAACCCGCCAGCTGCGCCGCCTGGGCGCGTCGTGCGATTGGAGCCGCGAACGCTTCACCATGGACGAGGGCCTGTCCCGCGCCGTGCGCAAGGTGTTCGTGGAGCTGCACCGCAAGGGCCTGATCTATCGCGACAAGCGGCTGGTGAACTGGGACCCGCTGCTGCACACGGCCATTTCGGACCTGGAGGTGGAGCAGCGCGACACCCAAGGCCACATGTGGTACTTCAAATACCCGGTGGAAGGCATGGACGGGACCTATGTGACCGTCGGCACCACCCGGCCCGAAACCATGCTGGGCGACACCGCCGTCGCCGTTCACCCGGACGACGAGCGTTACCAGGGCTTGATCGGCAAGAACTGCATCCTGCCCATCGTCGATCGCCCCATCCCCATCGTCGCCGACGAATACGCCGATCCGGAAAAGGGCACCGGCGCGGTGAAGATCACCCCGGCCCACGACTTCAACGACTTCGAGGTGGGCAAGCGCCACGGGCTCGAGATGATCAACGTGCTCGATCGCGACGCGCGCATGAACGAGAACTGTCCCGAGCATTACCACGGTCTCGACCGCTTCGAGGCCCGCGACGCCATCGTCAAGGAGATGGAGGGACTGGGCCTTTACGAGAAGGTCGAGGACAACCCGATGATGGTGCCCTACGGCGACCGCTCCGGCGTGGTGATCGAGCCCTGGCTGACCGACCAATGGTTCGTGAAGGCCGAGGTGCTGGCCAAGCCCGCCATCGAGGCGGTGAAGTCCGGCAAGACCAAGTTCGTGCCCGCCCATTGGGAGAACACGTTCTTCGAATGGATGAACAACATCCAGCCCTGGTGCGTGTCGCGCCAGATCTGGTGGGGCCACCAGATCCCGGCCTGGTACGGGCCGAACGGCGAGATCTTCGTCGAGGAGACCGAAGAGGAGGCGCTGGCGGCGGCCAAGGCCCAGGGGATCGAGGAGCTGAAACGCGACGAGGACGTGCTCGACACCTGGTTCTCCTCGGCGCTGTGGCCGTTCTCCACGCTCGGCTGGCCGGACGAGACGCCGGAATTGAAGAAGTACTACGCCACCGACCTGCTGGTGACCGGCTTCGACATCATCTTCTTCTGGGTCGCCCGGATGATGATGATGGGGCTGCATTTCATGGACGAGGCCCCGTTCCACACGGTCTATATCCACGCGCTGGTGCGCGACGAGAAGGGCCAGAAAATGTCCAAGTCCAAGGGCAACGTCATGGACCCGCTGGACCTGATCGACAAGTACGGCGCCGACGCCATGCGCTTCACCTTGACCGCGTTGGCGGTCCAGGGCCGCGACGTCAAGTTGGCCGAGGGCCGGATCGAAGGTTACCGCAACTTCTGCACCAAGCTGTGGAACGCCGCGCGCTTCTGCCAGATGAACCAATGCCTGCCTGTTTCCGGTCACGACCCAAAAAAGGACTGCAAGTTGACCGTCAACCGCTGGATCGCCGGCAAGCTGGCCGAAACCCAGAACGCGGTCGAGCGCGCCATCGCCGACTACCGCTTCAACGAGGTGGCCAACGCGCTCTACCAGTTCACCTGGGGAACCTTCTGCGACTGGTACCTGGAGTTGATCAAACCGGTGCTCCAAGGCGACAACGAATCCGCGCTGGCCGAGACCCGCGCCACCGCCGCCTGGGTCCTGGACCAGTTGCTCCACCTGATGCACCCCGTGACCCCCTTCATCACCGAGGAGCTGTGGGAGCGCATCGCCGAGCGCGAAACCTCCCTGATGCTGGGCGAATGGCCGTCCTTGGACGCGTCGTTGGTGGACGCGGACGCCGAGGCCGAGATGGACTGGGTGGTGGCGTTGGTCTCCAAGGTCCGCGCCGTGCGATCGGAGATGAACGTGCCGCCGGGGGCGAGGATTCCGCTGATCCTGGAGCACGCGGGCGAGGCGGCGGCCGCGCGGCTCGACGCGCACCGCGACGTCATCTCGACCCTCGCCCGATTGTCGGACGCGAAAATCGGCGACGGCGCGATCCCCAAGGGCTCGGTCCAGGACGTGCTGGACGAGGCGACCCTGATCCTGCCCATCGCCGACGTGATCGACCTCGGCGAGGAAAAGGCGCGGCTGGAAAAGGAAATCGCCAAGCTCGACAAGGAGATCGTCAAGTTCGACAAGAAGCTCTCCAACGAGGGGTTCTTGAAAAAGGCCCCGCCCGAGGTGGTCGAGACCGAACGCGAACGCCGCGACGACGCGGCCCAGTCCCGCGACAAGCTGGCCCAGGCGATGGAGCGGCTGGCGGCGGCGATGTGATTTCGTCTGCGGCGTTTCCATGCGATGGCGACAAGACGTCTGTCGGATTCAAAATCAAACCGCTTCTTGATCAGTCGTCCGTGAAGAACGAGGATCAAGCGAGGCATTGAAGGTTTCGGAACCGCTGGGGCGATAGGATCGGCAGCAGGATTTGGAGCCAAAGAAGCTTGATCCATTTGAGGATGAGGCGGAAGTTGCAGCCCATGGCGGCGAGGATGGGATTGATGGCGTCGCCTTGTTGGTGGGCGAGGTGGTTGCGGCCCATGCGGTGGCCGTTTTTCAGGTGTCCGATGACCGGCTCGACGGCGGCGCGGCGTTTCATCTGGCGCTTGACGGCGGGGGTGACGCGGCGTTTCTGGCCGGAGGTGAAGACCCTGAGCTTGTCGACGCCCGGCGCGTTGTGGCCCCGGTATCCGGCGTCGGCGAGGATGCGTTTCAGGGTGGCGCCGGTCCGCGCCTCGATCTCGGGGATGACCGTTTCTAGGGTGTGGCCGTCGTAGGGCCTTCCGGGCAGGGCCATGGCGTGGATGGCGAATGGCCCACCCTTGCAACGTTTTTCGGTGGTGGCGACGGAGACCTTGACGCCGCATTCGTAGGGCTTGTGGGCTTTCCCCTTGCCGATGCATTCGACCTCCGGGGCGTGCAGGCTGGAGACCTTGGGCCAGGGATCGCGTTTATTCTGCGTCATGACCCCCCGCTCGCCCAGCCACGGCGGGCGGCGGAAGGCCTCCTCCAGCGCCGCGTCGCCTTTGATCTTGCGCCGGATGTCGCGGACGGTGCGGCCGAGGAAGGTCTTGAGCTTGCGTAACGGTTTGCCCGCCCGCTTGTATTACGCTGGTGCGCGATCAGCGCCGTCTTGCCGAGGCGTTTATAGCTCTGGCGGAGATCGATCCCGGCTTCCCT
>CAYFNC010000060.1:0-19127 GCA_964344345.1 uncultured Hyphomicrobiales bacterium | reverse complement strand
CCCCACCTGGTCGGCCAGGGTGGACAGGCTCACCTCCACGCCCTCGCGGGCGTAACGCTCGCTCTGGCGGTTCAGCGGCTGGTGTTGTCCATACTTTTCGAACAGGATCATAGCCAGCAGGTTCGGCCCCGCCCAGCCTCGGGGCGTAGCGTGAAAGGGCGCCGGTGGCTGGCTGATCTTCTCGCAATCCCGGCAGGTGAACTTCTCGCGCACCGTCTGGATCACCTTCCACTGGCGCGGGATCACTTCCAAAGTCTCGGTCACGTCCTCGCCCAGCTTGCGCAGACGATCCGAGCCGCAGCACGAACAGGTTTTGGGTGCTTCCACCACAACCCGCTCGCGCGGCAGATGGGCCGGGAACGGCTTGCGGCCGCCTCGTTTGCGCGTGAAGCTTTTGACCTGCGTGGCTTTCACGGCGGCCGCCTCGGCAGCCAGTTCGTCCTCGGTGGCCTTGGCCTCCAACTCGTCCAGTTCCAGTTCCAACTGATCCAGGAGCCGTTTGGCCCGCTCCGAGCGAGGACCAAAGATCTGGCGCTTGAGTTTGGCGATCTCCAGCTTCAGAAGCGCGTTCTCCGCCGTCGTATCCGAGGCTTTCGCCTCAGCCAGATCCGCCCGTTCTTGAGCCGCCGCCAGGGCGGCTTTCAGGATCTCGTTTTCGGCGATCAGGGCGTGGTCCATGACAGGGATGGAATCACGGGACGCCCCGCAAATCCAGCACTTTTCGTGGATATCGGAACAAAATTCAGCCCGCTTTCAGGGGGCGCCAAGTGCGCTCCGGCATCCGCCAGTCGATGCCCTCCAACAGCATCGACAGCTGCGCCGGCGTGACGCTGATCTTGCCGTCCGCCGGAGACGGCCAGACAAACCGGCCCCGCTCCAGGCGCTTGGTGAACAGACAGGCCCCCTGGCCGTCATGCCAGATGATCTTCAAAAGATCACCCCGACGCCCCCGGAACACAAAAAGGTGGCCGCCAGAAGGATCCTGGCGCAACACCTCCTGGACCAGCAGGGAAAGGCCCGGATATCCTTTCCTCATGTCCGTGTGACCCGCTGCAAGCCACACCCGAACGCCGCTCGGTACCGGGATCATCGGCCCTCAACCACGGACAGAAGACGCCGCAGCACGTCAGCGTCGAAATTCCCGTCCACGACGATCCGCCGTCCGCCGTGACAGACGATCTCCAGGCGACAACGGGAACCTTCCTCCAGACCAGCCCGTCCGCCATCCATCCGCACGTCTTCAGAGTCTTCCGGAACAATCACCGCCGGAACAAAGGCCACGGGACGATCACCGCCAAACCGGCGGCGCCAATTGAAAATCAGGTTCGCGTTCAACCCATGCCGCCGCGCCACGGACGCTACCGAAACCCCGTCCCCAGACGCCTCCGCCACAACCTGTCGCTTGAAGGTTTCCGTATATCGCCGCCGCTTGCCTGACCGCCAATCCGTCATTGCCCTTGATGTCCATCTATTCGTAAACGGACATCTACCGTCCGCTACAAAAGACAACCAAAATCCAAGAGTTCATGGTAGGCGGTATACGGCGAAGGCTTACGACGAATATCGAAAGGGCCACCAAGCGCCAAAGCCATTTAAACGCGGCCGTCTCGTGGCCGAATTCGACCTGAAGAACCGCCAGCGAGAAAACCGCCCCGATCATCAGCGATGTCATGATGAAAAGCCGGAACGCGGAAACCCGCTCGTTCCGGTCCCCGATCTGGTTGTAGATCCACGCCATAACGCCGCAGGCCGCATAGAGCATGGCCAGATAACTCGTGCCGAGGAATATGAAAAATCCCCATTTACCACCCATTGCATTTCTCTCCGGACAGCCGAACCAACCGAAATCCGAGGGGAGTCCGGTAACCTAATAACGTCCGAACGGATTGAGCCATTGTCCGCCATATCCACCTTCCGTCGCGGTTCACGCCAGGAGGTCCCATACCCGGACAAGGCGCTCCAGCCTCTCTGGCAGAACCGCCCACAGCCAGTAGCCGAATACCCAGACCAGTCCGCCGAAGAAGATGATAACGACCGTCGACATGCCGTCGATCCCGGGCCTGAGCACTGCCTGGGAGGGATCATCAGGCGAGTAGAAAACCTCGACGGTCGTTCCCGGGGGATAGCGGTCGACGGTTGTCTGGGCGGATTGTTTGTCCCATGACGGGCGTGCAATGAATGAAAGCGCATCCGACGCGTAGGTCTTCCCATCGACCTCGTATTCATAAACCACTTTCGCTTGATAGGCCTGCCGGGGCGGCAGAACGTGCCCCAGGAACCGCTCCTGCGGAACGACCTCGCGCGAGACCACGGTGCCGGTCGTAGTAGGCCGGAGATCGCTTCCCCGCTCCTTGAAATGGGCGATGCACAGGCGGACGAACCCCCAGGCGAAGAACACGAAGCCTGCGGACATCAGGATGATTTCCGCGACGGTCCACACGTTGGCAAGAAAATCCCCAATGGTGTCGGGCAACATATCTCAAGGTACCTCCAAGGCATCCGGCATCATTTCTCCCTGGGCACCACAGTTTTGGCATGTCGCGCTGGCCTCGATGCCACGGTTCAGATCGTCGATGTCCCACTCGAAGGACCTGGCGTCGCTTTCGAGATCCCTCACCCGGATGCGTTGCTGGGCGCCGCAGCGCCCGCACCGGTACCACTTTTCGACCCATCCGCCCTTTCCATCGTGGCGATCCAACTCCTCCGGGGAAGACACCGAATAGTGTTCATCGATAATATGCTCGACAAGCGCCCCGGGCAGTTCGTCGCTCAGCCAGCGCAGATGGTAGGGAGACGTGAAGTATGACGAAATGTTTCCCGCCTCGCGGTCACGGTTGCGTTCGATGGCGGTGGATTCCTCGCAGTCGAGGTCGATCACCTTCGTCCGATACCCCAGGTCCTTGAGCTGGGAGAGGAGGGACTCCAAGGTCTCTGGCGATTGAGGCCAGAGCTCGACGACGATGTTGCGCCGCTCCCGCAACGCGCGCCGCAAGATGCGGCGGCCGATGTAGTCCATCGGGTATTTCATCACCGTGCCGAACCCTTGCGCCTTGCCGCCGGTCAATTGCCCTAAGATCGCCGCCGCGTCGACGACGACATTTCCCCGGGCGAGATTCTCGCTGACGTGGGTCGTCTTGCCGGCGCACGGCCTTCCCGTTACCAGGGTGAAGACGGGGGTCTGGCCGAGGCTGTCGTCGTCGAGGGCGGCATTGACGATTTCCATGACGCGTCGGTCGTCGTTTTCGATGTAATGGTTGTGCAGGTCCCGGTGCTCCTTCGGCCCGAAGCGCTCCATGACCCGGTGTTCGATCCGGACATGCCGCTGGTCCCATCGGGAACTGGGCAGGTTGTAGACGCGGGGGTCCGGCTGTTCGATATCGGTGGGGCGACCAAACGCCGCCTCCATGTGCCGCTGCACGTGCCAGAACACCCCGGCGAACCCCATGGTGCGCTCCACGCCGATATGGAGTTTCGAAAGCCGCCCCGTGCCGTCCCTGTCGAATTGCAGACCGAGCTTGTGTTCCAGTCCCCCCATGGAAACGCAGGGGATGGAGAAATTCCCGTCGGGCAGTTGTTCGGGCGCGTATGGCGCCAGAAGATGGCGCGCGGCCTTTTCCGTTATCTCCCACGGGATCAGGATATTCGGCTTTTCCAGCTGGAAGCCCTGGGACAAATCGAGGGCGGGCGTTTGGTGTCGTGCCAGGGCCGGCCGCCCGGGCTTCCTCAGCCCCCACAGGATCGCCTGCCAATCCATCTCCTCCGTGGTGGCCGGACGATCCAGGTCGGCGTGAAGGGTCAGGAACTCGTACCCGGAAGACCCGCCATCCACGAGGCCCGCGCATTTCCCCTCCCGCATCCACCGCCGCAACAGGGATCCGGCGTCGTCACCGGCCGTCCGCAACCCTTCGATCGAATGGCGGGAGAAACGCCGGACGAATTCCCTGGCGAGTTCCGAGTTCGGGAAACCGTCGATCACGCGTTCCGGGTTCTCCGGGCCGTCGGCCATTTTCCACACCGCGACCGCCTGCCCCTCTTCGCCGGGCGGCTTCACGAAGGCTCCCCCTTCGACAAGGTCCTGGATGGATCGCCAGTCCCGGTCCAGGGGGAGTGCCGGGTTTTCCACGGCCTCGTGGATCGCGTCCCAGCCCGAATAGCCGCCGCGAATGCCCGCGTCCCGCCCCTCCTTCTCCCAGCGTTCCTTCAGCGCCTCGCCGGACAATTCGGGGCTCCGGAGATTCTCGATGGAATCCCGCACCACCCGGTTAATGAATTCGACGGCCAGTTTCATGGTGGGGAAGCCCTCGATCTTTTGCTCCCTGCCGGACGGGTCCCCCCGGTCCCGGGCGAACACCGTGCACGCTTCCCAGTACGCCTCCTTGTCCTTCTTGTCCTCCAGGTGGCTTCGGCCCCCCAGCAAGTCCTTGAGGGACCGCCAATCCCGCTCCTCTTCGGTCGCCGGGGTGTCGACCCAGGCGTCGATCTCGCCGAAGACCGAGAAGCCGGCTCCGACGATGGCCCCGGTTTCCCCCTGGGCGAACCAGCGTTCGAAAAGCCGTTCGGGAGGCTCGTCCGGCTGTCGCAGGTCCTCGATCGAATCCCGGACCCATCGCCGGAGAAACGTCTTGGCACGTTCCAGGGAGGGGAAGGGGCGGAACGTGAACTCCGGCCCGGAGACGACGACGGTGTATTCCGTGTCGGCGGAATGGCCGGTCGCATCGCCCCCTGTGGTTGGCTTTTCCCGAAGAACCAGCTTGCGCATCATTCTTCGGACGAGGATACGCAGGGCAGCCAGCGACCAAAAAACGGCTCCGAATACCAACGGGAGCATCACCATGCCGTTGGCGAGCTGGAAGACCTCTTGCTCGCCGGAAATACCGAGAGCGATCAGCACGGCCAGGATGGCAAGAAGGGTTCTGCGGCGGGGCGGCGGGTTGGCGGGTGATCCGTCACTCAGTCTGCCGCTCTGCATGAGCAGCCGATGTCCGATCCAGAAGAAGTTCACGGAAAAGAGCGCGATCCCGAGGTTCTCGACGTTCGGGTGGTACTTGAAGGCGTTGACCAACAGCGGATACGGCCCGCTATCACCCAGGGCCAGGGCAAAGACGAGAAGGATCGTCCACGCGGATCCCAGGTAGTAGAGCGATGGTGTCCGGTCCTTACCGAGAAAGGCCCGGGCGGGAATCCATAGGAACATCGCGGCGCTGAAAAAGCCGACGAACAAGTACGCCAGGAACTTGATCGCGAAGCCCTGAACGGACCCGGTCTCGTAGAATTCGGGCAGGGCCCACGCCCCCCATAAACCGACCGCGATGGCGATGAGAGTGACCAACGCGGACAGCCGCTGGGGGCGAACGCGCATCCCGGGCGGGATGATGGGCGTGTCCCCGGTCCCAAGGCTTTTCCTGAGCGATGTTCCCCAGGTTCGCCAGGCCCTCAGTGTGCGGACAAGCACCACCAGGGCCGCCAATACCCAAGCGATAATGCCGGCAGGTAGGATCAGCCCCGTCAGGCCGCCGGTGGCAAGAAAAACGATTTCCTGGCTCAGAAGCCCGGGAATGAAGAGCACCACCCCGAGACCCCAAAGGATTTTCTTGAGCGGCACGTCGAGCCGGCGTCCCTTCACCATTTTCCAGGCGTGCCGGAGAAGGAAGATCCCTACCCAAACCATGACGAGGAACGCGGCCGTCCACATGAACACGGCCGTGGCCCGCTCCAGGAGGGGCCCGTCGAAGGTCAAGAAGAGGTCGGCGGTCTGGTGGGCGTTCTCCATCGGCTCCGGACATCTCCTCGACTATGGATGCGAAATACCCGCAAGCCGCGCCACGACTTCAGCCTGGGCCTTCAAAACGTCCTCAAGGGGGACGAGGTTGGCGAGGGATTCCGTCACCAAGTACGTCCATTCCGGCTCGGATACCGCGCGCCGAAGGTTCCAGCGGACTTCGTAGGGCGCGACCTTCATGGCGCGGGCGAGGAGGTCGTACGGAACGCGTTGGCGCAGAAGGCGCACGCCCGCCATCGCGAGGTTTCCGATGTCGTCGAAACGTTCGACCTCGTGGTTGGCAATCGGATCAGTCGGTGACGTGATGCGACCGGCATCCTGCAGGGCAATTTCGAGCTCTTCCAGCGCGGGGCCGAATCGCTGCGCCGCAGCGCGCCGGATCCATCGGAGGCCCTCTTCCCTGGTTCCCCGACCGTCGCTGGCATTCCTCAAAAGGCACCCCAAGTCATACTGCGCGGGTGCCAGGCAATACTCAGCCGCGATCGTCAGCAGCCGGATCACTTCCGGGGCCATTGGATCAAGGCCCTCATACTCGACGAGGAACGAGGCGAACCGGTGACGGGCGACGAGGTTTCCGAGCGTCAAGGCGTGCTTGTACCAGCTCGCGGCGATCTCCCGCCATTTCGCATCATCGGCCCCTTCGCGCAGGAATTCGGCGCTGCGCAGGGCATCCTCGACCTTGAATTTTCCGGCGGCATGTTCGTACCATTCGAGCGTCGTCCCCATGTCCCGCCGGATACCGTCGCCCGTCTGGAGCTTACGCGCGACCTTGCGGGCGATGCCGGGTTCGGGTTCCTGGCGGGTCTCCTCGATGGCCACGATCCAGTATTTCAAGGCCCCCGCGGGGTCCCCGTCTTCATCGCATTCGTCGCCCAGGGTTTCCATGGCCTGGGGACCCTTGACGTGGGCGATCTTGCGAAGGTCGCCGAGTTCGGCCTCGGAGAACGGCGCACGGACCGGATCGAGAAGGGGATCGAGGTGGAGGATGCGTCGCATGCTGTAGAGGATGTCCTCCATGCTTCTTTCATCCTCGTCCGGCGCCTGATAGCGCGTGTCGTTCGCCGGCTCTGGCACGCCGTCGGGTGGCCTCCGCGCGGGATGGTCCTCGTCATCGATGCCGTCGAGGAGGCTGTCGATCTCCTCCTGGGTAAGGCACCGGTTCTCGCCCGGCTTCTTGAGGCTCTCATGGGCGAGCACCTCCTCCCAGGTCGTGCCGTGGTCCTCGGGGCGGGGCTTCGGTTCCTCGGGATCGTCCCCCCGGTCCGGAAACGTCTCCAGCCAGCCCCGGAACCACTCGTGCCATCGGGAGCAAAACGCCCCGACTTGCCGTCGGCTCCCATCTTCCATGGAATCCAGGAGGGCCCTGAGATCGGCCGTGAGATCGCCGTCTTCGTCCGGTGTGGTCGCGCTCATGGTTCGCCGCCATCCGCCATTTCCGTGAGAACCTCCATTACTTCCGCCTGGGCTTCCCGGGCTTCGCTCAGGGGCACCCAGCCCATGGCCTCCATGTCGTCCAGGAGCATTTGGCCGGCCCGTTCGCCGATGTTGGCGAGGAAGCGCTGGACGACCG
Source organism: uncultured Hyphomicrobiales bacterium (assembly GCA_964344345.1). Classification (GTDB taxonomy): domain Bacteria; phylum Pseudomonadota; class Alphaproteobacteria; order Rhodospirillales; family CAYFNC01; genus CAYFNC01. The sequence continues at coordinate 11,778 of CAYFNC010000060.1, read as the reverse complement.
CCTCGCTGGTTCCCTTGAGGGCCTGGACGAGCCGGTCCTTTTCGACCGCCATGTAAATCTTCTTGATGTCGCCGTCAGACAGGGAGAGGAGGACCTGGAACGGGTCCCCCGGATCCGCGAAATCGCCGTCGTCCTCTTCCTTTGGATCCCTCGCGAGGACCACTTCTCCCTGCTCGCTCAGCCTACGCAGCACGTTGATGGCCCGTCGTTGGGCCTCCATGGCGACGGGGAAGGGGACGTACCCGAGGGCCTCCAGGTCCTCTTGGAGCATCTGGCCCGCCCGTTCGCTCATGTTGGCCAGCAGCAACTCCAGGACTTCCTCGCTGGCCGTCATCAGCCCCTTCTCCAGGTCATCCAGGTCCACCGCGCGCAGCCACGTCTGGATGCCGGCGGCATCGAGCAGCTTCAACTTCTCGAAGGTCCATTGCCCGAGGGCCTGGGAGGCCTCCAAGTCGGCGGGTGCGTGGGTTTGCCGCAGGGCATCGTCGGAAAGGAACTCGGTGTTTCCGTCCGGATGGACCAGCCTCCACTGCCCGTCGGCCGTCCTGGCGGCTTCCACGCGGACGGGACGGGTGGCAAAGCGGGGGACGCCTTCGGAATCGGCCTCGATGACACTGCCTTCGTCGTTGGCCAGGGTAATCTCGCCGACGGCAATCAACTGCTCCAGGGTCTCCATTCCCCGGGCCTGGGCCTCCTCGACGTGGCGGCGTTTGACGCGTCCCAGGGCCTGTACATCCTCGGCAAGCAGGGCGCCCGCCCGCTCGGTCAGATTGTCGAAAATCCGTCGGCGGACGTCGGCGCCTGCTCCCAGCAGGCCGAGGGCCAGGTCATCCTTCTCGATGTGCCGCAGGAACGTCTGAATGCTCTCCGGAGCCATGGTGGTGAAGACTTCGAAGGTCCAGCCGCCCATTTTCTCGAGGGCCACGACGGAGACGGGCATGAATGCCTGTTCAAAGGCCTTGTCGTTCATAACCCTGGTAGTGCCGTCGTCATGGGTGACCTTCCATCGCCCGGTCCAGGTCGTCTCGGCGGTCACGTAAGTCGGTTTGGTCGTGAATTTCGGCACCGGTTTTCTCCAGATCTGGGGCGGACTCGTACGTCCGGTCTCTCTAAACATCCCGTCCCGGCACCTTGGCGGGTACCGGGACGGTCGTGACGCCTGCCTCACCGTGGCGGAATCGCGTGCGTTTGCTGTTCAGGCACGGGAGTCAGGCCCCGGGCCACCTCCACCAGCCGGAGGAACTCGCGCCGGTAGCCATGGGGATCGTCTCCCAGCGCCCCACGGCCCAAGGCCACCGTCTCCGCGCACCCGAAATCCCCGGTATAGCGCCCGCCACGCATGATCTGCCCGAACGCGGCCACGGCGGCGGCGAAGCGGGTGCGGGCGCTGGCGGCGTCCAGGCTCGCCAGGGCGTCTACCTTCATTACCGGAAAGGCCGTCTCAATGCTCTCGGTCGCGTCGGGAAGCTTGTAGCGGAGCTTGACGAACGCCAGTTCGTCGCTCTTGGCAGGCGCCGCCTGCGGGGCGTTGCCGTAGCGCCGAGGCGGCAGGCGCCGGCCGTCGCTCCCCACCAGCGCGATCTCGTAGAATGCGGTCACCGAATGCCCGGCGCCGATCTCGCCGGCGTCCACCTTGTCGTTGGTGAAGTCCTCCTCGGCGAGCACGCGGTTCTCGTAGCCGATCAGGCGGTATTCGGCGACCACCGCCGGGTTGAACTCCACCTGCACCTTGACGTCCTTGGCCACCGTGAACAGGGTCGCGGAAAGCTCTTCCACCAGCACCTTGCGCGCCTCCAAAAGGGTGTCGATATAGGCGTGGTTTCCGTCGCCGGCGTCGGCCAGACGTTCCATGAGTCGGTCGTTGTAGTTGCCGGTGCCGAAGCCGAGAGTGGTGAGCGAAATGCCGCCGGCGCGCCGCTTTTCGATCATGTCGAGAAGTCCCTTGAAGTCGGCCACGCCCACGTTCATGTCGCCGTCGGTGGCGAGGATGACCCGGTTGATCCCGTCTTCGAGGAAGGACTGCTGGGCGAGGTTGTAGGCCAACCGGATGCCTTCGCCGCCGTTGGTCGAGCCGCCCGCCGAAAGCTGGTCGAGCGCGGCCCGGATCCTGGCCTTGTCGGCGCCCGAGGTGGGCTCCAGCACCACGCCGGCGGCACCGGCGTAGACGGCGATCGCCACCGTATCCTTCTCGGTCAGTTGATCGACCAAGAGCTTGAAGGCCGACTTGAGCAGCGGCAGCTTGTCCGGGTCCTCCATCGAGCCCGAGACATCGATCAGGAAGACCAGGTTGGCCGGCGGCCGGGCGCCGCGATCGATGTCATGGGCCTTGATGCCGATGTGCAGGACGTGGGTGTCGTGGTTCCATGGCGTCGGCGCCACCTCGGTGGTGACGCTGAACGGCCGCGAGCGGTCCGGCGGCGTGGGATAGTCGTAGGAGAAGTAATTGATCATTTCCTCCACCCGCACCGCATCGGCGGGCGGCAGTTGGCCGTGTTCCAGGAAACGGCGGACGTTGGCGTAGGAGCCCGTGTCCACGTCGATGGAGAAGGTGGAGACCGGCGCCTCTGCCACCCGGCGGACGGGGTTGTCGTGGATGTCGGCGTACTTCTCCGTCACCACCGTCGGTTCCGGAGCCATGGCCATGGAAGCCATATTGCCGGCCACCGAATTGAGGCCAGCCGGCGCGCAGGCCGTCACGGCGGCGAGAACTCCTGCCGCCGTGACAGCGGCCCCGAGAACGGAATATCGTTGCCGGTATTTCATGTCGCTATCTCCTTACAGTGTCATGCAGTTTCATCTCATTTATCGGTCTCGGCATCACGCCCACGCCCCGTACACGACGTGGCCGCGCTGGATATGCTCGCCGTTCAAAAAGGCAATCATTTGGTCGGCTGGCATGTACTGGAGAAAATTCACCAGCAAACCCGGCCTCGGCTCCAGGTCGGGTACCACGACATCGTTGAGGATGGCCTTGCGGCCCTTGTCGTCATGAAGGACGTTTGATTCCTTGCGGGTGAGCACCCGGCGATCCACTTGGGTCTCGATCGCCTCGATCACCTGAGTGCGACACAGGAACTGGGTCTCGTTCACGGGCGTGCCGTCGGCGATGACCAGTGAGGGCAGGAAATAGTGCCCGCAGGCCTTGCACGAGACCCGGGTGTCCTTCCGGAACAGCGCCGCCGTGCCGACGCCGGGAACGGGCTTGGGATGGACGTAATAGCGTTGCAGGTCGTTGAAACTGTGGATCTCCGAGCACCGGGGGCAGTAGGAAAAATTGATCAACTCCACGTCTGTGCCGGGGACGCGGATGTTGCCGGCACCGTCGGCGGCGTTGCGGGCCTGGATGTCGGCGAGAATCTCGTCGCCGTTCGGATCCTTCTCCCAGACTAGGACCGATGCGTCCTTGGTGAACAGGCCGTATTCGCCGTTAGGCTCGAAGTCCCGCTTTTTTACGAATTCGACCAAGTCGTTCGCCGACGCAATCTCTTTCCACACCGCACGACGGGCCGGCTCGTAGTCGTCTTCCTCGGACAGGATCCTGCGGATGCTCGCCAGGATCTCGGTCATCGAAGGCTCTTCTCTCAAGGGCATTTCGGGTTCTCCTTATCCTCAGGCGAGTGCGACCGAAGCGGCCTTCTTCCGCCCCTGCGATCTCCGTTTCCTCCTCGGTTGCGGATAGGCGGCGGCCACGCGGCGGGCCACTTCGGCGACGAAGTCCGGGAAGGGCACGCGCGACCAGGGCTTTTCCAGATAGGGCTGCCAGAGACGGATCGCCGGCACCACGGCATCCAGGCCATTGCGATCATCGGCGGCCGCCATGATGCACTCCACATCGATGCGTTCCTGGAGGCAGGCCTGGAGCCTTTCCACCTCGATCTTGATCGCTCCGTTCTTGACCCGGTCCTTGAGCCAGTTGAGGGCCCACTTGGCATGGGGCGGCGGCGGCATGTTGTGACGCCCCCTGTGCTGGGTAACGACGATTGCGTCGGGTTTCGCCGGCGGGCGGATCTCGACGGTCGACAGCCGGGAACCGTCGGCGTCGCGGAGCGAAAGGATGTGGACGCCGCGAAGCGCGCAATCCTGGTCGTAAATCGCAACACAGTGACCCATGTCGGCGCCCTCGGCGGACAGGTCCTCGGAGGTCACGAGGGCCTGGATCACAACGCCGTTGGGAGCGGTCTGGGGAGGGAAAAGGGGCTCCCAGCGGTGGGTCCGCGAAAACGAGCGGAAGGTGCCGGGACGCTCGTGACAGACCCTGGATTTGCGGACCATCCTGGGAACGGTGAGTTTCCCGTACACCATCTCGGAGGCGATGCGGCATGCAACCATCGGGTTCTTCTCGATGCGCTTGTAGGCCAGCGCGTGGGCAATGCCGTCCCGTTCGGACAGGGTTAGGACAGCGATGGGCAGCACCATGGCCCGGTAGATGGCCCGCACGATTTCGCCCGCCCCACGGAAGATCGCTTCGAGTTCCTCCACGACGGACTCATCCCCATCGTCAGACGGCTCCCGCCCCGCTTCGGAGAGGATTTCATCAACAAGGTTTCGCCACTTTCGCTGCGCCTGGAGATATGGCGGCTTCACGCCATCGCGATGAGCCGTAATGGACGCGTGGACCTCGTTGACGGCCCGGAGCGCCAGCAACGACACCCATTCGGACCGGTCCTTGGGGATGGCCCCCGGGTTGATGGGCTCCAGGTCGCGGATCAGGCGGACAATGGGACGGGATTTCTCCGAACGCGGCGCGGCGATGGGAACGTCTCTCAGCGTCAGCCCCCGGAACCGCCGGAGCGTCGCCGGAGGTACGCCGAGACGTTTGCCGAGCGCCTCGTTCAGCGATCCGCCCGTATCGACGACGTCCACCAGTGTCTTCGAACGGGCCATCAGGGGCGCCAGCATGGGGAAGGCCTTCGCCGCCTGGATGCGCCGCTCCCGGGCCTCGGGCGCGGTATAGTGGCTGTAATCCCGCACACCGCCCGACTGGGTCAGCCGCATGACGTGAAGTGCCTCGCCATCGAGCCGGCGTAGCAGCGGTGCCACCTCGCGGCGGATGCGGCGGTATTCGGCCCGGGCGAACACCTGGGCCAAGCGGGATCCCGGCTCCCAGCCAGCGGCGACGGCCAAGCAGTCGGCAACGGCACGGGCGTAGGCCTTGATCTCGGACGGGATAAGCAAGAGCCTGTCGTCCCAGCGAAGGCCGATCTTGCCCTGAATGCGTAGCGCGCTCAGGGCCAACAGCAAGCCCTGCTCCAGGGTCACGGGGCGGGGGGAGTCCTCGGAAGCGAAAGACAGCCGGCCGTTCTCCCCCAGCAGAAGAAGGTTGTAGCGGGTTCGCCCATCCCAAGCGCCGCCGGCCAGCATGCCGGGCTTCCAGGGAAGAAGAAGGCCCAGCACCTTGCCCTTGGGGAGAACTTCCACGTCGTCGATCAGGGAGGCTCGCACTTCCACAGCGTACTCGCGGTACAGGTTACGAATGCCCGAATCCGCGAGCGGGCGCAGATAGGTCAACGCGGCGAGAGCGCCGGGCGAGATCAGGTCGCATCGTTGATCAAGCACGCTTCCCCCCTGCGGTGATTGTCGGCGCATGGCTTATGGCAAGGGTTGAGCCGGAATTCGCGGGCCTTGGCGGGAGAAGCGGGTGGTGCCTCATTTTCCACGCTCCCAGAACCGGTACCAAGGTGTCGGATCGGTCTTTGGTTCATCGGGATCGCCCTCCTGATCGAAGCCCAGCAAGGCATCGATCTCTTCTTCCGTGAGCACGCGGTTCCTGGAGGCCTCCAGGCGCCCTTCCATGTCCGTTCGTTCGTGTTCGATGGCCACCGCGAGGCCCATCTCGCGGTGGAACGTCGGCACGTCCATGCGGCGATAGGGCCTGGGCAGCAGGGGACGATAGAACTCGAACACGCGTTCCAGGGTTCCTCTCTCTCGCCAGTCGAACCATAGACCGTTGTTCGAGGTGAAACCGGAACCATAGCCGTCTTTCCAGCGATGGCGACGCCGTATGAGGTCTTCGAGGAGCTTCTTCCATTCGACGCGGATCTTGCCGGCATTGATCTCCCGGACGTACTGCTCCAGCGCCGCCACGTCGTCGCGCGACGGATCCGCGTTGCTGTGGGCTCGGTGTTGGAAAACGGAAACCTGATTGTTCCCGTGCACATGCAACTCCGCTGTGGATGTCGGATCGAGGCCGTATGAAGCACTTGAAAGGCGGACGATATGCACATTGGAGAACGCGCAGCCGTGGTCGTAGCCGGCCACGCAGTGGTTCATCAGCCGCCCCTCCTTGAAGAGGTCACGGCTGGTCGTCAGCGGCATTATGTGCACGCCGTTCCGGGCCTTGAAGGTTTCCGTCAACGGCAACCAGGAGAGCTTACGCCGAGTTCCCGACTTCTGCGCGTCAGCCAGGTCGAGGAGGGCGTCCTGGGTTCGGTGCCATCGGTCGCTTGCGTCCAGTTGATCCATCAGCTTCCGGTCGTCCTGGATCGTGGCCATGATGGTCTCGAAGAGGGCCACCGTTTCGGGGAACGCGATCTCCGGCATCCAGGTGCCGATCGCGTGTTCGAACGGCGCTTCCAACAGGTGGCTTCTCAGGCTGACCCGGTAGTCCGCGATATCGTCCAGGCGGATGAAGTCGCCGATCTCATCCAGGCTTTTCTGCCAATCGGGGCCGAGCTCCTTCATGCGGTCCAGGCCCCAGGTGTTCGCGGGAACCCGGTTTGGGATGGAGGTCAGGCGATTGAAGGCGTCCCACTGCTCTGGCGTCCGGGGATGCCATTCCGGCGGACAATGGCTCAGCGCCGTGAGAACGTCGGAAATATCGAAGCCGTCGTGGTCGCCCAGGCGTTTTCGTTCCTTCACCGTCCTGAGGGCGCTATTGTCGCAGCAGAAGTGATCCCGCAGCACCGGCTTCAACGGCACGCCTTCATCGATCCCCTGGGTCAACTCGCCGGAGGCAATGAACGCGTCGTGCAAAAGGGGATAAACGATTACGGCCTGGCGCCGCTGCAACTGCCCGTCTTTGCGGCCCTTGGCGAAGAGGAAGTTGTAGTGCGCCGACGTTCCGCCCGTCCCGTCCAACACCGCATCGAGGATCGACGGATCGAGTTGGCGCGAGAACCACTCGATCCCGTTCATCATGCGTCCACGAAGATGACCATAGGCGTTCGTACGCAGGGCCATATGGAACAACTGGGTTTTCATCGTCCCCATGTTGGTGTGAACAGTCACCGACGCGAGAGCTTTCAATGTCTCGTTGACGATGCGGATGGACACCTCGTTGGCCCATTCATGGACCTGTTTCCGCCAAAGCTCGGGGACCGGAAGAACCCACACATCGAGATCGCCACACCGGGGCTCAAGCCGCCGATTCCATCGAGCCGCCGATTCCGGCAATGGGTCATCCCACTCAAAACTAAGACCGGGTGTAGTCCAATCATCGAAGGACAGGACCAAACTGGGAGCGCTCTTATCTCCACTTTCCTCGGGAATCAAACGCCGGAGACCGTTGGGGCTGGTGAAATCATCGGAGCGGAATTCGTCACGGCGATGAACGACGATGTCTCCTGAACGATCATGAACGATTGGCACCACACTACGATCTATGAGCGCGCCGTTTTCGGAGATTCGTGCTTGTCGCAGGACCAATGCCGCCCGCGCATGGTGCAGCATGGAACGGTCGAAGCAGACGGGACTGTTGAGATCCAGGCTGAGGCGCCAATGGAGTGCCGCCCTGTCCAACTTCCCGTCGTCAACGGTTGGAAGGTAATTCGTGATCGTTTCGCGGAAGAGGCTTTCCGGGGTGGGGTGTTCGTTCGTTCCGGGTGAGTTCGCCGACCGGGGTCGCCGCTGTCTTTCGAGACCCCCCTTGATTCCACGCCTACCCGCGGCCGTACGCATTTCCCCTGTCTCACGCATGCCCGCGCTATGCACGGACCAGGGCCGGAATTCGGAAGGACCAGCATTCGATGACGATAATCCGCAGCGCGGAATGGCGGGGCTCGAATCAATCGACATTCACGATTTTTGACAAGATGCCCTGCTCGCAGGAGAACTCAATCCTTCTTTCTTGCCATGTCCTCCCTCCCCCCGAGCGGCTCTGTCCGTTCCGTCAAGTTCCTCATGCAGTACGGCGAGAACACGGTCGAACAGGGCCGCCCGTTTGTCCGCCGCGAGATCACCCAAGGCCATGACGTCGATGCCGCGTTTCACCGCCTCCTCGCCGATGTCGATGAAGTTGTCGCGGACCATCCGCCGTCGCACTTTGCGCGCCCGGTCGCGCAGGCGGTAGAGCTCCTTCCGCCGTTTCTCCGTCGCCCGCGTCATCCGCTCCAGTTCCCGTTCGGCGGCAGTCTCCGCCTGTTCGAGATCCCGCAGTCCGTCTCGGTCCGGCTGCGCGCTCCTTTCCGTCGTCTTCATCGCTTTATCTCCTTTTCCAGATGAGCAACCCGAATTACCGCTCTTCATTCCTCATCGAGCGCCGCCCGGCCCGCGGCGACCATCGCCGCGACGGCCCGTTTCCGCGTGTCCGCATCAAGCGCGGCCAGTTCCTCCAGGACGAGGCCCGCGTCACGGAACTCCTTCCGCACCGTCCGCACCGACGAGAGCCACACGGGCATCCCGTTTCTGCCGGCGCGTCGCGTCTCGGCCTCGGCCAAGTCGGCCAGGACCTTCTCCAGCCGTTCCGCCCCGGCCACCGCCCGCTCGCCGCACTCGACCAGCACCAAGGTAAGGTTCCCGGCAACCGATGCGACGCAGCCGCGAAGGCGGTCGCGTCGCTGTCGCGGTCGCTCATCACCCCATGGAAAGGAGGGCGTTTTCCTCATGTCTTCCGTCGTGCTGGCCATCCAACCTCCTCTCCGGTACCCGCCCCGGGTATGCCGTCCGCCGCGGGACGCGGCGCGCAATCCGAGCGGCACCACAAAATGCGTTTCTTAACAACACGGTTTCTTATATCGAAACACCGCACATCTTGTCAAGGGAGTCATAAATCCGATGCCGTGCCGCATCCGCTCGGCATCGATACATTCCAGGCGTTAATAGCAAATGGATTCCGCCAAGAGGGCCTGGGGCGCTTGGTGGCAACCCCAAGGATCGTGTAAATCAAATGGCTTGAAATTAAGGTTTTTTTAGGGAGGGCGCAATACCGGGGTCTCGAAATGCTGGCGCATTTGCTCTACCCCAGGCACCGCGTAACGCGGCGGGGTGCCACGCGGGCGTGGCGCTCTGGCGGGAGCCGTCAAATGGGGTGACTCAGGGGCCGTTTTGCTGTATACGAAACAACATAGAATGGATTGAGAAACACCCGAGCCAGATGAACGAACCCCCGCTCCACGGCGACATCAACCGCGCGCACGACGGCGGATCGCGCATGGTCGTGACCCGCTCCGGCCGTCTGGTCGCGGCGGAGGAGTTGCAGCGCCGCCGCGCCGAGATCGAGGACGCGCGGAACCGGCGGCTGGCGCGCACCATGAAGCGGCTGTTCCGCAAGCCGCGGGGGCGTCTGCCCAGGCGGACGACGCCGCCCCGTCCGACACCGGGCGCAACCCGCCCGGCCGATCGGGCAGGCGCGGTGACGTTCCATTTCGCGCACAGCGCCATCACCGCCGATCCGGCGCGGGCGGGACGGGCGGCCGAGCACCAGCGCTATATAGAGCGCGGCGGGATGGACCTGGAAGACACCGATCCGGCGGGTTCGGCAAACGCCTATATCGAGCGCGACGGCGCGGTGGAGCGTGACCGGTCGGGACGGCCGACCGTGATCACCAACATCGGCGACGATTTTCGGGAACGGTTTCAGTTCTGGAACCGGGTCAACCGGATTGAATCGGAAGCCGTCGGAACCCTCGGCATCAAGCTCCACCCCGCCCACTCTGGTGAGTGGTGGGCGGAGGCGAGAGACGATCCCTTGATCCCACCGGCGGCGGAGAAGATGTTTGCCGCCTTCGACGAGATCAAGCGCCCCAAGAAGAGAGGCCGGAAGCCCAATCCAAACAAACCCGTCACCGTGGCCCTGACCCCGGACGAGGTGACCCAGGTGATGGATTGGGCCAAGACCGTCCGGGAATGGAAGAACAGGAAGGCACCTCTCGTTGCCACCCAGCCGCGCCATGGTCGCGTCCAATCCCGCATCATCGCCGAGTTGCCCTGCGAACTCACGGCGGATCAGCGCCGCCAACTCGTCGAGGACTTCACCAAGGAATTGGAGCGCCACGGGTTCCCTTACGTGGCCGTAGTTCACCGTCCCGAGGCCGGCAACGACGAGCGCAACTACCACCTTCATCTGGCGTACTACGACCGCCCGGCGAAACGGCGGCCGAGCGGCCTCTGGGACTTCGAGGTCGAGCCCGGCCCCGACATCGATGGACGCAAACCGAAACCCGACTGGGTGACCCGCAAGGGCTGGGTCGTGGGTTTGCGACGGCGCTACTGTGAACTCATGAACGAACATCTGGCGCGGGCCGGGATCGACAAACGTCACTTCGCCGAGTCCTATGCGGCGAAGGGAATCGAAAGAACGCCCGCCCGACACATGGGCTACAATCATGCCGTGATCGCCGACGAGGAAAAGCCTCCTGCGGCCGACAAAGAAGTTCCCGGCGCGGAAAAAGCCCCCGACATCCAGCCGCTCACCGAAGCCGACAAGGAGGAACTGGCCGAGGCCGGTCGCTGGGTCGCGATGGTGGATTTATGGCAGGCCCGCGGCCTCATCGACCGCGCGCGGCACGCCGTCCTGCACCGGCTCGCCGAGACCTCACGGAAATCCCGCGAGCCCCTGGCCAAGGTGAAGATCGCCCGTCGGCAACATCAGGATGTCACCCGCCGCATGGTGTCCATCGCGTGGCATGCCAAGAGCCGCGCGGAGGAGGCCCTGGCCCGCCTGCGGACCGACGGCGACGACGGGAGATCGGCCCGCTACCGCGAGACGGCGGCCACGCTGGCCGAGGCGGAAGCCCGCATCCAGCGCATCCGCGACCTCCGCTCCGGTGAATGGGCGGAGCTCGAAGAGCGCTATGCGGCGGCGAGAGAGGAACTGGCGAAAGCCAAGGAGGCGGAAGCGCGCCTGGAAAGGGTGGGGCGCTTGATCGACGATGGCCTGCCGCTGCCGCCGGCGGGTGAACTCGAGGCCGCCACGCCGGTCCGTCCCCATCCGCGAAAGGGGCCGCCGTCCCCTGTCGCCACGCCCCGCACCGAAGCGACCGAAAGCGAACCGTCTCCCGAGCCCGCCGCGCCCAAAATGCCACGGATGGGCAAGGCCCCCCCGCGACCGACGCAAACACCCTTGGCGAAAGAGACCGGAGCGGAATCCCTCACGGAAGAACGCCACCCCGAGAGCACGTCCGGCTTCCCCGAGCCGCTCGCGAAGCCCGCAATCCCCAAATGGGCGCGGCTGGGGAAAGGGCCTTCCCCCACAAGGCGCGCGCCTTCGGCGGATCAGGCCGAAGCGGAAGCGCACAACAACGCCAAGGATGCATCCGAACTCCCGGCGCCATCATCCGAACCCGCCCGGCCGAAAATGCCGCGCAAAGGGAAAGGCCCGCCGCGGACAACCCACACCGATGCCCATCGGCTCGCCAAGCTGGACCGGGATCGGGGGAGATGAGAACCTACGCCTTCCGCCCCCGCAGCCCCTCCGCCACCGAGATCGCCGTCTCGATGTCGCTTTCCGCCTCGGGGCGGGTACGCAGCGCTTCGGCGACCATTTTGGCGTGGGGTTCGGGGGAGATTTCCCAGTCCAGGATGCCGTAGCGGGCGGCCACGCGTTCGGCCGGGTAGCGACCC
>CAYFNC010000059.1:0-19270 GCA_964344345.1 uncultured Hyphomicrobiales bacterium | reverse complement strand
CGGCGGCGACGTGACCGACAACACCTCGATCGGGTCCATCAACGTCAGCTCGTAAGAGCGGCGTAAAGGGCAATAGAACTAAACGCATCAACCTCTCTAAACAGGAGATCGAATATGTCTGATAATGCTGGAGCTGGTGTTTTCCAAGGTGGTAAGTCCGGCGGCGACGCCATTGGCGGCGCGAGCGCGGGCGCGGGCGCGGTTGGCGGCTCCGGCCGCGGCTATGGCAGCGGCTCGGCCAGCGGCTGGGGCGGCGCGTACGCCGAGGGCACTGGCGTTGGCGTCGGCGGCGACGCGGGCGCTGGCGCTGGCGCGGTTGGCGCCGCGGCTGGCGACGTGACCGACAACACCTCCATCGGGTCCATCAACGTCAGCTCGTAAGAGCGGCTCGATCCAATCGCAATCCTTAGAACAAGGAGATTCGAGATGAGCGACAATGCTTTTGCGGGCGTGGCCCAGGGTGGTAAGTCCGGCGGCGACGCCGCGGGTTGCGCGGGCGCGGGCGCCGGCGCGGTCGGCGGGTCCGGCTACGGAACCGGCGTGGCCACGGTGCGTAACGTCGATCCCATCGGGACCGGCGTTGGCGTCGGCGGCGATGCCGGCGCCGGCGCGGGCGCCATGGGCGCCGCTGGCGGCGACGTGACCGACAACACCAATATCGGGTCCATCAACGTCAGCTCGTAGACCTGACGTTTAGGGAACGCCACCCGATAGCGGGGGCCGTCGCGAGACGGCCCCCGCTTCATTTTCGACCCTTGCAATCTGCCGTTTCCCGTCGTAAGTCAGGCCCCGAAAAGTTCCAGGAGAAAAAAAATGGGTTTCAAGGTCGCGGTCGTCGGCGCCACGGGCAACGTGGGGCGCGAGATACTGAACATCATGGACGAAAGGGACTTCCCCGCCGACGAAGTCTTCGCCGTCGCCTCCGAACGCTCCGTGGGCAAGGAGATTTCCTTTGGCGAGCGGGAGGTGCTCAAGGTCCAGAACCTGGCGACCTTCGACTTCGCCAGCGTGGACATCGCGCTGTCGTCGCCGGGCGCGTCCGTGTCCGCCGAATACAGCCCCAAGGCGGCCGAGGCCGGCGCCGTGGTGGTGGACAACACGTCGCATTTCCGCATGGAGCCCGACGTGCCGCTGGTGGTGCCCGAGGTCAACCCGGACGCCATCGCCGGATACAAGAAGCGCGGCATAATCGCCAACCCCAACTGCTCCACCATTCAGATGGTGGTGGCGCTGAAGCCCCTGCACGACCTGGCCAGGATCAAGCGCGTCGTGGTCTCGACCTACCAGTCCACCTCGGGCGCGGGCAAGTCGGCCATGGACGAACTGTTCAACCAGACGCGCGGCGTCTACATGAACGAGCCGTTTCATAAGTTCCAGGAAAAGTTCACCAAGCAGATCGCGTTCAACGCGATTCCGCACATCGACAAGTTCATGGACGACGGCGCCACCAAGGAGGAATGGAAGATGACGGCCGAGACCAGGAAAATCCTGGATCCCGACATCGACGTCATCGCCACCTGCGTGCGCATTCCCGTGTTCATCGGCCACGGCGAGGCGGTGCACGTGGAGTTCGAGAAGCCGATCACCGAGGATGCGGCGCGGGAGGCCTTGCGCAGCTTCCCCGGCGTCAGCCTGGTCGACCACCGGGCCGACGAGGGCTACGTCACCCCGGTGGAATGCGCGGGCGAGGACCCCACCTACGTCAGCCGTCTGCGCAAGGACCCGACGGTCGAGAACGGGCTCGCCTTCTGGTGCGTGGCCGACAACCTGCGCAAGGGCGCGGCGTTGAACACGGTGCAGATCGCCGAGGAGCTGGCGAAACACCACCTGTGACCGGCCTTGCGGCCGGTCGCGCAGGCTGGAGCGCGGCATGAGAATTCTCCACATCGAGGACCAGAAGCTTCATCACGACAGCATCCGTAAGATGCTGGAGAACATCTTCGGCGACGAACTCGCGCTGGAATGGCGCGAGACCCACGCCGACGGCCTGAGCTCGATCCAGTACGAGGAGTACGACCTGGTCATCCTGGACTACGTCCTCGACGACGGGACGGCGGCGGATATCCTGAAGGAGGTGGACGCGCCCAACCTGCCCACCACCTTCATCGTCATCAGCGCCTTCGACGAGCACAGGTTCGACGTGACCGCGCTGCAGCTCGGCGCCGACGACTACCTGATCAAGGGCCGCTTCGACGAGCGGGAGTTGCGCCGCGCCATCGACTACGCCAGCTATCGCAAGGACAAGATGCAGTCCTTGAACCGGCTGGCGTTCTTCGACCATCTGACCCACCTGCCCAACCGCCATTACCTGAAGGAGCACACGCAGAAAGCCGTGCACATGTCCACACGGGTGGGGCGCTTCGTCGGGGTCTATTACATCGACATGGACGGATTCAAGGCCATCAACGACGTCCACGGCCACAAGGCGGGCGACAAGGTTCTGGAAGCCACGGGCATGCGCCTCACCGACGCCATCCGCAAGACCGACACGGCGGTCCGGCTCGGCGGCGACGAATTCCTGGTGGTCTCGCCCGGCATCACCCGGCCCAAGTACGTCCAGGAGGTGGCGGTCAAGCTTGAGGAGGCCCTGACCCAACCGGTGGAGTTCGAGGGAAAGACCCTGAAGCCCGGCTGCAGCATCGGCATGGCCATGATCCCGGGCGACGCCGACGACCTGAACGGCGCCATCGCCGCCGCCGACAAGGCCATGTACAAGGTGAAGCAAGCCCACAAGGCGCGCGGCGGACAAGGCGCGGCGCGCTAAGAGTCTGGCCGGACTCTAACCCCATGGCCTTGCATTTCCAGGACGGCGGCGCGGGCTACGCTCGTTTCCGCCCGACCTATCCCGCCCAGATTGCGGACGACCTCGCGGCCCTATGCCCGGACCGCGACTTCGCCATCGACGCTGGGTGCGGAACCGGGCAGTTCTCGAAGCTTCTATCCGGTCGGTTCGAGCGCGTGCTCGCCATCGATCCCAGCGCCGACCAGATCGCAAACGCAAAGCCCGAGGCCGGTCTCGAATTCGTCCAGGCCTCGGCCGAGCGCATCCCCGCGCCAGACGGCTCGGCGTTCCTGGCCGCGGCGACCCAGGCGGCCCATTGGTTCGACCTTCCGGCGTTTTACGGCGAAGTCCGCCGCGTTTGCGCCGAAGGCGCGGCGCTCGCCCTCGTCGGCTACGGCGTTCCCGCGATGGAGGGAGACGTCGGCGCGCGCCTCCATGACTTCTATTGGCGGGACATCCACTCCTACTGGCCGCCCGAGCGGCGCCACGTGGAAACGTCCTACGCCGAGCTGGAATTCCCGTTTCCGCCCCTCGACCTTCCCAGACGGCGCATCGAGCGCCGCTGGCGGCTGGATGCGCTTCTCGGTTACGTCCGCACCTGGTCGGCGTCCAAGGCGGCGGAGCGAGATGGAGCGGGCGCTCTCCTCCAGGCTTTCGAATCCGAGATGGTCGAGCTCTGGGGCGACGCGGAAGCGGAACGGGAGATCGTTTGGCCGGTGTTCTTTCGCGCGGGAAGGGTGGGGTGAGGGGAGACTCTAGACCTATCTTCTTCGGAGAACGAACATAGGGTCTAATCCTATCCTTCGGCCTTTTCTATGCTCGCGACGGTCAGGATCACCCCGTCAACGCCCGTGACCTCGACCGGGGAGCCCGCCTCCATGTCCGGGCCCGCGACCTTCCAGGTGGTGTCGTCGACGCGGATCTTGCCGACGCCGTTGACGATGGGCTCGGCCAAGGTGAAGCGGCGCCCGACGTATTGCTCGCCCCGCCGGTTCAGCACCGGCTGGTCCGTGGGCACCGGCCGGGCGCGGAGCCACATGCGTCCGCCCGCGACGCTGACCAGCGACAATAGGGCGAAGACGAAGAACTGGGTCTCCCACGCCATGTCGGGCCAGATCAGCAACCCAAGCCCGGTCGCGCCCGCGGCCAAACCGAGCCACAGGAACACCACGCCCGGCGCCGCCATTTCCAGGATCACCAGCACGGCGGCGCCGATGAACCAGTGCCAGTGGGTCAGTTGTTCGAAGGCGAGGGCCGCTTCCATGTCACGCCTCGGGGAACTTGGTTCGGGACTGGGCGTCCTTGGAGGCGAGCGCGTCCTTGGCCAACTCGGCGATGCCCGCGAGCGAGCCCAACACGCCACTGGCCTCCATGGGCAGCAGGATCATTTTCTGGTTTTCGGCGGTGGCGATTTCGCGGAAGGCGGCGACGTACTGCTGGGCCACGAAGTAGTTGACCGCGTTCACGTCGCCCTTGGCGATGGCTTCCGAGACCATGGCGGTGGCCTTGGCCTCGGCCTCGGCCTCGCGCTCGCGGGCCTCGGCGTCGCGGAAGGCGGCCTCGCGGCGGCCCTCGGCCTCCAGGATCGCGGACTGCTTCTCGCCCTCGGCCTTCAGGATCGCGGCCTGGCGCTCGCCCTCGGCCTCCAGGATGGCGGCGCGCTTGTCCCGCTCGGCCTTCATCTGCCGGGCCATGGAGTCCACCAGGTCGCGGGGCGGCGCGATGTCCTTGATCTCGATGCGGGTGACCTTGACCCCCCAGGGCGAGGTCGCCTCGTCCACCACGGTGAGAAGCTGGGCGTTGATCTTGTCGCGGTGGGACAGCAGCTCGTCCAGGTCCATGGAGCCCATCACGGTTCGGATGTTGGTCATGGTCAGGTTCAGGATGGCGAGTTCCAGCTCGTTAACCTCGTAGGCCGACTTGGCCGCGTCCAGCACCTGGAAGAACACCACCCCGTCGACGGCCACCATGGCGTTGTCCTTGGTGATGATCTCCTGGGTGGGCACGTCCATGACCTGCTCCATCATGTTCACCTTGTGGCCGACCACGTCGATGATGGGGATGATCAGGTGAAGCCCCGGCCGCATGGTGCGGGTGTAGCGCCCGAACCGCTCCAGCGTGTATTCGAACCCCTGGGGCACGACCTTGACGCCCAAGACCACCAGAAGCACCGCCAAGGCGACGACGATCAACGCGAATACTGAAAAAGCGCCCATCACGACCTCCCCACGATTAAGGACCGCCGCAGTTTGACGGCGCGGGCCGGGCCCTGGCAATCGAATTCGCCCTCCTTCGCATCCGCCGCATCGTTATTCCGCATTGCAGCGCGCAGGCTCTATTCGTAAGGCATTATATAAGCGAATAAAAAAATCCGACTATTTTTATCAGAAATTTCTTGACGGCAACGGGAGCATCGCGTACCTTCAAGGACGTTAGGCAGTTGGACTAACCCTGGAGGCTCTTTCCCCCCCAGCGTCGGCGGCGCCGACGACACGAGCCTCCAACTCCCTCCCTGTTGAGACTCTCCCCGGGCCCAAGCGGCCCGGGATTTTTTTCGGGAATGTCCATGAAACAGGTGGAAGCCCTTGCGGGCTTCCGGGATGACGGCCTTCCGACTTAAGTCAGCGCATAAACGCCGGCTAAGGCCGCCCCAACTCGTTCCAGATGGCGTAGTCCTCGCGGAAGGTCTTGAGCGATTTCCAGACCTTCTGAAAGTCGGGGTTCTTGGCGACCTCCTTGGCGACGATCTCCTTCCAAGCGGTTTCCAAGGCTTCCATGATGGGGCCGGGCCAGCGGTGGATGCGCACGCCCTTGGCCAGAAGCTCCTTCAGCACCGGGAATTGCGCCGCCTCGCCCTCGGCGAGCCCGAAGCGCACGTTGTCGCCGCAGACCGTCTCGATCTGGGCTTGCTCCATGGGCGTCAGCTCCTTCCAGCGCTCCAGGTTGACGGTCAACTCGATCATGGTCGAGGGCTGGTGCCAGCCGGGGAAATAGTAATGCTTGGCCATGTCCTGGAAGCCGAGCTTGGCGTCGATGCTGGGCATGGAGAATTCGGCCGCGTCGATGGCGCCGGATTCGAGCGCGAGGAAAATGTCGCCGGACGTCAACGGCAGGGTCTCGACCCCCAGCTTGCGCAGCACCCGGGCCCCGAGCCCGACCGCGCGCATCTTCAGCCCCTTCAGGTCGTCCAGGGTGCGGACCTCGCGTCGGAACCAGCCCGAGGCCTCTGGCGCGACCATGCCGCAGATCACCCCGTGCACGCCGTGGCGGTGATAGAAGTCCTCGTATAGCTTTTTTCCGCCCCCGAAATAGAACCAGGCGAGGTATTCGTCCGCCATGGGTCCGAAGGGAACGGCGCCGAACAGCGCAAAGGTGGTCGATTTCGATTCCCAAAGCACCGGCGAGGAGAACGCCGCGTCCACCCTGCCCGTGGCCACGCCGTCGAACAGTCCGCCCTCGGGGACCTTGGCGCCGGGCTCCAGGACCGCGGCCTCGACCGCGCCGGCGGAAATGCGGAACACGTCGGCCTCGAACCGCTTCGCAAGCGCGCCGAGGTGGATCAGGCTGGTGGGCCAGGCGCTCGCGACCTCGAGAACCGCGACCCGGCGCTTGCGGGACGTCGCGGGCGCGGACGAGGGCGCGGCCGGACTGGGCGGGCTGATGCCTTCCGGGGCGTTCTGGGCGGGCTCGGAGGGTGGGGGCGGGGCCAGTTTGGGCGCGATGATCGTGGCGCCGACGACCACGCCCAGAACGACGCCGATGACGATTCCGATGATGGCGTTGCGCATGGCTCGGCCCTTGAGGAACTAGGGAATTGCTCTCAGCCCGCGGCGGCGCGGGCGACGGCGTCCATGGCCTCGGGTCCGCTTTCCGGGGCGCGGCCTTCGATCCGGTTGATGGACTGGCGCGACAGCTTCAAGGTCTGCAAAAGCCGGATCTCCGTCGCCGTCTTGGCGTCGAGCCGGGCCGCGATCAGGCGGCGGACGAAGTCGGTGAATTCGGGCAGCTGCCCGGTCCCGACCAGGATGTTGACCAGAAGCTCCTTGCGGATCAGGGGCGGGAAGCCGGTGATCTCCTCGGCGATCAGGCGCTTGGCGCGCAGGTGCACCTGGGGATGCAGGAAGATGCGGTCCAGGCAGAAGCTGTAGATGCCGAAGTCGAGGCGCCCGGCGACCGAATAGGTGAAATCCAGGAACTCGTCCTTGAACAGTTCGGGCGTGACCTTGTTCTCGGTCAGCTGGCGCACGATGCCGAGGAAGGCGCGGTAGCGCTTGCGCGCGGGCGTGAGGTAGGCGCCGAGTTCGCGCTCCAACTCCCGAATCCGAGCCTCCTTGAAGCCCGCCTCCAGCATGCCCGCGGCCGAATCCTTGACCTTGGGATTGAGGGCGGTCTCCTCGATCAGCGAGAACAACTCCTCGTACTTGTCCTGGGTGCGGGTGTCGCCGTAGACGGCGGTCTGGCTGAGGGGCACCAAGGCGGCCAGGGCCACCAGCGGGTCCTTGGAGCAGATGGACGCGACCGCGGTCGCGCTGGGCTCGTCCAGGCGGCGCTGGGTGAAGTCGTCGGTGATGATGAACCGCGAATCGTCCATCACGGTCAGGTGGCCGCCCAGCTTGTTGCATTCCACGAAATGGTCGGCGAGGTCGTAGCGCCGCCTGTCGTCCGCGAGGTATTGAGCCATCAAGGAGATCCGCTTTCCAGAATTGCGCCCCCGGAATCATGAACGAAACAGGGAAAATCACAAGGACTAATCGCACCCCGGGCGGTTTCGGGGGGCGAGGGGGCGATGGTTTGCCGCCTCCGCCGGGATTTGGTAAAATGGACCCACGAATCCGAAACCCGCGCCCTCGCCCAAGGATAACGACTTTTTAATCAAAACCGCCTACCGTTGAACGGTTACGGCGCCAGTCTAGCGGGGGCTTGATGGTGTCCATTCGGGGCGTGATCTGTCATGGCAGACGAAGAACTTGAAGATCTGGATATCGAGGAAGGCGACCTCGACGAGGACGGCGGAAGCCTGGACTTCGACGATCCGCCGCCGGGCGACGGCGGCGGCAAGAAGAAGGTTTTCATCCTCATCGGCCTCGTTCTGTTCCTCGCGATCGGCGGCGTTGCGGTCGCCTATTTCATGGGCGCCCTGGACCCGCTGCTGGGCATGGCGGGACTCGAAAGCGGCGCGGAGTCGGGCGATGAGCCCGCGCTCGTCAGCTCCGAGTTCTTTCCCAAGGAGCTGGAGCCCCTGACCGTCAACCTGAACGCGTCCGGAAAGAAAAGCGTGTTCTTGAACATCAAGGTTACGTTGGAGTTCGCCGAAGAGCCCGACGAGGAGATCTTCAACGCCAAGACGCCGAGGCTGATCGACGCGCTTCAGGTCTATCTGCGCGAGCTCAGGATCGAGGACCTGAAGGGATCGGCGGGAATGCACCGGCTTCGAGCCGAGATGCTGAGGCGGGTGAACGATGTGCTGGAGCCCATGGAGGTCAAGGACGTGCTGTTCAACGAAATGCTCGTCCAATAGGCCGCCAGACGGAGAAATGGTTGGATTATGACAGCGACTGCCGCAGACGATCTTGACGACGACGCCCTGTCGGACGAACTCGACGACGCGTTGGGCGGGGGCGACGACCAGGACGACCTGGCCGCCGAATGGGAATCCATGGTCGGCGGCGACGACGACGAAGCCGGCGCCATGCCGTCCAGGGAATCCACCCGCGTCCTGAACCAGGACGAAATCGACAGCCTGCTCGGATTCGACGACGACAACGAAATCGACCAGGACAAAACCGGCATCGAGGCCATCCTCAACAGCGCGCTGGTCTCCTACGAACGCCTGCCGTTGCTGGAAGTCGTCTTCGACCGTCTGGTGCGTCTGATGTCGACCTCCTTGCGCAACTTCACGTCCGACAACGTCGAAGTCTCGCTGGACAACATCGCGTCCATCCGATTCGGCGACTACCTGAATTCCATTCCGCTGCCGGCCATGCTCAGCGTGTTCAAGGCCGAGGAATGGGACAACTACGGCCTGATCACGGTGGATCCGTCGCTGATCTATTCGATCGTGGACGTTTTGCTGGGCGGGCGGCGCGGCACGGCGGCCATGCGCATCGAGGGCCGTCCCTACACCACCATCGAACGCAGCCTGGTCGAGCGCATGATCCACGTGATGCTCGCCGACCTGTCGGGCGCGTTCGAGCCGTTGAGCCCCGTCACCTTCCGTTTCGACCGTCTGGAGACCAACCCCCGATTCGCCACGATTTCAAGGCCGTCCAACGCCGCCATCGTGGCCCGGCTCCGCATCGACATGGAGGACCGCGGCGGCCGGTTGGAATTGCTGCTGCCCTACGCGACGCTCGAGCCCGTCCGCGAACTGCTGCTGCAGATGTTCATGGGCGAGAAGTTCGGCCGCGACTCCATCTGGGAAACCCATTTGGCCGAGGAGCTGTGGATGACCGAGGTCAACATCGACGCCGTCATGGACGAACAGACCATGAAGCTGAAGGACGTGTTCGAATTGAAGGTGGGCTCGCGGTTGATGTTCAGCGCCACGCCGGAATCTTCTGTCCTGATGCGGTGCGGTGATGTACACCTATATACAGGCAGAATGGGGCGAAAGGGCGACAAAATCGCCATTCGCGTCGAAAACAAGATCGAGAAGTTCAAGGCGTAATGTAACGGAGAACGGCCGTCGTGGAATTTTCGCTGCTCCTTGACGTTTTGTTGGCCCTGCTGCTGGCGGTGACCATCGGCTACGCCGTGGTGCTGAACCGCCGCTTGGCCAACCTGCGCGCCGACCGGGCCGAGTTGGAGAAGGTCGCCCTCTCCTTCGGCCAGGCCGCGACCCGCGCCGAGGACAGCCTCGGGAAACTGAAGGAAAACGCGGAAATGCTCCAGGAGCGCCTGGCCAAGTCCCAGGCGCTCGCCGACGATCTGTCCTTTCTGGTCGATCGCGGCGGAACCGTGGCGGACCGGCTGGAGGAATTGGTCCGCGCCGGACGCGACGAGGTCGGCGTCGGCCCGCCCAAGCCCGCCGCGCCGCCGCCGCCACAGCAACAAAACCCGTTCGGCGCCCCCATGGCCGCCGAACCCGAGCCCCGGGGCGTGGAGCCCCGTGGTGTCGAGCCGCTTGGGGTGGAGCCCCGCGGCCTGCCCGAGGACACCCCGGACGGCGAGGATTTCGAACCGCGCTCGGACGCCGAGCGCGAGCTTTTGAAGGCGCTCCAATCGGCTCGCTAGGAGGCGAAGGCCATGTTGGAATTCTTGAACAAAATCCGTTTCCTACCCGTGACCATCTTCACGGCCGCGCTGCTTTTGACGGTCAAGATCGGCTCCATCTGGGAAGGGGTCGACGGCTACCTCAACCAGGGGCCGCTCTCGGTGGCCCCCGCCGCCGCCCAGGAGGCGGAGGAGGAGCCGCAGGAGGAGGGCCCCGCATTCGGGGACGCCGACCCCGGCGCCGACCCGCTTGCGGACGCCGACGGCGACGAACCGATGGAGATCAACGACCCGACCCTGTTGAGCCAGGCCGAGATCGACCTTCTGCAGCAGCTCGCCGAGCGGCGCGAGGCCCTGGACGCGCGCGAGCGCGAGATCGGCGAGCGCGGCGCGCTTCTCGCCGCCGCCGAAAGCCGGATCGACAAGAAGATCGTCGAGCTGAAGGACATCCGCCGCGAAATCGACGGCTTGATCAAGAAGCATGACGAGCAGCAGGAGAACAAGGTCAAATCCCTGGTCAAGGTCTATTCGAACATGAAGCCGAAGGACGCGGCGCGCATTTTCGAGGATCTGGAGATGGACACCCTTCTCATGGTGGCCGAGCGCATGGCCGAGCGGAAGCTCGCCCCGATCATGGGCAAGATGAACCCGGTCAAGGCCCGCGAAATCACGGTGGAGCTCTACCGTCTGCGCCAGCTTCCGGGGCCGGAGGGAATCTCCGCCGAGTGATATTGGATTATTCGTTTCGGAAGCCGCCGGGAGGGGCGGCCTTTCCACGGATTGAGTTACCAGGCAACCGCGAAATGGGGGAGTGGGCTGGTTTATGGCTGTTGACAACAACATGAAGGTCTTGGTCGTCGACGACTACAAGACCATGCTTCGGATCATCCGGAACCTGCTGCGCCAGTTGGACTTCAACAACGTGGACGAGGCGACGGACGGCGCCACCGCGCTGGAAAAGCTGCGCAAGGAGGACTTCGGCCTGATCATTTCGGACTGGAACATGGACCCCATGCCCGGAATCCAGCTTTTGCGGGAAGTGCGCGCCGACCCCAAGCTCAAGCACATCCCGTTCATCATGGTCACGGCCGAGAGCAAGTCCGAGAACGTGATCACGGCGAAGGAGGCGGGCGTCTCCAATTACATCGTCAAGCCGTTCAACGCCGAGACGCTCCGCGCCAAGATGTCCGGCGTTCTGGGCGAATTCTAGGCGTGGGGCGGACCGAGCGCCGGAAGGCGCCTTCAACAGGCGAAACGCGGGTGGCCCGCGATGCATGACGACGACGCGATTATCGCTCCCCCGTCCCAAGGCGGCGGACAAAGCGCAATCGCCCTGTTCCTGGGGCTGTACCTTCTCGTGCTCGCCTTCTTCATCCTTCTGGTCAGCATCTCGTCGCGCGAGGAGCTGAAATCCAAGGCGGTCATGGACAGCCTGACGTCCGCCTTCGCCGCGCTATTGCCGTCCTCCACCTCGCTCAGCGCCTTCACCAGCAACGAGGGCGACATCGTCTCGGCCCAGGAGTTCCAGGAGGAGATGGAATCCGTCTTCTCCTCCACCCTGCAGGTCACCAAGGTCGAGGTTCTGCAGCCCGGCCGCCTGATGCGGGTGGCCATGCAGACCGACGGCCTGTTCGTCACCGGCGCCGACGCGATCCGCGATTCCCGCTTCCCGCTGTTGGACCGCCTGGTCGCGGCGGTCAGCACCCGGCCCAAGGGGGTGAAGTACCAGATCGAGTTCATCGTGGGCTCGAAAACCGTGGGCGAGGGCGCGCTTCCCGTGGGCGAGACCCTGGAGCTTCGCCGCGCCGGCGCCTTCGCCCGCGAGATGCTGGCGCGCGGGGTGCCGTCCGACAGCATCGCCGCCGGAATCCAGCCCGGCGACCCCCAGGAGCTCACCATCCTGATCCACGTCCGAACCGAGGGTGAAACCCGCCTGATCTTCGACCAGCCGAAGGAAGAGGGGAAAAAGCAAAAGGAAGGCGGGGACAAGAAGGCGTCCGGCGACAAAAAGGACGAAAAGGCCGACAAGAAGACCGGGGGAGCGACGCCGTGAACGACGACGATTTCGCGCCGGTTCCCCCCTCCACGTCGACGTCGGGCGGCGCCTGGATGGTGACGTTCACCGATCTGGTGTCGTTGATGCTGACCTTTTTCGTCATGCTGTTCGCCATGTCCGACATCAAGGTGGACAAGTGGGACCACATGATCGACGCGCTCTCCATGTCCTTGAATCCAGAGCAGAAAAAGGTGTCGGTCCCGCGAACCTCCAAGTACAATATTTCGACCACGTTTCGTCGGCGGGCGGTGAACCTGGATTACCTGGCCGCCGTGATCAAGGAGACGGTGGAGCGCGACCCCCTGTTGAGGGAAAGCAGGGTGATTCGAATGGAGGAGAGCTTGGTGCTGGCGCTTCCGAGCGATCAGATGTTCAAGCCCGGAAAGGCCATCCTGACCGAAGGCGCCCGCGACGCCGTGGTCCAGATGGCCAGCGTGCTTCGCAATGTCTCCAACGCCATGAATGTGATCGGACACTCCGACCGAACGCCCCCGGAAGGCGGACGGTTCGCCTCGAACTGGGAGCTGTCGATCGCCCGCGCGGCCGCCGTGGGTAATATCCTGCGCAGGGTCGGCTACGACGACGAGATCACGGTCTTGGGTTATTCCGACAGCCGCTACCACGAGCTGCCCGACATGCCGGACGCGGAGCGCGACGCGCTCGCCCGCCGGGTGGACATCGTGATCCTGCCGACCGGGGGGACCGTGCGATGAGGCGCTCGCTCGCCATGATCCTGGTCTTGGCCTCGACCCTTCTGTTCGGGGGCGGGGCCTGGGCCGATTCGGTGTCGGTGCGCGGCGCGTCGCACGGCTCCTATGGCCGGATCGTGTTCGACTGGCCCGAACCGGTCCTGTTCGAGGCCGCGTTCCAGGGCGACAGGCTGGTGGTGAGTTTCGGCCGCCCGATCGAGGCGTCCTACGGCGGGCTGTTGCGCGCGCTCGGCGGCTATCTCGAGGACGCCAGGCCTGGCGACGGCGGCTATTCGGTCTCCTTCGGGCTGAAGGGCGCCTTCGGGCTCAGAAGCTTCGACAGCGGCAACCGCGTGGTCGTGGACCTGATGGGCGCGCCCGGAGAAGGAGCGGACGAGGCCGAAGCCGAGGAAGAGCCCGCCGACGCGGGGCCGAGAGTCAACGTCCGCTACGGCGTCCATTCCAGCTTCACCCGCGTGGTGTTCGACTGGCCAAGGGCGCCCAGCTACAAGGTCGAGCGCGACGGCGGAACCTTGACCCTTCGTTTCGGCGAGCCCGCGAAGGCGAACCTCTCCCGGATCCGCCGGGGCTCGCCTCGCTATATCGAGGCCGCGGAGTCCAAGGCCGGGGCCGACGGCCTGGAGGTGGCGCTGACCATTCCGGAAACCTCCGAGGTCAAGCATTTCCTGTCCGGCCCCAACGTGGTCGTGGACGTGATGGAGCCGTCTCCCGACGCGCCCAAGCCCGAGAAAAAGGCCGAGAAGCCCGCCCCGGAACCCGAGCCGGAGGCGAAACCCGCGCCCGAACCCGAGGCGACGCCCGCGCCCAAGGCCGAAGCGAAGCCCGAGACCGAGAAAAAGGCCGAAGAGCCCGCGCCCGCCAAGCCGGAGGAAACCCCGCCGTCCGCCGAACAGCCGCCGGCGCCGGAGGCCGAGGCCGCGAAACCGGCCGAGGAGCCGAAGCCCGAGGTCCAGCCCAAGCCCGAACAAGCCAAGCCCGAGGAGCCCAAGCCCGCGCAACCCGCGTCCGAGGAGCCCAAGCTCGAACAGGCCGCGCCCGAGCAGGCGAAACCCGCCGCGCCCGAACAGCCCAAGGCCGAACAGCCGCCCACGCCGGACGAAAAAAAGCCCGCGCCCAAACCGGAAGAGCCCGCTCCCAAGCCGTCCGCCGAGGACAAGGGCGCGGCCGCGACTCCGACCAAGCTGGTTCCGCCCGAACAGGAGGCCAAGGCCGAAAGCCAGGGCGGCGAGGCGGAGGAAACCGTCCTTCTGCGTTTCGACTGGTCCGAGCCGGTGGCGGCCGCCGTGTTCCGCAGGGGCGGCGCCCTGTGGGTGGTCTTCGACCGGTTCTCGGTCATCGATCCGGTCGATATCATGGAGGCCGCCGGATCGACCGTGGCCGACGTGGAGAAGCTGCCCATTCCCGACAAGACGGTCCTGCGCATGATCACGGCGCCGGAAATCAACCCGATCGTCAAGCGCGACGGCCTGTCCTGGATCCTGGAAATGGGCCGCCACGACCTGACGGCGGGCACGCCGGTCGAGGTCAAGTCCCAGCCCGATTCCCCCATCGGCGCCCGCCTGTTCGTTCCGGTGCCAGAGCCCGGAAGCCCCATCCCGGTGCTGGACCCGGGCGTGGGGGACAACATCGTGGTGGTGCCGGTCATCCCGCTCGGCCATGGCATTGCATCGAAATGGCGCTTCCCCCAGATCGACATTCCGGTGACCGGCCAGGGGCTGGTCTTCAAGCCCCTGATCGACGACGTGCGCATCCGCCCCCTTCGCCAGGGCGTGGAGGTCACCACGGGGAGCGAATTCCACCTGACCCCGGTCAGCGCCGAGATCGAGGCCGAGTCCAAGGTCCGGGGCGCCATGACCGCGCTGTCCCGCATCCTGGACCTTTCGAAATGGACCCGGACGGGGCTGCCCGACTTCGTGCAGCACAAGCACCGCCTGCACCTTCGCGTCGCGGCGGCCACGGGCAAGAAAAAGGAGAAGGCCCGCGTCGATCTCGCCGAGTTCTATTTCGCCATGGGGTTCGGGGTCGAGGCCAAGGCGATCCTGAACACGGCGGTCAGGGCGCGGCGCGGCGTCAGGGACGATCCCAAGTTTCGGTTCATTCGGGGCGGCGCCAACTGGCTGATGGGCCGGTGGGACGAGGCCGAGAAGGATCTGTTCCACAAGTCCCTCGACAACAAGGACGAAGCCGCCTTCTGGCGCGGCGCGACCATGGCGATGAAGGGCGACATGGAAGGGGGCGCGCCATTCATACGGCGGACCATCGGCATTATCCGGCCCTATCCCAAACCGCTGAAATTTCCGCTGGGGCTCTTGGCGGCCGAGGCGTCTCTCACCGTCGGCGACCTGGAGCAGGCCAACAGCCAACTCGAGGTCCTGTCGCTCGCCGAGCTTTCGGCCCGCCAGACGCCCCAGGTCACCTATCTCGACGGACGGGTGCGCGAAATGGCGGGCGATTTCGACACCGCGCTCCAGAAGTGGGAGGAGGCCATGGACGGACCCGACCACTTCAGCCGCGCCCGCGCCGCCCAGGCCCGCACCGAACTTCTGCTCAGCCTGGACCGGATGTCCATTCCCGAGGCGATCGAGGAATACGAAAAGCTCCGATTCACCTGGCGCGGCGACGAGTTCGAATTCCGCATGCTGCGCCGTCTCGGCGCCCTTTATATGGAAAGCAACAAGTTCCGGGCCGGGCTGAAGACCCTGCGCCAAGCCGCGACCTATTTCCGCAATCACAAGGAGGCGCCCGAGGTCACCCAGGAAATGGCCGAGGTGTTCGCCAAGCTCTACCTCGAGGACGCCGCCGACGTGTTGAAGCCGGTCACGGCCATCGCGCTTTACGAGGAATTCCGCGAGCTGACCCCGGCGGGCGACAAGGGCGACCGGCTGATCCGCAAGCTGGCCGAGCGCTTGGTGGGCGTGGACCTGCTGGACAAGGCCGCCGAGATTCTGGACAACCAGGTCACTTACCGGCTGACCGGGGTCGAGCGCGTCCAGGTGGCCTTGCGGCTGGCCCAGATCCACCTTCTGAACAAGGACCCGGCCCAGACCATCGAGGTGTTGGACAATTCCGAACTCAGAGGCGCGCCGTCGGAGTTGGCGCTGTCTCGCAAGCTTCTTCGCGCCCGCGCCCTGGCCGACATGAAACGCCACGAAGAGGCGCTGGAGCTGATCAAGAAGGACGAGGACGAGGAGTCCGAGCGCCTTCGCGCCGAATTCTTTTGGGAGCTCAGGAACTGGGCCGAGACGGCGCAGGCGCTCCGCCGCGTTCTCAAGCTGACCAAGGCCAAGCCCAACACGCTCCTCAGCGATATCCAGGCCAAGGATACGCTCAGCCTCGCCGTCGCGCTGACGCTCTCCAACAACGAACGCGCCGTGGCGAGGCTTCGGCGCGACTACGGCGCCGGCATGGCCCGCTCGCCGCTCGCCGACCCCTTCAGCCTGATCGGCACTCCCGAAGTCCGCTCTTTCGGCGTGGACGTGGAGGACATCAACGACAAGGTCAAGAAGGTCGAAAACTTCCAGGCCTTCCTGCAGACCTACAAGGAGCGTCTGCGGGAAAGGGAGTTCAATTCGGTGAACTGAGCGGCCCGGGTTTCCGCCCGCGCCCGCCCGAAATTCCCCGATCCCCCGCTTTGCGGCCGCCGCGTCGCGATTACCGCTTGCGGCCGGGCGCAAGCGAAGACACTATTGCGGCATGAACGACGATGCCCAAATCCCGACCTTCGACGAACTGCCGCCCGCGGCGGAAGGCGACCATCCGCTGCCGACCGAGGATCCCTTCGCCATGCGCGTGGACCTCGCCCCGGTCGAGGAGCCGCCGTCGTCCCGCCTGCCGCCGCCCATCGTCATCGATCAGCCGCCCTGGCAGCACCCGGCGACGGGCATGCCCGAACAACTGGCCGGGGTCTTTCCCCCGGCCCCCATCGTCGACGACGACGATGGCGACGACGACGTCCTGGACCTGGTCGATCCCATCGAGATTGGACGTCCGCCTTTCCCGGAGGAGTCCGAAGAGCCCTTGGCCTTGGACCAAGGACTCGAGCCCCTGGATTCTGAGGAAGGGCCGGAGCCCCTTGACCTTGACGAGGGGCGAGATCCCTTGTTGGCCTTGGACGAGGAGGCTCAGGCCGCGGCGCCGGAACCGTCTCCCGAACCCGTCCACGACGTCCAGCGCCTGTTCGGCCTCGCCGCCGAGTTCCACCGTCAGGGCCGCTTGGCCGAGGCGATCAAGGGCTATGGGCGCGTTCTGGCCTACGACCCCCGCCACGGCGACGCCCACAACAATCTGGGCGTGGCGCTTCGCGCCCAGGGCAAGGCGCGGGCGGCGCTCGCGTGCTATCGCCGGGCGCTGGCGCTCGGGGTGTCGAACTCGGGGATCTACTCCAACATGGGCAACGCCCTTCGCGAACTGGGCCGGATGAAGGAGGCCGTCGCCGCCCACGAGAAGGCGGTCGGCATGGCGCCCGGGGAGGCCGAGCCCATCTACAACCTGGGGCTCGCGCTCAAGGACCTCGGCATGATCCCGACCGCGCTCGCGTGCTTCGACAAGACGCTGGAGCTCAAGCCCGAGCACGTGGACTGCCATTGGGACCGCTCGCTCACCAACTTGGTCGCCGGCGACCTGGAGGAAGGGTTCGAGGAGTACGAATGGCGCTGGCGCCGGCCCGACACCCCGCTCCGCAAGTTCAAGCAGCCCATGTGGGACGGGTCCGAGTTGGAGGGGCGAACCATCCTGATCCACCACGAACAGGGCTTCGGCGACATGATCCAGTTCGCCCGCTACGTTCCCATGGTCAAGGCCCGGGGCGGCGTGGTGGTGGTCGAGGTCCAGCCCGAACTGGCCCGCCTGTTCTCGTCCTTGAAGGGGGTGGACAAGGTCCTGCCCCGGGGCGGCGTGGCCCCGCATTTCGACGTCCACGTCCCGATGATGAGCCTGCCGCGCGTGTTCGGAACGACCATGGACGACATTCCCTTCTCCTTCCCGTACCTTTCCGCGCCGGACCAGCCGGACGTGGTCCCGCCCCGGCGCCCGGGCGAGGGGCTTCGGGTGGGGATCTCCTGGGCGGGCAAGCCCAACCACCGCAACGACCGCAACCGCTCCTGCGGGCTCGAGGATTTCCTGCCCCTGATGGATTCGCCCGAGACCTCGTTCTACAGCCTGCAGAAGGGGCCCCGCGCCCGGGAAATCGCCCTTCTCGCCTGCGACGGCCTGGTCACGGACCTTGGCGGCGGTCTCCAGGACTTCGGCGACACGGCCGCGGCGCTCGAGGGCGTCGATCTGGTGATCACCGTGGACACGGCGCTCGCCCACTTGGCCGGGGCCATGATGAAGCCGGTGTGGGTGGTGATCCCGCATGTGCCCGACTGGCGTTGGCTCTTGGACCGCGAGGACACGATCTGGTATCCGACCATGCGGCTGTTCCGCCAGGAGAGCCACGGCGACTGGGACGGCGTGTTCGAGCGGGTGCGCGAAACCCTGGCCGCCTTCAAACCCTGATGACCACCGTCGGCGTCGTCACCGCGCTTCGCGAGGAAGCGGACTGCCTTCGCGGCCTGAAGGGCGCGATGGTGGATCATTCCGGCGTCGGTGGGGAGAAGGCCGCGGCGCTGGCCCGCCGATTTCTCGACGAGGGCTGCGAGGCCCTGGCCAGCGCGGGCTATTGCGGCGGGCTCGCGCCCGGAATCGACGTGGGCTCCTTGATCCTGGCCGATACGGTCGAGGCCCCGGACGGGGCGCGGTTCGAGACCCACGCGCCCTGGCGCGCCCATCTCGCCATGACCATGGGCGCGGTCACGCCCATCGCTGTCGGCCCCATGGTTTGCAGCGACACGGCTCTCCGCACGCCAGAGGCCAAGGCGGACGCCCGTAGGCGCACCGGCGCGCTGGCGGTGGACATGGAAAGCCACGCGGTCGCCGCCGTGGCCGCCGAGGCGGGCGCGCCCTTCGTGGTGATCCGGGTGGTGTCCGACGACGCCGGCTCGACCCTGCCCGCCATTGTCGGCAAGGGGCTGACGCCCACGGGCGAGCGCCGGGTCGGGCCCATCCTCGCCGGGCTCGCGCGCCAGCCGTGGATGCTGGGCTCGCTGATGCGCCTCGCCGTGACCAGCGGCCGGGCCCGGGTGACCCTGCGCCTGTTCGCCGAGGCCGCCGGAGAGTGAAGCCGAACGGGTTTCCAGGCGGAATTCGGTGAAAAAGCGCCAGGCGCTCCGGACCGCATCGGTCCATCATGGAGCTTGGCCGCTTTCAGTCGCAACGGGACGGATCATGGCGGCTTGCCGTCAAGGCGTCCCCGGTCCTCGGTCTGTGGATAACAGCCTGGAATTTCCTCTTGTCAAGGGCGCGCCGCAGTCCTAGTATGATTGTCCTTCGTCGCTGTGCGCGGCGACGGCTCCAGGCCAATGGAAATTTTGGCGCCCTGTTCCTTGGGACGGGTTGGGTTCGCGCCCTCTGGATGCGCTCTTTGACATTAGAATATCCGAGGAAGGGATATGCGGGCGGCGTTATTGCCGT
>CAYFNC010000058.1:0-20201 GCA_964344345.1 uncultured Hyphomicrobiales bacterium | reverse complement strand
CGGCGGCCACCCGCGCCGCCGCCGGCTCCAGAGCCGATCGCCGCCCAGCCGGAGCCCGCAACCGCGCCGCTCCCAACGCCCGAGCCCGTCGCCCCCGCGCCGGAACCGGCCCCGCCGCCGATCCCGGAACCCGTCGCAGCCGCGCCCGAACCCCCGCCGCCGCCTCCGGTTCCGGAGCCGGTCAAGCCGGTGGAGGAGCCGCCCGCTCCGCCACCCGTTCCGGAGCCCGTCGCCGCGAAGCCGGAAGAGCCTCCCGCGCCGCCGCCGATCCCGGAACCGGTCGCCGCCGCGCCGGAACCCGAACCACCTATTCAGGAGCCTGCGCCGGAACCGCCGACGCCTCCGGAACCAGAAACGGCCGCGCCCGAGCCACCGGCTCCGGAGCCGCCCCTCGCGCCGGAACCGCCGACGCCGCCGCCTTCGGAACCCGAAACGGCCGCGCCCGAGCCACCGGCCCCGGAGGCGCCCCTCGCGCCGGAACCGCCGACGCCCGAGCCCGCGCCGCCGCCGCCCCAGTCCGAGACGGGCGCGCCCGCCGCCCGGTCGCAGCAGGACCTGCTCGCCGCTCTGATGGGCGGAAGCGCGCCGCCGCCTCCCGCGCCGCCGCCGCCCCAGGCGCCCCAGCTTGGATGGCGGCCCGAATACGCCATCGGCGACGGCGCCATCGACGGCGCGAACCAGCAGTTGCTGCAGATGGCGGGCCAGGTGGCCAAGGACGGCGGCTCGCCCGCCGGAATGGCGCAGTTGCAAACCCAGATGACCGCGCACTTCCAGAACGAGGAGGCGCGCTGGCAGGAACTCGGCAGCCCCTTCCTGTCCATGCAGCGCGAGGAGCACCAGCGGCTTCTCGGGGAGCTGGCGAAAATCGCGTCGGGCCAGGGCGATTACGCCAACTGGGTCCAGACGCGCCTGATCAAGCATTGCTCGGAGTTCGACGCCCAGGCCCTGATGGCCACCCAGTTCCGCTGGTCATGACCCCATGAACCTGTTCCGCGCCATCGCCACGGTCGGCGGCATGACCATGCTGAGCCGGTTGTTCGGATTCGCCCGCGACATCCTGGTCGCCCATTCGTTGGGCGCGGGGCTGTTCGCGGACGCGTTCTTCGTCGCCTTCAAGTTCCCCAACCTGTTCCGCCGCCTGTTCGCCGAGGGCGCGTTCAGCGCCGCCTTCGTGCCCATCTTCGCGGGGCTTCTGGAAACCGAGGGCGAGGACAAGGCCAAGCGGTTCGCGGGCGAGGCGCTGAGCGTCCTGTTCTGGGCCCTGGTGGTTTTCACCATCGCCATGGAGCTCGCCATGCCCTGGGCCATGAAGGCCTTCGCGCCGGGCTTCATCGACGAGCCGGAGAAGTTCGACGTCACCGTTCACCTGACCCGGGTGACGTTTCCCTATCTGATGTTCATTTCGTTGGTCTCGCTCTTGGCCGGGATATTGAACTCGGTGGGCAAGTTCGCCGCCGCCGCCGCGACCCCGGTGATCCTGAACCTGTGCCTGATCACCGCCATCCTGGGCGCGGCGCCGTTCATGGAATCGGCCGGGCACGCCTTGGCGTGGGGCGTGTTCGCGGCGGGGATGGTCCAGTTCGTCTGGCTGTTGGCCCATTGCCTAAGGGCCAAGATGGCGCCCCGGCTGTCCCGGCCCCGCCTGACGCCCCAGGTGAAGACGCTGATGCGCCGCCTCGCCCCCGTCGCGGTGGGGGCGGGCATCTATCAGGTCAGCCTGGTGATCGACACGGTGATCGCGTCGCTGCTGCCGTCGGGCTCGATCTCGTACCTGTTCTACGCCGACCGGGTGAACCAGCTTCCGCTCGGCGTGGTCGGGGTCGCGGTGGGGACGGCGTTGCTGCCGCTGCTGTCGCGCCAGGTCCGCGCCGGAAACGAGGCCGCCGCGCTGCACAGCCAGAACCGGGCGTTGGAGTTCGCCTTCCTTTTGACCCTTCCCGCCGCCGCCGCGTTGATGGTGATCGCCGAGCCGGTGATCGTGGTCCTGTTCCAGCGCGGGGCCTTCACCTCGGCCGAGGCGCAACTGACGTCCAAGGCGCTCGCGGTCTACGCCACCGGGCTTCCGGCCTACGTGCTGGTCAAGGCGCTCGCCACGGGCTATTTCGCGCGCGAGGACACCAAGACGCCGATCAAGATCGGCGCCCTCGCCATCCTGGTCAATTTGATCCTGAACCTGCTCTTGATGGGTCCGTTCAAGCACGTCGGCATCGCCATGGCCACGTCGATTTCGTCCTGGCTGAACGCGGCGCTGCTGGCGTTCGTGCTGGCCAGGCGGGGCCATCTGGCCATGGACGACCGGCTGCGCGCGCGGCTGCCGCGCCAGATGTTCGCCGCCATCGGCATGGGCGCGGCGCTCTGGTGGGCGATGGGAGAATTGGCGCCCTGGCTTTCCGGTCCCGAATACGGGCGCGCGGGCGCGCTGGCCCTGCTGGTGGCGTTGGGGCTCGCGGTCTTCGGCGCGCTGGCCCAGCTTGGCGGCGCGGCGCGGGTCGGCGAGGTCAAGGGCATGCTGCGGGGCCGGGTGGGGGAGTAGCTACTCCCCCGGCGCCGTGGTTTTGAGCGCCAACGCGTGCACCCCGCCCGACATTTCCTCGGACAGGATCTCGTAGACCAATCTTTGGCGGTCCACCCGCGACAGGCCTTCGAAGCGCGCGGCCTCGACCTCCACCCGGAAATGGGTTTCGCCTTCGGGGCGCGCGCCCGCGTGACCCGCGTGGTGGTGGGATTCGTCGACGACCGAAAGCCGCGACGGGGCGAGCGCGTCCCTGAGCTTGCGCTCGATCACGCCCGCCCGGCTCATGCGCCCAAGCCCTTCTCCATCATCGCAGCCATGCGCCGGGCGAAGGCCGCGGCGTCCGAGACCGCCTCGCCCTCGATGATCCGGGCCTGGTCCAACAACAGATGCGCGGCGTCGCCCATGAACTGCTTGTCTCCGTCGGCCGATGCGACGGAGGCCAGCTTCTTGATCAAGGCGTGGTCGGGATTGACCTCCAGCACCCGGGGCGTGGCCATGGCGCCGTCGAGTTGGCGGTGGGCCTTGAGCATTCTTTCCAGATGCATGTCCATGTCGCCTTCCTCGGCCACCAGGCAGACGGCGCTGTCGGTCAAGCGGCTGGAGGCGCGGACGTCGCGGACCGATTCGCCGAGCGACTCCTTGAACGACGCGATCAGTGCGTCGAGTTCGTTGTTGTCCCGGGCCTTCTCTTCCTTGGGCGCCTCGTCCGCGTCGTCCTTCTTGGAGACGGTGTCGAGATCGGGCGAGCCCTTGGTGGCGGAAGTGAAGGGCTTGTCCTGGAATTTGCCGACGGACGAAATCCAGAAGTCGTCCACCGGGTCGGTGAGCAGAAGCACCTCGATGCCCCGCGCCCGGAAGCCTTCGAGCTGCGGGCTGGCCTTGAGCTGGGCCATGTCCTCTCCGGTGATGTAGTAGATGTCGGTCTGGCCCTCCTTCATCCGATCCGCGTACTGGGCGAGGCTGGTCAGCCCCGCGTCTTCGTCGGTGGTGCGGAAGCGGGCGAGCTCGGTCAGCGCGTCGCGGTTCTCGAAGTCCTCATAAAGCCCTTCCTTCATCACCGCGCCGAAGTTGTCCCAGAACGTCTCGAACGCTTCCGGCTCCTTCTCCGCCTTCTTCTTCAGCTCGCTCAGAACCCGTTTGGTCAGGCCGGATCGGATCTTGGCCAGCTTGGGGTCGTTCTGGAACATCTCGCGGCTGATGTTCAGCGGCAGGTCCTCGGAATCCACCACGCCGCGCAGGAAACGCAGGTAGCTGGGCAGCAGCGCTTCGCAGTCGTCGGTGATGAACACGCGCTTCACGTAAAGCTTCACGTGCTGCTTGCGGTCGGGATGGAACAGATCGAAGGGCTTGGCCGACGGGATAAACAGCAGGTTGGTGTACGACAGAACCCCCTCGACGTTGTTGTGCAGCGTCAGCCACGGGTCGTCGAAGGCGTGGCCCGCGTGGTGGTAGAACTCCTTGTACTGCTCGTCCGTGATGTCGCTTTTCGACCGGGTCCAAAGGGCGGAGGCCTTGTTGAGCGTATCCTCGTTCTCGCCCGCGGCCAGCACGATGGGAATGCCGATGTGGTCGGAATAGGTGGTGACGATGTGGCGCACGCGGACGGGCTCCAGGAATTCGTCCTCGCTCTCCTTCATGCGCAGGGTGACGGTGGTGCCGCGATCCTCGCGCGCCGCTTCGTCGATGGTGAACGAGCCCAGGCCGTCGGAGGTCCAGAGCCACGCCCCGTCCTCGCCCGCCTTGCGTGTCAGAACCTCGACCTTGGCCGCGACCATGAACGCGGAATAGAAGCCGACGCCGAATTGGCCGATCAGGGTCACGTCCTTGTTGTCGTCGCCGGAAAGCTGGTCCAGGAACGCCTGGGTGCCGGAACGGGCGATGGTGCCGAGCGTGTCCAGCAGGTCCTGGCGGTTCATGCCGATCCCGTTGTCGGAAACGGTCAGCGTCCGCGCGTCCTTGTCGATGGACAGCTCCACGCGGTATTCGGCCCCGTCCCCGGCCAGGTCCGGCTGGGTCAACGCCAGATAGCGCATCTTGTCGCAGGCGTCGGAGCCGTTGGAGATCAGCTCGCGCAGGAAGATCTCCTTGTGGCTGTAAAGGGAATGGGCGACGATGTCGAGGAGCTTGCTGACCTCGGTCTGGAACTCGAACTTCTCCTGAGCCATGGTTTCTCGGTTTCTCCCTGCATTTCCATGTCCGATCAAATTTCGCGAGATATGTGTCATTCCGAGCGTGAACGCAAGCCCTCCGAGACGGGATTCGTGAATTGGCGGGATGAACTGGGCGGCCGCGTCCTTCCCGAACTGGCCCGCATGATCGGCGAGCGGGGGGAATTGCGCGCGTGGTTGCCGGACTGCGGCGCGGGATTCGAGGCCTACGCGCTACGCATCCTCTGGGCCAAGGGGCCGGGGCGCGACTTTCCCGGCGTAAGGCTCGAAATTTTCGCGACCGACGCCGATCCGGACATGACGGCGCTGGCGAGGGAGGGCGTCTACGCCCCCGAAACCGTCGAAGCCCTACCCGCCGAATGGCGAGACGACGCGTTCCAGGAGCGCGGCGGGCCTTACCGGGTCAATCGGTTCTTCCGCAAGGGCGTCGCCTTCGCCCGCCACGACGTCGGGGACGGGCCGCCGGCGGGGCGCTTTCACCTGATACTGTTACGTGACGGAAAATTGGGCGACATGGACAACGTCCGCTCCGTCCTGGTCGAGGGCGGCGCGTTGGTCCGTGGAACCGTCAATCCCGCCCCCTGACCAACGTGATCAACCCCACCTCGGGCGGGCAGTTGAATCGGAGCGGCAAGCGGCTGGCCCCGATCCCGCGCGAGGTGTAGCCCTTCATCGCGCCGAGGCGCCAAGCGCCCGAAGCCAGGTCCTTGTTCCGCTTCAGCGCGGTGAACGGCGCCTTGCCGCCGGGCAGGCGGATCTGGCCGCCGTGGGTGTGCCCGGCGAGGTAGAGCGCGCATCCGGCGTCGGCCGCCTGCTCGGCGTATTCCGGGCTGTGGACCAGGGCGATCTTGAAGCCGTCCGGCGATTCGGCCATGGCCCGTTCGGTCTCGTCGCTGACGAAGAAATGCACGTCGTCCAGGCCCGTCAAATGAATGGCGTCGTCCCCGCGCCGAAAGGTCGCGGTTTCGTTCAGCAGAACCCTAACGCCCAATTCGGCGATGGGGTTGGCCAGCTCCAGCGGATCGTGGTTGCCGAACACGCAGAGCGCGCCGTCCCGGGCGGCGGCCGCCCCGGCCAGACGCGCCACCCCGTCGACCACGCCCTCGCAAGTTTTTTTCCAATGGCAAGCGTAATCGCCCGTCAGGACCAGCAGGTCCGCGTCCAGGGGGCGAACCGTCTCCTCCAGAACCTCCATCATGCCGGGCAGGTTGCCGACGTGCATGTCGCTCGCGTGCAGAAGCCGGTATCCGTCGAACGCTTCCGGCAGGTTCGGAAAGGCCAGGGTCATCTCGGTGACGCCCAGGGCCAGGCTGTTTCTCACCCCTCTTTGGTATATCCCGACCGCCTTGAACATCCACTCCGCCATTGGCAGAACCCTGTGGAATATCCCGTCCAGGACATGGGCGCGAAAGAAAACTGACGGCTTGCGCCTCTCGCCGAAGCGTAGGGACTGCGCCTTGGCTAGGCGCTCGGGATCGAAGGAAGAGCCCATGAAGGCTACGCCAACCGCACCGGCCGCCGTTTCCGGCCCCACTTGCCCGGCGGCCCGTCGAACACGCCGGGGCAGCGGGTTCCGCACGCCAGGCAATTCCCCTCGCCGTCGAGACCCCACGCCGACAGCTCGTACCAGTTCCGCCCGATCAGCATGGCCCCGCACTGGTGGCAATAGGTGCTTTCGTTCTCCAGATCGTGGACGTTGCCGACGTAAGCGTGGCGCACGCCGTTGCGGCGCGCGATGTCGCGGGCGTTCTGCAGGCTCGCCTGGGGCGTCCTCGGCTTGTCGGTCATCTTCCAGTCGGGGTGGAAGGCGGAGAAGTGGATGGGCACGTCGGGGCCCAGGTTCTCCACCACCCAGGACGAAAGCGCGTCTAGTTCCGTGTCCCCGTCGTTCTCGCCCGGGATCAGAAGCGTGGTGATCTCGAACCAGACGTCGGTCTCATGCTTCAGGTAGGTCAAGGTGTCCAGCACCGGCTGCAGATGGCCCGAGCAGAGCTTGCGGTAGAAGTCCTGGGTGAAGGCCTTCAGATCCACGTTGGCCGCGTCCATGTGGGCGAAGAATTCCTCGCGCGCGCCGGGGCTGATGTATCCGGCGGTGACGGCCACCGACTTGACGCCCCGCTCCTTGCAGGCGATGGCGGCGTCGATGGCGTACTCCATGAAGATGACCGGATCGTTGTAGGTGTAGGCGACGCTGGCGCTGCCGGTCTGGACCGCGGCCTCGGCGATCATCTCGGGCCCGGCCTTGTCGCGGAGCCGATCGCCCCCGCCGCCGAGCGCCTGGACGATTTGCGTCTCGCTGATTCTCTCCTTGTCGCGGTAGGCCGGGTCGGCGAAGTCGATGGCGGCCAGCAGCCGGTCCTGATGGGCCAGGACGGCCGAGTTGTTGCGCTGGATTTTCGAGATGTCCCAGTTCTGGCAGAACTTGCAGGTCAGGTTGCAGCCCACGGTCCCAAACGACAGAACCGGGGTTCCGGGAAGGAAATGGTTCAAGGGCTTCTTCTCGATGGGATCGACGCAAAACCCGCTGGTCAGCCCGTCCACGGTCATGACGATCTCGCCCTGGTGGGCGGCGCGCACCACGCACAAGCCCCGCTGCCCCTCCTTCAGCGCGCATTCACGGGGGCAGACGTCGCAGCGGACGCGCCCTTCGTCGAGCTGGGTGAAGTGGCGGGTGCGATGGAACATGGCGGAATCTTAAAGGACTTGTCCGGTTTGGAAAAGCGGATCACGCCTCCCCGTCGACCAATCGCAGCACCCGGTCGATGGCGTCCCGCGCCTGGGGCTCGCCCAGGTGGGGGGCGTGGCCGACGCCCGGGACGGTGGCGCGGATATGGTTTGGGAAGCGCTCGCCCATCTTCTCGAACGACGCGGCCGGAAACAGGTCGGAGATCTCCCCCCGGATCACCGCCGTCGGAACCCGCCTGAGCGCGCCGAAAAGCGGCCACAGGTCCTGGACGTCTTCCGGGTCGTTGGACAAAGGCTTGGCGATGGCCGGATCCCAGTCCTGATAGAGCAATCCGTCTTCGCCCACCCGGTACGTGTTCCGGGCGATGTTGAGCCATTCGGCGTCGGTGTTGGCGGGCAGGCCGGGCGTGGTCTCCCTCAGGCGGCGGACGGCGGCGTCCCAGTCTTGCAAGGGGCTCGGGTCGCTCAGGTAGTCCTTCAAGGGATCGAGCGCCCCCAGGTTCAGGTCCGGCCCGATGTCGTTGAGCACCGCGCCCGCCATCGCGCTGGGCGCGACGAGCGCCATCACCGCCGCCAGGACCCCGCCGAGGGAGGTGCCGATAATCACGACCTTGCGCAGCCCCGCCGCCGCCATCAGGTGGCGAACGTCGTCGGCGTAGACGCGCGGATGGTAGTTGCGCCAGTCCGGATCCCTGGCGGACCGCCCCCGTCCCCGGTAATCCAGGCACACCACCCGGCGTTTGCGCGCGAGCCGCAGGGCCACGGCGTGGAAGTCCTTGGAGTTGCGGGTCAGCCCGCCGAGGCAGAGAACCGGCGCGCGCCCGGACAGCGGATCGCCGTAATCCCGGTAATAGAGCGCGAGTCCGTCGCCGGCGGTTAAGCGCCGCTCCTCGAACCCGCCCTCGCTCCCGGTCAGGTCCACCATGGCCCCGTCAGCGCTCCAGGTCGTAAACCAGGTTGCGGGCGACCACGGTCTGACCCAGCCTGGCGCGGTAGATCTGCAGGTTCTCAAGCACCCTTTGGACGTAGTTCCGGGTCTCGTCGAAGGGGATCATCTCGACCCAATCGACCACGTCCACGTCGGCGTCGCGGGGGTGGCCGTGGTGGTTGATCCAGCGGGTCACCCGCGACGAGCCCGCGTTGTAGGCGGTCAGCGCCAGGACGTAGGAGCCCTGGTAATGCTCCAGCAACTCGCCGAGATAGGTCTGGCCCAACAGCATGTTGTAGTCCGGGTCCGCCGTCAGCCGCTTGCGCGAATAACGCACCCGGAGTTTCCGCGCCGTCTTTTTCGCCGTCCGGGGCATGAGCTGCATCAGCCCGCGCGCGCCGACGCGGCTTTTGGCGTCGGGCTTGAACAGGCTTTCCTGGCGGATAACGGCGAGCGAGAGGGCTGGCTCGGGCGCGTGCTCGTCCAGGCGTCGGGGCACGGGCGGCAGGTCGAGCACCGGATAGCTCGCGTCCTCCAGGATGGTGCCGTTGCGTCCGATGACCTTGGCGAGCCGAATGGCGGAATCGGTCCGCCCCAGGCGCTTGGCCAGCGACGCGGTCAGAGCCTGCCAGCCCGGGCTCGGATTCATGTCCATCAGCGCCTCGATAAAGGGGTTGATGCGGTTGCGGCGCTTCAGCTCCACCATGATCTCGGCGGCTCGGGTCACTTCATGGCGGGCGTGGGCGGCGATTTCGTCCTGGGTCGGGTCCGGGGGCGCGGGCAAAAGAATGGAGGCTTGGCCCAGCCGCCCGGCGGCGAGTTGGCCGTAATAGGTGGTGGGATAGGCCGCCGCCGTCCGGTACCAGACGTCGGCCAGATTGCGCTCGCCCGACGCCTCGAAGGCCCGGCCGGTCCAGTAGGCGCCCCGGGCCTTGCTGACGGGATAGTTCACGGCTTCGAACATGCGCTTGAAGTGGGCGAGCCCGACGTTGGTGTCGTTCAGGAACCGGAGCGCGATCCAGCCCGCCATCCATTCCCCGTCTGCGAAGCCAGCGCCCTTGGTCAGGTGATGGTCCCTGGCTAGGCGATAAGCCTCGGTGATGTAGCCCTTGGCGAGCGAAAAGCGGGCGAGATCGGCGCGGAGCTTCCACCACAGCTCGGGATGGGGCGGCTTGTCGGGAACATGGGGCAACAACTCCACCGCCTCGTCGTATCGGCCCTTGCGCATGCGCCAGCGCATGCGCTCGTACACCAGGCCCGGGTGGTTCTTGTACTTGGCGGGAACCCGCTTGATCGCCCGGTCAACCCCGCCTCGCTTGCGCCGGAGCGTGAGCCGCGCCCAGGCCAGCGCGCGCTTGCCCTTGTTGACCTTCTGCAGCATGCGCTTGGCGGGCCAGTATCGCCCCTCCCAAGCGAGCCGGTCCAAGCGCGCCCAATGGTCCTCGGAGGTCAGAAGCTTGCGGTGACGGCGCAGGAAGTTTCTGGCCTGGCGGCTGCCGAAATTGCCCTCGATCCAGGCGCGGCGCAAAAGGTCGCGACCGGCCCGGACCCGGCCCGTGTCCAGCAGGGCCTCGCCCAGCCGGACCATGCCGTTGGAGGTGACGGGCTCGCGCTCCGCGAACCAGTCCAGCACGACGTGGGCGGGGGTGGCGACGCTTATGGCCTCCTCCGCCCGCTTGATCATCAGCTTTTGGCTGGGCCAGTCCGGATTGGCGGCCATGAAGTCGGCGATGGCCTCGAACGACATGTCGGCGTCGGGGCCGGTGGCCTGCATCCATTCGAACAGCTTGCGGGCGGCCGGGTCTTCCAGGTCGCGGGCGATGTTGCGCGCCTTGCGCCATTTCTTGGCGTCGATCGCCTTGAGGGCGCTCTTGGCCAGGGCAAGGTCGTTTTTGGACAGGACGTCGGCGGGGAGGGACGACGTCCAACCCGCAGCCGCCACGGCCAGAACGATCAGAAATACTGCGAGTCGCGCCGAAATGGTCCGCCTCCTGTTCGGAAACAGGATTTTACAAGGGGGCCGAATCTACGCGTTCGCGAAGTTTCCGGCAAGCCGCGGGACATGAAATCATATGGCGGCGATCATTTTTTGGCTCTTGAATCTGGATTTAACGGCGGTCTTGGGCCACCATGGCGTCATGAGACGCTTGGGCTTGACGTTGATCGCGATGGCGCTGCTGATCGCCGCGGACCCCGCATGGGCCAGGGAGGAGGAGCCGCCGGGAAGCTGCCTGTCGCCCAGCGTCCGGGTTTCGGTGGCCCGCAAGATCGAGAACGTCTTCTCGGTCTCCCTGGCGAAAAAGTGGGGCTCGCACAAGTTCAAGCACGATTTCAAGTTCCGGTCGTTCAAGTACAAGAAGAAGCGCGAGTTCGAAGCCGACTGCTATATCGGCTACGAGGCCACCATCTACGTCCTGCAAAAGATCTGGGTGTCGTCGGACATCTCGGACAAGTGCGTGTTCGAGGACGTGCACCAGTTCGAGCGCGCGCTCGCCGACGCTCACGACAAGGCCTTCCGCGAACGGGCGGAGGAGCTGGCGGACGCCTACAAGGCGTTCTACCTCTCCAAGATCAAGTTCAACAAATCCCCAAGCCGCAACGCGGAGCAACGGCGCGACGACGCCAAGGAGACTATCCGCAAGATCCGGTCCGACATGGTCGCCAAGGCCAACAAGTCGGTGAAGGCCATGCTGCGCCGCCAACCGGGCTACGAGTCCGGCAAGGAGAGGACCTTCGCCAACGGGACCGCCAAGCCGGGCGGGCGCGGCGCGGGCTTCTTCGAAAAGTGCGGAAAGAAAGGCGTCTACAAAAGAAAGCGCAAGTTGAAGGCGGATTACGACGAGCGCGACGTCTGGGATTCCGAGTGGCGCTGAAAAGGGCGGCGATGGAAAAGACCATCCTGATACTGGGCGGCACGGCGGAATCGCTGGAGCTCGCCCGCATGGCGTCCGAGGCGCTGGCCGGGCGCTGCGCGCCGGTGGCGTCCGTCGCGGGCGTGACCGGGACCGCGCCGGACCTGCCCTGCGAGGTCCACGTGGGCGCGTTCGAAAACGCCCAGGCCCTGGAAGCCTTCATCGCCGAGCGGGACGTCGCCTGCGTCGTCGACGCCACCCATCCCTTCGCCGAGCGCATCTCCTCCAACGCCTACGACGCCTGCCTGGCCTCCGGCGCGCCGAGGCTCGCGCTGGTCAGGCCGCCCTGGCGGCTGGAGCCCCGCGACAAATGGGTCGAGGTTCCGACGTTCGAAGCCGCCGCCGAGGCGCTTCCCGGCGTCTCCGCCCGCGCCTTCCTCGCCATCGGCTCGAAGAATCTGCCCGCCTTCGCCGAGGTCGAGGGCGTCCACATGCTGATCCGCCTGTTGGCCGAGCCCGACGAGCCGCCGCCGTTGAAGGACTTCGCGACGGTCATCGGCCGCCCGCCGTTCAGCGTCGAGAGCGAGCTGGCCCTGATGCGCGAGCATCGCATCGACCTGCTGGTTTCGAAGCAAAGCGGCGGGGCGGCGGGCGAGGCCAAGGTCAAGGCAGCGCGCGAATTGGGTCTGCGCATGCTGTTCATCGCCCGCCCCCTGCCCGAACCCGGCGAAACGGTGGAAACGGTCCGCGAGGCGCTGGTTTGGTTGAACGAGCGGATATAATTCAGAAAGAGACACTTCCGTATTCGGAAGACCTTCGGGAACGGATTGTTC
The DNA here is from genome assembly GCA_964344345.1 of uncultured Hyphomicrobiales bacterium. GTDB lineage: Bacteria > Pseudomonadota > Alphaproteobacteria > Rhodospirillales > CAYFNC01 > CAYFNC01. The sequence goes on along the minus strand of CAYFNC010000058.1, from coordinate 8,220 downwards.
GCGCGATTGAATCCGGAACCTCTCGGAACGCGGCGGGGAAAAAGTTTGATGTGAGCATCCGCTTTGTCGTGAAGTTGCCCCAACGCTGGAACGAGCGCGGCGCGGTCAAGCCCCACCAAGTGGCGCATTCCGGGGACCCGGCCGTAATCGCGGCTGGCCACGCTCCGCGTCTATGATGCGAGGGCTGTGTTGAGCAACCCCAATAGGCCATGAATGAGCGTGACCATGGAATGGTATATCGGACTGGACGCATCCCAGAAAGAAACCCGCCTCTGCATTGTGAACGGCGACGGTTCAATCGCTGCTCGGGCCCGTGGAACGACGCATCCCGCGCTTCTGGCGAAAGCGATCGGCAAGTTTGCGCCGGAGGCCAGTCGAGTTGGTTCCATCGGGAACTGTCGACGCGGGAGGTTCCAGCGGTGATCGTCGATGCGCGTCACGCCAAGACGGCCTTGTCGTGCCGGATGAACAAGACCGACGCCGAGGTCCGCGCGATGGCGGGGTGGGACGAAGGAACAGGCGACGTGGTAGACTGATCGCGCGAAACAAGGGCTTGCAAGGTTCGGCGCCGATGGGCCATTTCATCACCCACCAGCATTTTCATAACCCTCTAGGACGCATTCCACCGAAGCATCAGGCTAGAACTGACGGGCCGCCATTCCGACCGTTCGGTTCGCATGCGCTTTCCAAGAATACCCGACTTGAAGGGGACTCCTCGCGTAATTATTTGATTTATAAATATTTACATTAAGGAACAACGTCATGCGCTTGCTGATCACCGGCGTTGCGGGATACCTGGGCTCCACCCTGGCGGGGGAGGCCTTGGGGCGGGGGTGGGACGTCATCGGGCTCGACGACCTGACCCACGGGGCCACCGGGCTGTTGCCCCATCTCGGCCACGGGGGCTTCGAATTCCACCAGCACGACATCCGCCGACCCATGTCGTCCCACATCGGCGCGGTGGACGGGGTGGTTCATCTGGCGGGGCTGATCGGGCCCATGTGCGAATACGCCCCCGACGAGGCCCGCGCCATCAACCTGGACGCGGCGCTGGCCATGGCGGATTGGGCGGCGGGGCGGAGCGCGCCCATGGCGTTCGCCAGCTCGTGCGGCAATTACGGCTTTCACGAGGGCGTGGCGGACGAAACCGCGCCGCTGGTCCCCACCGACGTCTATTCCAGCACCAAGATCGAATGCGAACAGCGCCTGTCGGCGAGCGAGGGGGTTTGCGTGCTGCGCATGGCGACGCTTGCGGGCCTGTCGCCCCGACCCCGCTTCGACACGCTCTTGAACCAGTGGGTGTGGGAGTCCATGGACGACGGAACCTTGGAATGCGTGAATCCGGCCGTGCGCCGCCCGTTCGTGCATGTGCGCGACGGGGCGCGGGCGGTTGTCGCGGTCCTGGAGGGATGGAGCGCGCTGCTCGGCGACTGCTACAACGTGGTCGGCTTCAACGCCACCAAGGGGGAAGTGGCCCGCGCCATCGCCGACGTCACCGGCTGCCGCGTGCGCGAGGTCGAGGGCGAGGGCGAGCCCCGCGACAACGCGGTCTCGGGCGCGCGGCTCGCGGCCGAGACCGGGTTCCAGCCCTCGAGAACCATGAGCGACTGCATCCACGAGGTCCACGTGGGCCTGCTTCTGGGCGCGACCACGGTCCGGCCCGAACACTTCAACCAATGGGTCGGCGGTTGATCAGGCGGCTTTCCTCATCGTCGGGCGTATCAGCTCGAATTCAAGGTTGTGCTGCCCGGTAAGCACATTGAGTTGGCGCTGCATCTCGGTGGCGATTTCGCCGGGGTCGGCTCCGTCCTGGACGTACTGATCGACCAGATTTGCGAGTTCCCGTCCAAACAGGGTGTCGGTGACGATCATGGCGGCCTCCTTGGGATAGGGGATGAGTCTAGCGCCATGGCCGCCAGGCCGCATTGAGATGGCTTAATTCCCGTCCGATTCCGAAGGCTTTTTCAGGCCGAGTCCCTTCAGCCCGTCCGCGAGCCTGGCCAGGGGCCCGGTTTTTTTCCGCCCGGCCTTGGGCGCGGGCTTCGGCCCCTTGCGCAGGGTTTCCGGGATTTCTGGGCTTTCCTTGGGCGGAGGGGGTTTCGAGACAGGCGGGGAATCGTCCGCAAGCTCGGGATTGCGCCGGAGGAGAAGCGCGTTCGCCAATTCGTAGCGTCCGTCCCCCTCGTCCCCCGGCGGCGGCAGAAGGCCGAAGGTCCACACCGCGAGCGCGCCGCTTTTCTCCAGCCCCTCGACGATGCGGGCGTGGGTCTGGGGGTTGGAGGTCCAGGCGCGCGCCAGCCGCCCGGCCCGTTCGGCCACCAACTCGAGCTTGTTTCCGGCCAGAGCCAGGGCGATTTCGTTCCGCGCGTTGGCGTCCGCGCGCCGGGGCATCATCTCGTAGACGCCGATGGCCAAAAGACCGTCGTCCCGGATGGCCTTCAGCGCCTGTTTCCGCTTGTCCTGGTTTCGCGTCGCCCAAAGCTCCGCAAGCGCGCGGGCCTGGCCCACGAACGCCGGCTCCACCATCTACGGCGCTCCCTGCCTTGGAACCGCGATCTTGCCCAATCGCTTCAAGGTGTTCAAGGGGACTGTCTGAAAGCCCGGGGCGGCGTCATGCGCGGGCCCGACCCGCGCATCCACGCTTTCGGCGCATATGCGTTTCCGCGCACCCCCGGGTCAAGCCCGGGGGTGACGGAGTGGAGGTTCGAACGCCGCCCAGAGAAGACGCGAGAAATTAGCTCTCGTCGTTCAGGGTCGGGGTCGTCGCGTCGTCGGACGAGACCGAGTAGCTCTCGCTCTCCTGATCCCACGTCAGATCGTCCACGTTCTTGACCCGGACGGTGGTGTTGTCGCCGAAGACCACCAGCTTGTCGTCGCCGCTGTCCTGGATGTCCGTGGCCTCGACCAGGTTGCCGTCGGCGTCCTTGAACTGCAGGACGTCGCCATCGCCGAACCCGAAGATGACGTCGTTGCCGTCGCCTTCGTTGAAGATGAAGGCGTCGTCGCCGGCGCCGCCGTACAGCTCGTCGTTGCCAGCGCCGCCGACCAGGATGTCGTCGCCGTCGCCCCCGACCAGCACGTCCCGTCCGGCGCCGCCGTCCAGGTGGTCGTTCCCAGCCTCGCCGTAGATCTCGTCGTTTTCGAGATCGGAGCCGCGGATGACGTCGTCGCCCGCGCCCGCCCGGATCTCGTCCACGCCGGACATGTCGATGCCGGTGAGGTCGATGGCGTCCGCGCCCTCGGTTCCGAGGATATCGCCGCCGCCGTCGATCTTGATGCGCTCGATGCCGTCGAACACCGCGTCCGTGGTGAAGGTCAGGTCGCCCTCGCCGCGAATGGTGTCGTAACCCTCGCCGCCGAAGAACTTGTCCACCGACCCATCGGAGCCGCTGACCCAGAAGGTGTCGTTACCGGCGCCGCCGTCCATGACGTCGATTCCGGACCCGCCGATCAGGTCGTCGCTGCCCGCGCCGCCGAAGAGCTGGTCGTTACCCTCGCCGCCGAAGATATCGTCGTTCTCCAGGTCGGAGCCGCGAATGACGTCGTCGCCGGCGCCGCCGCGGATGTCGTCAACGCCATGGGTCTCGATGCCGCTGAAGTCCAGGTTGTCCGCGCCGTCGGTTCCGACGATGTCGCCGCCGCCGTCGATGCGGATGACCTCTATTCCATCGAACACCGCGTCCGAGCTGAAGGTCAGGTCGCCCGAACCCCGGATGACGTCGATGCCGGCGCCGCCGTGGAACACGTCGGCCGCGCCGTCGTCGCCGCTGATCCAGAAGGTGTCGTTATCATCGCCGCCGTCCATGACGTCGATGCCCGCGCCGCCGACCAGATCGTCCCGGCCGTCGCCGCCGACCAGGATATCGTCACCGGCTCCGCCGAAGAGGTCGTCCCGGCCGTCGCCGCCTTCGAGCTTGTCGTCGCCGTCGCCGCCGTGGATGTCGTCATCCTCGAGATCCGAGCCGACGACATGATCGTCGCCCGCGCCGGCGTCGATGGCGTCGACGTTCTTGAGGTCGATGTCCTCGAAGTTGAGGATATCGCGCCCGTCGGTTCCGACAACCCTGCCGCCGCCGTCGATCTGGATGCGCTCGATGCCTTCCAGGTTCGCGGTGTCGGAGATTTCGAAATCGTCGTCCGAGCGGATGACGTCGAACCCGTCGCCGCCGTCGATCACGTCGCCGACTTCCTCGTCGCCCGCGAACCGGAAGGTGTCGTCGCCCGCGCCGCCGCGCAGCACGTCGATGCCGTCGCCGCCGATCAGGTCGTCGTCGCCGTCGCCGCCCTCGATCACGTCGATGCCCGCCGTGCCGACAAGATGGTCGTCGCCGTCGGTTCCGACGATCACGTTGGCCGGAGGCTCGGGCTGAGCGATGGCGATGGAGACCGTGGTGGTCCCGATATGGCCGCCGTCGCCGTCGCTGACCGTGAAGTCGAAGGAGTCGGAGGTCGGCCCGTCGCCGCCCGCAACCGCGTCGAAAGCGATGGAGATTTCAAGGTCGTCGAAATCGTTGTCGCCGCCGCCGGTCAGGTCCTCGAACCCGATGCGAAGGGCGTCGTCCACCAGGCCAGACTTCACGTGAACCAGGCTGTCCGGGTTCATGGCCGCGTCGCCGGTGTGGAACAGGTGCTGGGCGGAGATGATCTTCAACGATCCTTCCGCGCCGCCCGATCCGTCGTCGTCGCAGTGTCCGCCGTGGCCATCGTCATCGTCGTGACCGCGATTCCAGCCGTGGCCGTCGTCGTCGTCATGACCGCGATTCCAGCCATGGCCATCGTCGTCGTCATGACCGCGATTCCAGCCATGGCCGTCGTCGTCGTCGTGACCGCGATTCCAGCCGTGGCCGTCGTCGTCGTCATTGCCGCCGCCGCCCGACTGGGACGACCCGAACACCAGGTTGCCGTCGTCGTCGAAGGAAACCGGGGTCCCGGCGTCCACTTCGTCGCCGAGCCAATCGTACCGGCCGCCCTCGCCAGAATCCGCGTCCTGGACGATGAACAGGCCGAACCGTTCGCCGGGCTCCAGGCCCTCGAGGGTGACCTCGGTCCCGACGCCGACCTTGCCGTGGTTGACGTTGTCCCAAACGATGTGAGGCTCGAACGGATCGCCGTTCTCGTCGATCTTGTACCAGCCGAACGCGTTGCTGTAGCCCGCGCCTTCGCCCTCGAAGGTGATGGTCGGGGCGCCCGCGTTGTCGGGAACGGTCATGTTCACCGGGTTCACGCCCGGAACCGCGTCGACCCAGTCCGGCGTGCCCTCGGCCCATTCGACCTCGCCTTCCGCCTGGTCGGCGTGGTAGCTGACCAGCCCGGAGTCGATGTCGGCCTGGGTGAAGGACCCGTTCGCGTCCAACGGCTGGCCGTTGAAATACAGCGTCCCGTGATCCGGCCCGTCGGAAACGGAGAACACCAACTCGCCTTCGACGTTGTCGACGTCATCGACACGCAGGTGGGAATTGGTGATGACCATGGCGTCGCCCGCGTCCAGCGCGAGGCCGGTGTTGGCCTCCAACGTCGGGTCGTCGTTGGTCCCGTTGATGGTGACCGTGATCGCCTGGGTCGCAGAGCCGTCGGCGCTCGAAACCTGGAAGGTCTCGGTGATCGTGTCGCCGACGCCCAGGTTCTGCACCAGGGCGTTATCGACGGTGTAGTCCCACTGCCCGTCGGCGGTGACGGTCATGCTGCCGAGCGCGTTCTGGGGCGGAACCAGGGACGCCGGATCGATCTGATCCTCGCCCGCGTCCGGATCGGCCACGACCAAGGCGCCCGACGTCGCCAACATGCCGTCGATAACGTTCGCGTCCTCGGTCACCGCGCCGGTGAAGTCGCCGGTGATGGTGGCGTCGTGGTCCACGCCGTTGATGGTGATATCGACGGTGGTGGTTCCTATGAAGCCGCCGTCGCCGTCGCTGACCGTGAAGTCGAAGGAGTCGTTGTCCGCGACCGAACCGCCGCCGGTTAGGCCATAGTCCACCGAAACGATCAGGTCGTTGAAGTCGTTGTCGCCGCCGCCGGTCAGGTCCTCGAACCCGATCTTGAGCGCGTCCTCGTCAAGGCCCGACTTCACGTGAACCAGGTTGTCCGGGTTCGAAGCCGCGTCGCCGGTGTTGAACACGTGCGCGGCGGAGATGACGTGGCTCGGCCCGCTGACGCTGACGTTGTCGAGATAGCCGCCCAGGCTGTCGTCGGTTCCGGCCGCCCGGAACTCGAGCCTGGAGGCGTCGCCGTCGCCGCCTTCGAGCTGATAGGTGTAGGTGGTCCAATCGGTCTCGGAGCCGCCGTCGGCGGTGATGCTGTCGATCAGTTCGCCGTCCCAGTACACCTCGATCACGTTGCTCTCAGCCGGAACGCCCGGACGCGGAGAGTACATGAAGCTCAGTTCGTAGGGCTGGCCGTCGTTGGTCGGCAGATCCTGGTACATGCCGCTGTTGTCGTGGCTGTCCAGCTCGACCAGCTGCTCGCCCTCGGCGGGATCGCCCGCAATGCCGTCGGACTGGATTTCGATCCCGGCGCCGCCGGTCGCGGTCCAGCCGTCGATGCTGTCGAACACGCTCCAACCCTGGATGTCGTCGTTCTCGAATCCGCCGTTGACGACGATGTTTCCGCCGCCGCCGAACACGATGTTGCCGTCGGCGTCGAAGGAGATCGGAGTTCCGGCGTCAAGCTGGTCGCCGAGCCAGTCGTAGCGCCCGCCCTCGCCGGAATCCGCGTCCTGGACGATGAACAAGGCGAACTCCTCGCCGGGCGCGAGCCCTTCGAGCGTCACCTCGGTCCCGGGCTGGACCTGGCCGTGGTTGACGTTGTCCCACACGAACTGGGGCTCGGTCGGATCGCCGTTCTCGTCGATCTTGCACCAGCCGAGCGCGTTGCTGTAGCCCGCGAACTCGCCCTCGAAGGTGATGGTCACGCCGTCGCCGTTGTCGGGAACCGTCATGTTCACCGGGTTGACGCCGGGGGTCGCCTCGCCCCAAGGCGGCGTGCCGTCGGCCCAGTCCATCTCGCCGTCGCCGTCGTTGGCCCGGTAGGTCACAAGCCCAGCGTCGATGTCCGCCTGGGTGAAGGTCCCGGCCGCGTCCAAAGGCTGGCCGTTGAAGTACAGCGTCCCGTGGTCCGGCCCGTCGGAAACGGTGAAGACCAACTCGCCCTCGACGTTGTCGATATCATCGACCCGCAGGTGGGAATTGGTGATGACGATGGCCTCGCCCTCGTCCACCACCAGGCCGGTGTTGGCCTCCAGCGTCGGGTTGTCGTTGGTCCCGTTGATGGTGACCGTGATTTCCTGGGTGGAGCCGTCGACGGTGTCGACCTGGAACGTCTCGGTGATCGTGTCGCCCACGCCCAGGTGCTGGACCAGCGCGTTGTCCACCGCGTAGTCCCACTGCCCGTCGGACGTGATGGTCAGCGCGCCGAGCGCGCCAGCGGGCGTGATCAGGCTCGCCGGGTTGATCGAGCTCTCGCCCGCGTCCGGATCGTCGACCACGATGGCGCCCGACGTCGCGAGCATGCCGCCGTCGGTCACGTTCGAGTCCTCGGTCACCTCGCCGGTGAGGTCGCCGGTCACCACGGGCGCGTCGTCGGTGCCCGTGATGGTGATGGTGATCTCGTGCGGCGAGCCGTCGTCGGCGAACACCGTGATCGTGTCGGTGGCGATCTCGCCCTCGCCGAGCGCCTGCGACGCGACCGGATCAAGGGTGTAGGTCCAGCCGTCGCCCGCCTCGTTCACCAGAACCGAGCCGTACTGGCCGTCGCCGGCCGCATTGGCGAACGTCGGATTGTCGTCGGCGTCGATATCGGAGATCGCGATGGTTCCCGTCGCGGTCACCACGTCGCCCGGATCGCCCTCGGTCACCGCGCCCGTCGTATCGCCGCTCACCACCGGCGCGTCGTCCGTGCCCGTGATCGTGATCTCGATGGTCCGCGGCGTGCCGTCGTCGGCCAGAACCGTCACCGTGTCCGTCACCACGTCGCCCGCGTCCAGATCCTGAACCGACGCCTGATCCAACGTGTACGTCCAGCCGTCGCCCGCCTCGTTCACAACGATCGAGCCGAACTGGCCGTCGGCGCTCGCGTTCGCGAACGTCGGGTTGTCGTCCGCGTCGACGTCGCTGATCGCGATGGTTCCCGTGGCGGTCGCCACGTCGCCGATGTCGCCCTCGACGACCGAGCCCGCAACGTCCCCGGACACCACCGGCGCGTCGTCCGTGCCCGTGATCGTGATCT
>CAYFNC010000057.1:0-20588 GCA_964344345.1 uncultured Hyphomicrobiales bacterium | reverse complement strand
ACGCCATGGAATCATAACCGACTCCTCCGACTCAACTTCTTTCCGCACGGGCTCTCAGGCCTCGTTCGGACATCGGCATCATCTGCGTGACCGCGCGCCACGGCGCCGAAGACCGGATCAAGGGGCTGGAACTCGGCGCCGACGACTACCTTGTCAAGCCGGTGGATCCGGAAGAGCTGTCGTTGAAGGTCCGCAACCTCGCCGCCAGGGTCGGGAAACGGCGCATGCCGGACGGCTTGGCATTTAACGGCAGCGCCTACGAATTCGACGGCTGCGTGATTGATTTCGACAGGCTGATCTTCCGCACCCCCATGGGCGAGGACGTCCGACTGACCAAGGGCGAATTCGCGTTGATGCGCGTCTTCGTCGATCACGCCGGGGAGACCCTGACCCGCGAGAAGCTCGTGGAGGCGCTGTATACGGACGCGCGCGCGGCCCCGCTCGGTCGCGCCATCGACAACCGGATCACCAGGCTTCGGCGCAAGATCGAGGCGAACCCGAGGCAGCCGACCCGCGTCGTCTCGGTTTTCGGCATGGGCTACAAGCTCGCCCCCGCCATCTCTCCGTTGCGCTGAGGGCGGGCAGTTCATGCGCCGCGCCGCCGGATTCCCGATCGTTCGAGCGTTCCTCGCGGCGGCGCTTCTCGTCCTCGCCGCCCGCGCCGCCTCCGCCCAAGAGGCGAACCTGCTGATCGTCACCGCCGGAAACGGGGAGACGCCGTGGGAGACGTTGTTCATCGACGGCGTGAAAACGAGCTTGGCCGACAACGGCGCCCCCCCCGTGAAAATCCATCTGGAGCGCCTGGACAAGCTGTTTTTCGACAAGGCGATCGATTCGAAGCTCCTGGCCCGGTTCCTCAAGAAGAAATACAAGGGCGTCAAGTTCGACGCCGCCATCGCCCAGGGGCTCGAAGCCGTCATCTTCATGGAATCCCATTGGAAGGCGTTCGGCAAGCCGCCGACGGTCCTGGCCACGACCCAGCTAAGGAAGATTCCCAAGTCCCTGCGGGGCGGGGCGGTGCTGCTTCCGATTTCGTCCGACCACGGACGCGCGCTGGAGGCGGCGCTGGCCCTTCATCCCAACACCAGGCGCGTCGTGGCGCTGGTCGAGGACACCCGAGGCGGACGGCGCCGCCTGAAGAACGCCAAGGAAGCCTGGAAGCATCTGGAGGGGAAGATCGATTTCGAATACGTGACCGACTTCGCCTGCGACGATCTCGTGGCGCGGGTCGCCGTCCTGCCCAAGAACACCTTGATCTATTTCCTTCTGATTCATAGGGACAACACGGGAAAGACCATCGTCGCCAAGGACGCGCTCGCCGACATCGCGGAAACCGCGAACGCGCCGATCTACACCCATTGGTCCCCGCTGATGGGGGCGGGAACCGTTGGCGGCTACATGATCGGCGCCGAGGTCGCCGGACGCTCGGCGGGCGACACGGTCCTTCGGCTTCTGAACGGCGAGAAACCCAAGGACATCGCCCTTGGCGGAGAGGCCGCGCGGGGCTTCATCTACGATTGGCGCCAACTCAAGCGCTGGAAGATCCCCGAAACCGCCTTGCCGCCCGGAAGCGACGTGCGCCACCGCGAATTCAGCATGATCGAAATGCATTTCCAGGAAGTGCTGATCGGCGTGTTCGTTCTGCTGATCCAAACCTCGCTGATCGCCGGACTTTGGGTCAGCCGCAGGCTCCGCGCCCAAGCCCTGGCCGAGCTGGAGGACGAACGCGGCCATCTGGAGCAACGGGTGGAGGAGCGCACCCGCGAACTGTCCGACGAGGTCGACGCCCACGAGACGGTGCGCCAGATCCTGACCGAGACCACGGACGACCTGAAGGCGGTTCTGGGCTCGGCCGTCGAGGGCATCATCGGCATCGACGGAAACGGATACTGCACCATCTGCAACACCTCCGCCCTGGCGCTCATGGGACTACGCTATCCCGACGAGGTCATCGGCAAGCGGGCGTGGAGCATTCTCGCCCCCCGCGCCAAGAACGGGAAAGCCATCGACCCGGACAAATGGTCCGTGGGGAAAACCCTTGTGGACGGCGGCGTGCGCGGCGTGGTCAACGAGCAGTTCCAAAGGGCCGACGGGACCGTGTTCCCGGTGGAGTACTATGTCGCCCCCATTTACCGCGACGGCGTCTATCACGGCGCGGTGCTGTCCTTCAACGACATCACCGCGCGAAGGGAGGCGGAGGCCGAACTGGCCAAGGCCCGCGACGCCGCCGAGGCCGCCAGCCGGGCCAAGACCGCATTCCTGACCCAGATGAGCCACGACCTGCGCACGCCGCTGAACGGCGTGGTCGGCACCGCCAGGCTGCTCGCGGGCGAGGCCATGTCGGACGAGGCGCGCCGGCTGGTGGGCGTGATCGAGCGTTCTGGAGAAAGGCTGGTCGGAACCTTCGAGGACATCCTCGACTTCTCCCAGATCGAAAAGGGCCGCATTCCGGTGCAGCGCGCGCCCTACGACCTTTCGCGCCAGCTTTCCGACCTGGTCGCGCTTTTGACGCCGATCGCCACCGGAAAGGGCCTGGACTTGGTCCTGGACATCGACAACGCGGTTCCCGCCTGGATCGTCGGCGACGAAAAACGGCTGGACAGGATATTGTTCAACTTGGTCGGCAACGCCATCAAGTTCACCGAAAGCGGCAAGGTCGCGGTGATTGTCCGGCTGGCCGGGCGGTCCCATGCGAGCGCGAAGGTGGATTTCCGCATCGTCGACACCGGACCCGGCATCCCCAAGGATCGTCAGGACGGCCTGTTCAAGGACGGCGGGACCGCGCCGCCGGAACGGGGCGGTTTCGGCATCGGGCTCGCCATCTCCAGACTCATGCTCGAGGCCCTCGGCGGGACGCTTTCGTTCAACAGCGCCCCGGGCCGGGGCTCGGAGTTCCGCTTCGCGCTGGATCTGCCGATCGCGGAGCCCCCCGCCGTTGCCGAAGAGCCTCCGCCGACCGACGACTGCGCCGGCATGCGGGTGCTGGTGGTGGAGGACGAGGAACTAAACCGCACGGTCGCGCTTGGCATGCTGGACCGGCTCGGCTGCGAGGCGGAAGCGGTCAACGACGGCCGGAACGCCCTGATGCGGCTGAAAAACACGATGTTCGACGCGGTGCTGATGGATATCCGCCTGCCGGGGATGAGCGGGGTCGAAACCCTGTTGCGCCTTCGCGTCCAGGAGGCGGGAACCGGCGTCCACACCCCGGTCATCGCCTTCACCGCCGAGGCCTTGGGCTCCGAAATCGCCCGGTTCGTCAGCGTCGGCATGCGCTCTGTCCTGACCAAACCGCTCGACATGGACGCGCTGGCGGCGGCGTTGGCCAAGGCCCGGAACGGCGACGCCCAGGCGCGGCGCGACGCGCCCCTGGTGGACAAGGCGTTCATGGCGCGGGAGCGGGCCATGCTGGGCGACGAGAACGTGACCGACTTGGCCCGGGCGTTCAAGACCCACGGCGCCAGCTACGTCGCGGAGCTGCGCGAGGCGGGCGACGACCTGGAATGGTGCGCGCTCACCGCCCACAAGCTGGCCGGAGCGGCGGGCAACCTGGGCCTGTCCCGGATGGTCGAGGCCGCGCGAGACATTGAATTCCTGGCTGAAAGCGGCGACGCCCGGGCGGTCGCGGCCCTGGTTTCGGAGCTTGACGGATTGCTTGAAACGTCGCTGGACGCGTTCGAAACCCTTTCGAAGGTTTGAAGCCTCAGCCGATTTCCAGCTCGGTGTCCCAGTACAGGAAATCCCGCCAGCTTTCATGCAGGTAGTTGGGCGGGAAGGACCGGCCGTTGTGGTGCAACTCGTGGGTGGTCGGCGCGCGCGGCGCGCGGAGCGGCCGCATGCCCACCTCTCGGCACAGGCGGTTGGCCTTGCGCAGGTTGCAGGGCGCGCAGGCGGTGACCACGTTCTCCCAACAGGTCCGCCCCCGGCGCGAACGCGGAATGACGTGGTCGAAGGTCAGCTCTTCGGTCGGGAAGGACAGGCCGCAGTACTGGCAGCGGAACCGGTCGCGCAGGAACACGTTGAAGCGGGTGAAGGCGGGCCGCTTCGCCAAGGGTACGAATTCCTTGAGCGAGACCACGCTGGGCAGCGCAACCTCCAGGCTGGGCGAATGGACCAGCCGGTCGTACTCGGACAGCACGTTCACCCGTTCCAGGAACACGGCCTTGATGGCGTCCTGCCAGCCCCACAAGGACAACGGGAAATAGTTGAGCGGCCGAAAGTCGGCGTTCAAGACCAGAGCGGGATAATTGTCGAACCCCATGGGCGCTACACCTGCCGTCTCGTCACGGCAAGAATACGGCATATTGAGGTTCGAGCAACACCCCGATAATGAAACTTTTGTTGCCCGTTATTGTTCGGCCTAGATGAACTGCGACAGGCTCAGCTTGCGGATGCGCGACAGCGCCTGATACGACGCCTCGAGCGCGCGGGAGCTGTCCAGCATCTCGGTGATGGCCTCCAGCTTGTCCACGTTCTCCATCTCGGAGATCTTCTGGTCGAAGAAGCCGATCAGGCTTGAGTTGGTCTCCTCGGCTCGATTGAGGGTCAGCTGCTGGAAACCCAGGTTGATGTGGACGTCGTGGACGTTGTCCAGCTCCTCGGTGCCGTAGGGGCCGACATTGGTCGGGGGCGGATCGACGGCCGCGCCCAAAAGATTGACCGCGTCGTTCACCCGGCCGGTGTTGTTGTCGAGCCCGCCGTTGGTGCCGAAGACGCCCTGGGCGATGATGGCCATGCCGCGCATGGCCTTCTCGAAGGCGGGATTGATGGCGTTGAGGTCCAGGTCGAATTCCTGGTTGTCGCCGGCGCGGTGCGTCAGGGTGTGGCGGTCGCCGCCGTACCAGTTGAAAGTGGTGATGGTGACGCCGGCCTCGCCCGCCGTGGCGGTTCCGATCTGCTGCGTGGCGCGAACCGTGGTGCCGGTGATGGTGCCGTCGATCACCAGGTCCTGGCCGTTGTTGGCCACCTGGGCCACGGTGTAGGTCTTGTCGTTGCCGGCGCCCCCGCTGCCCGAGACCGTGATCTTGGTCCCAGGCGCGATGCCGTTGAACGCGCCCGCCGTGGTCGCGCGAATGATGTCGCCCGTCGCGCCGCTGTCGATGAAGCTGATGTTGCCGGTCTGGGCGTTGGTCAGCGTCATGTCCGTGTTCACGTGCGCGGCGCGGGTGACGGGGTACTGGACGGCCTCGCCGTCGAACTGGCTCTGCAGCGAGGCGAGCGAATCGAAGGGGAAGTTGACCGGTTGCTTGTTCTGACGGCCGCCCGAGAACAGGAACTGGCCATTGACCTCGGTGTTCAATTCCACCTGCATGGAGCGGAGGAAACGCCAGGCGGAGCTCTGGATGTCGTTCACCTTGGTCCGGTCGGTCATGTCGCCGTTGCGGAAGGTCTCCAGGTCCTTCTTGAAGTCGCGGATCAGGGTGTTGACGTTGGTCAGGATGTTGTCGGTGACGCCAAGCTTGAGGTCCAGGGCGTCGTTGTTCCTGTTGTAGCGCTCCAACCGCCCGCGGGAGTTCTCCACGTCGATGAGCCGCTCGGCGTCGCTGGCGATGCCGTCGTAGGTCTGGGATTTCTTCTCGCTGGCGACCTGGACCTCCTTTTCGTGCAGGTCGGCCTGGGTGCGCAGAAGGTAATTGACCATCTGGGTGTTGGCGGCGGAACTCGCAATTCTTGTGATCGCCATGGCTACCTCCTTGACAAACCTACTGAATGACGCGGTCGAGCACGTCGAACATGGACTGGATGATGCTTATCACCCGAGCCGAGGCGGAGTAGGCCTGCTCCAATAGGATAAGCTGCGACATCTCTTCGTCAAGGTTCACGCCCTTCACGGAGTTGGACTTGAACTCAAGAGACTCCTTCAACGACCTTTGATAGTCCAGCGTGTCTTCTTGAACGTTGGACAGGGCGGCGTTGTAGGAAACGATGTTGGCGGCGTAATCCTCGAACGACATGTTGAAGGCCGCGATGCCGCCCGCCTTGTCGAACTGGTTGTTGTCCGACATGGCGCGGGCCATGGCCAGCGCGATGGTGTCGTCCGCCGCGCTCGAATAGTACTCGCCGGTCGGGCCCAGCTCCGCGTCCCAAAGCACCGCGCCCCTGGAAATCATCGACGGCGTGTTGATCATGTCCGAGCGAATGCCGATAGACGTGGCCACGCTGACGTCGCCGGTGTGCAGGCCGATGTCGTTCAGAAGCGTGTCCCCGGCCGCGTCGGTGACGAACATGCTGTTGCCGCCGTCGTTGACGATGCGGATCCGATTGCCGTCGCCGTCTGGGACCACCGAGGCCGTGACGCCCGATACGGTGTTCGAGATGGAGGTCGCAAGGTCCGAAAGGCTGAGACCGGCGGACACGCTCAACGGGCTTCCGGCCAAGGACCGGGTGATGCTGATGGTGCCCGCCGCCGTGGCGACGAAGGCGTTGTTGGCGGTGTTGTTGTCCGATGGAACGGCGCTCACGGTAATGGACGACCCGTCGGCCGCGGCGGCGGTGATGGTGTAGGTCTTGTTGTTGGCGGCCGTGGCCGATCCCGAGATCGAGATGTACATGCCCGCCGAGTATCCGCTGAAGGTTCCGGCCGCGGCGGTCAAGGTGTCCGGGTTGGCGTTGTTGACGGTCACGTTGGCGTGGCTGGTGGTGCTGGTGGTGTCCCAGAACATCAGCGTGGACGCCGTGGTGGAAAATGTCGTGGCCACCACGTCGGATTCGTGAAGCGCCTCGGTGGTGCCGTCGACGAAGAAGTCGTTGAGCCCGAAGAAGTTTGAGAACCCCTGGACGGCCTCGTCCGCGCCCCGGCTGATGACCGTCGAGGCCCCGGCGGGACCGGCGATGTCGACGGTGATGTCTTCGGGCGGGTTGGTGACCGTGATGGTCCGGGTCGCGAAATCGACCGCGCCGACGGTGTAGGTGCCGTTGTTCGCCGCGTTGCCGCCGGTCAGGCCGGAAACGGAGAACTGGGATCCCACCGGATACTGATCCATATCCGCGCCGACAGGCAGGGTAATGGTGTCGCCGGCCGCTGCGAAAATCGCGCCAGCGGGAAAATTGGTGGTGGAGTACGTGATCGAGTCGGCCGTGCCCGTCGAAACGCTGGAATCCTTGTTCCAATAGATGGTGGCGTCCTGATGGGTGGCGCCCTTGGGCGTCGGGATGGCCTTCAGGTTGACGACCTGGTTGGCGAGCACGCCGCTGTTGGTCATGTCCTCGGTGAAGGTGACGGTGGTGCCGTCGGCGCTGACCGCGGCGACGGTGTAGGTGGCGTCGACCGCGCCGCCGGTGGAGCCGGTCAGCGTGATGCGGTGGCCCGCCGCGAAATGGGAGAACCGACCCGCCACGGACGACACCATGGTGTCGGCGCCCGCGCCGCCGCCGGTGTTAAGGGTAATGGTCTCGCCGGCGTCGATGGGGTAGCTGACGCCGTTGTCCACCTCGTCGCGAATGGCGAGGTTCATCGTCGTGGTGTTCATGGCGATGTCCAGGGTGCCGTCCGTGCCGAAGCTGGCCGTGGCGCCGGTGGCGCCCATGTTGCGGAACCACGTCTGGAGATTGGTTGCGATGTTCGCCAAAGTCCACGGCCCATGAAGGTCGCCGCCCGCGCCCACCATGATGTTTCTGAGCGTGTCCGTGGCTTCGACGCCAGCCGACGTCCGCAGCATGTCGCCATTATTGTCGAACATGGTGAAGCGCACGTCGGCGGTTGCATCCAGATGAATGGTTTCGGTGGTGGTGCTCAGGAACCGGCGGGTGCCGTCCATGGACTGCAGCCCGGGATGAGGGATGCCCCGGTTATGCACCTGGTTGAAGGCGTCGCGGATCTCCGCCGCCGCCTCGTCGATCTGGGCCTGCAGATTGGTGAGCACGGTGTCGCGGAGTTCGATCAGGCCTTTCAGCTTGCCGTCGCGGATGTCGTTGGTGATGTCGTTGCCCGCGATCTTGTCGCCCACGTAGATGGCGCCCAGGTCGCCGCTGGCGTGGGTCGCCTGGGCGGTGATGATGCCCGCCGCCGCGTGGCTGACGGTCGGCGGCACGTTGTCGACCAGGGTCTTGCCGCCGCCCGAGAAGACGATGATGTCGCCGTCGGCGGACCTGAAATAAACGATGTCGAGGATCTGCGACATCTCGTCCAGGAACCCGTCGCGCTGGTCCTGCAGGTCCGTGGTGTCGAGGTTGCTGGAGCTGTTGCGCACGATCTTGTCGTTCAGGTCCTGGATCTGCTGGGCGATGGTGTTGATGCGATTGACATCGTCCTCGATTTCCTTGTCGGCCTGGGCGCGCAGGTCCTGGATCGAGGCGCTGATGTCCTGAAGCCGGGTGGTGAGGATCTTGGCGTTGTTGACCGCCTCGTTCTGCTCCAACGTCTTGTCGGGGTTGGTGGACAGGGATTCGATGGACTCGGCGAACTCGCTGATCAGGTGGGAAAGCGAGCTGTTGCTTTCCGGGGTGCCGAACAGTTCCTGAACCCGTTCGTAATAGTCGGTCTGGACGTCCAACTTCTCGAAGCTGGCCATTTCCCGGCGCAGGCTCTTCAACAGGCCCTCGTCCACGCGGCGGATGACCTCGGCGATCTGCACGCCGGCGCCGACGCCCGCGGCGACCCGCTGCTCCATGGACGCGATCTTGCGCGAATAATTGTCCGAATTGACGTTCGCGATGTTGTTGGCGACGGTGTCCAGCGCCGACTGGTTCGTGAGCAGTCCGCTCTGCGCGGTGCGAAGCGCCAATGTGATCGAACCGGCCATGTTCCTATCCCTTACTTATGCTTTCTCACGTCTCGTCGTTCACCGCGCCGCCGTCAAAGCGATTTGTCGTAGGTCACGGGGGCGCTGTTGTTCTCCGCCTCGCGGCCGGTCATGCCCACGGCGCCGTTCTTGCCATAGGTTCCAGGGCCGGAGCGCGCGTCCCGGGCGGCGTCGGCGATGGTGTCGACCATGCGGCGATGCACGTCCAGAGTCGCCTTGAGCCGACGCCCGTTCTCGGCCGCGATGCCATCGATCCGTTCGCTGATCATGCGCAGCCGATCGCGAAGGTCGGAGTCCGCATCGACCATGTGCGCTTCGTAGCGGCGCAGAAGCTTGTATCGGGATTCGAAAATGCGGCTGACGTCGGCCTTCTCGGTGGCCATGGCGGCCACGTCCGCGACCTTGTGCTCGGCCAGAAGCGCGTTTTCCTTCTCCATGATCTCCGCCAGGCGGGTCCCGAGCACGATCAGGTCCTCAAGCCGGGCGTCGATGTTGGCGTTGTTGGCGGGCCCCTCGCCCGCTTCTTCGATTACCGTGTTCATGAAGACGCCTCCTGGGCTTTCAGAATTTCCCTCATCACCATGTCGGCGACGCCGATCCCGCCGTTCTGGGCGAGAGATTTGCCGAACTCGTCGACCTGCATGGCGCGCCACATCTTTTCGGAATGGCCGCCGCCGAAGGGCTCCTCGACGTCCAGGCCCTCGAACATGGGCTGGAGCATCTGGCTCAGGAAGTAGCTCTCGAAATCCTGAGCGACCTTGCGGGCCCTCTCCACGTCGGCGATCTTGCCGATGTAATCCACGTTGCGCTTTTCGTCGCGCTGCAGGTACTTGGGCGCCGAGTTCGCGATCCTGTGGGCGTTGAACGCATCAATGCCGTGACTGTCGACGTTCATCACATCACCTCGATTTCGGCCTGCAGGGCGCCGGCCGCCTTGACCGCCTGCAGGATGGTGATCATGTCGCGGGGGCCGATGCCAAGGGCGTTCAGGCCGTTAACTAGCTCCTGCAGGGTGACGCCGCCGTTGACGATGGTCAGCCGATTGTCCTCACCCTCGTCCACCTCGATGTCGGTGCGGGCGACGGTGGTGGTCTCTCCGACCTCGGCGAAGGGGCCGGGCTGGGAGACCTGGGCGGTCTCGGTGATGCGGATGGTCAGGCTGCCCTGGGCGATGGCGACGGTGCTGATGCGCACGTTCTCGCCCATGACGATAGTGCCGGACTGTTCATCGATGATCACGCGGGCCAGTTGGTCGGGCTCGACGCGAAGCTGTTCGATGTCGGTCAGCAGGTTGACCACGTTGCCGTAGTAGTCGCCGGGAACCGACAGATGCACCGTGCTGGGATCCTGGGGCTTGGCCGACGAGGTGCCGAGGAAGGCGTTGATCGCCTGGGCGATGCGGCGCGAGGTGGTGAAGTCCGGGTTGCGCAGGCTCAGCGTGACAGATTCCAGGTTGGCCAGGTCGAAGACGACCTCGCGCTCGACGATGGCTCCGTTGGCGATGCGCGCGCTGGTGGGGACGCCCTTGACCACGGTCTCGGCGTCGCCCTGGGCGGAGAAGCCGCCGACCGCGAGCTGGCCCTGAGCCACCGCGTAGACCTCGCCGTCCGCGCCCAGAAGCGGGGTCACCACCAAGGTGCCGCCCAGCAGGCTGTCGGCGTCGCCCATGGCGCTGACGGTCACGTCGATGCGATTGCCCTTGCGGGCGAAGGGCGGCAGGGTCGCGGTGACCATCACCGCCGCCACGTTCTTGGAATCCAAACCGGAGTCCGTGGTCTTCACGCCCAGCCGGTTCAACATGGCCTTCAGGCTCTGTTTGGTGAAATGACCGGTGGTAATGCTGTCGCCGGTGCCGTTCAAGCCCATCACCAGGCCGTAGCCGACCAGTTGGTTGTCGCGAACGCCTTCGAAATCCACGATGTCCTTGATCCTGGATGACGCAAGCGTCGCGTTCGCCGCCAACAGCCCGAAGGCCAGAACGGCGAGAACAGCCAGGCCCCTGACGAAGCCCGCCTTCCCCATTTTGATGCTGTGCTGCGTACCGCTCATTTTCGTTGCCTGTTTTTTTGCGGGTTTTGAACCCAATTCCGTCGCCCCCCAGCATGCGATTACCGTGCCATTTTTTTGAATACTCATAACGCGTTGAAATTAAACAATTGCATGATATTTTTCTCGTCCCGGCCTCCTCGATTGCAGGGCAAAGACGACCCCGTGGGAAAAACTTGCCGGGGCGGACGGAAACGGATGGACCGATGCCCCCCTCCGCCGCGCCCACCCGTTTGACTTACCAGATGAAATCCTTCATCATTCGACCAAGGCGGGACGATTCCTTGGTTGGGGCGTCCGGTCGTGGAAAAAACTTTTCCCCGCGGACGTCTTTTTTTGTTCGGGGGCTATGGGGGAAGCGATGTCGAAAACCATCCTCATCGTCGAGGACAATGACCTCAACATGAAGCTGTTCAACGATCTGCTTCAAGCCCACGGCTACACCACCGTCCAGACCAAGGACGGCCGCCAGGCCCTCGACCTTGCGAAGGAGCATCGTCCCGACCTGATCCTGATGGACATCCAGCTTCCGGAAATCTCGGGACTCGAGGTCACCAAGATGCTCAAGGCCGACGACGACCTGAAGGCCATCCCCGTCATCGCCGTGACCGCCTTCGCCATGAAGGGCGACGAGGAGAAGATCCGCGAAGGCGGATGCGAAGGGTACATCGCCAAGCCGATTTCCGTTCCCAACTTCCTCGACACGGTCAAGAAATTCCTTAGCTAGCCCAACCCGGGGGCGCCGCGTTCATGCCGGCCCGCATACTGATCGTCGATGACATGCTGCCGAGCGTGAAGATGCTCGGAGCCAAGTTGACGGGCGAGTACTACGACGTGCTCACCGCCAACGACGGACCGACGGCGCTGGAAATCGTCAATTCCGAACAGCCGGACCTGATCCTACTCGACGTCATGATGCCGGGGATGGACGGGTTCGAGGTCTGCCGCCGCATCAAGCACAACGCGGAGACCACCCACATTCCGGTGGTGATGGTCACCGCGCTCAGCGACCCAGCGGACCGAGTCCAGGGACTCGAGGCCGGGGCGGACGAGTTCCTGACCAAGCCCGTGGGCGACGCCACCCTGTTCGCCCGCGTGCGCTCGCTCATCCGGCTGAAACAGATGCTCGACCAATGGCGCCTGCGCGAGGAAACCACCGAAAGGCTTGGAATCGAGTTGGGCAAGGACAGCCTCCACAGCGACGCCGGGCGCGGAGCCCATATCGCGCTCGTCTGCTCCAGCCCCATCGAAAGCGCCAACATCCGCGAGGCCCTGGTCCGCGACCAGGAGAGAATCACCGTGTCCGGCATCGACCGCACAGCCGCTTCACTCTCGGACGAGGACCCGGACGTTGTGATCATGTCGCTGGCCCCTGACGACAACGACGAATTGCGCTTGGCGTCTCAAATCCGTTCGATGGAGGCCACGCGCCAGACCCCGATCCTGATGGTTGGCGACGAAGAGGACGCGGACCGGCTGATCAAGGCGCTGGAAATCGGGGTCAACGACTACATCCACCGCCCCATCGACGAGACCGAGCTTCTCGCCCGCGTCCGCACCCAGGTCCGGCGCAAGCGCTATCAGGACCGGCTGCGCTCCAGCTTCCTGCACCAGTTGTCCCTGGCGCTGACCGACAGCCTGACCGGCCTGCACAACCGCCGCTACCTCACCTCCCACCTGGACGCGGTCATGGCCCACATGGCCGAGGACGGCAAGCCCGTGTCCCTTCTGATGGTGGACATCGACAAGTTCAAACCCATCAACGACACCTTCGGTCACGCCGTCGGCGACGAGGTGCTGCGCGCGGTGGCCAGGGTTCTGGCCAACAATATCAGAAGTTTCGACCTCGCGGCCCGTTTCGGCGGCGAGGAATTCGTGGTGGTGATGCCCGACACCGACATCACCGTCGCCTGCGCCGTGGCGGAGCGGTTGCGCAAAAACCTATCCGCCGCGCCCATCGTAGTCGCCGACGCGGCGGCGGAAATCCCCATCACCATCAGCGTGGGCGTGTCCGAATCCCGTCAGGGCGACACCCAGAAAACCTTCCTGAAACGCGCGGACGACGCCATGTATCAGGCGAAAAACTCCGGCCGCGACAAGGTGATCCCCGAACCGCCCGCCGACTCCGAACGGATCCTGTCCGAAGCCCACATCGATTAATCCTTGTCACTGACCCCGGCTTCGTCGAAGGTCGCCATGCCCGCGTGGGTCGCGACCGCGCCTTGAAGCACGGCCAGCGCCAGCGCCGCCCCCGACGCCTCGCCCAGCCGCATGCCGAGCGACAGCAGCGGATCCAGCCCCAAGGAGTCCAGAAGCTTGCGGTGCCCGGGCTCCGCCGAGACGTGGGCGGCGAGGCAGTGGTCCAGAGCGCCCGATCGGGCCTTTTCCAGCACCGCCGCCGCCGCGCCGACCACGAACCCGTCAAGCAGCACGGGGATATTCTTATGGCGCGCCGAGGCCACGGCGCCGCAAAGGGCCGCGATCTCCCGCCCGCCCAGGCGGCGCAACGCCTCCAGCGGATCGGAGAGAGCGCCCTGATGCAATTCCAGGCCTTCGTCGATCACCCGGGCCTTCAGGCCGACGCCGTCCCCGTCCACGCCGGTGCCGGGCCCGGCCCAATCCGCGCCCGTCCCGCCCATCGTCGCCGCGCACAAGGCGGCGGCGGACGTGGTGTTGCCGATGCCCATCTCGCCCACCATCAGCACGTCCGCGTCCGAGGCCACGGCTGACCATCCCACGTCCAGCGCGGCGGCGCACTCCGCCTCGGTCATGGCGGCGTCTTGGGTGAAATCCGCGGTGGGCCTGTCCAAATCCAGGTCCAGCACCTTCAGGTCCGCGCCGAACGTCTTGCATAGCTGGTTGATGGCCGCGCCGCCCGCCTGGAAATTGGCGACCATCTGGACCGTGACCTCGGCGGGATAGGCCGACACCCCCCGGGCCGCGACCCCATGGTTGCCCGCGAACACCAGCGCCAGCGGCTTGTCGAGGGCGGGTGGGTTCCGTCCCTGCCATCCGGCGAGTCCGATGGCGATATCCTCCAGCCGCGCCAAGGCCCCCGTGGGCTTGGTCAGGCGGGCCTGGCGATCGCGCGCGGCGGCGCGCGCGGCCTCGTCGGGGCCGGGCAGGTCTTGGAGAAGGCGGCGGAAGGCGTCGAGGCTGTCTATGGTCATGGCGATTTCTCTCGCGCGGAAGGGGCGCGCATCCTAACATCGGGAACGCGCAATGCAACGACGAGGACGGCATGGCCCAAGCCGGGTTCGATCCCTTATTGGACATCAAGCTGGCGGTCTCCACGCTGACGAGAATCCCGGTTTCCGTTGACGGGACGGTGGCCATTGGGCGGCTTGGCGACGCGGTCTGGACCTTTCCCATCGTTGGCGTCGCGATCGGGGCGCTGGCGGGCGGCGCGTTCTGGATCGCGTCCTGGGCGGGACTGTCGCCCTGGCTTTCGGCCATGATCGCGGTTCTCGCCATGGTTCTTATCGGCGGCGGCTTCCACGAGGACGGCCTCGCCGACCTGGCCGACGGGCTCGGCGGCGCCTTGGACAAGGACCGCGCGCTCGAAATCATGCATGACAGCCGCGTCGGGACGTTTGGCGTCATCGCCATCGTCATGAGCATTGGGGTTCGCGTGGCCGCGCTGGCCCAGATCGGCGAACCCGAATTCGCCCTGGCCGCCCTGATGACGTCGGCGGCCTTGGGCCGAGCGGCCATGGCGCCCGCGTGGGCGTGGCTGCCCCCGGCCAGGGAGGACGGCCTCGCCAGGGGGGCGGGAAAGCCTTCGTCGGGCGCGGCCTTGTTGTCCTTGACGATCGGCGCCGCCGTGGCCGTCGTCGCCGCGGGGGCGGCGGCCGGGCTGTTGGCGTTCACGATCATCCTTGTCGCGACCGCCGTAATGGCGTTCAACGCCTGGCGGCGCATCGGGGGATACACCGGCGACGTTCTGGGCGCGGTCGAGCAAAGCGCCGAGATCATGGCGCTCGTGACTCTTGCGGCGATGTTGAATGGGATGCCTTGAGATGAAACGGCTGGCGTTCCTGTTTCTCCTCGCCCTCGCGCGGCCCGCGTCGGCGGCCGAGGTCTGGATCGACGTCGAGGGCAGCGTGAGCTTCGTCGAGGTCTATCTCGGCGACGTGGTCATGGCCGACGGAATGCGCCAGGACAAGCCGCCGTTCCGCATTCACGGAGGCAACGCCGTCCCCGGCAACGTGGTCGGATTCTCGCTTTTCATCCGGACCTTGTTCTCCAAGGGATTCCTGCATTACCGCCTGGCGTGCTCACCCAATCCGTGGTCCAGGTCCATGGTGGTGGTCTACGCCGACGCGATGCCGTCGATGGGATGGGGGCGCTTCACCGGGCAGATGGGCGCGTGCCGCAAAGTTCCAGGAACCGGACCGCCGCAACCAAGTCGGCCCTGAGCGCCTCGCGCCGGGCCTCGGCCTCCGCGTCCAGGCCCCAGCGCTCGATCTGGTGGGTCTCGTCGAGTTGGGAGGCCTCGAACGCTTCCTCGGCGTCCAGGCGCCCGCGCGCAACGGCGAGCCCGATGATCAGCGAGCCGCTGGCGTCCGCGGCCGACGCGAGCCCGGTCAGGGTCCAGGGGTCCAGCGCCTCGACGGTTTCGGTCAACGCGGCGATGGCTTCGTCCGACTGGTCCACGTGAATCACCCCGGACGTAACCGAAAGCTTGGCGCCGAAAGCGTCCGCCGCCCAGTCCAGCAGCGGATCCCAGACCGCGTTCTGGCGCCGGACCAGGTCGTCCGGCCCCTCGGCGCGATAGCACAACAGGTCCGAACCGCCATAGGCCAGCGCCTTTCGCGCGAAATCCCGCCCGCCGAAGTCCGCCTTGTCGGCGGCGGTGTTGGCCAGGCGGGTGATGGGCATGGCGTCCGGGCGGATGTCGTCCTCCTGGGCG
Organism: uncultured Hyphomicrobiales bacterium; assembly: GCA_964344345.1. GTDB lineage: Bacteria > Pseudomonadota > Alphaproteobacteria > Rhodospirillales > CAYFNC01 > CAYFNC01. The sequence goes on along the minus strand of CAYFNC010000057.1, from coordinate 4,892 downwards.
CGCCATTCTCCGGCGACGGCGTCGGCCAGCGCCCGGGTGGGAAGGCGCAAGGGTTTTCCTTGCGGCGTGCGGATCGCCCGGCCGTCGAGTTGGATGGTGAACGCCCCCTCCTCCTCGCCCACGTCCACGTCGGCGTAGAACTTCCGGTGGGTCTTCCAGCCCATCACCGCCCCCCGTTCACAAGACGGGCGACGGCGCCCGGCGCCTGGTCGAAGGCGTCAACCACCACGTCGGCCCCGGCGTCATGCAGGTCCTGGACAGGATGGTAGCCCCAGCTCACCCCCACCGACGCCGTCTTGGCCGCGCCCGCCATCAGGATGTCGAAGGTGGTGTCGCCGATCATCACCGTGTTCCTCGCCTCGGCGCCGGTCTCGTTCATGGCCTGAAGCAGGATATGCGGGTTGGGCTTGCCCGGCCCGTCGTCGGAGGTCTTCAGCGTGATGAACCGCTTCTCCAGGCCGTGCGCCTCGAGCGTGCGCAGCAGGCCCACCCGGGACTTCCCCGTGGCCACGCCGAGAAGCCAGCCCTCGGCCTCCAACGCGTCGAGCGCGTCAACGGCGCCGGGGAACAGCGGCTCCTCCAGCTCGCCCCGGGCGCGGAGCGCGCGAAAAGCGTCTGCGTAGGCGTCGCGCATGCGGATCAGCTCGTCGGAATCGGCCTCGGGCGCCACCCTTGCGATGGCGTCGATCAGCGGCAGCCCGACCACGCCCCGCACCGCATCGTCGCCGGGGCGTTCGAACCCGTGGGCCTCGCACGCCGCATGCATGGCGGCGATGATCCCGTGCTGGCTGTCCACCAGGGTCCCGTCGCAGTCGAAGACCGCCAGCTTCAAAGCGTCCGTTGACATTCGAAAAGGCCGTTTCCCAATTTATTTGGCGGTTAATACCCCAACTTCGCATTAAATGGTAATAGAACATCATCCCCAACAGGGAAGAGAAGGCCGTCATGACACGCGCGTTGATGCTGTTGTTCGCCATCGTTCTATCGATGTGGGCCCGCCAGGCGGCGGCCGTCGACGCGGTCGCGTCCATCAAGCCGGTCCATTCCCTGGCCGCCGCGATCATGGACGGCGTCGCCGTCCCGCACCTGATCGTCAAGGGCGGCGGCTCGCCGCACGGATACGCCTTGAAGCCCTCCGACGCCCGGGCGCTGGAGAAGGCGCGCGTGGTCTTTTGGATCGGACCGGCGAACGAACGCTTCCTGTCCCACGCCCTGGAAACCCTCGCGGGCGGGGCGAAAATTGTGGAGCTCGGCGGATTGGAGGGGATGACGAGGTTTTCGCTTCGCGAAGGCGGCTTGTGGGCCGGCCATGGCCACGACGAACACGACCACCACGGCCATGGCCCCATGGACGGACACATGTGGCTCGATCCCATGAACGCCAAAATCATGGCCCAAGCCATCGCGCGCGCCCTGGTCGCGGCCGACCCCGGGAACGCCGGGGCCTACAGGGCCAACGAAAAGAGCGTTTTGGCCCGCGTCGACGCCCTGGACGCCGCGCTCGCGGGCCACCTGGCGGCCGTGGCGGACCGTCCGTTCGTGGTGTCCCACGACGCGTTCCAGTATTTCGAGAAACGATACGGTCTGAACGCCCTCGGCGCGCTGACCGTCACTCCGGACCTGAAGCCGGGGGCCCGGCGCATCCGCGCCCTCCGCGCGCGGCTTCGGGAAACCAACGCCGCCTGCGTCTTCACCGAGCCGGGCTTCAAGCCCCGCCTAATCGCCTCGATCGTGGAGGGAACGGGAGCCGGAACTGGGTCGCTCGACCCCTTGGGCGCCGGAATCCCCGCCGGGCCGGAGCTCTATTTCCGGATGATGGAGGGGAACGCGGCGACGTTCGTGAACTGCCTGTCCGGGCGGTGATCGGCGGAGTCGCGAATTTTTGGTTATGAATCGCGGCGGAGTTTGCCTAATATCCCGGCGCGCGCGCGTTCGCGCGAAACGTTCTTAATGTCTTTACGCCAACTCAGGGAGGAGTCGAACTCATGTTGAAGGGGAAAGTCCTCGTCGCCCAGGGCGGCGGCCCGACCGCCGTCATCAACCAATCCGTCGTCGGCGTGGCGCTCGAAGCCCGCAAGATTCCGGAAATCACACACGTCTACGGCGCCGTTCACGGCGTGCGCGGCATCGTTGACGAGAATTTCGTCGACCTGGGCCAGGAGACCAGCGACAATCTGGAGCGCTTCGGCAACACGCCCAGCTCCGGCCTCGGCTCCACCCGCGACAAGCCCGACGCCAAGTACTGCCACGAGATTTTCGAGGTCCTGAAGGCCCACGAGATCGGCACGTTCCTGTACTGCGGCGGCAACGACTCGTCCGACGTCGCCCGCATCGTGGGCGAGGAAGCCGAAAACGCCGGCTATCCGCTGCGCACCGTGCACGTGCCCAAGACCGTCGACAACGACCTGGTCATCAACGACCACACCCCGGGCTTCCCGTCCGCCGCGCGCTTCGTCGCCAGCGCCTTCGCCGGCGTCAACCTGGACAACAAGGCGCTTCCGGGCGTCTATGTCGCCGTGATCATGGGCCGCCACGCCGGCTTCCTGACCGCCGCGTCCGCCGGGTACCGCAAGTACGAAGGCGACGGCCCGCACCTGATCTACCTGCCGGAGCGGACCTTCAGCCTGGAGCAGTTCGTCGGCGACGTCAAAAAGGCCCACGACAAGCACGGCCGTTGCATCGTCGCCGTGTCCGAAGGCATCCACGACGCCTCCGGCGAGCCGATCATCGCCCAGCTGGCCAAGGAGGTCGAGCGCGACGCCCACGGCAACGTGCAGCTTTCCGGCTCCGGCGCCCTCGGCGACCTGCTCAGCGACCACGTCAAGAGCCACACCGACATCAAGCGCGTGCGCGCCGACACCTTCGGCTACCTGCAGCGTTCGTTCCTCGGCTGCGTCTCCGACGTCGATCAGCGCGAGGCCCGCGAGGTCGGTGAGCGCGGCGTGCAGTTCGCCCACCACCTGGACCGCAACGGTTCGGTCACCATCCACCGGGTGGGCAACTACGCCACCGACTACCAGTACACCGAACTGTCCGAAATCGCCGCCAAGACCAAGGTCATGGCCGACGAGTTCATCAACGCCGAGGGCAACGACGTCACCGGCCAGTTCATGCGCTACATCCGCCCGCTGCTGGGCACCCAGACCCCGGACTTCACGCAACTCCGCGCTCCCGCGGTGGCGAAGGTCCTGAACAAGTAAGTCGTCCGTTACGTAACGGAATCGGCCGGGGGCGCGCTCAACCGCGCCCCCGGTTTTTTTCTTGGTTTTACTTCTTGAATACGCATCGCCGAACCGCCTGCTTGCTTGGGCTGTCTTGGCGCTTTCTGTGGAATTCCTTGGGCGTTGACCCTTAATTAACCATGCTCCCGCCAATCCAGACCCCTTACGAAAAGAGAATCTTTGTTTCAGTTTGTTTCAGCCTGTTCAATTTATTGCTCTGAACGACGTCCGTTGTTGCCGGACTCAGGCGAATCCTGTAAGCCAAAATTAGTTAATGTGATCGTGTTTTCTTGAACAACGCAACGTAACGCATCGAGAAGGGGGTTTCCCAATATGACGACCATGGACGCAGACGCCGGTCTCGCCGTAGCGGTGGAGGAGGAAGACTTCACCGCCGAGAACACCCAGCCCATTCCCGCCGCCGAGCAGGCTCCGCCGCGCGCGATCGTTTTCCCCGGCCAAGGCTCCCAAGCCGTCGGCATGGGCAAGGAGCTCGCCGACGCCTTCCCCGCCGCGCGCGAGGTTTTCCAGGAAGTCGACGACGCGCTCGAGCAGCCGCTTTCGACCCTGATGTTCGAGGGCCCGGGCGATGACCTGACCCTTACCGAGAACGCCCAGCCCGCCCTGATGGCGGTCAGCATGGCCGTCGTTCGCATCCTCGAGACCGAGGGCGGCGTCGAGCTTCCCAAGTTCGCCCGCTACGCCGCCGGCCACTCTCTTGGCGAATATTCCGCCCTGACCGCCGTCGGCTCCTTCCGCCTCGCGGACACCGCGCGCCTGCTGCGCATCCGCGGCCAAGCCATGCAGAAGGCCGTCCCGGTGGGCGAAGGCGCCATGGCCGCGCTCATGGGCCTCGACCTCGACGACGTCCACGAAATCGCCAACGAGGCCGCCGACGGTGGGCTCGTCTGCCAGGCCGCCAACGAGAACGCCTCCGGCCAGGTGGTGGTCAGCGGCTCCAAGGCCGCGGTCGAGAAGGCCATCGAAATCGCCTCCAGCCGCGGCTCCAAGCGCAGCGTCCTGCTGCCCGTCAGCGCGCCTTTCCATTGCGCCCTGATGCAGCCCGCCGCCGAGGCCATGGCCGGCGCGCTGGAAGCGGTCGAGATCGCCGCTCCGGCCATTCCGATCGTGTCCAACGTGACCGCCGAGGAAATCAACAGCCCCGACGACATCCGCAAGCTTCTTGTTCAGCAGGTCACCCACATGGTCCGCTGGCGCGAAAGCGTGCTGTACATGAAGGACCAGGGCATCGAGTCCTTTGTCGAAATCGGCTCCGGCAAGGTGCTGACCGGCCTGACGAAGCGCATCGACCGCTCGCTGACCGGCGTCGCCGTCAACGGCCCGGCCGACGTCGAGACCCTGCTGAAGTCCCTCTAAGAGGACTTTCGGGAAAACACGGTTGCGCGGGGGAGGCCCAAAGCCTCCCCCGCAGCCGTTTCCGGCCCCTATTCCATCAAATCGGCTGCAGGAAGCCCAGGAACTGATCCGCCACCGTGTCCCAGGAAAACCGGGACGCATACGCGCGGAGCACGCACATGTGAATAGGGCGGGGATGCCTAGCGTCCGTGGCGATTGCGATCCGCAACGCGCCCTCCCCGATGCAGTGGAACACGCTCTAATACATCCCATACATAAACGAGGTTGCCGCCCTCCCCGAGAGCGTTGACGCTC
>CAYFNC010000056.1:0-21012 GCA_964344345.1 uncultured Hyphomicrobiales bacterium | reverse complement strand
GCCACGAATTGCCTGGCGCCGGCGTTCCGAAGGTCGGGATTTTTTCAGCGCCCTGCTAGAGGATTTTCGGTGGGCGATCGTTTGGGGTGGCGATTGGGAGAATTCGTTTCAGGTGATTTTGAATGGATCACGAGGCGCAGCGACTTCCGACCTTGGCTATCAACGCCATAAAGAGGTTTTCCCCGAGAACAGCCGCATTCAACGGCAAACCGGACATTCGAAGCCGCCGTTCGCCGCCGAGGTCGCTGTCTCCGAATCCACGTTTAACTTCGAAGAGCCTCTTTGCGGAAGCTGGGCGCTTCTTCCTTACCGCGCCCCTGTCCGAACGAACACAAAATCCCCTCCCTCGTGCCCGGCCATGCGAACGTCGGCGTATTCGGGGGTCTGGTCCGCGTTGACCATTACGTGACGCTTGACCTCGGCGAAGAGCTTGGCGCCGTCGGCGACGCCCGTGTTGTTGGCGAGCGCGTTGATGAAGCCCTTGGCGAAGGCGGAATGGCCGACGCCGCCCGCGTCCGCCACGGGCTCCAGCCCCCCCGACGTCATCACCACTCGGGCTCGCTTGGCCGCAAGGGCGCGCCAGTAGTCCGGGCCGCGCTCGGTGATCTTGATGCCGCGCGTCAGGGTTCCGGAATAGCACGAATCCGCCACCACCATCACGTGGCGGGCGGCCATGGCCTTGAGCGAGTCGGTGATGGTGGCGTTGGAGATCCAGTTGGCCTTGCTGTCCTCGGTCGCGTCCACGGGCAGCCAGTATCCGCGCTCCGCCTGCTTGTCCAGCCAGCCGTGCCCGGCGTAATAGATCAGCAGGTTGTCGCCGGGGCCGAGCTTGCGCCGGAATTCCTCCAGCGCCCGGATGATGGCGTCGCGCTCCGCGTCCAGCAGAACCGTCGCCTGGTATCCGTAGTCCCTGGCCAGCGCGTCGGCCACCGCCTTGGCGTCCGCCGCCGCGGTCTTGAGCGCGGGGAATCCGCGATAGGCGTTGTTGCCGATCACCAGCGCGTAATAACGCCCGAAGTCGATGTCGCCCGCCATGGCCTTTTGGGCGGGCCGGGCCGGGACCACGTCGATGGTCGCTGTGCGGGGGCCTTGGCCCAGCGCCTCGCGCATCATGCGGGACACCACGTATCCTTCCCGCCCGTCGTCGCCCAGGACCAACAGCCAATCGGTCCCCTTGACCTTGCCGAGCGCGTGGACCTTGTCGCCGTAGTTCAGAACGAACGCGGTCTTGGCGCGCACGTCCGGCCGTTCGCGCACCATGGCGCGGGCCTTGGCGGCGTAGGGCGCGTCCAGGGGGTCGAGCTCCGCCTTGGGCGCCGCCTTCTGCGGGACGGGCGCGGTTTCCGCCTTTGGCGCGCGCGCGCCTTCTGCGACGAGGTCGGCCTTCTGCTCCCCGGTCAGAAGCCCGGTCGGCACGTCGCCCTCGGCGTTCTGATAGTCGGCGATGGCCTCCATGGTCTCCGGTCCGAACACGCCGTCGATGGGGCCGTCGTAGTGGCCAAGCGCCTTCAGTCCCCGCTGGATTTTCATCCGCGTCGCCTTGTCGGAGATCTGGCCGGACCAGGGCGCGGGGCCGCGCTCCTCCTCTTCCTCCTCCATTTCCGGCTCGTTGATGACGAAGTCTGCGCGCGCGTCCAAACCCGCGAGGCAGAGGGTCAAGGCCAGCGCGCCAAGGGCTCTCGGAAGGACTTTTTCGAAAACGCCTATCATGTTCCCGATCCCGATGCGGAGTTCATGCAAGTGGATCACGAACAAAACCGCATTTCAACATACGGTCAAGCGACGGCGCGGGCCAGCGCGCAGAACGCCTCCACCGGCAGGTCCTCGGCCCGGCTGGTGGGGGCTATCCCGAGGGCTTCGAGGTCGAGACCGAGCGGCTTCAGGCTGGCGCGCAGCATCTTGCGGCGCTGGCCGAAGGCCGTCTGGGCCACCCGCTCCATCGCGTCCCATTCGGCGGGGGCCAGCGGCTTCGGCCTTGGCGCAAGGGTGACCACCGTCGACATCACCTTGGGCGGCGGGGTGAAGGCGCGCTTGTCCACGTTGAAATCCCGCCGGACCTGGCAGAGCCAGCCCGCCATCACCGAAAGGCGCCCATAGGCCTTGGTCCCGGGGGCCGCGAGCAGCCTGTCCGCCACCTCGCGCTGGAACATCAGGGTCAGGCCCTCGAAGCTTCCGACGTCCTTGAGCCAGCCGATCAGCAGCGGCGTCGCCACGTTGTAGGGCAGGTTGGACACGACCTTGCGGGGCGCGGGCGCGATGGCCGCCATGTCCGTCTCGAGAGCGTCGGCGGAGACCACCTCCAGCCGCCCGGGATAGGCGGCGGCCAATTCCTCGAGCGCGGCGAGACAGCGCTCGTCTTTTTCCACCGCCACCACCCGTTCGGCGTCGCTTTCCAACAGCGCGCGGGTCAGCCCGCCCGGGCCGGGCCCGACCTCGATCGCGCTGACGCCCGAAAGCGGTCCGGCGGCGCGGGCGATGCGGCCGGTCAGGTTCATGTCCAAAAGGAAATGCTGGCCCAGCGACTTGCGCGCGCCCAAGCCATGGCGGGCGATGACGTCCCTCAGCGGGGGAAGAGCGCTCACCCGCCCGTCACCGCCTCGCGGCGCTTGGCCATGCCGGCGGCCATGTGCAGGGCGGCGAGCATGCTGTTCTCGCTGGCGCGGCCGGTCCCCGCGATGTCCAGCGCGGTGCCGTGGTCGGGCGAGGTGCGCACGAACGGCAGCCCCAGCGTGACGTTGACCGAGCGCTCGAAGTCGATGGTCTTGATCGGGATCAGGGCCTGGTCGTGGTACATGCAGATGGCGGCGTCGTAATTCTTGCGGGCCTGGGTGGTGAACAGGGTGTCGGGCGGCACCGGCCCGACCACGTCGAGGCCCATGTTGTCGAGCTGTTCGATGGCGGGTCGGATGATTTCGATTTCCTCGGCGCCCATGCCGCCGCCCTCGCCCGCGTGCGGGTTGAGCCCGGCGATGGCGAGACGGGGCCGCGCCATGGCGAAATCGCGGCGGAGTCCAGCGTCTGTGATCAGCGCCATGTCGATGATGGTCCGCGCGTTCAAGGATTTCACCGCCTCGGCCAGGGCGACGTGAACGGTGATGGGCACGACTCGGAGTTCGGAGCACGCCAGCATCATCACCGGCGGCGTGTCGATGCCCGCGAGCGCGGCGAGGAATTCGGTGTGGCCGGGATAGGTGAACCCGGCTTCGTAGAGGACCTGCTTATGGATCGGGTTGGTGACGACGGCGGACGCCTTCTCCTCGTTCACCAGCTCCACGGCGCGCTTGATGGCGCGCAGGACGGCGGGCGCGTTGGCGGGGTTCATTTCGCCCGGAACCACCTCGGCCTCCAGCGCCATCGGCAGGACGGGAAGGGCGCGGGCGAAAACGCCCTCGGCCTCGGCGGGATCGTCGATGGCCTCGATCGGCGCCTGAAGCCCGAGCGCGGACGCCAGTTTCTCCAGACGGGCGGGATCGTCGATGACGAAGAAAGGCGGCGGCTTGTCCGCGCCCCGCAGCCACGCCTTCAGCGTGACCTCGCCCCCGACGCCAGCGGGCTCGCCCATGGTGACGGCAAGAGGCCTTGATCCGGATGGCATTGTTATTCTTTCCCCTCAGAGCCTTTTTTCAATGAATGCGGATCGGCGCAGGTCGCGCAGATGGCGTCTTGCAGCCATTTCCAGTCGTTCGCGCAGAAGCATTTCGCGAATCACTTTGTTCTTGTCCTTGCCGCTCCCCTGAAGTTTCCGACCGCAGACCATCAGGACCGAAAGCCCGGCGGGCGTCCTGAGAGGCGCGCTGACTTGATTGACGCCAAGGCCGCGCACTAGGCGCTTAATCGGGCCCGCCAGCTTGGACAGCGGCATCTTGCCCAGCTTGCCGGAAAGGTTGGACCCGGCCTGCGTTCCCAATCGCGCGAGATCGCCGCAGTTCCTGGCCGCCGCAGCCATGGCGACCAGACGGTTGCGAACGTCGAAGACGGCCTCTTCGTCGGCGCCGGGGGGAACCGGGAGGACAAGCTGGCTGAGGTCGAGGATGGTCTCTCCGGTTTCCAGCCCGGGATTGATCCGGGTGTCGACAAGAACCACGATGTAAAATCCCGTCAGCGTCCTGATCGGAGGCGTGACGTTGCCGGGCTGCATTTTCTCAAGATGTTCGCGGATTTCGTTTTCGATCTGGCTTGGCATCACCCAGCCGAGGTCTCCGCCGACGGCCGCTGTGCCGCCCCTGGAAAAGCTGCGCGCGAGCGCCTTGAAGTCCGCGCCTTGCCCGATCTGGCGATAGAGCCGTCCGGCCATTTGTTCGACCTCGCGCTCCGCCTTCGGCGTCTCGACGGGCAGAAAGATTTCCGCGATCCGGAACTGGGGCTTTCCCGTTTCCGCCTCGATCTGCGCCAACCTGTCCTTGACCTCGTCCGCGCTGATGGTTACGCGGGAGCGGATAAGGCGGCCGATCACCTTACTCCAGGCCGACTGCGCGCTGATCTGGGCTTCGAGCTCCGCCACGTCCGCTCCGGTTTTGGCGAGAACGGCCTTCAGCTTCTCCATGTTCAGCTTGTTCTGGCGCGCAATGCTCTGGATCGCCTGGTTCACCTCGGAGGGCGAGATCTTCACGCCAAGCCGTTTAGCTTCCTGCATTTGGAGCTTTTCGTCGATCAGGCGGGACAGGACCTCTCCATGCAGTTTTTTGCGCACTTCGGGCCGGTCGGGAAGATTGCTGGTCGCCAGCACCAGGGCGATCCGCGATTCCAGGTCGTAGCCGGAAATGATGTCGTCATTGACCACGGCCGCGATGCGCTGGGACTGGGCGAAAACGGAAGACGCCAGGATCAGCGACGCGCCAAGAATCGCCGCCACCGTCGAAATGGTCTTCCCGCGCTGGGAACGCGGAATTCCAACCCTTCGCAAAAATGCCGTCACCGGAATTCGCCTGCTTTCTTCGTATTCATTTGCTTAGGACCCGGCCTTCACTTCTCCCAGGGTTTTCAACGTCACGCCAAACATTATTTTGTGCGATGGTTTGTAATCGCGGTCCTCGAAGAACGAACGCGTGAGTTTCGTGGAAAACACCAGACATTCATCTTCGTAGATCAAACCAAGTCCGACATGCCGCATATCATCTTCGTTCAAATCCTTGACCGCTAAAAACGTCCCGCGCCAGAATTTCGTCAACTGCGATTGGAACTGGAGCGAAATCTCTTCGCGACCAAAGAAGTTGTCGTCGGCCTGCGCTTCGATGAAAGCGTAATTCGCTTGGATCCGCAAGGCCTTGACTCCCGCGTTGAGCAGCACCTCGTTGCTTCGCGGGTCGAAATTCTTTTTGTTGAGGCGAGTCCTGTACTCCAGATCGAAATAATCGTTTGGAACGATGGCCACGCGTCCCACAATGTCGGAAAAGTGATCCTCGAGTCCGGAGCCTTCGAAAAACGTATCGTCTTTCTTGAAACGGTAACTCTGTCCCATCATGACGGTGGCGTTGCCTTTTCGCCCGCCGAACAATCCCCACTTCAGGCCATAGTTCACCCTTGGTCCGCCTTCTATCCGATCTATGCCGTTGAACCGGTTTGGCGCGAAAAGATTGGAGTCGGAGAATTCGAAATCCTCGCTGTCATCGTTTGGAATCTTGTTCGTGTTGCTGGCGTTGGGGCTGAGGATGACCGAACCCATGGGCTCCAGGAGCTGATGGATCTCGTCGTTTTCCCTGCGAATGAACGGGTGGCGCCATTCCAGCATCGCCTGCGGAGCAACCCTCCCCGTCACGCCCTCGAAGTCGCTCGAGTCGTGTTCGGGGTTGCGGTCGGAAACGTGGTACAGGTCGCCGCGGAGGTCCAGGGAAACCGTGTATAGCCCGCCCATCGGACCGATCGACGGTTTTTTCCAACCCGCGTTCATGTGGAGCCGTCTGGTTTCTCGGGAATCCGTGCGGGTAATCGCGATGAGGCTGGCGTCCAGGTGGGTTCTGCCGCCGAAACCGTCGGCCTCGCCGATATGGCTGTATTGCAGCCAAGGGCCGACCCAAGGCATGAGGCCGGGGTCGTCGTCCACTTTCAAGCCTTGATAGGTATGGGCGCTAGCCTTGAAGTAGTTGCGTTTCCTGAACCCTTCCACGAACGCTTGGCTGGACATCATGTCCGTGCTGCCGAATTCATAGCGTCGAAGGTAGGTGTCGTCGGTGACGCGCTCGATATCGACGCCCGCTCTCCAGGTGTCGTCGATGTCGTACCGGCCCTCGGCGATGATGTGGCCGCGCGTCTTGTCTTTCGAATCCTTGGTGATGCTGCCGTTGGCCCGGATCCTTCCCGACGCAAGGTTGTGCCGGTATTCCGCCTCCAGCAGAGGGCCTTCCTTGCTCATGTAGACCGGCGTCAAGGTGGCGTCGATGTTGTCGTCGATCAGCCAGTAGAACGGCGCCTTGCCCAATAAACCCAGATCGGAGGACCCGCCGAAAGCCGGGGCCAGAAAACCGGTTCGACGTTTGACCGTGGGGTCCGGATGGGAAAGGTAGGGAATGTAGCCGACCGGAAGGCCCGCCATCTCCAGCCAGGCGTCCTTGTATTCGATCTGCTGGCGGCTCTTGTCGTGCTTGACCTCCACCGCCTTGATTTGCCAAAGCGGCGGCTTCTTGGGATCATCGGGGCAGAGTTTGCAGGGCGAATAGACCGCCTTGCGCAATTCGATTTCCTCGCCGCCGGACCGACGCGCGCCGGCGGCGGCCATGCGCGATTGATCCGTCAGGACCAGACGCAATTCATGAATGACCGCGTCCTTCATGTTGCCCGTCAGTTCGGCGTATTCGGCGAACCAGACTTCGCCCGTGGGCTCGAATAGGGTCAGATTGCCGGACGCGGTCAGAATGTCCGTCCTTTGGTTGTAGCTGACGAAGTCGGCGATGAGCGTCCTGTTTTCCTGGGAGATTTCAACGTTTCCGCGGGCGGAGACCGTATCGTGATCTTGGTCGTAGGAGACCTCGTCGGCGGTGAATAGAACGGGAAGCCCGCTGTTTTTCGGCGCGAGGTCGTCGGCGCGCGCCGCGCTCGCAAGGCTCGCCGCCGCCAAGGCCACGAGGCCCAGCAGGAATCCGCGGGTTCGATCGCGAAAGCGTGATGAAAACGCGCCCATCTCGTTATCCATCCTCAAGGTGCAACAGCATCGCGAGCCCCAACAGCAAGGCCACGCCCGAGGGCGACCACGCCGCGAGGGCCACCGGCAGGCTGTCCGACAAGCCAAGCGCGAACACGATGTCCGAAAAAAAGTACAAAACGAACCCGGTCATGGCTCCGGCGAAAATCACCAGCGTCGTTCCGCCGCGGCGGGCGTGGCGCAGCGTGAAGGTCGCGCCGATCAGGATCATCGCGCACATCAAGAACGGCGCGGCCAGAAGGGAATGCCAATGAAGGCGATGGCGGACGGCCGAGAACCCCGCGTTCTCCAGCGTGTTGATAAAGGCTGGAAGCTCCCAGAACGACATGGTTTCCGGCGGCGCGAAGCTGTCCTGAATGCGCGAAAGAGTCAGGTCGGTCTCCAGCCAGTATTCGCGTTGATGGGTCGAGGCTTCCTCGGGTCGATGCATCCAGACATCGTTCAAATACCAAAAACCATCCTTCAGGGTCGCTTTTTTGGCGTCGATGCGCCCAAGGAATTGGTCCGAGCCTTCGTAGAGGAAAACGACGACGTCGCGCAGGACCACGTCTCTGGATTTCTGGACCAGCCGGTTGGCGTGGACCACCGCTTGGCCGTCCCGATAGGACTGCCGGAGCCAGACCCCCGCCTGGAAAATGGCCAACGCGCTTTTCTGTCCTTTCAGGTGCTTGGCCTCCATGCGCTCGTACAGCGAAAGCGTGGCCGAGGAGAGGGGGTTGAACGCGGCGACCTTGAACACGCCCAAAAGGAACGCCAGTAGCAGAGCGGGCAGCAGGAATTGCCATGCGGACACCCCGGCCGCGCGGGTGACCACGAGTTCGTGGCTGCGCGTAAGCCGCCAGAACGACAACATGCCCGCGAACAGAATCATGAACGGGAAGGTCTTCTGCGCCATGTGCGGCAGCTTCAGCAGGGCCATCTGGCCAACCATCGGAAGCGTGACGTTCGGCCTGGACTGGGCCTTGCGCAAAAGCTCCGCCGCGTCGAAGACGTAAATCAGCATCAGGATCGCCACGAACAGCCCCAGAAACCCGATCAGGAAGTGGCGGCCAACATAGAACGTCAGTGTTGTCGACAAACGCACGCCAAAGGACTCCTAGACGCTCAGGTCACGGGTTCTCGCCGTCGCATCCTCGGTTTCGGGAAATACGCCAACAGCGCGATTCCCAGTACCGACGGGACGGCGACGTTCAAGTACATCAAGGGGATCATCTGCAAATTCTTCGCGCAAATGTTCTCCAACCCCATCGTCAGTCCCTGGCCGAACACGATCAGCGTTACGGCCAGGGCGATCGGCCTGAAATTCGAACGCCGGCTGAAGCCGGTGCTGAACATGCAGGCGAGCGCCACCGCCGTGAAGGCGAAGGTCAGCCAGGGCGAAACGAGTCTCTTGTGCCCCTCCACCACGAACTTGCCGTAGTCATGCACATTGTCGAGGCTATCACGACGAAGGTTAAAAAGTTCCTGCACAGTGCGCTCGCGCGCCTCGCGGTATCGGCGAATCCCCTCGTTCGACTCCATGCGGTAATCGACGCTCGCTTGATCGAAGTACAATATGGACAGCTGATGGGTCTTTGGATCGACCGTCTGGCGGTTGCCGTTGTACAGCAGAATCCGCATGCCGTCGTCCAGCTTCGTGGTTGCGCCGCGCTCCGCCATGAAGGTCTGGACCTTGCCGTCCTTGTCCGTTTGATAAACGAGGATTCCCAGCAGTTCCCCCTTGGGGCTGCGCTCGCGGACATAGACGGTGATTTCGGCGTTGACCTGGTTGAACGCGCCTTCCTGAAGAAGTACGTGGGAGTAGCTGTAGCGCAGGTCCCACTGCATCTCCCGGAACTTTTTGTAGGACGCCGGCAGAAGAACCACGTTCAACAGGTACCCGACCAACGTCAGCCCAAGAGCCAGGTGGATGGCGGGCATGGCGAGCCGGAACTGGCTGACCCCGCTGGCGCGCATCACCACCAGTTCCCGGTCGGAGATCATGCGGTTGTAGGTGAACACCACCACGCTGAACATGGCGATGGGAAGGATGATGGTCAGGAAGTTGGGCAGCTGCAGCATGGTCAGGTAGATGAACATGCCGATGGTCGCGCCCCGGTTGACGATCATGTCCACGAACCGGAGCGACTGGACGAGCCAAATGATGCAGGCCAGCCCGACCGTGACCAAAATCGTGCCGACGAGAAGCTGTCGGAAGAGATAACGGGAGAAAACGTCCATGGCGCCGGCCGCAGTCGAAAGAATGCGTAAGGGTGTTGGATATCACACCGGGAATCAAGCGGGAATCTCCCCGGCGCGAACCGTCATGTTACAAATGAAACACTTTTCCCGCCAGGTTGTTATCAACGTGAAACAAGCGGCTGCTATCGTCCTTCTCGTGGTTGCATCGACCACGACCTTTTCGGAGTCAAGCCTCCCTGTAATAACTCGCCGGACCTCACGAGGTCCGGCCGTTTTTTTTGGGGTTCGGGATCAGTTCCTCTCGGCGGTCTTGGACGCGCGGACGCTGAGCGTGCTGTTGTAAAGGGCGCGGTCCTCGATCAGGCGCCGCGCGATGGCGAGCTCCACGTCCGTGGTTCGTTTCTCGGACGGGCAGGTGGCGCGCAGCCTGCGCAGGCCGGCCTTGCTTCCCGGATCGGCCCCGAGCCACGCCGCCATGGCGCTGGCGGTCTTCTTGCGGTCCCGGGCGCGCATGGGCAGAAGCTCCTCGCCGCTTCCCACCACGCCGCTGGTGCAGATGGTGGGGCGCACGCCGAGGCCGTGCAGGGAATACCCCGCGGGCGTCATCAGCCGCGACCAGGTGAGCGTCAGTTCCCCGTCGTTGGGAAGCTGGGCCACGGTCTGCACCGTGCCCTTGCCGAACGAATTGGTTCCGACCACGATCGCCCGGCCCCGGTCTTGCAGCGCGGCGGCGACGATTTCGGACGCCGACGCCGACTTGCCGTCGATCAGAACCACGATGGGCATGTTGCGGGCCATCTGCTTGGGATCTGCGTCATAGTGCTGGACGCTTTCGGGATGGCGGCCCCGAGTGGATACGATTTCGCCCTGGGTCAGGAACAAGTCGGCCACGTCGACCGACTGCCGCAGCAATCCGCCGGGATTGCCCCGCATGTCCAGCACCATGCCCTTGAATGCGCCGCCGAGCTCCTTTCGCGCGGCGGCGTAGGCCTTGGCCAGGCTTTCGGCGGTGCTTTGGTTGAAGCCCGTGATCTCCAAGAACAGCACCCCGCCTTCGCGCCGGGCGTCGACCGTGGGAAGCATGACGTGGGAGCGGACCAGGTCGAAGGACAGCAGCTCTTCCGCGCCTTGCCGTCGGATGCGGATGTTCACATTGCTCCTGGCCGGTCCGCGAAGGAGGCGTGAAACGCCCTGGGCCGTGACGGCGACCAGCGGCTTGCCGTCGATGCGCACGATGATGTCCCCGGGCCGCACCCCGGCCTTCTCGGCCGCCGAGCCGGGGATCAGCCCGATCACGTCGGCGCCGATGCGTCGGGGGCTGAAGCGGATGCCGACGCCCACGTACCCGTCGCGGCGCGCCCGGTTCGACTTGGCCTCGACGGCGCCGGCGTAGCGCGAGAACATGTCCAACTCCGACAGGACCCCGTCGAAAACCGCCTCGTAGATCTTTTCCGCCCTGGCCGCGCCCAACTCGGCGGAGCGCGTCCGCGCCTGGGCGATCATGCCGACGGTGAGGTTCGTCCAGCCGTCCACGTCCGTCTTTCCGGGCTCGCGCAGGGCGATGGGCTTGCCGCCGTCGTGGACCAGCCTGACGAATCCTCCGCTCCGCTCCACCGCGAGGCCGGGGTCGAGCGCGCTCAGGCCGCGCAGGCCCTCCACCGACAGTTCGGGCAGGGACGTCTGGTCGATGTACTTGTCCACGATGGTGCGAAAGCCGGTGTTGAACACGTCGGCGGCGGCCTCGGCCGGAAAGCCCGGGTCCCGGTCGAAAGCCGTGGCGGCCGCCACGGCCGTCGCCGGGCGCGCCTCTTGGGTTTCGTGTTGGACGCACGCCCCCGCCAGGAGAGCCGCCGCGGGCGCGATGCGGGCGAGGAATCGGGCCAAGGAGTTCATGGGCGCATCATTCCCCATTTCGCGTCCGGCAACAACCAAAGATCCGGGGAAACGATAAGGGGAAATTAACCAAGACGGCGCAGAATGAAGGGTGACGCAACGCGTCCCGAACCAGAAGGTTCGGATACGCCTCAAGAAATGGAGGTTTCCATGACCAACCTGACCGTTTCCATCCCCATGCCGAGACTGGCGATCACCGCGCGCTCCATCCGCGCCGACCTCAAGGTCCAGCGCGCCGCCAACAGCAACGCGCCGAGGCGCGACCTGCCCAGGCCGAAGCGGCGCCGACTGAAGAAATAGATCAGCCGTTCTTGTCTATCCCATACCGGCTGCGCCAGGCGTCGAGCTGCGAGCGCCGACGTTTCGTCCATTCTCCGTGGGCCTTGACCCTGCTCGAGCCCAGGTCCGGCTTTTCCCGCCGCATCTTGGCCTTCAACATGCGCTGCATGTCCGGATTGGCGCCGAAGGAGGATTCCAGCAGGGAGTCCTTGCCCCATTTCGCCATGCGTCGGTCGCGGAATTTGATGTTCTTTCCCAGGCGCTCCTGGGCGCGCTTGGCGCGGAGCTTGGTGTTCATTTTGTGGGTGCGGATGGAGTCCAACGGCGAAAGCTTGGCCATCAGGTCCGTATGCTTCGGCGCGTCCTTGTTGATGGATTCGCCGTAGGCGACCCGGCGCAGCTCGTTCCATTGGCCGAGCACCTTCACCCGGTAGCGTCCGTTGACCCTGGGATTGCGCGAATGGTACATGGCCGTCGCCTCTTGCCACGACGTGGTTTCCTTGTATAGGGCCTTCAGGTGCTGGACCGCGTAGGCCACGTTGGCTTCGGGGGTGAAGGCCTCGTCCAGGGTTTCGAAGGCGTCGGGGTGATAGCGCAGGTTGATCTGCATGCAGCCGACGTCGATGTTGGTCACGCCCTTGGCCTTGAGCGCCCGCACGTGGGCGATGGCGTCCTGCTTGGTGTCGAAGAACCGGCCGTCCTTGCCCGACGTCACGGTCCAGGGCCAGGCAATGTTTTCCGCCCGTCTTTTGTTCCAGCGGCCCGATTCGGTCATGGAGATCGCCATCAGAAGGAAGGCCGGAACCTTGTGCGTCCGTTCGGCCTGGGACGTGGCGTCAGAGCACAAATCCCAAGAGTTCGTATAGGGTTGGGTGAAAAACGCCCCCGCCCTGCCCGGCGCGAGGACGCCCGATGCCGCAATGCACAAGATGGCGATTATGGTCGATATCCGCACGGATGGCCCTTTCTGTTTCGCCCAGGACCATGCACGCCCCATGCCAAGGGCGGATTGTGGATGAGAACCGAGTGTTTTGCTTGCAATCAAAGGCTTACGCGAAGGTCCCAGGTTGTGGGCAAGGGCGCGTCCCCGGGAAAATAATGCCGCTGCCGGTGAGAAACCCCAAGTTTATCATTGATATTACATTAGAAGATGAATATATTTGCTGCAGTGCAGCACAGCGGAACCGGTGGCTTCGAGCCGCATCCCCGCTGTCTGCCATTCTTGGACGTTTCCTCCCAATAACTCGGGCCGCCTTCGGGCGGCCCCTTTTTTCGCGTGCGCGGGGCGGTTCTGGATCCCATCGGGCAAGCCCGCGCGCATGGAAAACAAAACCCCTTCCCGGAAAAGGAAGGGGCGTCCCGCATTGCGGAATAACAAACCAGGATCAATGCAGCTTGTCGGGAAGGTCCTTGATGGCCTCGTCGATCATGGCGCCGGCCTTTTTCTTGGGCAGGTCGCTGGCCAGAATGCGGCGGGTGGCTTCCATGGCCACGTCCACGGCGGTGGCGCGAATCTCCTCGATCGCCTGGGTCTCGGCCTGGGCGATGCGGTCCATGGCGGACTGTTCGCGTCGTTGCAGGGAGCGCTCCAGCTCCTGGGCGGCGTTCTCGCGGGAGCGTTCGGTCTCGCGGCGCGCGCGCTCCACGATCTGCTCGGCCTCGCGGGCGGCGTCGCGCTGCTTGCGCTCGTAGGACGCCAGAAGCTCCTGGGCCTCGTCGCGCAAGCGCTGGGCCTCGTCGATCTGGTTGCGGATCTGGGAGGCCCGATTGTCCAGCGCCGTGGTGATGATGCGCATCACCGGCTTGAAGGCGCCGCCGATCATGATGACGAAGGCGAGGGCGACCCAGAATTCCGGGGTCTCGTAGAAGGCGGCCGCGTGGCCGGCGGCGTCGGACGCGGCGTGGGCGGCTCCGATCATGACGATCCTCCGATCACGCCGTCCACGGCCTTGGCGACGGTTTTTTCGTCCAGGCTTTCGCCGGTCAGGCGCTCCACCGCGGCGTGGGTGACCTCGACCGCCATTTCGCTGACCTTGGAAAGCGCCTCGTCGCGGGCCGTTGCGATGCGGGCCTCGGCGGCGGCGACCTCGTCGGTCAGGCGGGCCGTCAGCTCCGCGTTGCGGGTGGCGGCTTCGCCTGCGAGTTCGTTGTGGACCTGGCGCAGCACGTCCTGGGCCTTGGAGCGGGCGTCCGCCAGCGCCTGCTCGTAGGCCTCGGCGGCGGCTTCGGCCTCCGCCTTCAGGGTTTCGGCCTTGCGCAGGTTCTCGTCGATCTTCTGCTGGCGCTCTTCAAGGACCTGGGCGACCTTGGGCAAGGTCATCCGCGACATGATCAGGTAAAGCGCGACGAAGGAGATCGCGAGCCACACCAGCTGCGGCGCGAACTTGGTGTGGTCCAACTGCGGCAAGCCCTCGGCCAGGGCCGGCCCGGTCCAAAGGGCGAGCGCGGCCAGGGCCACGGCGATCGCGGTCACGGTAAGGCGCATGACTTGGCTCCCGCGAACGGGCGGACGAAGGTCCGCGCCGCTCAGGTGAACAGGATCAGGAACGAAATCAGCAGCGCGTACAGCGCGACCGCTTCCACCAGCGCGAAGCCCAGCATGGCGAGGCCGAAGACCTGGCCACGCGCGGCGGGATTGCGCGCGATGGAGCTGATGAGCGACGCGAAGATGTTGCCGATGCCGGCGCCAACGCCCCCAAGGCCGATCACGGCCAGACCGGCGCCCACCATTTTTGCAGCGTCAAGTTCCATGGTTCCCATTCCCCAGTTGATCGTTATTCACAGTGGATTAGTGCAAATGTATCGCGTCGTTCAGGTACAGGCAGGTCAACACGGTGAACACATACGCCTGCAGGAACGCCACGAGAAACTCGAACCCGGTCAGCGCCACGTCGACCGCCAGCGGCGCCCAGCCGCCAAGGAAGCCCAACGGCACCACGAACGCGGCGAAGACCTTCATCATGGTGTGGCCCGCCATCATGTTCGCGAACAGCCGGATCGACAGGCTGACGGGGCGCGACAGATAGGACAGGACCTCGATCGGAATCAGCAGAGGCATCATCACGACCGGCACGCCCTTGGGCACGAAGAAGCTCAGGAAATGGAGCCCGTGGCGCGCGACGCCGATCGCCGTCACGCCGATGAACACGGTCATGGCCATGGCGAAGGTCACGATGATGTGGCTGGTGAAGGTGAAGCTGAACGGGATCAGCCCGATCAGGTTGCCGAACAGGATGAACATGAACAGGGAGAAGATGAAGGGGAAGTACTTCCGCCCTTCGGTCCCCACGTTGTCCTTCACCATTCCGGCGACGAATTCGTAGGACAGCTCGGCCAGGGACTGCATCCGACCCGGCACCAGGGCCCGGCCGCGCATGCCGACGTTGAGGAACAGGGTCACGGCCGCCGCCGAAAGGACCATGAAAATCCCGGCGTTGGTCAGCGAGGCGTCCAAGCTGCCGAGTTCGATCGGCACCACGGTGTTGACCTGGAATTGATGAAGAGGATTGGCCACGGTCTCCCCCGCCTCGCTCTGTCCGTCCCTGTGACCCTATTCGGGGCCCTTGTCGTTATCAGCGTTTTTTTTCGCGCCCCGGGTTCCGTCCCGTCCCCCCTCGGCCATGCCGTATCCGGGGGCCATGCCGATGCCCGAGGCGGCCCGGTAGACGTTCATGATCCCGGCGCCCGCGCCGAGGAAGAAGAACACTACCAAAAACCACGGCGCCGTCTCCAGCCAATAATCGAGCAAGAGCCCGATGCCCACCCCGACAGCCAGCGCCGAAACCATCTCCACCCCGATCCGGAGCGCCATGCCCATTCCGGACATGTCCTTTCCGCCCAGGGCGGGTTTCGGCGACTTTGGCCCGCTTTCCTCCTTGGCCCGGTCTATGCGAGCCTGTAGGTCGTCAAGCGGTTCGGGGGCGGGACCTTCGGTCTTCGACAATGCCCGGATTCCCCCCTATCGGCCGGTGTCGCGCCGTATGTGCGTCGCAACAGTAAAGGCCGCCCCAGGGGCTGTCAAGCCAAAAACCGGGTGGGGTGTTGTGCTAATCATCTGTAAATATTAGACTTTTCTGTTGTATCGCGCGCCGTCGCCATTGGGTGAGCGTTACCAGCCCGAAAAGGGCGAGCGCGGGAAGATAGGCGATCTGGCGCGGCGGCCGGTCGCGCTCGACCTCGACGGCGAGGATGCGCCAGTCCATGTCGAGCCCGGCATCGGCCGCCGGGCTGGCGTAGGCCGCCGCGTCCACGACCACGCCGCCGTCGTCTTCGAACGACAATTCCAGGCCGGCGCGGGCGAGCCGCTCCGCCCCGCTTCCCGCCCCGCCCAGGGGCAGCAGCACGGTTCGGTCGATCACGTCGCCCGCGTTGTCCTCGCCGACGGCGCGCAGGCGCAACGTTCCGTCCTTGGGCGCGGCGCCCGCCAGGGCCTCGATGCGGGCGGGGGGCAGGGGCTCGAACTCCGCAATCGCCATGTCCAGCCAAAACCCGGGCCGGAAAAGCGTGAAGGCGACCAGCAGCAGCGCGGCGGTTTCCCACCATCGGCTGCGGACCAGGAACCATCCCTGGGTCGCCGCCGCGAACAGCATCATGGCCGCCAAGGCCATGGTGATCGTCATCGCCAGGTGCCCGGGACCGGTAATGCCGATCAGCAGCAGTTCGGTGTTGAAGATGAACAAAAACGGCAGGATCGCGGTGCGGATGTCGTAGGCGAAGCCTTGCAGCCCGGTGCGGATCGGATCGCCCCCGGAAATCGCCGCCGCCGCGTAGGCGGCCAAGCCAACCGGGGGCGTGTCGTCCGCCAGGATTCCGAAATAGAACACGAACATATGCGCCGCGATCAATGGCACGACGAGCCCGGCCTCGGCCCCAAGCCCCACGATCACCGGCGCCATCAGGGTGGACACCACGATGTAGTTGGCCGTGGTCGGCAGGCCCATGCCGAGGATCAGGCTGATCATGGCGGTGAAGACCAGGATCAGAATCAGGTTGCCGCCCGATATGAACTCCACGAACTCGGTCATCACCAGCCCGATGCCGGTCAGCGTCACCGAGCCCACCACGATCCCCGCCGCCGCCGTGGCGACGCCGATGCCCACCATGTTGCGCGCGCCGCCGATCATGCCGAACAGAGCGTCCCCCGCGCCTTCGAGGATCATCGGAACGGGGGGCGCGCCGTGAAGGGCGGCCTTGAGCGGCTTGTGGGTCAGGGCGACCGCGGCCATGGCCATGGCGCCCCAGAAGGCGGACAGCCCCGGCGAAAGCCGCTCCACCGCCAGGCACCACACCAGCACCACGGCGGGCAGCAGGAAATAGAGCCCCGACTTGATGGTTGGCCCTGGTCTGGGCAGGACCGCGCCCTCCGCCCCCACGTCGTCCAGCACCGGTTCGGGGAAACGGGCGGCGTATCCGACCAGCAAGGCGTAAGCGAGGGCCAGCATCCCCGCCGCGATCCAGGGCGACGCCGCCCCGGCCCAGCCCTTGATCCAGCCGAGCCCCCAATAGACCGCCGCCGTCAACAACCCCATCCCCACAACCGTTCCGGCGAAGGCGATGGCCGTTCGGATCCAGTTGGGCGGTTCGGGCCGGGCCAGGCCCTTCATGCCCGCCTTCATGGCTTCGAGATGGACGATGTAGACCAGCGCGACGTAGGAGATGACGGCGGGCAGGAAGGCGTGCTTGATCACCTCGATGTACGAAATGCCCACGTATTCGATCATCAGGAACGCCGCCGCGCCCATGATCGGCGGGGTGAGCTGGCCGTTGGTGGACGACGCCACCTCGATGGCGCCGGCCTTTTCCGGCGGGAACCCCACCTTTTTCATCAAGGGGATGGTGAAAGTCCCGGTGGTCACCACGTTGGCGATGGACGAGCCCGAGATCAGGCCCGTCAACGCGGAGGAGACCACCGCCGCCTTGGCCGGTCCCCCCCGCATGTGGCCGAGAAGGGAGAAGGCGACGGCGATGAACCATTGACCGGCTCCGGCCCGCTCCATGATCGCGCCGAACAGCACGAACAAGAACACGAAGCTGGTGGACACGCCGAGCGGAACGCCGAACACGCCCTCGGTGCCCAGCCACTGATGGCTGACGGTCTTGGCCAGCGACGCGCCCTTGTGCGCGATCACGTCGGGCGCGTAAGGGCCGAGGAAGACGTAGGCCAGAAACACCCCGGCCACCACCATCAACGGCGGACCGAGCGCCCTGCGGGTGGCTTCCAGCAGCAAGACCGCGCCGCCGATTCCCACCGCGAGGTCCATGGTCGTGGGAAGCCCCGGCCGGGCCGAAAGCGCCTCGTGGAACAGAAACAGGTACGCCGCCGAAAAAGCCGCCGCCGCGCCGAGCGCCCAGTCGAACGCCCCGCACCGCCCGCCCTTTCGCGCCGGAAAGGCGGCGAAGGCCAGAAAAATGGCGAAGGCCAGGTGGATGGACCGGGCCTCGGTCTCGTTGAACACGCCGAACCCGACGATGAAGGGCAGGGGAGACGCGATCCAGACCTGGAACGACGACCACGCCAGCGCCACCCCGGCCAGGATCAGGCCGGGCGCGCCCGTGGCCCGGAAGGCGCCGGTTTCGGATTCGACGAACTTGGCCGCGCCGTCCTGGATGGCCTGTCCCCCCAATTCCTCCGCATCAACAATCGCGCCGCGTCATGGCCGGACTTGATCCGGCCATCCACGAAATCCGGCTCGGAGCGAAAGTCCCGCGCCGGAAAGGCTGGAATCCGTGGATGCCCGCGTCAAGCACGGGCATGACGAGGATAATGCGTATCCCGGGAGCCAACCTACTTGATCAGCCCGGCCTCGCGATAGTACCGCAAAGCCCCTTCGTGCAGCGGCGCGGACAGGCCGTCCTTGACCATGGCCGCCTTATCCAGGGTCTTGAACGCCGGGTGCTGCTTGCGGAAACGGTCGAAGTTCTCGAACACCGATTTGACCACGTGGTAGATCACGTCGGACGAGACCTTGGACGAGGTCACGAACGTGGCCTTGGGGCCGAAGGTCTTCACGCCCGCGTCGTTGCCGCGATAGATGCCGCCCGGGATCGTCGCCTTGGCGTAGGCGGGGTATTTCCCGATGAAGGCGTCGACCCAGTCGCCCGCCATGGGCACGAGCGCGGCGTCGCAAAGCGTGCTCGCCTCGGTGATGGACGCGTTGGGGATGCCGACGGTGAAGAACGCCGCGTCCAGCTTGTTGTCGCAGAGCGCCTTGGACTGCTCCGCCGATTTCAACTCGGCGGCGAGGGAAAACGCCCCCTTGTCCCAGCCGTGGTGGGCGATCAGCAGGTCCGTGGTGGCGCGCTGGCCAGAACCCGGGTTGCCGATGTTGACCCGCTTGCCTTTCAGGTCGGCGAAGGACGCGATCCCGGAATCGGAGCGCGCCATCAGGTGCAGCGGCTCGGGATGGATGGAGAAGACGGCGCGAAGCTCCTTGAACGGTCCGCTTTTCTCGAACGACCGCGTTCCGTTGACGGCGGCGGCCTGCACGTCGGACTGGGCCACGCCAAGGTCCAGATCGCCCGTCCGGATGGCGTTGACGTTGTAGACCGAGCCCCCGGTGCTCTCCACCGTGCAACGGACCCCGTGCTCCTTCCTGTGCCGGTTCACCAGCTTGCAGATGGCGCCGCCGGTCGGATAGTAGACCCCGGTCACGCCTCCGGTGCCGATGGTCACGAACACCTGATCGCCCGCCCAGGCGGCGCTCGCCCCCAGGACGGCGGCGACGGTTGCTGCCGCTGCGAAAATCTTCATGGATCGCGCTCCAAATTACGTTCCGTCATCGGGGCCAAGAGTCTCATGTCGAAGGCGGGTTCGCAAGGCGCATCAGCCGAGCATGGCGTCGATTTCGTCCTGCTGCATGGTCTTGTCGCCGCCGTGGATGATGCCGGACGCGTGGTCCATCAGGCGCTGCAGAAGCTGGGACCCGTTGGTGGCGGTGAGCCGCATGACTTCCGCGTCGCCCGAGGCCACGTCCTGCTCCAGCCGCGCCAGGGTGCTGGCGACCAGGCCGTTCATCTGCTCGATGGTTTGCTCGAAGGGCTGGCGGTGCTTGGCCGGAACGTGGTCGTAAGCCTCGATGGCCAGATCCTTGTCCGTGAAGGCGCTGTCGCGGAAGTGCTCCTGATAGGTCTTGGGCCGCCACTCCTGGGCTTCCTCAAGAATCTCTGGCATGTCGGGAACCATTTCCATGATCATGATGATCTCGTTGAAATGGTTGAGGTAATCGGTCGCGAGCAGGGTCTGCTCGTTGATGTTGGCGCCCTTCGCCTTTTCCTGGAACGCCAGGAATCCCGCGTCTGTGCCGTCTTCGGCCATGTTCTATCGCTTTCCACGGCGTTCTGCCGCGGGCCCCATCTTCCCATAACCGCCGCAATTATAACGGCGCAATTGATTTACGCATCAATTAGTTCTCCAACGCCCTGGACACGTCGGCGAAGCTGGGCCAATCTGCCTTTCTTCGGGAGCCCCATGCGGGAGAATCGGGAACGCGGCGAAAATCCGCGACGCGCCCAGCGCTGTGAAGGGGGACCGACCGGACACGACGCCACTGGCCAACGCCGGGAAGGCGTCCGGGAGGGACGAGCCCAAGTCAGAAGACCGGCCCGAAGGACATATGGCGACGCCTGGTCAAGGTCGCCTCGTTTTCCAGGCGAAGGGGAATGAACATGGAAAACAAGCACGCCTTCGGCGCCGAGGAGCGCGCCGCCCTTTACAAAACGGTTTTCAACCGCCGCGACGTGCGCGGCCAGTTTACGTCCGACCCCATTCCCGATTCGACGCTCGCCCGCATCCTGGTCGCGGCGCACCACGGGCCGTCGGTGGGGTTCATGCAGCCGTGGGACTTCGTCCTGGTCCGGGACGAGGAGGTGAAAAAACGGGTCCACGCCGCCTTCGTCAAGGCCAACGCCGAGGCGACCGCCATGTTCGAGGGCGAAAAGCAACAGACCTACGCCAAGCTGAAATTGGAAGGCATTCTGGAATCGCCCTTGAACATCTGCGTCACCTGCGACCGCGACCGCTCCGGCCCCGTGGTCGTCGGGCGCACCCACCAAAAGGAGATGGACCTCTACAGCAGCGTCTGCGCGGTCCAGAACCTGTGGCTCGCCGCCCGCTGCGAGGGCGTCGGCGTCGGCTGGGTCAGCATCATGGACAAGGGCGAGCTGAAGGAAATCCTGGGCCTGCCGAAACGCGTCGTTCCCATCGCCTACCTGTGCCTGGGTTGCGTCACGCATTTCCACGAACGGCCGGAGCTGGAGAAAGCCGGATGGCGTTCGCGCCTGCCCTTGGGCGACCTGATCCACTTCGACAAATGGGACGAGAAGTTCGCCGCCGAAAGCGAACCGCTTCTTGGCCGCGTGACGGAGGAGATGGACGCGGTCCGCGACCACGTGATGGCGGCGCTGGACGCGGCGGAGTAGGGGGGCGACGGCCGCCTCCGTGTTTCTCGAGACCGCCTTTATAGAAAACGTTCGGAGCTTGTTGCGGAATGGTCCGGGATTGTAGGGATTAGGGCAAGAGATGGGTG
>CAYFNC010000055.1:0-21591 GCA_964344345.1 uncultured Hyphomicrobiales bacterium | reverse complement strand
CCGCTTCGCAGGCTGCCAAGCGATCGCGAGTCATGGCTCGCGCCGCTTGGTATCACATCCCGGCCTTGCGCTTCCGGACAAAGCGGTTGTAGCAGGTCGTGTGAGGGCCGTAACGCTTCGGAACATCCACCCAAGGCGATCCCGTCCGGAACCGTCACAGGATGCCGTTCAACACCCGGCGGTCATCGACACGCGGAACACCGCGCGGCTTGTTGGGCAAAAGCGGCCGGATCACGGACCACTCGAAATCGGTCAACTCATAACGACGACGGTTCATCGTTCCCCTCTCGGCTGACGAAAAACGTGAATCACAAATCCGCCTCCGGGGGAATCACATTTATGAGTTTACGGCCTAACTCCACCGCAGCCTGTGTCATGTCGTCGTTGACGTCCAGGTATCGTTGCGCGGTGGATAGGTTTCGCCAACCGCCCAGTTCCATAAGAACCCGCGCCGACACGCCGTTGGACGCCAGCTTGGTGGCGTATGTTCGCCGTCCGTCGTTCGATTCCTGGACGACGAAGGGGTGCTCGAGAAATTCGGCGCCGCGCTCGACGCGCTACCCGAAGGCGGCAACGCCAACCGTTACGGTCTGGACGGCGACGACGAGGCCATGGAAGGCGAGGACCTGGAGGAACTCGCCGATTTCGACACCGCGGCCGGTGGGGAAGAGGACGGGACCGACGGCCAGGGAGAAGCGGAATTCCCCAGCTTTACCGAAGGCTTCGAGGCCAGGTTCGAGACGCTTGCCACCGCATTCGCCGACATCCAATCCGTTCTTGGCGATGCGTTGGAGCAGATTTCGGACTTCAACCAACGGAACCCTTTCGGTCAAGGATGTGGACCTTTCGGACGAGATCTCGGTTTCCGTGACTTCCGTGGAGGCAATGGGAACCGGTGACGGGGCCCTCACCCCCGATATTGCGACCCTTGCCAGTTTCCTGTCCGTGAACGCGGAAGACGTCATCGCCGATGGCGAGACGTCTGGAACGCTCAACTGGAGCTTCGACAGCGGCTCGGAAGCCTTCGACTATCTGGCGGCGGGCGAGACTCAGACGCTGACCTACGCCCTGATGGTAAAGGACAGCGCCGGAGCCACGGCGAAGCAAAGCGAGATCGCGGCCCTTCCCGACGGCGGTTTCGTGGTGGTCTGGAAGTCGCAAATCAATTACGGCGACACACATCTTTATGCGCGCCGGTTCGACGCGCAGGGAGAACCGGTAAAATGGAGCCCCGAGGCGGAAGACGCTGGCGATTACTTGGTGTCCCCAATGCCGGTGAGTTCCCCTGGGGCCTATGATCAAAGCTCGATCGTCGTCCTGGAGGGAGGGCGTTTCGCGATCGCCTGGACGACCCTCAATCCCGAGAATTCCTATCCCATTGGCGACCGGGATTCCTATGTGCAGGTCTTCGAGGCCGACGGAACCCCGATCGGCGATCCGGCCATGGTCAATCTGCATTCGGCGGAAACGCAAGACGATCCGGATCTGGCGCCTCTGCCCGATGGCGGCTTCATCGCCATTTGGAAATCCACTTACTTCAGCACGTCGGGTCCTGACATCTCCGCCCAGCGCTTCGATGCCGACGGCAATCCGGTTTCCCGGGATGGCTCGAAGCCCGGCTATGACGAATTCACCGTTTCCACGACGGCGGCTTCCCGGAATTACGAGGCCATGCCAACGGTTGACGCCTTGCCCGATGGTGGTTTCGCTGTTTCCTGGAGCAACATGCAATTGGGGATCGTGACCCAGCGTTTCGACGCCTCGGGCGAGCCTGTGGAACTGGGCGCCCACATCATCGGCAGCGCGGCGGATGACGCCATCAGCATCGGCGCCACCGATGAGGCCGTGCGCGTAGATCTCTCGTCCGGCAACGATGAACTTTCACTGGGCGACGGCGGCGCGGCCGTCCATATCGTCAGCAAGGGCGGGACCAAGACAGTGCTCGGCGGCGACGGAGACGACCGCATCGAATTCGACCACGGCCATTATGTCGCCGATGTCCACGGAGGCGACGGCAACGACTATATCGAAGGCAAGTTCTGGCAAGGGCTGGACGGTTCCTACATGAGTGGTGACGGGGGCGATGACACGCTGATCGGCGTTTACCGAAGCGATACCCTGGATGGAGGCGCGGGCGACGATAAACTCATTGGGGGCGAGGGAACCGACACCGCCAGTTACGCCGAGGCGAGCGGAAATGTCACCGTTTATCTGGGCGGGGGGACGGCGACCGAGACGGACCAAAACGGCGCCGTCACCGGAACCGACACCCTGGACTCCATCGAAAACGTGATTGGGTCGGACTACGACGATCAGATTGAAGGGGATGACGGGTCGAACGTTCTTGCCGGTGGCGACGGTTATGATGTCCTAAAGGGCCTGTTTGGGGACGATATCCTGAACGGGGGGGTGGGCGACGATTATCTGGATGGCGGCGCCGGCCTTGACACAGCGTTCCTGGAAGGGGCGTTCGGCGAATACGAGATCAGTTATGATGACGCCGCCGAGACCTTGATCTTCGAACACATGGACGAGAACGGAAACGTGAGCGAAACCGACACGCTGAAAAACGTCGAGAACGTACAGTTCTCGGATGGCCAGAGCTACAGCGTCAGCGTGAACCACGATACCGGCGAAGTGAATCTGACCCCCGACCTGGCAGTGTAGGATCGATGCAAGCCGACAAAGCCGACATGCAGGTTTCCACCGAATGGCTTGACGGACATTTGACCGACCCCAAGGTGCGGGTGATCGACGCCACCCATTTCCTGGCGACATCCGAGCGCAACGCGCTGTCGGAATACCAGCTCCGCCATATTCCGGGCGCCGTCTATTTCGACATCGATTCCATCTGCGACCAGGACTCGCCCTTTCCCCACATGATTCCGACGGTGGAGATTTTCGCCGAGGCGGTTGGCGCGCTTGGGATCGAAAACGGCCACTCGGTGATCGTCTATGACAGCAACGGCAATTATTCGGCCGCCGCCAGGGTGTGGTGGATGTTCAGCCTTTTTGGGCACACGGACGTTCGTCTTCTTGAAGGGGGATTGCGGCGTTGGCTGAGAGAACGCCGCAGACTGCAAGTGGGCGAGTTCTCCTTTCCTCCAACCCATTACAAGGCAGAATTCGAGACGTCTTTGCACCGCACGGCGAGGCAGGTCATGGACAACCTTTCAACCGGAGAAGAACAGGTTATCGACTGCCGCAGCCGTCGCCGTTTCGAAGGCGTCGGGCGGGAGCCCCAACCGACAAAACGCAAGGGACGAATCCCCGGAAGCATCAATATCCCGTTTACGGAACTGATCGATATCAGAAACGACTGCGTCTTCCTGCCTGCCGATCGGTTGATCGCGAAGTTCACGGAGGCCGGGGTGAATTTGGATAAACCCGTAATCACCTCATGCGGTTCCGGCATGACGGCGGCCTTGACGGTCTTCGCCTTGAACCTTATCGGCCACGGCCACGCGTCCGTTTTCGATGGTTCATGGGTGGAATGGGGGAACCGGACCGACACGCCGATCGAAGGCGAGGTGGAAGGCGAATGGGTCAATGCCTTGTGACCAAGTCCTAACATCGGCGATCAGCGGTCGAAGGACCTGATCAAGCCGCTTGCGTACTTCCGCCCCCGTCTTTATCAGCTAGGCGCCTTTCGAAAAAGCTACAGAAAACCAAAAACTTCAAACCCATCCCACGATTTGGATAATCGTGGAAATGATGGCATCGCCCCTTCGCCACCAGTAAAAACAAAGCCCGCGCGGCGCTGAGCGTCTCGCGCTTCCGTTTGATTCGGAACGAATCAAACGGGGTTCGTATAAGACGAAATACCAGGGCGTTTCGCCGGGAACGAGACGGTTTTCGATCTGGCGCTCAAGGTCGCGGCCGCCTTGTCCATATGCTGCGAAATGGTCCCCGTCCCGCAGATGTCGGGATCGAAGACGCGGACGGCCTCGGCCGCCTGCCGGTCCACCGCTTCAGCCAATTCCTTGAATTCCAGAGCCGCTCGGGCGACATTCCGGTCATGATCGATCTGGACCTGGATAATCCCGACGGGGGACGCGTGGTGGTGGCCATGTCGGGCGGTGTGGACAGCTCCGTCACCGCCGCGCTTTTGGCGGAGGCGGGCTACGAGGTGATCGGGGCGACGCTCCGCCTTTACGGTTCCGGGCGGGCGCCGGCGCGGACAAACGCCTGCTGCGGGGCGTCGGACGCCATCGACGCCAGGCGCGTCGCCGACGCCATCGGGATTCCCCATTACGTCCTCGACATGGAGGATATCTTTCGTCGGGACGTGATCGACGACTTCGCCGACAGCTATGTTCGAGGGGAGACGCCGCTGCCCTGCGCGCGCTGCAACCAGACGGTCAAGTTCCGGGACCTGTTGGCGCGGGCGAAGGCCTTGGGCGCGGACGCGCTCGCCACCGGCCATTACGCCCGCTGGCGGCGCGGCCCGGACGGGCCCGAGCTTCTGGCCGGCGCCGACTCCCGGCGGGACCAGAGCTATTTCCTGTTCGCCACCACCAGGGAGCAGTTGGGCGCCATTCGTTTCCCGCTCGGCGGCTGGGACAAGGAGAAGGTGCGGGCCGAGGCCCGGCGCCTCGCCCTTCCGGTCGCGGACAAGCCCGATAGTCAGGACATCTGTTTCGTTCCCGACGGGGGCTACGCCGACGTGGTCGCGGGGATGCGTCCGGACGCGGCCGCGCCCGGCGACATCGTCGATCGTGACGGCGCGGTTCTCGGCCGCCACGACGGGATCATCCGCTACACCGTGGGCCAAAGACGAGGGCTGGGGCTTGGGACGCCCGAGCCGCGATTCGTGATCCGTCTGGAGCCGGAAACCCGGCGCGTGGTCATCGGCCCGCGCGAGGCGCTGATGGGGTCCGAGGTCTCCGTTCGCGACGTCAACTGGATCGGCCCCGGAGAGCGCCCGCCCGAGTCCATGACGGTCCGGGTGAAGCTCCGGTCCATGCACGCTCCGGTAAACGCCGTCTTGATCGGGGGCGGGGAGGACGCGGCGCGGGTGCTGTTGGACCAACCCTTCGAGGCCATCGCGCCCGGCCAGGCTTGCGTTTTCTACGATGGGGACAGGGTTTTGGGCGGCGGATGGATAACGTCCGCCTCTTAAACTTCCCTTCACCGATGCCTAAGTAGTACACTTGCGTTCCATTATGGGGACAGGCTTGGCATAAAAGGAATTCGATATGCACCGCAAGATCATTCCCGACGTGGTCAGAGAGCAGAATATCTGCGAGCTGCCGGAAAACAGCACTGTTTACGAGGCCGCCCGTCAAATGGCCGAATGCGACGTGGCTTGCGTCGTGGTCACCAACGAGGACGGCTTGCTTCAAGGCGTGGTCACCGAGCGCGACGTCACCCGGCGGCTCGTCTCCCAGGGGCTGGACCCGAAGTCTGCGACGCTCAAGGAAATCATGACCAAGAGCCCCGACACGCTCGCCCCTGGCGACACGGCGGGCGACGCGTTGGAGCTGATGCGGGTCCGCAATTTCCGCCACTTGCCCGTGGTGGACAACGGCAAGATCGTGGGCATGGTGTCCCTTCGCGACCTCTACGCCACCGTGAAGAGCGAGCTGGAGGAGGACATCAAGGAGACCACGGCCTACGTGTTCGGAGACCGCTACGGCGCTTGAGTCTCCATGCCGCTTTCCAAGCCCGGGCCGCGAAGCCACATTCATTCGCGCGATATCCTGTGCAAGGGCTATCGGCGCGACGACGGTCTGTGGGACATCGAGGCCGTTCTAACCGACTCCAAGACCTACAGTTTCGAAAACGCGGATCGTGACGGCGTCGCCGCCGGGGAGCCCGTCCACCTGATCCAGGTCCGCGTCACCATCGATGAGGACATGACGGTCAAGGCCATCGACGCCGCCGTGGACGCCGGGCCCTTCGACGCCTGCGCGCGGGTTCCCGACGGGGTCGGGGGCTTGGTGGGGCTGACCCTCGGACCCGGATGGCGCAAGGCGGTGGCGGAACGCCTAGCCGACGAGGCGGGCTGCACCCATCTGCGCGAGCTGTTGCTGGGCCCCATCGCGACCACGGCCCACCAGGCGGTCCGCGCCGCGCGTCGGCGTCGCCACGGCGAGGGCGGCGGGAAGCCCCCGTTGATCGACAGTTGCCACGCCCTGAAATCCGGCGGCGCGGCGGTCAAGCGCAATTGGCCGGAGCATTACACCGGCAAGGACTGACGCCGGCGGTCATAAAGTTGACCACTGGTATGGGGCGATTATCGGTCCTGACGCGAAAGCGGCGCGGCGCGGTCAATCGTATACGAGTTCGCGAAGCCGCTTGTTGGTTTCCCTTGATCTTTTTTCGTTGTCGAACGCCGCTACTCGGAGATATGTTACAACGAAAGCGCGAACGGCGGAGGTGCGGCTGGAGTTGCTGCGGCGCGCCTCGATCATGGCGCAGAGCTGGTTTCTGGTGAGACCTTCAAGCTCGCAGATTTCGTCAAAGGCCTGCCACATTTCGATTTCGAGGCGAAGGCTTGTCCTTCGACCGTCGATGACGACGTTGCGGCTGATCAGGTTGCTTCCCATTTAAGGCCCCTAGGCGCGTCCAATGCGTTTAACACCGTTGAGTGGAAAAAAGTATATACCACGGAGATTTTCAAGCGCAACATCAAACTACGATTAATTGAGCGCCACTGGTCAGAATAATTGAATTGCGACCATCGGCTCTGCTTTCGTTCGATATGGATGGGCGAGCGTTGGGCGTGGAAAGCGCTATTTGGATACGAACGCCGCGTTCGCGGAGGCCCGCGAATGCGGCAGACTTTCTTGAATAAATATAATCTAGGGTGCAAAATCCGGATCGGGAAAAGAAATCCTGGATTTCTTGGGGGGAGCATGGGTCGTTCCACGCCAAAAAGGCGCGCGTTGCGCAAGGCGTTCGGGGTTCTTCGCCTTTTGGCGCTCCTTGTCGCGATGTCCCCCGGGGCGTTCGCGGACGCCGCCTCCGAGAAGAAGGTCTCCATCGCCTATTGCTCCGACTGCGTTCCCTTTCATTTCACCGACGAACAGGGCCGCGCGGCCGGCATGATCATCGACCAGTGGCGCCTGTGGTCGGAAAAGACCGGGATCGCCATCGATTTCAAGCCCGCGTCCTGGGACGAGACGCTCCGAATGGTGGGCGAGGGGCGGGCGGATATCCACGCCGGCCTGTTCTTCAACGAACAACGGGACAAATTCCTCGATTACGGCGTCGCGCTGGCCAAGACGGACACCCAGGCCTTCCTGCATCGCGGCCTGCCGCCGATCCAGAAGATGAACGAGCTCGCGGCGTATCGCATCGGCGTGCTGTCCGGGGATTTCGTCGAAGGATTCCTGAAGGAAAAGGTCCCGGGCGCGGACATCGTCGGGTATCCGAGCTACGAGGCCATCATGGCCGCGCTGAAAAGCAACGCCATCCGCGCCTTCGCCGCCGACAGCCCGACGGCGCTGTTCTTTCTGAAGCGCCAGGGACTTTCGAAGGACTACCCCGTCTACAACAGCCAGCTTCTCTATCAGAACGACTGGTTCGCGGCCGTGGGCGAGGGAAACGCCAAATTGCTGGAAACCGTGAACGCGGGCCTTCGGAAAATCAGCGCCGCGGATAAAAAGGAAATCGCCACGCGCTGGGGGCCCGAAGGGGACGCGGGCGGCGGCGAGGAAGAGCTTCTGAGCGCGGAGGAGCGGGAATGGGTCCGCGCGCATCCGACCTTGCGCCTCGGCGTCGATCCGGCGTGGCCGCCGTTCGACTATGTGGACGACAAGGGGCTGCACCTGGGCTTTTCCGCCGACGTTCTCCGGCTCGTCGGGCAGCGTTTGGGGCTTTCCATCGAGCACCAGAAGGGCCTGACCTGGCCGCAGGTCCTGGACGGCGCGAAGACACGGACCCTCGACCTCCTGTCCATCTGCGCCGCCACGCCGGAGCGGGAGAAATACCTCCGCTTCACCCGGCCGGTGACGTCCGTGCCCTGGGTGGTGGTGACCCGCCATGATTTCCGTTCGATCCGGCATCTGGGCGACTTGGCCAAGAACCGGGTCGCCATGGCGGCGGGCTACGCCGTGGTCGACCTCGGCCGCGAGCACTATCCCGGCACGCCGATCGTGGAGGTCCCCTCCCCGCTGGACGGGCTGAAGGCGCTCGCCGTCGGCGAGGTCGACGCCTATGTGGACAATCTGGGCGTGGTCAGCCATCTGATCCAGGAAAACGGACTCGCCAACCTGCATATCGCCGCCGACGCCGGGCTTCCCCATCAGCATCTGCGGATCTGCGTCCGCTCCGACTGGCCGGAGCTGGTCTCGATCCTGGACAAGGGCCTGAACGCCCTCTCGCCGCAAGAGGTGCGGTCCATACGGACCAAATGGATCCCCGTGGAAGTCGGAGGCGCGCCCATCGACGAGCCCGAGGTCATCCTGGAAACCGCGTGGTGGCTCGCCGCCGCCGCGGCCCTTGTCCTGGCTTTGTCCCTCGTCGCCGCCATGACGCTTCCCCGCCTGGTCTCCGACCAAGCCCTGGTCCAGTTGTTCGGGTCCAAGCGGTTCCGGGGGCTCGCGCTCGTCGGCGTCAGCCTCATCGTGGCCTTCGTCGCCGGTTCGGTCCTCTTCACCCTGAAGCAAAACAGGCAAGTGGCGATCACATCGGCCGAGGGCGACATCAAGGTCGTACTGCACGGAACCCTGGAAAGGCTGGAGATCTGGGCCGAGGAGCGCAAGTCGTTCCTTGGCGGCCTCGGCCGCGATCCGGAACTGGCGGCGATCGCCAAGCTGTTGCTTCAGGTCCCTCCGGACGCGGAATCGCTCAAGAAATCCTACGCGCTCGCCGAGGCGCGCCGGTTCATCGCCAATTGGGAGGTCGAATTCGGCGATCTGGGCTTTTTCATCATCAGCCCGGACAACGTCAGCATCGGGTCGCGGCGCGACGCGAACCTCGGCTCGAAGAATCTGATCGCCGTTCACAGGCCGGACCTTCTGGCCAGGGTCTTCAAGGGGGAGACGGTCTTCGTTCCCCCGATTCCGTCCGATGTCGAAATCCGCGTTGGAGCCGGAACCGACGCGCCGGTCGAGAAGAAAAACTATTCCATGTTCTTCGCGGCTCCGATCCGGGACGCAAACGGAACCGTCCTTGCGGTGCTGACCCAACGGATGCTGCCCGAAGGCCGCCTGTCCCAGATCTTGCGCCATGGACGGGTGGGGCAATCGGGCGAAAGCTACGCCATCGACAGCCAGGGGCGGATGGTCACCGAAAGCCGGTTCAGGAAACATCTTTTAGAGATCGGCCTTCTCGAACAGGGGGATGCGGAGATCCTGACCATCCAGGTCCGCGATCCCGGCGGCGACATGGTCGAGGGACACCGGTCCCCCGTCCCGCGCGCGGACCAACCCTTGACCCGCATGGCCGAGAGCGCGATCCGGATGGGCCAGGCGCTTCCGGCGCGCGGGGAAAAGGGCGACCCCCACGCCGATATGATCGTGGACACGTCCGGATACCGGGATTACCGGGGCGTCCCGGTCATGGGGGCCTGGTGGTGGAGCCACGACCTGGGGCTCGGGATCACGACGGAAATCGACGTGGCCGAGGCCATGGCGGGTTATGAGGGACTCCGTCGAAATCTGTGGTTCATCAGCGGCATCACGCTGGCGGTGTCCCTGGCGGCGACGTTGTTCACCGTCATGCTCGGCGAGCGGGCGTCCCGCTCCATGCGCGAAGCCCGCGACGAGTTGGAGAACCGGGTCGAGGAGCGGACCGAGCGGCTTCGCAGCATCATCGACACGGCGGTGGACGGCATCATCGTTATCGGACCCGACGGCATCATGCGCGATTTCAGCCCGGCGGCGGAGCGGATTTTCGGATACGCAAAGGCCGAGGTTCTGGACCGCAACGTCTCCATGCTGATGCCCGAGCCCGACCGCTCCCGGCACGACGGCTACCTCAGGCGATACCTGGAAGCCGGGGAAAGCGGCATCCTGGGCGGCAGCCGCGAAGTGGTCGGATTGCGCAAGGACGGATCGGTCTTCCCCATGGATCTTTCGGTCGCGGAAAGCTTCGGCGGAGGCGATCGCTTCTTCACAGGAACCGTCCGCGACATTTCGATGCGCAAGGACGCGGAGTTGAAGATCGCCCGGTCCAACCGCGACCTCAAAACGCTGAGCCTCAGCAACGAGGCCGTTCTGCAGGCGCGGGACGAGCAAGAGCTGCTTTCGATGATCTGCCAGATCATCGTCCAGGTGAACGAACAGTCGCTCGCCTGGATCGGCCTAGTCGATCCTGAGCCGGAAAAGACCGTCACGCCGATCGCCGAGGCCGGGTTCGACGAGGGATACCTGGAAGAGGGCCGGTTCTCCTGGGACCAGGAGGACGAACACGGCCGAGGTCCCGTGGGTCGATCCATCGCCACCGGGGAAACGATCCTGATCGAGGATGTCGAGAAGGATCCGGATTTCCGCCCCTGGATCGAAGCGGCGCGGGCGCGGGACTTCCGATCCGTCCTCTCCATTCCCTTGAAGAAGGAAGACGAGGTTCTGGGCTGCGTCGTCGTTTACGCATCCGAGCCGAACGGCTTCGACATGAACACCGTCCAGACCTTGGAGCATCTGGCGGACAACGTCACCCATGGCATGCTGTCCCTTCGCTCCGAGGAAGCCCGCAGGGAATCCGAAGGCGCGCGGCGGGTGCTGTCCCAGGTGGTGGAGCAGAACCAATCGGCGATCTTCATCACCGGCCTCGACGGCGTCATCGAATACGCCAACGCCCGGTTCTGCGAGGTCACGGGCTTCGCGTCCGAGGACCTGATCGGAGAAACCCCCCGGGTGCTGAAATCCGGGAATCAGTCCAAGGAGTTCTACGCCAAGCTCTGGGACACCATCCTCGGCGGGAGCATCTGGCAGGGCGAGATCGAAAACCGCCGCAAGGACGGGGAGCTGTTCTGGTCCTACACCTTCATCTCGCCCCTGAAGGACGAGAACGGGGTCGTCCAGCGTTTCTTCGCCACCGTCCGCGACATCACCGAGGATCGCGCGCTCAAGAGAAAGATCGACAAAACCCAAAAGCAGCAGCGCCAGACCCAGGCGCACATGGAATCGATCCTGTCCAACATGAACAACATCGTTTTCCTGAAGCATCCGAAGGACAAGTACGTCTACGTCAACAACCGCTTCGAGGACGCCTTGGGATTGGACAACGAGCAGATCCTGGGCAAGGACCACGCCGACCTTTTCGATCCCCTGATCTCCGGGCAGATGGAGCAGGCCGACAAATGGGTGCTTCAGCGCGGGTTGCAGCGGGAGCTGGAAATCATAGTGACCGGCGAGGAGCAGACCCGCTTCTTCGAAACCGTGATGTTCCCCCTGGGGCTTCAGGACGCGCCCCTACCGCTGATCTGCGGCATCGGCACCGAGGTCACCCGGCGCAAGCAGCTGGAGCTGGACCTGGTCGGCGCCAAGGACGAGGCGGAGGCCGCCAACTCCGCCAAGAGCGATTTCCTGGCCAACATGAGCCACGAAATCCGCACGCCGATGAACGCCATCATCGGCATGAGCCATCTGGCGCTTCAAACGGACCTTTCGCCCAAGCAGCACGATTACGTGAAAAAGATCTCCAACGCGGCCAACACCTTGTTGGGCATCATCAACGACATCCTGGACTTCTCCAAGATCGAGGCGGGCAAGCTGGAGATGGAGAGCATCCCGTTCCGGCTCGAGGACGTGATGGACAACCTCAGCGACCTGATCACCGTCAAGACGCGGGACAAGGGCCTGGAGTTCCTGATCGCCATCAATCCAGACGTTCCCAGAAGCATGATGGGCGACCCGCTCCGGCTGGGCCAGATCCTGATCAACCTCGCCAACAACGCGGTCAAGTTCACCGAGAAGGGCGAGGTGGTGGTCCGGGTCGAGCTGGCGTCGTCAACGCCGGACAAGACCATCTTGCGGTTCTCGGTCCGCGACACCGGCATCGGCATGACCGAGGAGCAGCAGTCGCGCCTGTTCCAGGCCTTCTCCCAGGCCGACACCTCGACGACGCGGCAGTTTGGCGGCACCGGGCTGGGGCTCACCATCTGCAAGCAGCTTTCCGAAATGATGGGCGGCGAGATCTGGGTCGAAAGCGCGGCGGGCGAAGGCAGCGTCTTCCATTTCACCGCCGCGTTCAAACCCCACGAGATGCGGGAAATCGAAAAGCGGACCTTGCCGGACGAACTGCGGAACCTCCGGGTGCTGGTGGTGGACGACAGCCCCGATTCCCGGGAAATCCTGAGCAGCATCCTGGACTCGTTCGGCTTCGACGTCTCGGAGGCCGAGTCCGGCCTGCGGGGCCTGGAAACCCTATCGTCCGCCGCGCGCGATGGCGCGCCGTTCGAACTGACCCTCGTCGACTGGAAAATGCCGGGCATGGACGGCGTCGAGATGACCCGCCACATCCGGGGCCATCCCGACATCGACCCCGCCCCCCACGTCATCATGGTCACGGCCCACGGGCGCGAGGAGGTCGTGCATAAGACCCAGGGCCTTGACCTCTGCGGGTTTCTGCTGAAACCGGTGTCGCCGTCCATGCTGTTCGACACCATCGTCGGCGGCGTGTTCGGCCTGACGGAGGCGGACGAACGGGATGCGGCCAAGCCGACCGCGCAGGGCCGGGATGCGGTCCGCCCCATTCGTGGGGCTCATATCCTCCTGGTCGAGGACAACGAGGTGAACCAGCAGGTGGCGTCCGAGCTGTTGGAGCAGGCCCAGTTGGTGGTCTCTATCGCCAACAATGGGCGCGAGGCGGTGGACATGGTGGGCGAGCAATCGTTCGACTGCGTTCTCATGGACGTCCAGATGCCGGTGATGGACGGCTACGCGGCCACCCGGGCCATCCGCCGGGACGCCCGTTTCCAGGACCTTCCCATCATCGCCATGACCGCCAACGCCATGGCGGGCGACCGGGAGCGCTGCCTGGAGGCGGGCATGAACGACCACGTGCCCAAGCCGATCAATCCCAAGGACATGTACGGCGCGCTCGCCAAGTGGGTCGCGCCGGGAGAACGCGAGATCCCGCCCGAACGCGAGGAGGAGGACGTCCAGGACGCGCCCCCCCTGGACCTTCCGGGCTTCGACATCGAGACCGCGTTGGCGCGGATGGGCGGAAACGCCCGGGCCTACCGCAAGACGCTCGGCAAGGTGCGTCTGTCCGAGGGCGACGCCATGGAGCGCTTGCGCCAAAGCCTGAAGGATGGGGACCGGGAAACCGCGACGCGCATCGCCCATTCCCTGAAGGGCGTGGCCGGAAACATCGGGGCCGTGGCGCTCCAGTCGGTCGCGGGCGAGTTGGAGGCCTTGCTCCACGGTTCGTCGGGCGCGCCGTCCGAGGACTTGATGGCCGGCGTCGAGGAGCGCTTGGCCGAGACCCTGGAAACCATCGACAACGCCCTTGGCGCGGGCGCGGAGAAACCGGCTTCCGGCGGGGCGGCCGACGCGCCCCGAATGTCGGAGCTGCTGGAAACCCTTCGCGGTCAGATCGAGAACTTCGACGCCACCGCCGGGGAAACCTGCGAAACCCTGCTGGGCCTTGCGCGGGGAACGGAAACCGAGGCCCATTTCCAAGAAATCGCCAAGGCTTTGGACAGCTATGACTTCGATCGCGCGCGGGAGCTGACGGAAATCGATTTTTCCAAGACTGACGCCGAAAAGCAGGATGGCGAAAGCACGGACGGCCCAGCGCCCCAAGACATTACCGCCGCCCTTGACGTTTTGGCGGTGCAGATAGAGAATTTTGATTCCACGGCGGAAGATGCGGCCGACGAACTGCTCGCCCTTGTCGGCGATGCGGAGCTTCATGCCCAGGTGGAGGCCTTGAAACGCCATCTGGGGGCATACGATTTTGATTCTGCATCGGCGATACTAGGTGATATAAAGACTAAAATTATAATAATCTAATTCCGTTGGGGCGAGATGAGCCGGAAGCAGACGATTTTGGCGGTGGACGACACGCCGGCGAACATCGACGTGGTGAAGGAGATCCTCGCCGGCGACTACTTCGTCCAGGCGGCGATCAACGGCCAGATGGCCTTGAAGATCGTCGAGAAGCAGAAACCGGACCTGATCCTCCTCGACATCATGATGCCGGACATGGACGGCTACGAAGTCTGCCGCCGTTTGAAGGCCGACGCCGAAACCAAGGCGATCCCCGTCATCTTCCTGACCGCCAAGGACGACGTGATGGACGAGGCCAAGGGCTTCAACCTGGGCGCCGCCGATTACATCCTGAAGCCCGTAAGTCCCCCGACCCTGATCGCCCGGGTCAAGACGCACTTGGCCCTTTACGACCAGCGCCGGGACCTGGAGGACCAGGTCGCCGAGCGCACGGAAAAACTGGGGCAGATCCAGGACGTCACCATGGTGGCCATGGGCTCGCTCGCCGAAACCCGCGACCCGGAAACCGGCAATCATATTCGCCGCACCCAGCATTACGTCAGGCTGCTGGCGAAAAAGCTCCGGGACCACCCCCGCTTCCGCGATTTTCTGACGCCCGAGAACATCGACCTGTTGTACAAGTCCGCGCCGCTTCACGACATCGGCAAGGTCGGCGTGCCGGACGAGGTCCTGCTCAAGCCCGGCAAGCTGACGGCCGACGAATTCGAGGAAATCAAGAAGCACACGACGTACGGCCGGGACGCCATCAAGGCGGCGGAGGCCCTGTTGGGCGAGCCCCAGTCCTTCCTGTTCCTCGCCCGCGAAATCGCCTACGCCCATCAGGAAAAGTGGGACGGGTCGGGCTATCCGAAGGGCCTGTCCGGCGAGGACATCCCGATCTCAGCGCGCCTGATGGCGGTGGCGGACGTCTACGACGCCTTGATCAGCTATCGCGTCTACAAGCCCGGCATGCCCCACGAAAAGGCGGTGTCCATCATTGCGGAAGGCAAGGGCGGCCATTTCGATCCCGACGTCGCCCAGGCGTTTCTCGACAACGACGAGGAATTCCGCGCCATCGCCAAGATGTTCGACGACGCGGCGTGAGCGGGTCCTGGAGCCAAGAGCAAGGCAAGCCCGTCATCCTCGCGGTTGACGACACCCCCGCCAACATCGACGTGCTCCGGGAGGCCCTGTCCAGGGATTACGTGGTCCAGGCCGCCACCGGCGGCGCCATGGCCTTGAAGATCGTCGAGAGGAAACGTCCCGACCTGATCCTTCTCGACATCATGATGCCGGAAATGGACGGCTTCGAGGTCTGCAGCAGGTTGAAGGACAACGACGAGACCCGCGATATCCCGGTCATTTTCGTGACGGCGAAATCGGAAGACGCGGACGAGGTCGCGGGCTTCGAACTCGGCGCGGTCGATTACGTGACCAAGCCGGTCAACCTGCACCGGCTGCGGGCTCGTGTGCGGAACCACATCGCGCTCGCGCGCGCGCAACGCCGCCTCGCCGAACAGAACGAGGATTTGATCGAGGCGGCGAAGCTCCGCGAGGACGTGGAGAGGATCACGCGCCACGACCTAAAATCCCCGCTGACATCGATCATCGGCGTTCCCCAGCTTCTTCTGTTGACCTCGGACTTGAACGATAAGGAGAGGCAACTGCTTCTGGGCGTCGAAGAATCGGGACGCCGCATGCTCGATATGATCAACCTGTCCCTCGACCTGTTCAAGATGGAGCGCGGCGTCTACGAATTCCGACCGCGGCCGGTCGATCTCGTCGATGCCGTCGGCAAGGTCTTTTTCGAGTTGGAGCAACTCGCCAGGATCAAGAAGATCGAATTGAGGCTTCTCGCCGATGGAAAGCCTCCGTCCGAGGGCGAGGAGCGCTTGGCCCAAGGGGAGCCCCTGCTTTGCCATTCCATGTTGGCGAACCTGTGCAAGAACGCGGTCGAAGCGTCGCCGAACGGCGAAACCGTCACCATCGACATTCGAACGGGGAAGGCGGTCGTCATCACCATAACGAACGCGGGCGAGGCGCCCGAGGAATTCCGCCCCAGGTTCTTCGAAAAATACGCGACCCATGGAAAAAAGGATGGGACCGGGCTTGGCGCGTACTCGGCCAAACTGATCGCCGAGACGCAAAACGGCGAGATAGAGTTGGATTCATCCACGCCAGGAACGACGAGGATCGTCATTACCCTCCAAAAAGGGTAGAACGGGTAGGCGGGGGGGTCGCATCAACAGCTTGGCGGATGCGTCCATGGATAGAGAGTTCATCTTCATCGGCGATCCCATGTGTTCTTGGT
This sequence comes from uncultured Hyphomicrobiales bacterium, assembly GCA_964344345.1. Taxonomy (GTDB): domain Bacteria; phylum Pseudomonadota; class Alphaproteobacteria; order Rhodospirillales; family CAYFNC01; genus CAYFNC01. The sequence continues at coordinate 5,394 of CAYFNC010000055.1, read as the reverse complement.
GCTGGGGGTTTTCGCCCGTGATGCATGCGCTTGCGGAGCGCTATGCGGATCGCCTCGGGCTGAGCGTCATGGTCGGCGGCCTGCGCCCCGGCGTTGCGGAGCCGATGGACGCGAAGCTCAAGGGCTATGTCCGCCACCACTGGGACGAGGTGCGCAAGCGCACGGGCCAGCCGTTCGATTTCGATTTCTTCCGGCGCGAGAATTTCATCTACGACACGGAGCCCGCGTGCCGGGCCGTCGTCGCCATGCGCGAACTCGACCCAAGCCAAGCGTTTCCTTTTTTTACGCGGACGCACGAAGCCTTTTATGCGCGAAACGTCGATGTGACCGACGTCGCCGAACTGGCCCAACTGGCCGAGGACGGCGGCGTCGACCGGGAGCTATTCCTGGCGTCCATGGGCGACCTGCAGACGCGGATGGCGACAAGCCAGGAATTCACCCACGTCAAGGAGCTTGGAATTCAAGGCTTCCCGGCCGTATTACTGCGCGATGGCGATGGCGCGGACGTTCTGACGGTCGGCTACCAGCCCCTGGACGCATTGATTCCCGCGGTTGATCGTTGGCTGGAGGCGGGCGCCTGACGGTTATGCCAGCGACCATTAAGAATGATCGCCGGGGATGCTCAAGCGGCGCGCTGCTTGCGCTTCCAATTGGTCTCTAGCAGGCTGCTGAAAAAGTCTCTGGCCTTGGCGCCCGCAGCGCGTCTTCTGCGGTGATAGAGCGGTTGGACGGGTGCCCGATCTTCGAATACAGGCCGTCGAACTCCGAGAAGACAGAACTTCCAGCGCCTCATCCGCCATCGCTCGGATCGGACGTAATACCAAGCGGCGCGAGCTATGACTCGCGATCGCTTGGCAGCCGCGACCCCGCCTCCAATAGGTATTTTCCCATATGTTTGTCGACCTTGGTGGTGTGGTCGATCAACCAGTCCGTCAAAAAGACGTCGATCTTGAACAACAGATAGAGCTTGTCGTGGCGCTGGGATTCGATGTCGGCCCGAAGCGCCGTGTAATACTCCAGGAAGCGTTGGTGCTCCTGCATATGCTCCCGGATCAACGGGTATTCGTGGCGGCGCATCAGGTCTTCTTCAAGGCGGAAATGGTTCTGGGCGTAATCCCCCAGAAAATCCAGGACGTCCTCGATGCCGTCGAGCCGGTCCTCGCGAATCATCCGCGACAGACGGTTGATGTTGGCGAGAAGCTCCATGTGCTGTTCGTCCACGGGGGAGATGCGGACGAGGAAGTCATCGCTCCACTGCACGTCGGCCTTGATTTCGCCGGTTCCGTGGTGGCGGCCCGAACGGGCGTATTCCCGGCAACGATCGAGGTAGACCCGGGCGACGGCGTCGCCCGGGACCGCCTTCAGGCATGGCTCCAGCAGCTCGCGCGCCTTTTCCACGTCTTCCAGGTGGTAATGGGCGAGAGCCTTCTCGAGCGTCGTTCGCGTCGCCAGTTTCGCCCGGCGGAGCGGATCGGGGTCGTTGTCGAAAACCTCGTAGACCGAAACGGCCCGGGCCTTGCCCTTGACCCGCACCCGGTCCACGAAGCGGATATTGAACCGCGCCGGCTCCTCGAGCGCGTTCAGGGTCGCCTCGCTGACCAGCAAGGGCGCGCCGTAGGTCTTGGTCAGGGATTCCATGCGCGACGACAGGTTCACGGAATCGCCGATCACCGTGGTCTCCATGCGGTCGTTGTTGCCGACCGCTCCCATCATGGCGATGCCCGTATTCAGGCCCACGCCCATGCGGACCGGGCGCGGCGCGAATTCGGGACGGCGCGCGTTGAACCCGTCCAGGGCGCGGAGCAAGGCGAGCCCCGCCGAAACCGCGCTGTCCGCGTCCTCGCAGAAAAGGGCCATGACGGCGTCGCCGATGAATTTGTCGACAATGCCGCCGTTCTCGTGGATCACGGGCACCAGAACGTCGAGAAGGGCGTTGATGAACTCGATGTTCTCCCGGGGCGTCATGGATTCCGAAAGCGTGGTGAAGTCGCGGATGTCGGTGAACAGGACCGTGACCTTGCGCTCCACGTACCGGCCGGGCTCCACGTCCGCCACGTCGCCGACGCCGAGCACGCCAAGGAATTCCCCCGGCATGAACCGCTCCAGAGTCCTTTCGGAATCGTCCGCGCCAACCGGGTCCTCCGCGCCTTCGAGGCAGGCGTCCACGCATTCGATCAGTTCGGCCCCGGTGAAGGGCTTGGCAAGGCGCCTGTCCGCGCCCAGGTTCATGGCGTGGTCCAGGTAGTCGCGGCTGTTCTTCCGGCCGCCGCCGGAAATGGCGATGATCTTTACGTCCTCGTCCTCGCGCTTCATCTCGACGATGGCGCTGAGCCCGCCCTTGTCCGGCATGATGATGTCGGTGATGACCAAGTCGCACCGCTCCGCCTTTTGCACCGCGACCCCTTGGACGCCGCCTTCGGCCTCCAACACCTCGTGCCCACCGTCGTCCAGGGCCTGGCGCAGGGCGTAACGGGCGCCGGGATCGTCGTCTATCACGAGAATGCGGGCCATCGCATCGTCTCCTAGGCCAGATTCCGATAGCTGTCTTCCAGCGCCAGCGAATAGACGCCGACGGGCTCGTCCGCGACCGAAGTCAGGGCGTAACCGTCGATGTAGTTGAATCCCGACGCGATGGCCGCCGTCATCACGCTCGAGGTGCGGACGCCGTGGATGTAGGTTTTCAGGCGGTTTCTGGACGCCAGTTCGGCGAACCGGTCCATGCGCGCCATCAGCTCCGCCTCGTCGCCGCGCTCCGAGTAGATGTCCGCTCCGACGGCGTGCAGGCCCGCGGCGCGGTAGGCGTCGAAATTGTCATGGTCGAGGTCGAACTTGGCCATCACCGCGCGGCCGTAAGGACGAAGCGCGCTGACCAGCTCGACGATGCGGGCCTGGGGAACGCCTTCCGGCAGCTCCATGAGCTCGTAGAGCATGTGGTCGCAATGATCGCCCACCAGACGGCCGCAGAGTTCGATATAAGCAACCCGCCGCTTCACGCAGGCCATGGTCTGGAAATGAACCGGCGCGGACACCAACGCGTTTTTTCGCTCGCTGGCCAATCGCCGCAGTTCCCTCGCCACGCAGCGCAGCACGTGCGCGTCGAGCTCGAAAATCGCGCGCGCGTCCTGAGGATCGTAGAGAACGTCGTAGCTGTTCTCGTAGACGCCGTATTTGCGCTCCGCCACCGGAATGCCCAGGAAGGTGGAAATGACCTCGCCCTGAGCCAGCCACAGGGGACGAAATATCACGCGGACGTCGGCGAGGCTCATCGCTTCCGGCCCGTCTTCCACGACGACCGGAGCCGAGACCTCAGCCAGTCGGCCCGCCAGGACGTCGATGCTCGGAACGTCCTTGAAATGAATCTTTCCGTCTTCCTTGGCGGCCAGCGCGCCCACGTCGATGAGGCGGGCCGCCGCCCCGGACCCGAGTAGGCGGACGCAGATCTCCCTGGCGATCAAGGAGCATTTAAGATGCGCCGCGTCGCATTTCAGGTCGGCGAAAACCACCAGATAGGACAGGTCCTCGTACAGGGTGAACACGTCCCGTGGCGAAAGGCGCTCCTCGAGGATGGTCCGGACGATTCGATGGGCCTTGTCTTTCAGCCTTTCCCAATCGGATCCCAGCATCGATTTGATTTTCTCCAGGCCGATCAGATGGACCCTGCCCGCGCTGACCGTGGGGCTCGAGGCCAGGGCGTCCTGGAGCCTGTCGATGAAGTCCGCGCGATCGGGGCTGGGCGGCGAAGGTCTTGTTTCGCTTTCGGAACGCGCCGCGACGGTCGCCATGATCCTCTCCTCCCCTATCCGTTCAGGCCAGCTGAATGAGGCATTCGTCGACGGTCTGGAGCAGCTCGGCCGCGGTGAAGGGCTTGGCCAGCACCTTGTCGGCCCCGAATTTCCGCGCCAGCTCGAGGAAGTTCAGGTTGTGGGTCCGGCCGCCCCCGGAAATCGCGATGACGCCGAGGTCGGGGAAGTCCCGCCGGATTTCGATGATCATCACCACGCCTTCCTTTTCCGGCATGATGATGTCGGTCACGACGAGGTCGAACGGCTCGGCCTTCAGGCAATCGATGCCCTCGTTGCCGTTGCCGGCCTCGACGACTTCGTGGCCCTCGGTTCTCAGCACTTCGCGGATGGTGAAGCGCGCGAGCTCCTCGTCGTCCACGACTAGGATTTTTGCCATGTTGGTTACTCCTCGTTCTGCATCGACGGGACCAACTCCGGGTCGTCGATTTCTTCGGTGATCGTGGGCAGATAGATGTTGAAGGTGGTGCCCTTGCCCAATGCGCTGGCCACCTGGATGACGCCGCCGTGCTTCTCGACGATGCCGTGAGCCATGGCGAGGCCAAGGCCGGTGCCCTCGCCGACCGCCTTGGTGGTGAAGAAGGGATCGAAGATGCGGTCGAGCATCTCGGGCTTCATTCCGCATCCGGAATCCTTGACGCGCAGCCTCGCCCATTTGCCCGGCTTCAAGGCTGGGACCCGCGCGAGCAGCTCCCCATTGATGGTTTCGGAGGTCAGCGTGATGTCGAGCCGACCGGCCAGGCCCAGCATGGCGTCCGCGGAATTGGCGGCGAGATTGAGCAGCACCGTGCTGATCTGGCCTGGGTCGGCGAAGACGACGCCCGCGTTTTCGTCCAATTTCGCGGTGATGGTGACGCTGGACGGCAGCGTGGGGCGAAGAAGCTCCAGCGTGTCGCGGATCACGTCGTGGATCGCCACGGCTTCCTGCCGCAGGCCGTAATCGTCCCGGCTGAACGCGAGAATTCGGGCGACCAGGTCCTTGGCGCGCCGCGCCGCCTGCATGACCTTGTCCAGTCGTTCGCGGTCCTTGCTGCCTTCCGGAAGACGTCCAGCGGTCAAATCGACCAGGGTGAGAATCGGCAACAGCATGTTGTTGAGGTCATGCGCCATTCCGCCGGCCAGGATGCCGAGCGCGTCCATCTTCTGCGCCTGGACCAACTGGCCCTCGATCGCCTTGCGTTCCGAGATGTCTCGGACGATGCCGCTGAAATAGCGCCTGCCGCTCGCGGTCCAGGTGCCGAGCGCGAGCTCGAGCGGGAAGGTTTCGCCGTTCTTGCGCTTGCCGGACAATTCGACGTGACGCCCGATCAGGCTGCCCTGTCCGTCCTCGCGGAAACGCTTCAGGGCGTTGTCATGGGCTTTCCGGAATTCCTCGGGGATCAACTTCGTAAGCGGGTTTCCGAGGATCTCCTCCTCGCCGTATCCGAAAACGTCGGCGGCGCCTCTGTTCCAGGAAATGACCCGGCCCCGGTCGTCGATGGCGATGATCGCGTCGGTCGTGGAATCGACAACGGAACGGAAGCGGAGCTCGGACTCGGCTGTAGAGTCGAAGTGTGGCGCGGTGGCGGTAGATTCGGCCTATCCGTTGTCCGCC
>CAYFNC010000054.1:0-21597 GCA_964344345.1 uncultured Hyphomicrobiales bacterium | reverse complement strand
GCCCTACAGGATCAATCAGGCCTATGCGGAAAGGAAGCCCATGCATTAACATTCAAACTGGACCGATGATCGGGGGCAGGTCAAGGTCATGTTCGAGATTGTTCCGTGATATCGGTGATAATGGATAACGGACCATAGGCGTCGGTACTCATCCATGGACAAGATTCGTTTGCGTCTCGATTTCGTGACGCGTTTTTCAATCTTGAACGGATTGCGGCGATCATCAACGAGTTCACGTTTATCACCCCATCCCCATATCGTATGGGACCAGTCGATGATCTTTGCCGCGAAATGTTCCGCGAATGCCATGTCGTCATAGATCCGCTGAACCACACCGCGACTGAGTTTCGAGCAGTGGAAGTCGCCAAACAGCCTGCGGATATGCAAACGGCAATATCGCTGGATTTCCTCAAGGGAGGTCGGCTTATGGTTCTTTTCGTCCCAGTTCAGGTAGGCGTCGATAATGTCGTTGAAGGTTCTGCCCGCCGCCAGCCCCATCTTGCGTTCCCATTGCGGATCGGCCCCGTTTTCAATCGCCCCGATCAACTTCTTGGCTTTGGAGCGGGCTTCCTCTACTGATATGCCCCGAATTGACCGACGCGGAATTCCCGCTGTTTGTGGTCCTGGGAGCGATAGCGGAGGATGAATTGCCTTTTGCCGCTCGGTGGACCATGACTCCGAAGCTGCCGATTTCGGTGTCCCATGTCCGCCCGGGAGGCAGGTCCTTGACCCGAGCGTTTGTGAGTTTGACTTTTGGTTTGGCTGGAGGCGCCACGTTGTTGTCCCATTCTTTTGCAAATAACCCACTGAAAATGCGGGCTATTTCACCGCTAGGGGGGTGTTTTCCCGACTGCAAGGGAAAGACCCCGCGAAATCAGAGTGTTGCGTTGGAATCCATGATGGGTTCCTACTACCGCAGTAGTGTGGATGTACTCCCTCGGCGGGAGCCATCAAATAGCCAGCATCGACACGGCCTGTTCTCTCCCCGTTCGCCCGTTTACGCCCAGTCCAAAACCCGCAGAAATCCGCCGTCCGCCCTTGCATGCGTGGGATTCTCGGGGTTCCAAGAAGGAGAAATTTTATGATCCCCCGCTATTCCCGCCCCGCCATGGCCGAAATCTGGCGGCCGGAAAACAGGTTCCGCATCTGGTTCGAGATCGAGGCCCACGCCTGCGACGCCCTGGCCGAGCTCGGCGTCATCCCCAAGGAGGCGGCCAAGGCGGTGTGGGAGCGGGGCGACAAGCCCTACACCGCGACGCGAGTGGCGAGAATCGACGAGATCGAGAAGGAAACCCGCCACGACGTCATCGCCTTCCTGACCGAATTGGCCGAGCACGTGGGCGAGGAATCGCGCTTCGTCCACCAGGGCATGACGTCTTCGGACGTGCTTGACACCTGCACCGCGGTGCAACTCACCCAATCGGCGGACATTCTGTTGGAGGACCTTGACCGGGTGCTGGCGGCGCTGAAGAAACGGGCCTACGAGTTCAAGGACACGCCCTGCATCGGACGCAGCCACGGCATCCACGCCGAGCCCACCACCTTCGGGATCAAGCTCGCGGGCCACTACGCCGAGTTCGACCGCAACAGGAAACGGCTGGAGCGGGCCCGGGACGAAATCGCCACCTGCGCCATTTCCGGCGCGGTCGGCACCTTCGCCAACGTGGACCCCAAGGTCGAGGAGCACGTGGCGGCCAAGATGGGCCTAACGCCCGAGCCGGTCTCGACCCAGGTCATTCCCCGCGACCGGCACGCCATGCTGTTCTCTGTGCTCGCCGTGATCGCCTCGGGGGTCGAGCGCCTGGCGACCGAAGTCCGCCATCTGCAGCGCACCGAGGTGCGCGAGGCCCAGGAGTACTTCGCCCCGGGCCAGAAGGGCTCGTCCGCCATGCCGCACAAGCGCAACCCGATCCTGACCGAGAACCTGACCGGGCTCGCCCGAGTGGTGCGCTCCGCCGTGATCCCCGCGCTCGAAAACGTGACGCTCTGGCACGAGCGGGACATCTCCCATTCCTCGGCCGAGCGCATGATCGGCCCCGACGCCACGGTGACGCTGGACTTCGCGCTCAACCGGCTGGCCGGCGTGGTCGAGAAGATGGTGGTCTATCCCGCCAACATGATGGAGCACCTGAACAAGTTCGGCGGCATCCACGATTCCCAGCGGGTTCTGTTGTTCCTGACCCAAAAGGGCGTCAGCCGGGAAGACGGCTACAGGATCGTCCAGCGCAACGCCATGAAGGTGTGGGGCAGCTTCGGCATCGACCCGGACAACCCCGACGGCGCGGTGGAGCTGACCGACGAGGACCGCGAGGCCGCCAAGCACGACAACCGCCTGATGTTCTTCCTGTCCAGGGACGAGGAGGTCCAGGCGCTCGGCGGGGATGATCTCGCCGAACTATTCAACGTCGATCCCATCGCCTATCACACCAAGAACGTGGACGCGATCTTCAAGCGGGTGTTCGGAGAGTAATTCGGGCTCCGTCAAGCCCGCGCGACGCTTTAGCGACACGCATAATTATCGATAGGCCCGGTTCCGATGGAGCCGGGCCTATCGGCGTTCATTAATTTTTTTTCGTGTGAAGCTCATCACTTCGCCCGGCCACCCATCACTCTAAACTCGTCTCACCTTTGGAACGGCGCGACGCTTGAATGGCGTGCGCCACGTCATCGGTCCTGATCAGAAAATCAGGGCAGAGAAACTCCAGAAAGGAGATGGGCCATGTCTATCTTTTCGTTTTCGAACCAGCTTCGAAACTTCTTCCTCAACGCGAACGACTTCAACTTCATCTTCGGCTCCAAGCGGGACGACGATATCGACGGCTCGGCCGGGCGCGACGTCATCAACGGCCGCAGGGGCGACGACGTGCTGAACGGCGGGGATGGCGATGACCGCATCAAGGGCGGCCGGGGCGACGACCGACTTTACGGCGGCGAAGGCGACGACAGGTTGAATGGCGGCCAGGGCGTCGATACGGCGGTCTTCAACGGCTACCGCGCCGATTACGAGGTCACCCGCGACGACAACGGCGTCTACACCATCGTCGGCGAGGGCGTCGATCGGGTGAAGGGCGTCGAATACTTCGAATTCATCGACGGTCGGTACGACGGCGAGGAGGTCCTTACGGCTCCCGAGCCTTTGAACGAAATCGTCGGGTCCGACGACAGCGAGACGATTCAAGGGACCGAGGGCGACGACCTCATCCGCGGGCTTTCCGGTTTCGACACGATCCACGGCGGCGCCGGGAACGACGTGATCGACGGCGGCGGCGGTCAGGACGTCATATACGGCGATGATGGCGACGACACCTTTCTGGTCTCCGGCGCAACAAGCAACTACGACCGGATCGACGGCGGCGAAGGCTACGACCGCATCCTGGGCGGCGACGGCGACGACACCATCGGGGTCCGGTTCGGATTCGAGTCCGTCGAGTTGATCGACGGCGGCGGCGGCCACAACGTCATCGCGGGCGGGAAGAGCAACAACCACATGGACTTTTCGGACGTCGAGCTGGTCAACATCGACGAAATCCGCGGCGGCCCCCTCAACGACACCATTATCGGGACCGACGGCGACGACGTGATCAACGGCGGCGGCCGAAGCGACATTCTCCACGGCGGCGACGGGAACGACGTTCTCGACACCGGTGGGCACGGCAGGGACGTCCTGAACGGCGACGGCGGAGACGACGTCCTGGTCTACACCTATGGCAAGTACACCCGCGGGACCCTGGACGGCGGCGAGGGCGACGACACGCTCCGGCTGAACTTCACCAACCCCGACGACTACGAGGCCAACAGGGACGTGGTCGATTACCTGCGCGGTCTGTTCGACGGCGAGGCTCCGGCCGAACCCGTCGAGGCGACCGTCATCGGCCTGACGGTCTCGAACGTCGAGAACATGGAAGTGTACGTGGCGGGCGAACGGGTCGATCCGGGCGAATCCTACACCACCGTCCAGAGCGAGAACGCGGCGGTCGTGGACGTCGAGACGCAGGCCTGAACCTGATCCAAGACAACAGGGCGGCGGCGCCGCGCTCCGCCGCCCTTTTTCACTTGGAGCGCCCCGGCGACTGGTTGCCTCATTTCCCGAACTCCAGCAACTGCGGCGCGTTGGTGATGATCTCGTTGAGGATCTGCGCCGCCGTTTTCAACCGTCGCGACACCTTATCGTCCAGCCGCTCCTGGTAGCGGTCGTCCTTCAGGGCTTTCTCGGCGGCTTGCATGGAGCGAAGCTCGCTAAAGAACACCTCGCGCGCGCCCAAGGGCTGGTAGTCCAGATTGGTGATGATATCCACATATCTCAGGGAGCCGTTGAGTTGGATCGTCCAGACTTGAACGACGAGATCGTCAAGCCGCGCCAACAGAGTCGAAGTCGGTTTCACCTTCAACTTCTTGAGGCGGCCTTCGATGATCGTGGAAAACGTCAAGGCCTCCGAGATGGACGTTCGGAAACGATGGTAGTGGGTGAACTCCAGAGAACCGCCGCTTGTTTTGAGAAAGTTGGACGCCTTGGACAGGTTTTTGACCATTCCGTCAAGAACGTCCAGAAAGTGCTCGATCTCTTCTCGAATGTCGGGTTTTTCGCTCATCTCGCTGGCTTGAAATGGGATTGGCGAATATCCGGCGCGTTATACGCCATCAATCTACAGGATAAAACCTTTAGTCCAGATCAACCACTTTCCCCGGATTCATCACGCCGCCGGGGTCCAGCACGCCCTTGACCCGGCGCATCAGGTCCAATTCCACCTCGGACTTGTATCGCGCCATCTCGTCCCGTTTCAAAATCCCGATGCCGTGCTCGGCGGAGAAGCTTCCGGCCATATCGATGGCGAGATCGTGGACAAGGCGGTTCAGCGCCACGCGACGGTCGAGGAAATCCTGGTCCGCCATGTCCCGTGGCCGGGTCAGGTTGAAGTGCACGTTGCCGTCGCCGACGTGGCCGAAGGCGACCACGCGCACGCCCGGGCATTCGTCCTCGACCAAGCGGGTCGCCTCGGCGACGAAATCGGCCAGGCGCGACACGGGGACGGAAACGTCGTGCTTGATGCTGGCGCCCTCGTGCTTCTGGGCCTCGGGGATGGATTCGCGGATGCGCCACAGGTCCTGGGTCTGAGCCTCGCTGGCGGCGACGGCGGCGTCCTGAATCACGTCGTCCTCGAACGCGCCTTCCAGCAGGGCCTCCATGTCCTGGCGCGGAACCGCGTCGTCGCGGGTGCTGGACACCCGGATCAGGGCGTAGCACGCGTGCGCCGCATCGAAGGGATCGCGAACGCCCGGGACGTGGGCGAGGCCGAACTCCAGGCCGATGCGGGGGATCATCTCGAACGCGGTCAGGGTGGGGCCGAGCGCGTCGTGGGCGCGGGAGAACAGGGCCAGGACCGACTGGGCGTCGCGGCAGGCGGCGAGCGCGGTCACCCGGGTGCGGGGGCGCGGGAAAATCTTGAGCACCGCCGCCGTGATCACGCCGAGCGTGCCCTCGGACCCGATGAACAGGTGTTTCAGGTCGTAGCCCGTGTTGTCCTTGCGAAGCCCACGGAGCCCGTCCCACACCCGCCCGTCGGGCAATACCACCTCGATCCCCAGCACCAGGTCGCGGGTGTTGCCGTAGCGCAGCACGGCGACCCCGCCCGCGTTGGTCGCCAGGTTGCCGCCGATCCGACAGCTTCCCTCGGCCCCGAGACTGAGGGGGAACATGGCCCCGGCCTCTTGCGCCGCGTCGTGGACGTCGGCCAGGATCACCCCGGCCTCGACCGTCATGGTGTGGTTGAGCGGGTCCACGTCGCGGATGCGGTTCATCCTTTCCAGCGACAGCACCACGCCGCCGTCCGGCACCGCGCCGCCCACCAGGCCGGTGTTGCCGCCCTGGGGGACGATCGCCACCCCTTCGCGGGCGCAAAGCGCGACCACGCCCGAGACCTCCTCGGTGTTCGCGGGGCGGACGACGCAGGCGGCGGAGCCCCGGTAGGAGCCTCGCTCCTCGACCAGATAGGCCTCCATGGCCCCGGGATCGTCGATCAGCCCCTTGGGCCCGACGAGGACCAGAAGCGCGTCCAGGAAATCAGCGGATACGGTCATGGCCTCAATATAATGGATAACCCGGCCGGGGAAAGGCCCGCGCCGTCGATGTTTTTTCCCGCCCCTCAATCGCCGGGCGGGGCTCCGCCCCCTTGGCTACGGCGAAACGGCTCGCCGGGGCCTCAATGGCCCAAGTTTCCACGCCATCTCCGTCTTGGGGATTGACTATTCGCTTTACCCGTTCCCCTCGCCGCCGATCATTTTCCTTGAATCCCCCGTCCGGCGGTTTACCTTGTTGCCTCTGTTTAAGATTTATGAAATCCGGGAGGTCGCCGTGTCCAAGAAAGCTCCGTCCGCGCCCCGCTGCGCCGCCATTGTCGGGCCCTACCTCAGCGGAAAGACCACGTTGCTCGAAGCCCTGCTCGACAAGGCCGGGGCCATCGGCCGCAAGGGCAGCGCCAAGGAGGGCAACACGGTCGGCGACGCGTCGGCCGAGGCGCGGGCCCGGGGCATGAGCACGGAGATGAACATCGCCACCTGCGACTACCTGGGCGACCAGTGGACGCTGATCGACTGCCCCGGTTCGGTGGAACTGGGCCAGGAGGCGCTCTGCGCGCTCACCGTGGTGGACACGGCGATCATCGTTTGCGACCCCGAGCCGGAAAAGGCCGTGGCGCTGTCCCCGGTTCTCAAGTTCCTGGACGACCGCAACATCCCGCACGTGATCTTCGTCAACAAGATGGACGGAGCCAACACCCGCATGAGGGAAGCGCTAGAGGCGCTGCAGGCCGTCTCCGAACGCCCGCTGGTGCTGCGCGAGGTGCCGATCCGCGACGGCGACGGCGTGTCCGGCTTGGTCGACCTGGTGAGCGAGCGGGCGTTCCAGTGGCAGGACGGCAAGCCGTCCGAGCTGATCCAGCTTCCCGAAGCGGTTCAGGAGCGCGAGCAGGAAGCGCGCCAGGAGATGCTGGAATCCATCGCCGACTTCAACGACGACCTGCTCGAGAAGCTGTTGGAGGACATCGTCCCCGACCCGGACGAGATCTACGCCAACCTGACCAAGGACCTGCAACAGGACCTGATCGTGCCCGTGTTCTTCGGCTCGGCCGAGGCGGACTACGGCATCACCCGTTTGTGGAAGGTTCTGCGCCACGAGTCCCCAGAGCCCGACGCCACCATGGACCGCCTCGGCGTCGGGTCCGGCGGCGCCCAGGTCCAGGTGTTCAAGAACCTGCACGCGGCCCACACCGGCAAGCTGAGCTTCGGCCGTGTGTGGTCCGGCGACGTGACCGACGGCATGACCCTCGGCGGCGGCCGGGTCAGCGGCCTGTTCCACATGCTGGGCCAAAAGCAGGACAAGGCGGCGAAGGCCGGAAAGGGCGCCGTGGTGGCGCTGGGCCGCATGGAGGAGGTCAAGGCCGGAACCATGCTGACCGAGGAGGGCGCCAATCCCCTTGACGACTGGCCCGAGGCGCTCAGCCCGCTCTACTCCCTTTCCATCCACGCGGAAGAGCGTTCGGACGAGGTGAAGCTGTCCGGCGCGCTGACCAAGGTGCTGGAGGAAGACCCGTCCCTGTCGTCGGAAACCAGCAAGGACACCGGCGAGCTGCTGCTCTGGGGCCAGGGGGAGGTGCATCTGCGCATCGCCCTCGACCGTCTGAAGAACCGCTTCAATCTGGGCGTGGCCTATGAAAAGCCGCAGACCCCCTACAAGGAAACCATCCGCAAGCCGACCAAGCACCACGCCCGCCACAAGAAGCAGTCGGGCGGCCACGGCGAGTTCGGCGACGTGCATCTGGAGGTCAAGCCCCTGCCGCGCGGTTCGGGCTTCGAGTTCACGGATTCCATCACCGGCGGCGTGGTGCCGAAGCAGTACATCCCCGCCGTCGAGCACGGGGTGAAGGAGTACCTGACCTTCGGCCCGCTGGGTTTCCCGGTGGTGGACGTGGCGGTGAACCTGTTCGACGGCCAGTTCCACACGGTGGACAGCTCGGACATGGCGTTCCGCAAGGCCGCCATCCTGTGCATGAAGGAGGCGATGCAGAACTGCTCGCCCGTGCTGTTGGAGCCGATCATGCAGGTGACCGTCTCGGTCCCCAACGATTTCACCTCCAACGTGCAGCGCATCGTCTCGGGACGGCGCGGCCAGATCCAGGGCTTCGACGCCAAGGAGGGCTGGAAGGGCTGGGACGAGGTTTCGGCCCAGATGCCCCAGTCCGAAATCGGCGACCTGATCATCGAGCTGCGCTCGGCCACCCAGGGCGTCGGCACCTTCGAATGGACCTTCGACCACCTGCAGGAATTCTCCGGCAAGGAGGCCGATCAGGTGGTGGCGGCGAAGAAGGCGGAGAAGGGCTAAGCCGGACGCCAATGGCGGCCATGCGCGGGCCGGCCCCGCGCCTTCGACGGCGGCGTTGGCGGCGCCGGGGCTCGTGGGATGGATTCTTTCGGGGGAAAATCATCATGAATCGATTTCTGTCGGCCGCGGCGGCGCTGGTCATCGCCGTTGTTCTTTTCGCCCCGTCCGTCGCCATCGCGGGCGAAAAAATCGGCGTGATCCTGATGCACGGCAAGGACGGAACCGTAAGGTCGAAGTCTCCCATCGGCATGCTGGCCGCTTCCCTGCAAGGCCAATTCAGCGTCAAGGCGCTGGACATGCCCTGGTCTCGGAGCAACCGTTTCAACAGGACTCTCCAAGAGTCGTTCCAAGAAATCGACGAGGCGGTCGCGAAACTGAAGGCCGGCGGGGCGACAAAGGTTGTCGTCGGCGGCCACAGCCTGGGGGCGGCCGCCGCCCTGGCCTACGCCACCCAAAGGGCCGGGCTGGCCGGGGTCCTGATGATCGCCGCCGGGCACCGGCCGGACTTGTACATGGACAAGAACACGGAGGCCATCGCCAAGGCGAAGGCGCTTATCGCGGCCGGGAATCCCGAGAAAGAGGTGGATATCTTCGACGTCAATCAGGGCAGGCGAATTTCCCGCTCCCTTGACGCGGATATCGCCGTCAGTTGGTTCGATCCGGCCGGTTTGGCGGTCATGCAGAACGCGGCGCCAAAGGTTCGCAAAGGGACGCCCGTCCTGTTCATCATCGGCGAACGGGACCCGCTGCACCCCACCGGAAAGGGCCTGATCTTCAAGAAGCTGCCCCAACACGAAAAGAACGCCTACATCGTCGTTTCCGGCGGCCACAAGGCGACGCCGACGAATGGCGCATCGGAAATCTCGGCGTGGCTGAAGGGGCTGTAACCCCAGCGGTCATGGGCGGCGTCTTCGCTTTGTAACCAACCCCGCCCACCCGTCTGAAAGACGGGAAATTTGCGTCACGCAGGCCCGGGTTGTTCGTTCCGCATCAGTAGATCAGCTCGTCCTCCTCGCCGCCGGACGAGATGACGATTTCGCCCGCGTCCTGCAGTTGCTTTGCGACGCCGACGATGTTGGCCTGGGCCTCGTCCACCTCCTTGAGGCGCACCGCGCCCATGGCCTCCATGTCCTCCTGCATCATCTTGCCCGCGCGCTCCGACATGTTGGAGAAGAACAGGTCCTTCACGTCGTCGTTCGCGCCCTTCAGGGCCATGGCGAGTTGATCCTTCTCGACTTGGCGCAGCAGGGTCTGGATGCCGCTGGCGTCCACAAGGGCCAAATCGTCGAAGGTGAACATCAGGGCCTTGATCCGCTCGGCGCTTTCGCGGTTGCGCTCTTCGAGCGCGGTCATGAAGCGGTTTTCGGTGTTGCGGTCCAGGTTGTTGAAGATGTCGGCCATCATTTCATGGGAATCGCGCTTGGCTTGGCGCGCGATGTTGGCCATGAACTCGGCCCGGAGCGTCTTCTCGACCGTGTCCAGAACCTCTTTTTGCACCGCCTCCATGCGCAGCATGCGCATGATGACTTCCATGGAGAAGTTCTCCGGCAGCAGCGACAGCACGCGGGCCGCATGGTCGCCCTTGAGCTTGGTCATGACCACGGCGACGGTCTGGGGGTATTCGTTCTTCAGGTAGTTGGCGAGCACCGCCTCGTTCACGTTGCCGAGCTTGTCCCACATGGTGCGGCCGGCGGGACCGCGGATTTCCTCCATGATCAGCTCGACGCGGTCGCCTTGGAGGCTTTGCCTCAGCAGGCGCTCGGTGCTGTCGTAGCTGCCGACGAGCGAGCCGGTGGACGAAAGGGAGTCGGCGAATTCCACGAACAACCGCTCGACGATATCGGAATCGATGCTGCCCAGCGACGACATGGTCGAGGACAGCTCGCGGATTTCCTCGTCGTCCATCTGGGCGAACAGGATCGCGGCCAGATGTTCCCCGATGGCGAGCATGAAGATCGAGGCCTTTTCCGGCCCGGACAGGTTTCGAAACTGGTCTTTCGCGCGCGCCATGTCCCCTCCGCTTTCTCAACCTGTCGTGAACATCAATCGCCGCATATTCGAGACCATGTCGACCCGCGCGCATGGAAGCTGATTGGTGTCGTCACGACCAGTTATTGCATGCCCCATAAATCCTCGAACCGCACTATTCATCATAATGGTGAACTTGATATTCTTTGGGATTCTCCACCACATACTTAGAGATCATCATGGATTTTGACGAATGTTCATCAAGCAACTTGACATGCATTGGAAGGCCGTCTCTTTCCACAAATCTCTCCACGATCCAAACGGTGTTGGATTTTATTTTCTTGACGCGATCTCCAATGCCAAACGTGTTTTTTTTCATTATTCCTCACCCCTTCCGTTGAGGAACCGACAGATTCGCAGATTCGCCAGGAAACCACAAGGCGGCAGGATGGAATTATTCGCGGATCGGTCAATGTCGGGTCCGGGCCATTGGGCCACCCGCGTCACAAGCGAAACCCGGCAGGGAAACGGATATGCTATAGTCCCTTCTTTCAGGGAGGAACGCGGACGCCATGGGCGCGACACTATTTTCAGCGGCGGTTGCATTCGCATTGGGATTCGCCTTGGGCTTCAGGAGCCGGGCGCGCTATTGCCACATCAGCAGGGAGCAAGCGCGCTCCTTCAAGAGCCGCTCGGGCAGGGGCTTGATCAACGGCGTCGTGTTCGGGAGCATCGCCGCCGTATTGGCCTACGTTGTCTTCGGCCCCGGCCTCGCGACCGGCGCGGGCTAGCTCATACCAAGCGGCGCGAGCTATGCGTCGCGATCGCTTGGCAGCCTGCGAAGCGGGCCGGCGCTTATGCGCCGAAAGCCAAGCATTCCGGAGGAATGCGCCCGGCGATTGAGGGACTGGAGCCGGTCAAGTCTTTGGCCGGCTGGTATCACATGCGGAAATAGGTTGGCGACGGGAGGAACGGATGCCGGATGTCGAAGTCAGGAACGCCGATGGAGAACTCCTCCAAACCTACCGGATCATCGCGGATGGATACGGCGATCTCATCACGGACGAGGACCTGTTCGACATGGCGAAACGAAACGCCATCGAGGACAAGCTCGTGAGCAAGGACGAGGCCGACGAACTCAGCTTCAGCGTGGCCGGGTGAAATAATAATTTTTTCGAAGTGGCCCGCAGGCTACGCCACCTTCCCGTGGCAATGCTTGAACTTCCTCCCCGACCCGCACGGGCACGCGGCGTTGCGCGCGACGCGGCCCCAGGTGGCGGGGTCGTTCGGGTCGATCTGGTCGGCCGCCTGGCGGGATCGTTGGGGCGTATGGGCCTGCAGATCCGGGGGCAGCGCCTCGCCGTAGGCGGGCTCGCGCTCCTGTTCGTCGTGCTGGAACGCGGGGTCGTCGCGGGTTTCGAAGAAATCCTGGGGCGCGGCGGGGAACAGGGATTCGATGGGCGGCGCGGCCTGGAACTCCACGTGGCAGAGCATCTGGGTCACCCGTTCGCGAAGCGTGGACAGCATGCCCTCGAACATGTCGAAGGATTCGCGCTTGTACTCGTTCAAGGGGTCCCGCTGTCCGTAAGCGCGAAGCCCGATGCCCTGGCGCAGGTGGTCGAGGGCCAGCAGGTGCTCCTTCCACACCTGATCAAGGATCTGCAGCAAAAGCCCCTTCTCCACCGAGCGCAGCAGCTCGGGGCCGTAGTTGGCGGCCTTCTCCGCCATCTTGCGGTCGCCCGCGTCGAACAGGCGGTCGCGGATTTCCGTGTCCGCGATGCCTTCCTCCCGCGCCCAGTCGGAAATGGGCAGGTCGAGGCCCAGGATGCGAAGGCTCTCTTCGTGCAGGGCCTCCAGGTTCCATTGCTCGGCGTAGGACTTTTCCGGGATGCAGCGCGCGACAGTGTCCTCGATCACCTCGTGGCGCATGCCGGCGACCATTTCCGAAACGTCGTCGGAGCCCATCAAGTCCTTGCGCTGTTCGTAGACCACCTTGCGCTGGTCGTTCATGACGTCGTCGAACTTCAATAGGTTCTTGCGGATTTCGAAGTTCCTGGCCTCGACTTTCTGCTGCGCTTTCTCCAACGCCTTGTTGACCCAGGGGTGGACGATGGCCTCGCCTTCCTCCAACCCCAGCTTCTGCAGCACACCGTCGATGCGCTCCGACCCGAAGATGCGCATCAGGTCGTCTTCGAGCGACAGGAAGAACTTGGACCCGCCGGGATCGCCCTGGCGGCCGGAGCGTCCGCGAAGCTGGTTGTCGACCCGGCGGCTTTCGTGGCGCTCGGTGCCGACGATGTAAAGCCCGCCCGCCTCCAGCACGACGGCGCGGTTCTCCTCGATTTCCTTTCGGATGCGCTCGCGCCCGGCCTGGTCGTCGGGCTCCAGCTCCTGCTTGATCCGCATGTCCAGGTTGCCGCCGAGCTGAATGTCGGTGCCGCGGCCCGCCATGTTGGTGGCGATGGTGATGGAGCCCGGCGCGCCCGCCTGGGCGACGATGGTGGCTTCCTGTTCGTGGAAGCGGGCGTTCAGGACGTTGTGCGGAATCTTCTTTTTCTTCAGCATCGCCGAGAGGAACTCGGACTTCTCGATGCTGACCGTGCCGACGAGGACCGGCTGCTTGCGGTTGCGGCATTCCTCGATCAGCTCCACCATGGCCTCGTACTTCTCGCGGACGGTGCGGTAGACCTCGTCGTCCTCGTCAATGCGGACGCAGGGCACGTTGGTGGGGATCTCGATGACTTCGAGCCCGTAGATCTCGGCGAACTCCCCGGCCTCGGTCATCGCCGTGCCGGTCATGCCCGCGAGCTTGGGATACAGCCGGAAATAGTTCTGGAAGGTGATGGAGGCGAGGGTCTGATTCTCGTTCTGGATGGTCACGCCTTCCTTGGCCTCCAAGGCTTGGTGCAGCCCCTCGGAATAGCGCCGCCCCTCCATCATGCGCCCGGTGAACTCGTCGATGATCACCACCTTGTCGTCCTTGACGATGTAGTCGGTGTCCTTCTCGAACAGCTTGTGGGCGCGGAGCGCTTGGTTGGCGTGGTGGACAAGCGAAACATTGGCGAGGTCGTAGAGGTTCCCCTCGGTGATCTGCCCGGCTTCCCTGAGCAGGGTTTCGATGGTCTCCGTGCCCTTCTCGGTGAAGGTCACGGCCTTCACCTTTTCGTCCTTCTCGAAGTCGTCGTCCTCGAGCTTGGGGATCAGCTTGTCCAGCGCCTTGTAAAGGTCCGACGAATCCTCGGCCGGGCCGGAAATGATCAAGGGCGTGCGCGCTTCGTCGATCAGGATCGAGTCCACCTCGTCGACGATGGCGAACCCAAACTGGCGTTGGGCCATTTCCTCGAGATCGTGCTTCATGTTGTCGCGCAGATAATCGAAGCCGAGTTCGTTGTTGGTCCCGTAGGTCACGTCGCAGGCGTAGGCGGCGCGGCGCTCGTCGTCGTTCAGTTCGTGGTAGATGCATCCCACCGTGAGTCCGAGGAAACGGTAGACCTCGCCCATCCATTCCGCGTCGCGCTTGGCGAGATAGTCGTTGACGGTGACCACGTGGACGCCCTCGCCGGTGAGCGCGTTCAGGTAGACCGGCAGCGTGGCGACCAGGGTCTTGCCCTCGCCGGTCTTCATTTCCGAAATCATGCCCCGGTGCAGCACCATCCCGCCCATGAGCTGGACATCGAAGTGGCGCTGGCCCAGCGTCCGTTTCGCCGCTTCGCGCACCGTGGCGAAGGCGTCGGGCAACAGGTCGTCGAGGGCCTCGCCGTTGGCCAGCCGGTCGCGGAGCCATTGGGTGCGGGCGCGGAGCGCCTCGTCGTCGAGCGCTTCGACCTCGGGCTCGAGCGCGTTTACGGCGTCGACGGCCTTTTGCAGACCCTTGATGAAACGATCGTTGGCGGAGCCGAACAGCTTCCGGGCGATAACGCCGAACATATGAAAACCCCCGTGAAACCCGAAGCGTGGCGGTGGGCAAGAGATAATGGCCACGGGGGAATCTGTCAACGAAAGGGCGCGGTCCGCTCCCCCCGGCTCACATCTGCGGAATCTCGGAAACCATCACGCCCTCGGCGTCCCGCATCGCCGTCGGGCGGGCCGGGCGAGCCGCCTGCGGAACGATGCTCATCCAGAAGCGGTCCTCCAGCGCGTTGGACCGGCCGATCAAGCGGCGCATCTCGTCGCTGACCCGGATCAGGCCGAAGTCCTTGCCGAAGACGTCGGGGACCATGCGTTCGCGGGCCAGGTTCTGAATGACCGCGTCCTCGGGCGTCGCGTCGCCGTCGTGGGTGTCGTCGACCCCGCCGGTCCACGGCGTGGCGCCGAGGAAGGAGCCGTTGCGTCCGGACTTGGCGATCAGGCGGCCACGCCCCTTGAACCGGGCCTTGCCGTCCTTCTTGCCGCCCTTCTTCGCCTCGGCGTAGGTGCCCCGGATGCGGAAGCCGTTCATCAGGTACGGGCCGCGTCCGAGCTTGCCAGTGAACTTGGCCTTGTTCGCCGCGATCTTGCCGCCGAAGCCGTCCACCGTGCCCATGAGGTCCGCGCTCTCGCCCTTGATGCGAAGCATCTTGGCGTGGACGGTTCCGGTCATGGCGCGGGCTTCGAGGGCGAGTTTCTTGAACCGGCCCGCCCCCTTGAAGGCGATGGCGCGCCCGGCCCGGACGTCCATGTCGAAGTTTCCTTCCATGCGGTCGTTGATGGCCACGTCGCGGCCCGCGCGGATTTTGCCCTTCTTCTTCAGGTCGATCTTGCCCGAGGTGGCGTCGAGCCTGACGTCGCCCGCCGCGTCCAGGTCGGCGGCGAGCTCGA
Source organism: uncultured Hyphomicrobiales bacterium (assembly GCA_964344345.1). GTDB lineage: Bacteria > Pseudomonadota > Alphaproteobacteria > Rhodospirillales > CAYFNC01 > CAYFNC01. Next base: position 6,458 of record CAYFNC010000054.1, on the reverse strand, counting down.
TCCCGTCGTCGCCGTCGGTGTCGTCGTCCGCGTCGCCGTCGATGGCGATATCGCCCTCGGTGGCGGCGACGTCGGATGCGACCTCGACCCCTTTGTCGGCCTTGGCGGAAACCGCCTTGAAGGTGGACTTGCCGCCCTTGAAGGAAATCCTGCCGCCGTCGGCCAGCGCCTGGATGCGCACGGCGCTGGCGATGGTCGCGATGTCCTTGGCCTTGATCTTGGCGACCTTGACTTCGCGGGTGTTGGCTCCGCCGACGACCAGGTCGCCCGACGTGATGCGCGAAAGCTCGGCCGACGAGATGGTCATGTCTCCCGTGTCCGCGCCCATGGCGATGGTCCCGCCGTCGGAAATCTCGATCGCGGTCGCGGCCGCTCCGCTGTCGAGCGTCCCCTTGAGGTCGAGGTCGTTTGCGGTGATCTCGAGCCTGCCCCCGCCGGTGGCGATGGTCAGGCCCGCGCCGACCACCAGGTCGCCGACGCCGTCGCCGTCCGAATCGGCGACCAGGGTGGTGTCGCCATTGGCGACCAGGTCGTAGGCCAGCGCCAGGCTTTCGGTGGTGCGGATGCCCATGGCGCCGTCGCCGACGATCCCGCCCGCCGCCGTCGTGACGCCGAGCGCGCCGTTCACGGTCAGCCGAGCCCCGTCGTCGAAACGCACGCCGGTCCCGGCGTCGATGTCGAGCGCGCCGGTGGTGGCGACGGTTCCGCCGAACCGGACTTGGCCCGTGGTCCGCGCGGTCAACGTGGTCGCGTTCAGGCGGCCGAGCTCGGCCGCATCCAGGACGAGCTCGCCCGCCGCGGTCCCGAAGGCGAAGGTCGCGCCGTCGGAAACCGTCACGGTCGCCGCGCCGCTGTCGATCGCGCCGCCGAGAACGATGTCGTTGGCGGTGATGGCGAACGCGTTTCCGTTGGTGGACAGCGTCCGCCCGGCGTCGATGGCCAGGTCGCCCGCGCCGTCGCCGTCCGAGTCGGTGATCAGGGCGGTCGCGCCGTTGGTGGTCAGGTCGTGGGCCAGGGTCAGGCTTTCGGTGGTCCGGACCGTCAGCGCGCCGTCGCCGGTGAAAGCCCCCGTGGCCGTGGCCATGGCGAGGTCGCCGTTCACGGTCAAATCGGTCGCGTCGGCGAAGCGGACGCCGGTCCCGGCGCCGATGTCCAGCGCGCCGGTGGCGGCGACATTGCCGCCGAACCGGACTTCGCCCGTGGTCCGCGCATTGAGGACGCCCGCGCCGACGCGAGTGAGCTCGGCCGCGTCCAGGACAAGCCCGCCCGTCGCGGTCCCGAAGGCGAAGGCGGCGCCGTCGGACGCGCGGATGGTGGTCGCGGCGGTTCCGCTGTTCAGGGTCCCGTCGAGATCCACGTCGTTGGCGGTGATGGAAAGCGCGTTGCCGCCCGTGGAAATCGCGAGGCCCGCGCCAACAATCAGGTCGCCGACGCCGTCGCCGTCGGAATCCGCGACCAGGGTGGTCGCGCCGTTGGCGGCGAGGTCATGGGCCAGCGCCAGGCTTTCGGTGGTGCGGAGCGTCAATGCGCCGTCGGCCGTCAGCCCGCCCGCCGTGGCGGCGAGGTTCAGGGCGCCGTTCGCGTCCACCTCGGTCCCGTCGGCGAAGCGCACGCCGGTCCCGGCCAGGATGTCGAGCGCGCCCGAGGTCGCGACCCGCCCGCCGAGCCGGACCGCGCCGGTGGAGCGCGCGTTCAGCGAGGCGACGGTCATGCGCCCAAGCTCGGCCGTATCCAGGCGAAGCCCGCCCGTCGCCGTCCCGAGAGCGAACGTGTCGCCGTCGGACACTTGGACCGTGGCGGCGCCCGCGGTCAGGGTTCCGTCCATCACCACGTCGTCGGCGGTGATCGACACCCCGCCCGCGCCGGTCGAAAGCGACGCCCCGGCGGCGATGACCACCCCGCCGACGCCCGCATCGGTCCGATCCGCGTCGATGGCGGCCGAGCCGGACTGAACCACGCCGGAGATCAGCACGCCGTTGTCGCTCTGGACGTTGAGCGCGCCGGTCATGGTGGAGGCGGCGATGTTCACGTTCGCGTTTCGGCGCAAGGTCACGTTCCGGCCGCCGCCGACGGATATCCAACCAAAGGCGTTGTTGTTGTCGTCAAGGGTGATGTCCGATCCGGCCCCGGCGGTGACGTTCAGGCCGTTCGTGATATTCGAGGCCGCGCTGTCGGTGACGGCGCCGCCCGCGTTGATGGTCAGGCTGGAGGCGGTCACGCCCGCGACGCCGTCCACGGTCCCGAGCTGGATGGCGTTGGCGTCGCGATAGGTCACCTCGCCCGTCGTATTGACGGCCAAGCGCGTCGCGTTCTGGTTCGCGTCGGTCAGGGTGACGTCGCCGCCCGCCGTGATTGCCAGGTTGACCTCGTTCAGCGCGCCGGACGTGGCGGTGAAGGTCGATCCCGTCCGCACATGAACCCTGTTGGTCGCGGACGGCGAGACGTCGTTCGCGACCGAGACGGCGCCCGTGTCGGCGTCGCCGATCCGAATCGTGGCCGCGGTGATGCGATCCAGCTCGCTCCCGTTGAGTTCGAGCGTGTCCGCCGCCGCCGTCTCCCCGCGTCCCAGCACGATGGCCTCGCCCGCGTTGGCGGCGCCGAGGCTCACAACGCGGCCGGTGTTCCGGACGTAACCGTAAAGCTGCATGTCGTCGGCGTTCAGCATGATCGCGCCGCCGCTGGCCGCGACGCGGGCGTTGGTGTTGATGCTGAGCATCCTGTCGTTCCCGCCCGCCGTCAGGATAACGCCGTTGGAGGCTTCGATATCGTTGGTACGGGACGTGTTGGCGACGGTCAGGCCGCCGTTGACGGTGGAAATGGAAACCCGCCCGTTGTCGGCGTCGACGCCAAACAGGTTGGAGACGCCCGACACTGTCAGGGAATCCGAGTTGTTGATCGTGATGTCGCCGTTGTTGGTGTAGGCGGCGAGGGTGTTGAAGTTGTTCCCGGCGTGATCGAGGGTGATCGCGCTTCGCGTATCCAGCGCCAGCTTGCGAAGCCCAAGGCTTCCGGTCTGGGTGACGGCGCCGGTGGCGTTGATCCGGAATTGGGCGTTGCCGTTGGCCACGTTCACGTTCTGGGAAACGGTCACGTTCCGGAAGCGGCGCGAATTCCCGAACCAGATGTTCGAGGACAGGGCGTCGCGGCCGATGATGTCCATTTCCGCGTCCGACAACTCGAACGTGTTCGCCTGCGTGTCGCCGACCGCGCCCAGGTCGAGATCGATGTTGTTGCTGATCGCGTTGATCCGAACGAAATAGCTGGTGCCGTTGTAGACGCCGAGCGACGCGCCCGCGTTCAGCTCCAAATCGTCGGTGTTGATGTAGATGAGCCGGCTGCCGCTGTTCTTGTACCCGGCGCGCAGCACGGAATTGGCGGTGATGGTCCCGCCCGCGCCCGACGAGACGGTGACGCTGCCGGTTTTTTGGGTCAGGACCCGGTTGTCGAGAACCAAATCGCCGCCCGCGCCGACGTTGACGCCGGTTTTGCCATAGGCCCCGTTGACGCCCGCGACGTTCCCGACCGTCAGGTCGTCGACGTCCAAATAGGTGGCCCTTTGGTTGCTGATCATCGCCACCGTGTTCACGTTGGAGCGTCGGTCGTTGAGATTGACGCCGCTGATTCCCAGCAGCGCCAGGTTGTTCACGGTGACGCCGCCGCCGTTGTCCGTGATCGACTTCCAGGTCTTGAGCAGGAGCGTGTTCGCGTTGGCCACGTTCACGTCGTCGGTGATGGTGATGTTTCCGACGCTGTTCTTGCCCTTGCTGGCGTAATAGCCGATGGTCAACTGGCCTGCGGTGATGTCGTCCAGGTCCGCGCTGGTCAGCTCCAGGACGCTGGCGTTGTCCACGCCGTCCCCGTCGCCGATGTCGATGTTGCGCCCCACGGAGAAGGGCCTGATCGTGGCCGAGCGGTTGCCGATGTCGATGGTTCCGTCGATATCGACTTCGTTGGCCAGGATGACCATGTTCCCGGCGGTGTTGCCGATGTCGGCCCCGGCCGCGACGACCACGCGGTCCCAGGATTTCAAGGTCAGCGCGCCGTTAACGGTGAAGTCCGTGTCCGCCGTCAGGGTTCCACGCGTATCCGCGACCAGGGCCAGCACGTCGCCCATGGTCCCGATGGACCAGCCGTTTCCGTCGTTGATGGACGCGGACTTGGCGTTGAGGATGTTGACCCGGTTGAAATCGTTGGCGACGCTGTTCAGCGTGATGGTCTTGTTCGTGCGGGCGCCGAAGGTGGCGGTTCCGGCGACCGCGGCCCCGCCCCAGTTGCCGATGTTGCCCCAGCTGGTGAGCGTCAGGTCGCCGCCGATGTCCGACGTTCCGAGCGACACGTTCGTGGAGCTGTTGAGCGAGACGTCATTGGCCTGGGCGAACGCGACCTGGTTGAACTGGTTGGAGGCGTTCGTCAGCGTGATGTCATTGGTCCCCGCGTTCAAGGTGGCGCGGCCGTCCACGTACAAGTTGCCCGTCTGGGTGATGTCGCCGCCCGCCGTGACGTTCAGGTTCCCGCGCAGGTCCGAGGTGGAAAAGACGACCCCGTCGCCCTTGACGATGGTTCCGTGCCGGGCGCGGACGACGCGCATGTCGGCGAAGGCGAGGCCCGCGTCGTTCAGGGTGAAATCGTTGAGATTGCCCACGTTGATGGTAAAGCTGCCGCCGACGTCGACGGCGCCCGAATCGGTCAGCGCGCCGCCCGCGGTGACGGACAGGCCGTTCGCGACGTTCGACGCGCCGAGGTCGATGGCGTTTGCGTCCCGCAAGGCCGCGTTGTTGGCGTTCGCGATAACCACGGTTCCGAAATCGTTGGTGGAGAGGTTCAAGGTGATGTCGTTGGCCGCGCCCGCGTCCAGGGTCGCCGTCCCGGCCACCGTCGTGGCCGCCGTGGCGGTGATGGCGCCGTTCGCGGCGAGGTTCAGGGTTTCGGCCGTGATGCCAACGATGCTGTCGACGTTGGCGATATTGATGGCGTCGGCGTCGGCGATGGTCACGGTTTGGCCCGCCGCGTCGACGGACAGGTTGTTCACGTCGAACCCGGCGTTGTCCAGGGTCACGGCGCCGCCCGCGCGGACGGCGAGGCCGGCCACGCGGATGGTCCCGCCCGCGTCCGTGATCGCGCCGCCGGACACCAGGCGCAAGGCCCCCGCGTTGGCGGGATCGATGTCGGCGCTGATCGTCATCGCGCCCGACGCCACGTCGCCGAGACGGATGAGGTCGGAGTCGATCCGATCCAGCTCCGCGTCCGAGAGCTCCACCGTATTGGCGGCGAGGTCGGTGGCCGATCCGAGGTCGAAGCCCGCGCCGTTGGTGCCGGTGATGCGGGTCAATGACGTTCCGGTGAAGATGGTCCCCCGCAGGTCCACCTTGTTGGCGGCGATGTCGATGCGCCGGTTCTTGGTCCTGAGCTCGGCGCCCAAGGCGAGGGTCAGCCCGCCGGTTCCATTGCCGTCGCTGTCGGCGAGGAAGTTCAGCCCGCCCGAGCCCGCCGACATGTCGATGTTGACGTTGACGGTGATGTCGTTGTGGGCCTGAAGGGTCAGAGTGTTCGCGCCGCCGGACGCGATGGCGTCGTTGACGGTGATGTCGCCCGCCTCGGTCCCCGCGGCCGACGTCATGACGGTGACGTTTGAAAGCGCCAGTTGGTTGACCAGGGTGTCGACGGTGAGGATCGAATTGTCGCCGGTTGTGGCCCAGGGATCGCCGCTGGTGTCGATGTTGGCGTCCGCGCCCGCGGCCTGGATGGTGATGTTGTTGGGGTCGAGCAGAAGCTCGCCGCCGCCGCCTTTCTTGGCGGTGAGATCGACGGTTCCGCCGAAGTCCAGCGTCCGCTTGCCCGAAACCTCGGCGAAACCGCCGTCGCCGGACGCCTCGCCGCCCTTGGCGCTGATGGCGCCCTTGAACCGGGTGTTTTCGTCGGCCCAGACGATGACCTTGCCGCCGTCGCCCTCGACCACCGCGTCGGCCGCGATGGTCGCCGCGCTCGCGACGTATGTGGCCTTGGCGTTCGGTTCGGCGCCCTTGCCCTGATAGTTTCCGCCGATCAGCGCCTCGCCGCCGCCATTGGCGCCGGACACGTCCACGCGCGCGCCGTCGAACAGGCCGACCCGCTCGCCCAGAACCTTGACCGCGCCGCCGGTCTCGCCCGCGTCGCGGCCCGAGGCGTCGAGGACGCCCGCGACGCTGACAGCGCCGCCGTCGCCGCCCATCAGCACGATTTCGCCGTTGACCTCGGCGACGGAGTGGGCCTGGACCACGCCGTCCATATTGATCAGGTTGTCCACCAGCCCCTCGGCCGCGTTGGCGGTCAGCAGCACGCGCCCGCCATGGGCCTCGATGGTTCCGGCGTTATCCACCAGGGATTCCAGCGGCTCGCCGTTTTCGTCGAACACTTGGCCCTGGACGGTGTCCGTCCGTTGAAGCCGCCCTGTTCATGATGACGGGATGATGTGATGGTGT
>CAYFNC010000053.1:0-22486 GCA_964344345.1 uncultured Hyphomicrobiales bacterium | reverse complement strand
GTACCGACGTTGCAGTGCGGTTTCGTCCGTTCGAATTTTTCCTTCGCCATCTCTCTCTACTCCGCGCTTGTCGCTACCGGGCTCAACCGGCCATCTTTTCCTTGATCTCGTCGGCCACCTGCTGCGGAACCTCCGAGTAGTGGTCGAAATGCATGGTGAACTGGGCGCGCCCCTGGCTCATGGAGCGCAGCGTGTTCACGTAACCGAACATGTTGGCCAGCGGCACCATGGCGGACACCACCCGGGCGTTGCCGCGCTGGTCCATGCCGCTCACCTGGCCCCGGCGGCTGTTCAGGTCGCCGATGATGTCGCCCATGTACTCCTCGGGCGTGACCACCTCGACCCGCATCAGCGGCTCCAAAAGCCTGGGCTTGGCCTTCTGCATGCCCTCGCGGAAAGCGGCGCGCGAGGCGATCTCGAAGGCCATGACGCTGGAGTCCACGTCGTGGTAGTTGCCGTCGTAAAGCTCCATCGCGATGTCGGTCACGGGGAAGCCCGCGATGACGCCGGATTCCGCCGCGCCTTTCAGCCCCTTCTCCACGCCGGGGATGTATTCCTTGGGCACGTTGCCGCCAACGACGGAGCTTTCGAAGGTGACGCCGGAGCCGGGCTCGCCCGGGCCGAACCGGATCTTGACGCGGGCGAACTGGCCCGAGCCGCCGGTCTGTTTCTTGTGGGTGTAGTCGATCTCGGCCTGCTTGCCGACGGTCTCGCGGTAGGCCACCTGGGGGGCGCCCACGTTGGCGTCCACCTTGAACTCCCGCTTCATGCGATCGACGATGATCTCCAAGTGCAACTCGCCCATGCCCTTGATCACGGTCTGGCCGCTTTCGGGGTCGCTGGACACGCGGAACGAGGGGTCCTCGGCCGCGAGACGGCTCAGCGCCACGCCCATCTTCTCCTGGTCGGCCTTGGACTTGGGCTCCACCGCCACCTCGATCACCGGATCGGGGAAGTCCATGCGCTCCAGAATCACAGGGTCCTGGGTGGCGCAGAGCGTGTCGCCGGTGGTGGTCTCCTTCAGGCCCGCCAGCGCCACGATGTCGCCGGAGCGCGCCTCCTTGATCTCCTCGCGCGAGTTGGAGTGCATCAGCAGCATGCGCCCCACGCGCTCCTTCTTGCCCTTGACCGAGTTGACCATGGACTCGCCCGCGGCGATCACGCCCGAATAGACCCGGATAAAGGTCAAGGAACCCACGAAGGGGTCGTTCATGATCTTGAAGGCCAGCGCGGCGAAGGGCTCGTCGTCGGAGTTGTGCCGCTCGATCTCGTCCTCGCTGTCGGCCTTCACGCCCTTGATGGCGCCCACGTCGGTGGGGGCGGGCATGTAATCGACCACCGCGTCCAGCAGGGGCTGCACGCCCTTGTTCTTGAACGCCGTGCCGTTGAGCACCGGAACGAAGTCCCCGGCGATGGTGCCGATGCGGATGCAGCGCTTGAGGGTCTCCTCGCTCGGATGCTCGCCCTCCAGATAGGCCTCCATGGCCTCGTCGTCTTGCTCCACCGCCGTTTCCACCAGCTTTTCGTGGTACTCGGCGGCCTTGTCGGCGAGGTCGGCGGGAATGTCCTCCTCGTGGAAGTTGGCGCCCAGGTTCTCGTCGTCCCAGACGATAGCCTTCATGGCGATCAGATCGACAACGCCCTTGTAGCCGGCCTCCTCGCCGATGGGGAGTTGGCACACCAGCGGGTTCGCGCCCAGGCGATCCACGATCATGTCGACGCAGCGATAAAAATCGGCTCCGACCCGGTCCATCTTGTTGACGAAGCAGATGCGGGGCACGCCGTAGCGGTCGGCCTGGCGCCACACGGTCTCGGACTGGGGCTCCACCCCCGCGACGCTGTCGAACACGGCGACCGCGCCGTCAAGCACGCGCAGGGACCGCTCCACCTCGATGGTGAAGTCGACGTGGCCCGGGGTATCGATGATGTTGACGTGGTGGTCACGCCACGAGCAGTTGGTGGCCGCCGAGGTGATGGTGATGCCGCGCTCCTGCTCCTGCTCCATCCAGTCCATGGTGGCGTTGCCGTCGTGGACCTCGCCGATCTTATAGGACCGGCCGGTGTAATACAGGATGCGCTCGGTCGTCGTGGTCTTGCCGGCGTCGATGTGCGCCATGATGCCGATGTTGCGGTACCGGTCGAGCGGATTGGTGCGGGCCATTGTTCGGACGCCTTCTTCCTTAATCTACCAGCGGTAATGGGAGAAGGCCTTGTTGGCCTCCGCCATCCGGTGGGTGTCTTCGCGCTTCTTGACCGCGGTGCCGCGGTTGTTGGCTGCGTCCAGCAATTCGGCGGAAAGCCGCTCGACCATGGTGTTCTCGGAGCGCTTGCGCGACGTGTCCACCAGCCAGCGGATGGCCAGGGCCTGGCGCCGGGCCGGGCGAACCTCGACCGGAACCTGGTAGGTGGCGCCGCCGACGCGGCGCGACCGAACCTCGACCATGGGCTTGACGTTCTCGATCGCCTCGAGGAACAGCTTCAGCGGATCCTGCTTGGTCTTCTGCTCCATCAGGTCGAAGGCGCCGTAGACGATGGACTCGGCCGCCGACTTCTTGCCGTCGAGCATGAGGCCATTGGTGAACTTGGCGACGACCACGTCCCGATATTTTGGATCGGGGATGATGTCGCGTTTTTCCGCAGCGTGGCGACGGGACATGGTTTTTGGGCTCCCTTCGCTTACTTGGGCCGCTTGGCGCCGTATTTGGATCGGCGCTGGCGACGGTCGGAGACGCCCTGGGTGTCCAGGGTGCCGCGAATGATGTGGTAGCGGACGCCGGGAAGGTCCTTGACGCGTCCGCCGCGGATGAGCACCACCGAGTGCTCCTGCAGGTTATGGCCCTCGCCGGGGATGTAGCTGGTCACCTCGAACCCGTTGGTGAGGCGGACGCGCGCGACCTTTCGCAGGGCCGAATTCGGCTTTTTCGGCGTCGTGGTGTAGACGCGGGTGCAGACGCCGCGCTTCTGGGGACAGGCCTCCAGCGCCGGAACCTTGTTGCGCGCCAGCGGCGATTTCCGCGGCTTTCGGATCAATTGGTTGATCGTGGGCATTCAGCTCTTCCCGTAATTTTCCCGTACACGAACACGCCACGCGCTCCCCCCGATGGGAACGCGTCAAAAGTCCGCCCAAAAGACCGAATTTTGGCCTTCCGGCGGAAATTCCATGCGCCCGAGGACGCGTCAGTTTTTCAAACACCAAAGGCGGCCGCGTCTGGAGCGGACGTCCACCACCGGCCTCCCTTTTGGAGAGGGCCGCATACTAGGAGCGCGCCAAGCCCCCGTCAAGCACCGAAATATCGGAAAAAAACCTTTTGTTGCAACGCAGCGGCGGACCCGACGGCGATTCACAAAATGTTCACTTGTTTCCAGTCGGTTATCATTCTTTCGCACACGCGGGAAAATCGGCTGCGGAACCAGCGTGAGGCGATCCGAATTCCCGTTCCAACGGCGTTGGGAGGAACGGACGAATACGTGGCTTCCGGTGTCTCGCGTCCACCGTCGAGTTTGCGACGCCCATGGGAGCCTCGCCATAATCGTCATGCAGGGAATGATGTATTATCTGATAACCTGCCGCGCAGGAATTGCAGCATGCCTTGCTGTCCCGGACATTTGCGAAATGTCGCCATCAATGGCTAGAATAATGGGAAAGGCGCCTTGGTGAATGAGCCCACGAGAAGGACCGTCTGCATTCACCAGCCGGATTTCGCTCCCTGGCTGGGCTTTTTCGATCGGCTGGCGTTGGCCGACATGTATGTGGTTCTCGACACGGTTCAGTATCTTCGCCAGGGATGGCACAACCGCGACAAGATAAAGACCGCGCAAGGCGCCGCTTGGCTGACCGTCCCGGTCAAAAACAAAGGGCGCTATCGGCAGTCCATTCTCGAAACCGAGTTGGACAATGATCGCGACTGGCGGACGCGCCACATGCGAACATTGCGCGCGGCGTATGGGAAAGCTCTGCATTTCAAGGCGATCTCGGCGAGACTGGAGGAAATCTACGCGCGAGGGCACGCGCGGCTGATCGATTTCAACATGGCGATCATTCGTTTCCTTATTCACGAATTGGGCATCGACGTCGAAATTCGTTTCGCCTCGGAACTCGGTGTTGGGGGCCGCAGCAATCAACTCCTTATCGAAATCATGCGGGCCGTGGGCGGCGGGACGTACATCACCGGCCTGGGTTCAAAATCGTATCTGGACGAGAGCGCATTCGACGCGGCAGGCATAAAGGTCACATGGCGAAAATACGACCATCCGACTTACGATCAGCTTTTCGGCGATTTCGTTCCCGGGCTGTCCGCGTTGGATTGCCTTTTCAACTGCGGCGCGTCGTCCGTGGAAATCTTCAAGACGTAACGATGTCCATCCAGCGTGAACGTGGCGGGCCAAGAGTCGTTGTTAGCGATCCTGAACTGATTGAATTGCTCCCTTATGGTCTTGTCGATATCGAGTTCGTCATCTTCCGGCGTTCTTTTTCGATATACCGTCGCTTCTCCCGTCTGCTCCTCGCCCTTTACGTCCGGGTAGGCTTCCAGAAACTCGCGGATAAGGGAGAACGTCGCCTGGGCCTGTTTGCGCCGGATTTCGGGGTACAATTCGTACCCCGTCAGGCGTATCGCCCCCCTGGCGTAAATCGCCCCTGAATCCGCAGCCTCCGTGGCATGGAACAGGCGCACTGGGATTTCATTTTTACCTTCAAGAATTTGCCATTGCACCGGGGAAAAACCCTTGCCCTTGGGCAAGTCGCTTTCGTGAACGACAAGCGTCTGGCCGTTGCGCTCCAGGAAGTCCGTGGGCAACAGTTTCGTGTATCCTAATGCAAAGACGATGTCGCGCCCGGAGACAGCCTGGGCGTCATTCGAAGTCGAGAAGTCGTAAAGACTTGACAAGCTGCCCCAATCCTGGCGCGCCAGATGCTCGGCGATCCAGTCGTTCTCGGGGCTAACAAGGAATGTGACCGTGCTCCGCGTCATTACGGCGTCCTTCCGTCGGCGTTCGGCATTAACCTATCCATCACATATGCGCGGCATTATAATGCGTTAAGCGCGGGGAAAGCGCATGTTTGGATCGTCATCTGGAATAAGAGAAGATGGATTTGGCGAAGAGCCCCTTCAGACGACGCGACAATAGTGTCCGAGAATCATGGCGCGGCGTCAACGAGAGGATGGTTGTCAACGATACCCAGCACAGTTTTTCCTCTCCCGAAAAGGAGCGCGCCTTTTTTGAAGGGCAGGTCAACACCCCCCAAGACAAGGCTCGTTACAAGATATACAGAGAAGAATGGTTCCGTCGGGCCAAGGAGTTCGATCCGGGACCACAACCCCTCAGCGTCGTAATCGAGTTGGTCAGCACCTGCAACCTTGGTTGCTCGATGTGCTACACCATCACCGAGGAGTTCCAGAATTCCGTAATTGGCGCCCAGCGCAGCATGCCTTGGCCCGTGGTCCGAAACGTGATAGACGAATGCGCCGAGCTCGACGTTCCGTCGCTGTTGTTTTCGTGGCGCGGCGAAAGCACCCTTTACAGGCAACGGGACGAGGGCGGCGGCGAAGTTTCCTTTGCCAATGTGCTGTCCTACGCTCGGCGGGCGGGAATCCTTGAAATCACATGTTTGACCAACGGCCAAACTATCGACGAAGACATGGCCAGGGGGATCGTCGCCGCCGAACCGAACTGGATCAGCATATCCATTGACGGTCTGGAGCCCGCCTACAATCGAATCCGCCGCCCAAGAAAAGCAACGCCCGTCGAGAGCCCGTTCCTTACCTTGGTCGACAACATCCGCCGCCTTGTCCGCCTTCGCGACGAAGCGGGCAAAACGCGGCCGAAGATACGCAGCAACGCGGTGTATCCGTCCATCGCCTCCGACCCCGAGGGATATCGCGACTTTTTCGAAGGCGTAGGCGTCGATTGGGTCACGGTGAACGAGTTGTTGGACTTTCGCGGAGAGAACATGCCGGATGAGTGCGTCAAGGACGATTGGGCCTGTCAATATCCGTTCCAGCGCATCGCCATTTCCTCGAACGGCATCGTGCTTCCCTGCACCGGGGCGCATAACGAGGAGGAGCATTTGGTGCTCGGTCGATACATAGGGACGCCGCCGAAGGTCGTGCGGCGCGCGGACGGCTCCAAAGCCATGATCGACGTGCCCGAAACAACGATCCGCGAGGCCTGGACGGGAGAAAAACTGGAAAATATCCGCCGAATGCACATGGAGAACCGACGAAAGGAGATTGCGCCGGGCTGTCGGAACTGCCGACACGGAGCGGTCAAGCATGGCGTCACATGGATTCCGGATGAATGGAACATGGAAACCATGGAATGGGAAGGCCGGGAATGGCGGGAATGAGGCCGCCCAACAATCCAGATAGAATACGAGGCGCCGTAGGATGGCGGCTTCTTCAATAAGGGGATACAGTTCCGAAATTCATGGACTGTTCGATGGCGACGAAAAAATGAATGTGCTTGCGCTTGGCGCCCATTACGACGACGTGGAGCTTGGATGCGGCGGAACGGTGATCAAACACGTCGATTCCGGCGACGACGTCATCGTTCTTGTCGCGTCCAACTCCGGTTTCGCCAAGCCAGACGGCGAGATGGTTCGCGCCTCCGAGACGGCGCTGAGGGAAGGACGGGAAGCGGCCCGCCTGATGGGCGCCGAACTGATTTCCCTTGATTATGAAACGTTCCATGTCCCTTTCGATGAACCCCTGACGAAGGCGATCAGCGAAATCATCGAAAGCCGAGGAATCGACACGATCTACAGCCACTGGACCGGAGACGCCCACCGCGATCATTCGAACCTGGCCCGGTGCGCCTTGATGGCGGGGCGCCACGCGCCTCGTTTTTTGATGTACCGCAGCAACGTCTACGATTCCGATGCGACGTTCAAAGGCGGCTTCTATTCCGACATCAGCGCCCAGTTCGACCGTAAGCTCGAAGCAATCCGCGCCCACGCGTCGGAAATCGAAAGGGTGCAAGGCCGTTGGATCGACCTGTTCACCCAGATAAACCGTATCGACGGCCACCGTGTAGGCGTCCTGTACGCGGAATGTTTCGACGTGGTGCGTTACCTTGCCTAAGAAAGACGGCTCCGTGGCGGACGCAGCAACGTCTGTCCGCATCGGCGGGCGCTTGGTCGGCCCAGGCCATCCCGCGTACATCATCGCCGAGATCGGATTCAACCACGGCGGGGAGATGGAGCTCGCGCGGACCATGATCCAGGCGGCCGCCGCGTCCGGCGCCGACGCCGTGAAGTTTCAGTCCTATCGCGCCGACCGCTTGGTCTTGCGTGGCAATCCCCATTTCGACGTGATCCGGTCCGGAGAATTGAGCTTGGACGATCACCGGCACCTCGCCGAGACGGCCAAGGGCGCCAGCGTGGATTTCCTGTCCACCCCCTACGACGCCGAACGCGTCGGGTGGCTGGAGGACGTGGGCGCGCCCGCGATGAAGATCGCATCCATGGACTTGACCAACCCCGCCCTTCTGACGCGCGCGGCGGAAAGCCCGCGCCCGGTGATCCTGTCGACCGGCATGGCCACGGCGGAAGAGATCGAAAGCGCCCTGGCGGTCCTGGACCGCGCGCGGGCGGCGGGGGTGGTTCTGCTTCACTGCATGTCCGAATATCCGCCGGACCTCGCCGAGGCGCGGCTCGCGACGATTCCCGATCTCGCAAGGCGCTACGCCAGGCCAGTTGGCTATTCCGATCATGTCCTTGGTCCGGCCGCCGCAATCACGGCTGTCGCGCTCGGCGCGTGCGTGATCGAAAAGCACTTCACCACCGACCACGCCCTGCCCGGCCCCGATCACGCCATTTCCGCCGATCCCTCGGAACTGTCGGCATTGTCGGCCGCGATCCGAGAAACGGAAGCGGCGCTCGGGGCAAGCGCGCTGGAGGGAGAACGGCCGGACCGCCCCAACGCGCCCTTGTTTCGCAGGGGCGTCCATGCGGCCCGCGATATCGCCAAGGGCGGCGCCATCCATGCCGACGACCTGAAAATCGTCCGGCCGGAAGGCGGCGCCGCGCCCGCAGAAGCGGCAGCCCTTGTCGGACGACGCGCGCGGCGCCCCATCGGGGAAGAGGATCCGGTTGGCCCGGATCTCCTGGATTGACCGGCCGATGCGGGTTGTCTTCCGGGTCGACGCCGGCCGCCGACACGGTCTGGCCCTTGGACACGCCGTCCGTTGCATGGAGTTGGCCCGCGAGTTGGATCGTTTCGGCGTCGCGTCGTCGTTTCTCACGCGCCATGACCCGCTGGGCTCGGCGTTTCTGGCCCGTTACGGACACCCGGTCGAAACCCTGCCCGCCGATGTCGGGGCTTCCGACGAGATCGCGCGCGTGGCGCGGATCGAGGCGGACGCGGTCGTCGTCGACACGCCCGAAGGACTTCGCCTCGACCTTGCGGCCGTTCGCGCGGAAAGACGCGGGATTTGCGTCATCGACGACGTCGGCGGCGGGGACTTCGCCGCCGACCTTCTCGTCAACGGCTCCCTTGCCGCAAGCATGCGCCAATATCCGGCGCGGCCGGGACAACGCCGATTGCTGGGGCCCGATTTCATCGTTCTCGGACCGGACTTCGACGCCCCGAACGAGGTCGAGCCCGGAGAGCCGAAGAATAGCATCCTGGTCACATTCGGCGGCGCCGATCCCGCGGGGCTGACCCTGGCGTTCGCCCGCGCTCTTTCGGAGCGCGGGCCGGGGCCGCTGCGATACGACGTGGTCGCCGGACCGGCCAACATGGACGCCGACGCCATCGCCGAAGCGATTTCTCGTTATCGCGGAGACGCGGTTCTCCATCGCGACGCGCCGTCCCTGTCTGCGCTCATGCGGCGCGCCGACCTCGCGCTCGCCGCTGGCGGGCGAACCGCCTACGAACTGGCCGCGCTTGGCGTCCCGGCCGTTCTGGTCGCCAGCCACCCGAACGAAAAACCCATCGTCGAAGCCCTCGCAGCGGAGGGCGCGGCGAGGGCCGCGCCCGGTCCGATCGACGCGCTGGACCATCTGGCGGATATGGCCGCCGACGCCGCAGCGCGCCGCGAAATGAAGGAGACCGCGGCGGCGTTGGTCGACGGGGGCGGACGGCGGCGGGTGGCGACGGCGATCCGTGAACTGATCGCGTCGACATGATACCTTCGGCATTCATATCGAAGGGAGCGAAATGCGGATTCTCGGCCTAAACCACGACATGCACATTTCCTCGGCCGCTCTGCTGGATGGCGGCAAGGTGCGCGCGGCGGCGGCCGAGGAGCGATTCAACAGACGGAAACGGTGCAGGACGTTCCCCGACGCCGCCATGGCGTATTGCCTGGCGGACGCTGGCCTGGCTATCGAGGATATCGACGCCTTCGCCGCGTCGTGGAATCCCGGGGCCTACTTCATTAACTTCAATCCCGTGTTTTCCGACCACCGCCGCCATATGGCGGAGCACCTTTTTTCCGTGCCCGACAACCTGATTTCGCGGTTTCCAGCCGCCATGCGCCGCTGCGGCCATATCGAGCAGGACATCCGCCTCGAGGGGGGGCGTTGCCGGGTTCACTACGTCTCGCACCACCGCGCCCACGCCGCCAACGCTTTTTTCCTGTCCCCCTTCGAGAACGCCGCGATCATGACGGCGGATTCCCAGGGGGAAACCGAGGCGACGACGTTCTCGGTCGGGCGCGGCACCGGCATCGAGCGCCTTAAGAGCCTGGACTACCCCCAATCCTTGGGCGCGTTCTACGCAACGATGACCGAGTTCCTGGGGTTCCGGCCCAATGCGGACGAATGGAAGGTGATGGCGCTGGCGTCCTTCGCCGACGTCGCGAAAAACAAATATTATCGGCTTATGACGGAAGAGATGGCGCGGCCGACGGAGGCCGGGGGCTACGAATTCGACCTGACGTTCTTCAACGGCTTCAACCGCGACACGCCCAATCTTTACGCGGAAAAAATGGCCGAGCGCTTCGGTTCACCCCGTACGCCGGACTCGCCCTTGGAGGAGCGCCACCATGAGATAGCGGCGGCGCTGCAGCGCGTCACCGAAGACATCACGCTTCATTGCCTGGAATGGCTGCATGAGGAAACGGGGCTTGACGCCCTTGGGGTCTCGGGCGGGTTGTTCATGAACTCGGTGCTAAACGGCGTGATCGAGCGCAAGGGCCCCTTCGAGCGCGTCTTCGTCTCTTCGGCGCCGGATGACAGCGGCAACGCCATCGGAGCCGCCCTTTACCTGAATCACGCGATCAACGGCGAAGAACGAGTCGAACCGGCGCGGCACGGCTTTTTCGGCCCGCGCTACGACAACGACGAAATCGCCGCGACGCTTGCGCGTTTCGGCTTGGAGGCGCGCCGTTCGGAGGACGCAGCCCTCGACGCCGCTCGCCTGATCGCGGATGGGCGCGTCATCGGTTGGCTCCAAGGGCGAATGGAGTTCGGGCAACGCGCGCTTGGCGCGCGTTCGATCCTCGCGGACCCCCGCGCCCCCGGAATGAAGGACAAGGTCAATCGGGCGGTGAAGTTCCGCGAACCCTTCCGGCCCTTCGCGCCCGCGGTTCTAGGCGACGCCGCCCGGGACTGGTTCGACCTCGGGCCGACGCGCGACATCCCGTTCATGGAAAAGGTCATTCCAGTCAGGCCCGAGAAGCGCCCCCTCATTCCCGCCGTGGTTCACGTGGATGGAAGCGCCAGGCTTCAGACCGTCGATCCCGAGACCGCGCCGATGCTCCACCGCCTGATCGAACGCTTCGCGGAAATGACCGGCGTTCCCTTGGTGCTGAACACCTCGTTCAATCTGAACGGCGAACCGATCGTTTGCTCCCCCGAGGACGCGATCCGGACCTTTTATTCCTGCGGTCTGGATTGCCTCGTGATCGGCGATTACGTATTGGACAAGCGAGCGGGAGCGGGTCATAGTCGCGACTATTGATCCAAGTGTTTACAATGGGTTCTCTACATGCCCATCCGTTCCTTCAAGACCTTCTGCGAAGCCTGCGAAACCTTGCTCGAGGTTGAAGCCGCCTTCGACGTGAACGCGGTTACGTGCCGCGGGATCCCGGTCTGGCCCATCATCCGAGCCCAGCTTCACTACCGGGTGCGCGAAAGCATCTTCATCAACGTCTGCACGGATTCCCGTTCCGAGACGGAGAAAAGCAACCCACACGTCGCAAAGCCGATTTCCGTGAAAAAGCCCAAAAGGGTTTCGAGCCGCCCCCTGCAACAGGTGTTCGAGGACGACGGCGACCTGTTCTGCGTTGACGAAGCCGACTTCAACCGCCTGCGCGGGTCGGAGGCGTGGTCACCAGACATCCTGATTTTCATGCATCCCCACGAATACACCGAAGACATCGACGGCAGGGCCTACGCCAAGTTCCTCGACACCGTGGCCGACATGGCGGAGGAGGAGCGCAACGGGGGGCGGTCCGTTGCGAAACTGGAACTCGTCGATCCGACGACGATCGAGCACGAGCGTTACCGGCCAAGCCTGTTCCTGATGCCTGTCCAAAAAAAATGTTCGGGCTGGCCCGTGTCCGGAATGGACCAGATCAACGCGGTCATGGAGGACTTCGGGCTGGCCGGCATTCCCGAAAGCGAGATCAGCGCGATCCTGGAGGAGGCTCTGGACTACGCCGCGAAGTTCAACGGCGTTCTCGACGTTTTCCGTCCTCGCGGCGTGTTCTCGGTCTACTACCCGTATCCGCCGGGGTTTGGTTTCGCCCTGGCGTGCAACCACCGCAACATTCCATTCGTCGACGTGCAGCACGGCCGCATGGGCCCGTGCAACATGCGCTACACGCACTATTCGCGCGTTCCTCGGAACGGATACGCCTTGATGCCGTCCCATATCTGGTATTGGGGCGAGATGAACAAGCAAGAAACCTTGGCGCACCGTCCGGATCCGTCGGTTCCGCCGATACCGGTCATCGGCGGGACCCCGTGGGGAACCCTCTGGAAGGAAAGGGACGGATTGCCAATCGCGACGGAGGACGAGGCGCGGTTCCAAGATTTGGTCAAGGGACGCCGGCCCGTGCTCGTCGCGCTGTCGGCGACCGCCGATTATTTGCTGCCCGACAGCATTCTCATGGTCATGAAGGAGGGCCCGTCGGATATTATCTGGCTGGTCCGCAACCACCCCCTCCAGACCGAAAGCAACGGGTTTGTGGAGGACATTCTGCGCGGCGAGGGCATGGATGCGTTCAACGTCGATCTCGCGACCGACCTGCCGCTCTACTATTTGTTCAAGCACGTCGTCGCCACGGTCAGCACCTTTTCGACCACGTCGCCGGAATCCGTGTACTTCGGCGTGCCAGCGCTGCTCACCACCGAATTGGGCTCGAACCTGTACGACCAATTCATCGCGGATGGATCGATGGCCTATATCTCCAACCCGAAAGAGGCCGCGGCTTGGCTGGCCGATCCCCCGAAGCTGGTCTCCACCCCGGCGTCCGACGCCTTGATGGTTTCGGACCCGGACGCCTTCTCCAAGGCGATGAACGAGATCCTCGGCGGAAATTGATCCTTCCTTAAACGGCGCATGGCATGATGGCCGCCGATGGCGCGGCCATCATGCCATGCGCCTCGACGAGAGATACGCCATGCGGGTCATACTGGTCTCACTTCGCAGCGTCCAGGGCGGCGCGGAACTCGATCTCGGCGTCGCCGTGATTTCAGGGGCCCTCAGGGAGGCGGGGATCGACTATGACTTGATCGACGCGGTCGGGGCGGAAAACGCGCTCGATCGGATCGGGCGGCTCGGAACGCCGGGGGAGCCGGGCGTCGTGTTGCTCGGCGGCATGCTGGGAGCCGGAAACTACGCCATCCTTAAAACGTTCTGCCGCGCGGTCCGCGCATCCCATCCCGGTTACAGGATCTTCATGGGCGGGGCGTTGCCGTCGTTTTGCCCCGACATCGTCCAACGGCATTTCGACCTTGACGGGATCGTCATCGGCCAAGGCCAGGAGACGGCGGCGGACCTCGTCCGCGCGCTGTCAGAGGGAGAGCCGTTGTCGGACATTCCCGGACTTGCGTTCCGACAAGAGGATGACGTCTGGGTCGAGACCCCGCCACGCGTCTACGTCCGCTCCACCCATCTCCCGATCCCGGATTTTTCCCGTTTCGACATGGACGGATACATTGCCGAGCATCATCGCTCCGGACGGGCCTGGAATCTGGTCGGCAGCAAGGGCTGCTATTCGCGATGCGTCTATTGCACCCGGTCGGACAAGAAGGTGTCGTTCCGTTCCATCGAGGCCATCGTCGAGGAAATCCTTACGCTTTACGAAGCTTATGGAATCGATCGCTTCAATTTCGTCGACGACAATTTCCTGCTCGACGCGAGGCATATCACCGCCGTCGCCGACGCGTTCGCGGCGCTTCCCTTCCGGCCACGGTTCCGGTTTCAGGGAAGACTCGACCGACTGCGGGACGAAGGGCTGGCGATCATGACGGAAGCGGGGCTTTCAGGGATCAGCTTCGGCCTCGAGAGCGGCAGCCCCCGCATCCTCGAAGAGATGAAGAAAGGAATCACCGTGGAGCAGATGGAGGAAGGTCTGCGCCTCTGCCGCGAGCGCGGCGTCCCCCATCACGGCACCCTGATTCTCGGCATGCCGTCCGAGAACGAGGAAACCGTCGAGGAAACCAAGATGTTTCTCGACCGGAACGGGTTCGCCGGCAATTACCGGGTTTGCTTCCTCACTCTGTTCCCGGGAACGCCGCTTTACGCCGATGCGCTGGCGAAAAACCTCATCCCAGACGAGGACGCGTACTGCGCCTCGTTGAACTCCATTTACGATGAGATCCGGATCAACATGACGGGGTATTCCGACGACGCGCTTTGGCGCTGGCGAAGGCATCTCGAAACGGCCAAGCCGTGAATCGCGGAGCGAGGCGAGGCTCGAATGTACAATGCGTGCTTGATCGGCGTTACCGGATTTGGACGCACCCATCTCGACGACTTGGTCGCGGAGGTGGGACGCGGCGAGGCGCGCCTGGTCGCGGCGACGGTCGTGAACCCCCGCGAAGCGAAAAAGGAATGCGCGATCCTGCGCGAGCTTGGCTGCGCCGTGTATTCGGATTACGCCGCGATGCTGGAAGAGCGCGGTTCGGAATGCGACATCTGCTTCATTCCGACGGGGACGCACTGGCACGCTCCGATGACCATCAACGCCTTGCGCCACGGGACGAACGTGTTCGTCGAGAAACCAGCGGCGGCGACCGTGCAGGACATCGACGCGATGAAGCGCGCGGCCGAAGAGGCGGGGCGGTTCGTCGCCGTCGGCTTTCATGGGCTTTACGCTTCCGAGACCGCGTCAATGAAGCGGATTATCCTCGACGGGCGTCTCGGTCGGATTTCGTCGGCCAGGTTCATGGCCCACTGGCCCCGGGCGCGGTCCTATTACCAAAGGAACGACTGGGCCGGCCGTTTGCGGGTCGGCGGCGCCTTTGCGCTGGATTCCCCGATCAACAACGCCTTCGCCCATCAATTAAACATGGTCTGCTTTCTGGCCGGGCGCGAGGAGCGCGCTTCCGCGCGCCTGGTTTCCGTCGAGGCCGAACTCCACCGCGCCCACGAGATCGAAAGCGCGGACACGGCCTGCATCCGTTTGGAGACGGAGGAGGACGTCGTTCTTTTCGGCGCGGCCAGCCATTGCTCCCAGGCGTTCTCGGATCCGGAAATAATCGTGGAGGGCGAAAAGGGCGCGCTCCATTGGACGCCCGAGCGGGTCGCGCTCAGAACCGACGGCACCGTGGAGCGCGTCTTCACAAGCGACCCCCACCAGGCGATGCGCAAGGCGATCATGAAGCGCCTGCGCGAGCGTCTGGTCCACGCGGACGCGCGCATCTGCGACCTGGATGTTGCCCGCGCCCAGACCCTAGCGGTCAACGGGGCGCATGAATCTTCGGAGATACATCCAATCCCCCAACATCATGTCGAGAGGGTCGAATCCGACGGCGAGGAGTTTCGCGTCATTCCAGGCGTCGACGGCGTCATCCGCGAGGCCTTCGAACGGATGCTGCTGTTTTCCGAACTTGGCGCGCCGTGGGCGCGTTCGGGGCGGAAGGTCGATCTATCTCGCTACGAACGATTCGACGGCGGAGCCCTTGGCGCGCCGCACTGCCCGTGATCGCGCCACGGCGACGCCCGCGGCGCAAGTCCCGGTCGCTGGATTTTCGGTCCTAGGCCCCTTATAGTTCGCGCTTTCGACCGAATTGGCAGCGCGTGTTTCCTCCCCGTCTCCAATTCCACGTTTTCATTTGTAGAGGATGCGCATGTGGAAGGTTCCACTCTTTTCCCCGGATCTCGGTCCCGAGGAAGCGGAGGCCGCGTCCGAGGTCGTTAGGTCGGGATGGCTGACCATGGGGGGGCGCGTCGCCGCGTTCGAGGAAGCGCTCGCCGATCACGTGGGCGTCAAGCACGCGGTGGCGTTATCGAGCTGCACGGCGTCCCTTTTTCTCGCGACCAAGGCGCTTGGCGTCGGTCCCGGCGACGAGGTGGTTTGCCCCTCCCTCACCTTTGTCGCATCCGCCGGAGCGATGATGGCGCTGGGCGCCCGTCCGGTGTTCGCCGACATTTCGGACAACAACCTCCTGACGCCGGGTCCGGCGGAAATCGAGGCCAAGCTGACCGATCGCACGAAAGCGATCCACATCATGCATTACGCGGGCTTTCCCGCGCAGGTGGAAGGCGTCCGCCAACTCGCGCAGGCGAAAGGAATTCCCGTGGTGGAGGATTGCGCGCACGCCCACGGGGCGGAATTGAACGGCAAGCGTTGCGGTTCGTTCATGGAAGCCGGCGCCTTCAGTTTCTTTTCCAACAAGAACATGACCACGGGCGAGGGAGGAGCGGTCACGACCAACAACGCCGACCTCGCCGCCAGCATCCGCTCCATGCGCTCGCACGGAATGACAACGGGAACATGGCAACGGCACAACAGCTTGTCCGTCGGTTACGATGTCTTGGAGCTTGGCTTTAATTTTCGCCTCGACGAAATTCGTGCCGCCATCGGACTCGCTCAGTTGGGCAAGTTGGCCAAATCCAACGCCAGAAGGGCGCAACTGGTCGAGAAGTACAAGGAGCGCCTGTCGGAAATCCAAGGCCTTGAGATACCCCTCGCGGGGCTTCCGGGGAAATCGGCCAACCATATTTTCGTTGTCTTGCTGGACGACGGAATCAATCGAGAGCGCGTCATCGCCGAATTGCATGGAAACGGAATCCAGACCAGCGTTCATTATCCGCCAATCCATCTGTTCTCGTATTACCGCGAAACCCTCGGCGCCGGACCGGGCGAGCTCGAGCGCACGGAGGATGCGGCGCGCAGACTCCTGACGCTGCCCCTTTTTCCGACGATGTCGGAAAAAGACGTGGAAACCGTGTGCGACGCGCTCGCCGAGGCGTTGTCTAGGGGGTGAACTGGCGCATGTCCCGATTGAGCGCGATTAATTCGGGGTGTTCGTCAAGAAATCGGATCGCGTCCTCCAACCGAAAAAACGCGTCCGACGACGCTAGCGCCTCGTATATGGCGCATATCACGTCATAGTCCTCGGGGTAGTCCACGGTCAGCCGAATTTCCGGACGATTGAGCCGAGGCGGCGCCTCCAGCCAGCCATGGGGAAACAATTCGGGATTCCTGTGGAAATACAGATTGGGATGCTCCCGGAAGGGCGATGACGGAGGCGTTTCCGCCAGGGCGCGGCGGAGATCGTCCGCGGAAAAGACTCCGCATTGGTATCCCAGGGGAAAGGCCCCGCGAAGGTTGGTGTTGACGTATCCGAACCCGCCGCCGAGGTAGAGGTCTATGGCCCGGTCGGCCAATTCGCCGTCAACAAGGGGATTGTCGCCTGTCGCCTCCAGCACGATGTCGCCGTCGGCGTATTCGGCGGCGTTGACGAGTCTTTTCAATACGTCGGCGGCGCTTCCCCGATAGACGCGAACGCCAAGCGTCTCCGCCAGCTTTTCCAAAACGTCGTCTTCGGGATTTTCGGTCGTGGCGATCAAAACCTCGTCCAGCCGCTTGGATTGGCCGAGGCGGCGCGCGAGCGCCTCGATCATGGGAACGCCGCCAAGCGGAAGCATCGCCTTGCCGGGAAGCCGCGTGGACGCCATGCGAACCTGTATCGGCGCGACGACGCGCAAGCCCCGTTCCCGCCCGTCCATGCTCACGACTCCCGGGATTCGCCGAGCCCGAGCATGTCCCTGGCCAGAGCAACGATGCGCGCGGTCGATCCACCATCCGGATTGAACGACGATTGGCTCGCGCGGATTTCTTCGAGAAATGAAGCGTCGCCAAGGACGCGGCCGAGCAGGGCCGTCGCATCCTCCACCGTGTACGCCACCGGGCAGGCGCCTGTCTTCGTGACGACGGCCAGAGGGTCCTTCCGCCGCAACCCGGGCTGAAGGCTGATGGCGGGGGTCCCGTTAAGGATGGCCTCGATAATGATTTGCGAGGAAATGCCGATCACCGCGTCCGCGGCCATCACGGCGAGGCGGGGCTCCGTGGATTGATCCAGGGCGACGCCAAGGGATCGTCCGGCCATGAGCGCCGCGACCTCTTCCTTGTCCTCGCGCGGGTGCAGTTTCACCACGGCGATGTCGACGCCGGAAAGGCCCGCCCGGTCCCACGCATCGAGGAACGCGCCCAGGATCTCTTTCTCGGTGTAGCCGAGATGGCCGGGCGCAGAGGTGTCGTCCCCATAATCTCTGGAAAAGGGCTGGGAGGCGAAGACGAATACGCGCCGCCCCTCCGACGCGCCCCATTGGGCGCGGGTCCGCAGCGCCTCCTCCGCCGAAGCCTGGCGTGACGACGAAACGTACATGTCCAGGTACGGCGTGCCGGGGCCGGTGATGGCCAGCCTGTCGGCGGGGAAGCCCTCGGCGAGCATTTCGTCGATGCAGAATTGGTCGATTGCGGCGATCTTGTCGGGAAGAAACGCCAACGGCGCCCCGCCCGACTCGTCCTCGAAACGCGTCCGGAAATTCAACCAGGCGTCCAGCACGGAAAGGGAGGGAACCCCCTGCTCCCGCGCCGCCTGATTGAGATATTTCTCGATGGACGGCCCACTGCTCGTGCCCCCAATGAACAGGTCCGGCGGGTCGCGCGCGAGGATCGCACGGGCCATCTCGACGGAAGGCGCGGCGTCAGGAAACAGCGTTTCCAATGATTGGAAAGGCAGGCCATGGGCTTCGAAAACCCGCGCTGCGTAGGCCTCGCCGACAATCCGGCACGACGCGCCGTCGCGCATCAACGCCGCCAGCACGGGCGAGATGACCTCGGCCCCGGCCGGATCCCTGCCGGCCGCCAGGATCTTGGCGTCAATCGCGCCCATGGTTTTTCAGCTGCTCCCTCTGCGAATAGACCTTCTCGAACGCCGCCTTGACGAGATCCATGGCGTTCCGGTCCAGCGGCGGATGGATCAGCGGCGTATACATCAACGAATCCTGGAACAGGGATTCGCAGTGTGGGCAGATCCCCCGCGCGTATGACACGCCCGGTCGCGCGTCGGGGCTCGTCCACGGAAAGCCCTTGGAGCCATGGGCGATTTTCCGCTGGTAAAGGGGCTCCCAGTACATGGGCTGGACATAGCCGGGGACAACGGCGACGCCCTCGGCGTTCATCGCGGCTGCGAAGACGTCGCGATGAACGCCCACCAGCTTGGAATCGAACGTCATGGGATAAAGATAATAGACGTGCGTCCGCCCAACCGGCGTCCGAGGGCCGTCCACGCCCGGCATGTCGGCGAGGACGGAATCAAGGAACGCCGCTCGGGCGGCGCGTTCCCGGTTCAGGAATTCCAGCTTCTTGAGCTGCTCGGCCGCGATGGCCGCCTCGATTTCCCCAAGTCGGTAGTTCTGCCCGACAATGTTGGAAATCCGTTCATATCCGAACCCTTCGACACAGGCCTCGCCATGGTTGCGGATCAGCCGCAGGCGGAACGCGAGGTCGTCGTCGTCGGTGACGCAGACGCCGCCCTCGCCGCACTGGATGGTTTTATGGGCGTTCAGGCTGAAAATCCCGATGCGCCCGATGGCGCCCGCCATTCGACCCCGGTAATACGCTCCCGGGGCCTGCGCGCAGTCTTCTATGACGTCAAGCCCGTGCTTTTCCGCGATCTCCATGATCGGGTCCATGTCCGCGGGAAGCCCGAACAGGTGAACCACGACGATGGCCCGGGTGCGTTCGGTGACGTTGGCCTCGATGGAAGCGGGATCCAGGTTGAAGGTGTGGGGATCGACGTCGGCGAAGACCGGAATGGCGTTGCTGGCGAGCGCGCAGGTCGCCGATGCGATCATGGTGTAGGGCGAGACGATGATCTCGTCTCCCACCTCGGGGTCGAGGGCGGCGATGGCGGCGTACAAACACGACGTCGCCGAGTTCATGGAAACGGCGTGGCGGGTTCCAAAATAGGAACTCCAAGCCGACTCCATGCGCCGGACCTCCTCGCCGCCTTGGAATTCCTCCCGGGCGCGGCCGACGAAACCGGACAAGACGCCGGAGTCCAGCACCCGCATGGCCGCCGCCTTTTCCTCGGGGCCGATGGCGTTGTATGGGGGGAACGGCGTCTCCGCCACGGGAGGGCCGCCGAACAATGCGAGTTGCCGCGACACCCGAAGCCTTCTCCTCTTGTTCAAATATCGCGGACCTTTTGCGCGAACACATTATAATATCCGCCGCAATTCCGTCGATGGGAATAGTTCTCCACCCATTTCAAAAACCAGGCTTCGTCCAGGAGCCGGGCCAGGAACAAAGCCGGGCGCCAGAGAGACGCGTCGGCGTACCTGTGCGGCGCGCGGGGAGCCAGAACCCTCGCGAAAAGATCGACGCTGGTGATGTCCGGCTCTTCCGTGGTCATGGAAACCAGCGCGAAGCCGTTGTCCGAAAGCAGCCTCTCGATCGCCTTCCCGCCAAGGACGAGATTGGAGTTCCGAGCGTGCAGGGATGCATGGCGCCGCCCCATCAAGCGAAAGGCCAAGCCATCGCGGTTGAAGCAATTGAAATACAAGAGCCCCCCCGTCGCCATGACCGCGTTGATGTCGCGAAAGAGGGGCTGGGGGTCCAGCATGTTGATGATCACATGTCGTAGGGAAACCGCGTCGAAGGAAGACGGTCGGAACAACGACGCGGAAAAGACGGCGTTGCGAACGTTGAGCCCCAGCCTCTCCATGAATTGGGCGGCCAGTTCGTTCGGTTCGACCCCCCAGCTTTCCCAGCCCCGCTCCCTAGCGATGTAGACCAGCTCTCCGGTCCGGCAGCCGATATCGCAATAGCGCATATGGGACCGCCCCGACAACGCCTCCAGCGTCGCGAGAATGGCGATCATCGCGGGATTGCGGACCCCGCCTTCAAAGGATTGGATGTTCGCCGTCACTCGACGATCGACGGATTGCGAGGCGGCGATGAGCCGTTCGAACGCCTCGCGCTTGAGCCTGGGCGAGCGGTAGATCGCCTCGCAAGCGCCGCATTCGCGAAACCGGTTGGGCGGGAACTCGTAACCGCGTTTCGTGTCGGGAGAGCCGCAAACCGGACACCGGGGCGCGTCCTCCGTGAATGCGTCCGCGTAGCGTCCCGCGCCGGGCTCGATCAAACCAAGCTCCGCGTCCTCTTTCCGTTCGTCGGCGAGGACGTCGTCCAACGCCGGGCCCCTGGGCCTCCGGCATTTCTCCCAAATCGAGGGATTGGGCTCCGAAGCCGTCACCGCGCGGCCGCCGCGTCTCGGGCTTCCGGACCGTCGACGACGTGCTCGAAGAAATCCGGGTCGTAGACATGCCGCCCCCGGACGCGGATCGCATCTTCGCCGCTCTTGCGGTAATAGCGCTCCTTGGCCGCCTCCGTGTAGGGGGCGGAGCAGCCCTTGCACAACTCCATTTCTGGGAAGCGGCCCTCGGCCTGCATTTCAAGACGGGACAGCCGTTCGTCCGAACGCCAGAAATCCAACAACGAACCGGGGCGGTAATTCCCGAGAACCCATTCGCGGTTATAGTCGATCCAACAGAAAACGACCTGTCCCTCCACGGAAATCGGGACCATTTCCGCGGCCATCTTGCAGGGCTTCTTCTGGGGTTCTCCGATCAATGGCGCCTTGAGTTCCGGCAGGTCCAGCGTGCCGCGCCAGTCGCTGGCGAAAAAACAATAGAAGCGGACATTCGGAAACCCTTCGAAATGCCGCATGAACTCCGGGGACGGGTCCAGCGCGGCGCCCGGCGTCCGGAACTTGACGATGTTGATCAGGACTTCCATGTCCGGCGATGCGGCGGCGATGAAGGCCTTGGCCTTCTCTATGGTCTCGTCGAAATCATGGCGTTTGGCCCTTTGCTCGTACTCGGCCTTGTCGTCGCCCCAGAACGACAGCTTGATCAGGTCCAGGCCCGCGTCCGAAAGGGCGGCGGCCTTTTCGGGGGAGGCGAGTTGCACGTTGCTGGACAGGTTGACGTTGAAGCCGCGCTCCTTCACATAGCGGACCATATCGGGGAGTTTCTTGTGAAGCAGCGGCTCGCCATTGCCGTAAAGAACGATTTCCGGCAAGCGGGGGGCCTCGCGCTTCCAAGCGTCGATATCGTCGATAACCGAACGAAACAGGTCCATGTCCATGAGGCCTTTCTTTCGGATCAGGTCATGGCCGTGCGGACAGTGGACGCAGCGCATCTGGCAGTGGTTGGTGACCTCCAGCGCGACGATGTTGGGGTGGGAGAGAAACTCCATGGCCGCATTCCTTTCGAGCATGGCGCGCCGTTAAGATGGTATTTTGAAATACGTTAACAAGAAAATAAACACGCCAACCGCCTCCCGGGAGAGATTCGAGGGCATGGCTTTCCGGCGCTCAAAAGGCGGCTCAAGGCTATGGAATGCCGATCATGGTGAAATCGAACGATTTGTAGCGCCGCGCCATCGTGACGATTCGTTCGATCTGGCTGTCGGTCATCATTGCGCGGCCGCGGCCCGTCACGCCCTTGTTGAAGGCGATCCGGTTATATCCGCCCGTCCCCTCGTTACGCGCCGCATTCGCCCGTTCGATGCCCTCGGCGATGCGGGCTTCGGGAACGTCAACGTCATAAAACGCGAACACGTCCCCAAGGGCGGACGTGGTGTCCGTCGTTAACTTCTCATAACTCATCCACATCATATCCAGCAAATTTTCGCGCTGCGCCACAATCCATGAAACATAGAACTTCAAATACCAAGGTGCGGCCGTATCGATCATCAAGTCTATCTTTTCCTCAAAGCTGCACTCATAATATTCTTTTGTAATGGGCGTCAAATACGTCATTGTCGCCTTTTGTCGACCCACGCTTTCCATGACGTGATCTTTATGAACATGGTCATAATAACTTATGATGGTATCAAAAATATTTCTGACCTGGATAACCGGCTTCAAGTTGAAGGCGTTCAATAGGTGGACTTCGCTATTGGTCGCGCGGACATGACACTTCGTAATATAATCTTCCGGCATATAATTCAGGAGTCTAGAGCTTGTTGCGGAATGGTCCGGGATTGTAGGGATTAGGGCAAGAGATGGGTG
>CAYFNC010000052.1:0-23329 GCA_964344345.1 uncultured Hyphomicrobiales bacterium | reverse complement strand
GCCGACATGGTCGCCGCGCCCTGAAGCCATCCGCCCGGGGTTTTGCCGGTGTTACCGCCACGCTCGCCAGAACCGCCGCGCGCGCGGCGAGCTTGATGAATTTCGCCATGTCGACCTCCCTGCGTTATTACGCCGAATTCTTCTTTGTTTGTCGGCGGTTCCACCATGGTAGCGCGTTTTCCGCCTAAATTGAAGGACGCGCGCGCGATTCCGAAGAAAACGAACGGTTCGCCTCAATCCCCGCGATCACGGGCCAAGCGCGCGCCGCCAAGCGGAATCCCTTGGTTGACAGGCGCTTCGCGACCACCCATCATGGATCCTCGCGCCTCGATTGAGGGCGGTATTCATTCAACGGAACAAGGGCTTCCCGACATGTGGCGATCCGTTTTCGCGTTCGTCCTCGCCGCGCTGCTCGCCGGCCCGGCCGCCTTGGCTCAAGGGGCCGAAGAAGGCGTCCTCAACGCCGTTGCCTACCGGCAGATTCCGGTGGGAACCGCGATCGAGGTTCAGGCCATGGACAATTCCGACGACAACATGGTTCTCCTGCGCGAATTCGTCCACGCCCTGCAATCGGCAGGATACACGGTGGCGCAAAACGCGCCGATCATCTTGTCCTTCGAAACCCGCGACGACGCCGGAGCCTGGACTTCCAGCGGCGGCGATCGGACCCTGGTGGAGTTCCAAGGCAGCGGCGGCAGTTCCGCCGACGAGGAGGCCAAGGTCATGGTCAACCTGTTCGACAGCGGACGCGGCGGCGTTCTGAACAAGGGCAAGGGCGGCACCAGCATCGTGACCCCGGCCAAGTTCCGCATCGACGCCACCCTCGACGACCGCGCCAACGGCAAACGCCTCTGGACGGCCTGGACGGTCGGGGATCTGGGCCATCGGGACGGCCTCGCGGTTTCCAAGGCCATGGTCCCCGCCCTGGTCGGCGGCCTGGGCCGCACGGTGAAACGCCAGACGTTCAAGTTGCCATGAACCGACCCGTCTTTCCGGAAGGCCCTCGGGGACGCTCCGGCCCATGAACCAGCTCGCCGCAAAGGCTCTACTTCCCGCGGGATTACGGGATCTTCTGCCTCCGCACGCCGCCTTCGAGGCCGCCGTCAAGGAGCGCCTCGTCGTGCTGTTCGGCGCCCGGGGCTTCGACCGCGTCGATCCTCCCCTGGTGGAGTTCGAGGAAAGCCTGCTTTCGGGCGGCGGCGCGGCCACGTCGCCCCAGACTTTCCGTCTGATGGATCCGGTCTCGCAACGCATGATGGGCGTGCGCGCCGACATGACGCCCCAGGTGGCGCGCATCGCCGCCTCGCGCCTCGCCCACGTCCCGCGCCCCTTGCGCCTCGCCTACGCCGGCCAGGTGCTGCGCGTGCGCGGGACCCAGCTGCGCAGCCGCCGCCAGTTCGCCCAGGTCGGGGCCGAGCTGATCGGAAGCCCTTCCCCCCTCGCCGACGTCGAAGTGGTGGCCATGGCGGTCGAGGCGCTCGACGCGCTCGGCGTCAAGGACCTTTCCGTCGATCTGGGCCTGCCGACCCTGGTTCCGGCGGCGTGCGAGGACCTGAATATCCCCGAGGCGCGCGCCCAAGCGCTCCGCGACGCGCTCGACCGCAAGGACGCGGCCGCCGTCGCCGCGCTCGGCGAGGGACCCGTGTTCGCGGCGCTTCTGGCGGCGACGGGCCCGGCAGAAAGGGCGCTCGACGCCCTGAACGCGCTCGCGCTCGGACCGCGCGCGGCCAGGGAGAGGGACGCGCTGGCCGAGGTCGTCCGGGGCGTCGGCGCCGCCGCGCCCGGCCTCGGCCTCACCATCGACCCGGTCGAGAACCGGGGCTTCGAATACCATACCGGCGTCACTTTCGCCTTTTTCAGCCGCTCCGCGCCGGGGGAATTGGGGCGCGGCGGACGTTACCTCGCCGGGGGCGAGGGCGGCGAGCCCGCGACCGGGCTCACGTTGTTCATGGACGCGGTGGCGGCCTGCCTGCCCGCGCCGGCGCCGGCGCGCCGCATCCTGGTTCCGGCCGGCGCGCCGACGGAAGCCGCCCGCGCGCTGCGCGCGGAGGGCTGGATCACCCTGGGCGGGCTTGCGCCGCCCGAACGCGCTTTGGACGAAGCTCGCCGCATGGGATGCGAACACGTCATGATCGACGGCGGCGTCCAAGATGTTTCACGAACGAACGAAGAAGAAGGATAGGTCACAATGGCCAACGTAGTGGTCGTCGGCTCCCAATGGGGCGACGAGGGCAAGGGAAAAATCGTCGACTGGCTTTCCGAACGCGCCGAGGTCGTCGTCCGCTTCCAGGGCGGGCACAACGCGGGGCACACGCTCGTCATCGACGGCGTCGTATACAAGCTCCACATCCTGCCGTCCGGCGTGGTCCGGCCGGGAACGACGTCGATTATCGGCAACGGCGTGGTGCTGGACCCCTGGAATCTTCTGGCCGAGCTGGAGACTCTGAAGGGCCAGGGCGTGGAGATCACGCCCAAGCGCCTGCGCGTCGCCGAGAACGCGCCCCTGATCCTGCCGCTTCACCGCAACCTGGACCAGGCCCGCGAACAGGCCGCCGGAAAGGGCAAGATCGGCACAACCGGACGCGGCATCGGTCCGGCCTACGAGGACAAGGTGGCGCGCCGCGCCATCCGTCTCGGCGACCTGGCCGAACCCCAGTTGGTGGAGGAGAAGGTGGACAAGATGCTGTTCCACCACAACGCGCTTCTGCGCGGCATGGGCATGCCGGAAATCGAACGGGACGGCATGATCGCCGAACTGAAGGAGATCGCCCCCAAGCTTCTTCCCTTCGCCGACACGGTGTGGAACACCCTGAACGACTTCCGCAAGGCCGGAAAGCGCATTCTGTTCGAAGGGGCCCAGGGCGCGCTATTGGACATCGACCACGGCACCTATCCGTTCGTCACCTCGTCCAACACCGTCGCGGCGCAGGCGGCCACGGGCAGCGGCATGGGCGTCGGCGGCATCGATTACGTGCTGGGCATCACCAAGGCCTACACCACCCGCGTGGGCGCGGGCCCGTTCCCGTCCGAGCAGGACAACGAGGTGGGCAAGCTTCTGGGCGAAAAGGGCCACGAATTCGGCACCACCACGGGACGGCCGCGCCGCTGCGGCTGGTTCGACGCGGTGCTGGTGCGCCAGTCGATCAAGGTCAACGGCATCGACGCCATCGCCCTGACCAAGCTGGATGTGCTGGACGGAATCGAGGAATTGAAGGTCTGCACGTCCTACCGCCTGGACGGCGAGGAGATCGACCACCTGCCCGCCTGCTCCATCAAGCAGCAGAAGGTGGAGCCGGTCTATGAAACCCTTGAGGGTTGGTCGGACAGCACCCAAGGCGCCCGCACCTGGAACGACCTGCCGGCGCAAGCGGTGAAATACATCCGCCATATCGAGGAATTGATCGAGGCGCCGGTCGGCATGCTGTCGACCAGCCCAGAACGCGACGATACCGTGCTGGTTCACGACCCGTTCGAGGACTGATCCCGGCCTTGACGCTCGTTCGAGTCGATCCGGCATTGTTTCCAGGCCGCCGCGCCAATAGATTATCTAGGCGCGCGGACCCGAAGGGATTGGACGGTCATGGTGGCGTCGGCTGACGAAGACGACAACGGCATCGGCGAAGACGGCTTCGACGAAAACCCCTTCGACGAAGGCGAAGAGGACGACGTCTTCCCGGTCGAGGCGCCGAGTTCCTCCGCGTCCGAAACCGTCATCGTCGCGGACCGGTTCTTCGTCGATCACGATTCCCCCATGCCGGAATTCGACTCGCCCTCGGCGAAAGCCTATCGCGCGCGCGACCAGGACGCGCCCGAACGCCATCTGTTCGCGCTCGTCTGCGCGCCCGGCCTGCCGCCGCGCATGAAGGCGATGACGGGCCTTCGCGGCGCGGCGCTGCCCAACGTGCTGCCCATGATCGACTGGGACATCGTCTATTGGCCCATCTTCGACCAGTGGACGTCCGTCATCGTGTACGAGGCCCCCAAGGGGGGGCGCGTCGCCGACGTGTACGGATCGCGCGAACAGCGCATCAACGAATACGAACTGCCGAAAATAGTGATCCAACCCCTTGTGGCGGCGCTCAGGCAGTTCCACAAGCTCGGCTTCGCCCATCGCTCGGTCCGGCCCAACAACCTGTACTACATGGACGCCGAAAAAACCGAGATCATGCTGGGCGACTGCGTGACCGCGCCCGCGGGCTACGACCAGCCCCTGGTGTTCGAAACCATCGAACGCTCCATGGCCATTCCCGCGGGCCGGGGCGAAGGGGATTTCCTCGACGACATCTACGCGCTCGGCGTCACCTGCATCTTTCTGCTGGCAGGCAAGAACCCCGCCCAGAAAATGAAGACCAACAGGCTGTTGGGCGAGAAGATCCTGCATGGCAGCTTCACGACGCTGATCGGCAAGGAAAAGCTGCCCCTGCCTATGATCGAGCCGTTGCGGGGCTTTCTCGCCGACGACCTGGACGAACGCTGGGATTTCGAGGAAATCCGGAACTGGCTGGACGGCATCAAGCAATCCCGCACCCAGAGAACCCCGCAACTAAAGGCGGATATCCCCATCGAGTTCGCGGGGCAAAAGCATTTCACCGCCAGAAGCCTCGGACACGCCTTCACCCAGGACGTTGAGGCCGCGAGAAAGTTCATCTTGGAAGGGACGGTGGAGAAATGGCTGCGCCGCAACCTCCGCAGCCCCGAACTCGCCGACCACGTGGCCGACATGGTCGAAAGCCAAGAAACGACAGGAAACATCCCGACCGGGGCCGAACTGGGCCTGCCCCTGGCCATCGCGGCCATGCTCGATCCCTGGGGCCCCGTCCGGTACAAGGGGTTCGCCTTCATGCAGGACGGCCTGGGTCCCGCCATGGCCTTCCAAATGGTGTACAAGGGGGACGCGGACCTTCCCGCCCAGATCATTTCCCGAAACATACCCGGCGTCTGGCAAAATGTTTCCGGCGGCTATCGCCGCATGAGGACGGAAGACGAACGCAAGCTGGCCCAGTTGCGCGCCTTTCTGCAGATCACCGACCCCGGATACGGGATCGAGCGCTGCCTGTACGAGCTGAATCCCAGCCTGCCCTGCCAAAGCCCGATGATCATCAACGATTACGTGGTCAGCATCCAAGACCTGCTGCCCGCGCTCGAGGAGGCGTCGAAGTATTCCGACACCAAGACCAAACCCCTCGACCGACACATCTCCGCCTTCATCGCCGCCCGGTTCGAGGAGGACTTGGCCACCCACTTCCGCGCCATCGCCCAGCCGGTGGAATCCGATTCCATCGTGGGCGTGCTCAGCCTGATGGCCTATCTGCAGTGGCGGCTGAAAAGCGAGCCCCTGTACGGCCTGGCCAGTTGGCTTGGCGGCTTGCTGGGCCCGGCGATCAACACCTACCACAGCCGCTCCACCCGCCAGGACCTGGAGAAAGAGCTGCCAAAGCTGGTCCGCCAGGGGTTCCTGCCCGAATTGTTCGACCTGATCGAAAACCCGGAAAAACGCCGGATCGACAAGGATAACTACGCCCACGCCGTGGCCGAGTTCGCCGAGGCAGAGGCAGAGGTCCTTGACATCGAGCAAAACGACGGCGATCGCCACGACAGCGCCCTGAAAACGGGCCAGCAGTCCGCCGCCATGGGCGCGTTCGTGCTCGCGGCCATCATTATTTGCGTCATGACCCTGACGACGGACTGGTAGGCTGAACGGCCATGGCGCGAAATCAGAACCAACAGGCGGCGGGAGGACGGGGCTTGTCCCTGACGCCGATCTGGCTGTCGCTGATCGTCGCGCTGCTGTTCATCGTATCCTTCTCCAGTGTGATCCTGCTGTTTTTCGGCATGATGCCGTCGGTCGTCGCCTACATCATCGACCGCACGCCACAGCGCTACACGACCGTCAGCGTCGCCAGCCTGAACTTCTGCGGCGTCTTCCCCTATATGCTCGATTTCTGGGCCGGCCCCACCGACTTCGCGGCCATGGTCGCCATCCTGACCGACGTGTTCGCGCTGCTGACCATGTACAGCGCCGCCGCCATCGGGTGGGTCGTCTTCGCGGGAATTCCGCCGGTGATCAGTTCGTTTCTGACCGTGATGTCCCAAAGAAGGGTGGCCCAGCTCCGCTCCGAGCAGCGCGACCTGATCGACGAATGGGGCGAGGGCATCGTCGCCGCGCCCGAGGTGGTCAGCGTCAAGCAGCAGTTCGGCGGCGCCGCCCCGGACGACCAGGGACTGGTCGAGCACAGCGAAATCGGCAGCCAGCCCCCGTCCGAGGCGCCTCCGGGGCCAGGCGGGTCTCCGGCGCCGGAAGAATAGAACGGCGATTGCCCCGAGACGCCTTGGTATTATAATCCAGCCATGGAATTCGAACTCATGCACCAAGTGGCGGCCGTGGCCGGGTACCTTGCGGGGTCCATTCCGTTCGGGCTGGTGCTGACGCGACTCGCCGGGATCGGCGACATCCGCTCCATCGGGTCTGGCAACATCGGCGCGACCAACGTGCTGCGCACCGGCAACAAGGCCCTGGCCGCGGCGACCCTGGTTCTGGACGGAGGCAAGGGCGCCGCCATTACTTTGGTCATGGCCCATTGGGGGCAGGATTTCGCGCTGCTGGCCGGGCTGTTCGCGGTGATCGGCCACAATTTCCCGGTCTGGCTGCGGTTCAAGGGCGGGAAGGGCGTGGCGACGACCTTGGGAACCCTGTTGGCCTTTTCCTGGCCGGTGGGCGTGGCGTCGTGCCTGACGTGGCTCGTCGTGGCGGGGGTTTTCCGGTATTCGTCGCTGGCGGCGCTGGCGGCGTTGGCGGCCTCGCCGGCGTACGCCTATTGGCTCGCCGACCAGCGCGCAATCGTTCTCGGGACGATTCTCGCGTTGCTTTCGATCGCGCGCCACCACGAAAACATCAAACGGCTTCTTCGCGGCGAAGAAACCAAGATCGGACAGCGCGCGTCCTAAAATCCACCAAGGAGCATCATGTCGCGCGGCATCCCGGCCGCCAGCGCGATAAGCGCGAGCGGAATGGCGATAACCAGCGCCTTCCATGTAGCCATGATCCTATCCTCCTTCACCGAAGCCCTAATTTTCCAACTCAAACCTGTCTATGATGAAGCCGGACGGTTTTTTTTCTCTGGGGGAGTTTCTACGTTCGGGGTTAATATTATATAAATAGGAGACGCCCCAGGCGCGCGAACGGCCGCCGACGCCCTTTCGCGCGTTAACGCGATCGAAATCCTTTGCGGGTATTGAGAAGCGATCTGGGGGGGAGCGAGACAGTGACCCGAGCGTTATTCAGTATTCTGGTGAGCCTGATGTTCGTCGCCGCGCCTGTGGTCCTTCTGGGCTGGGTGCTGGAGAACGAACCGACCGCGAGCGTGCAGCACATGATGGCCGTGCGCGTTTGGAACGCGCCCCCGGGTCTCGCCATCCTGGTCGGACTGATGACCGTGGCGGTCTCGGTCCTGATCAACGCCTATCTCGCCCGCAAGGAGCACGCCGCCGAGGCCGACCGCATCCGCCGCTCCGTCGCCGGCGCCATCATGGGCGAGGTCCGGACCAACTACGAGACGTGCCGCATCCGCTATCTCCGCCTCAACGAAATGGCGCCGAACCTGGACCCAAAGGAGCGGCTCCGGGTTCCGAGCCAGATCGTCCCCAAGACCTTCGCGCCCCAGCCGGACCGGCTCACCTACCTTCCGGCGCCGGTGGTCGAGGACGTCACCACCTTCTACGGCCGCCTCGACGAACTCAACACCATGGTCTCCGACCTGATCTCGGCGTCCAGGCTCGCGCCGGACGGGGAACTGATGCGGGTGTACTGGGAGGTCCTGACCATTTCCGAGCGGCTGATGATGTCGCTGTCCAACCTGTCCCACATCAAGCCCCCGGTCATCGATCCCCTGCCCGAACCGGGCCAGGCGGCCACCATCGCCCTATCCAAGATCAACAAGGAAAAGGCCGACCGCGAGGCCGAGCAGGCCCAGGCCCTGGAGGAGGCGAAGCGCCAGAACGTCGTCAACGCCATCCGCGACCACGAGGACGTCAAGAAGCAAGAAGTGGTCGAGGCGGTCCAGGAATACGCCGAGCAGGGAAAGGCGGCCGGCTAAAGCGCTTTCCCTCGCGAAGAGCCACGGAATGACGAGAAGCGATCCGGAGCCCCGGGAGGCGCATAGGCCAAAGAAAGCTCCCGAACCCTACCAAGGTTTCGAACTCGGCCCGATCCGTCCCCCCAGCGAGGCCGAGAGCCTCCTTCTCCGCGTCTCTCGCAACTGCTCCTGGAACCGATGCCGGTTCTGCGGGATCTACAAGGGCGAGACATTCTCCCTCAGGCCCGTCGAGCACGTCCTGGAGGACATCCGCGCCGTCAAGCGGGGCGTCGACGCCATCCACGAAGGCGACGTGTCCGGCGAGAAGGACTGGGCCTTCTATTCCGCGCTCGAATGGGTGCGAAACGGCATGGAGTCGGTCTTTCTCCAGGACGCCAACAGCCTGATCGCCAAGCCGGACGACTTGGCGACCCTTCTGACCTATTTGAAACGGCAGTTCCCCGAAGTCCGCAGAATCACCTCCTACGCCCGGTCCCACACCATCAACCGCATCAAGGACGAGGACATGCGGCGCATCGCCGAGGCCGGGCTCAACCGCATCCACATCGGCATGGAAAGCGGCAGCGACACGGTGCTCAAGCTGATCGACAAAGGGGTCGACAAGGCCGACCACGTATCCGCAGGCCTTCGGGTCAAGGGGGCGGGCGTCGAGCTATCGGAATACTACATGCCCGGATTGGGCGGGCTGGAATACCTGGAGGAAAGCGCCCTGGAGACGGCGGACGCGCTCAGCCGGATCAACCCGGACTTCATCCGCGTCCGCAGCCTGGCGCTCACCGACTCCGCGCCGCTCAAGACCGATTACCAGGCGGGCCTGTTCACCCGCGCCAACGACGTGGACATGGTCCGCGAGCTTCGGATGATGATCGCCAATCTGAAAGGCGTCGACGGCGTCGTGAAAAGCGACCACATCCTCAACCTGCTGCCGGGCGTGGACGGCAAGCTTCCGGACGACCGCGAGCGCCTGCTGGCGGAACTCGACGGCTTCCTCTCCCTCGATCCCTGGGACCAGTGCGTCTTCCGCTTCGGGCGCCGGACGATGTGGATGACCGGCGTAGAGGATCTCCGGAACCCCGCAAGGCGAGACGGCGTCGAGCGCGAAATGGAAGGATATGGCGTCGACGAGCGGAACATCGACCAGGCGGTCGATTCCTTGATGCGGCGCTTCATCTGAGCCTGAGCTTAGATCATTTTCCGATCATATGCGGTCACCGTGATCGCGGGCCGAAGCGGAAGGCCCGGCTCACGCCCCCTCCTCCTTGTCCCATTCGCGCTGGTTGATGGCGTAGACGTCCACGGAGGGGACGAACGGTTGGATCAGCAATCGGTCGAGGCGAAGCTGCTCCGGTTCCCGCAGAACGTCGAGCCCGATGGTCATGCCCTCGTGGCCGTCCCTGGGCCGCGCCCGGTAGGTGCCGAAAAACCGGTCCCACCAGGTCAGGCTGAAGCCGAAGTTGCTATTGGCCTCGTCAGGCCGGACGGAATGGTGGACCCGGTGCATGTCGGGGGTGACCAACGCCAGCCTGACAAGGCCGTCGAGCCCGAGGGGAAGACGGACGTTGGCGTGGTTGAACATGGCGGTGGCGTTGAGCAGGACCTCGAAGACCACCACGGCGACCGCCGGAGCCCCAAGGGTCGCGACCACGGCCAGCTTGATCAGCATGGACAGAACGATCTCGATGGGATGAAACCGGGCGCCGGTGGTGACGTCGTAATCCAGGTCGGCGTGATGCATGCGGTGCAAACGCCACAACGCCGGAACCGCGTGGAATAGCACGTGCTGGAGATAGATGGCGAAGTCCATCAGGACCACGGCGCCGACGGCCGCCAGCTCCCGGGGGACGTCGAACGCGTTGAACACCCCCCAGCCGCGCTCTTCCGCGATCACCGCAACGCCCACCGCCGCCACGGGAAACAGAAGCCTGAGCAGGACCGTGTTGAGAACCACGATCCCAAGGTTCGAAGGCCAGCGCGCCCAGCGGGAAAAGGACCGCGCCCGGCGCGGAACGGCGGCCTCCCACAACGCCATCACGACGAAAACGCCGAAAAAGAAACTCAAACGGATCGCGGGCTCGTTGCCCAGGATAAGGTCTTCCATGCCCGCCTCGGCCTATCATCAAAAGATATATTGAATATAAGGGAAATCCCAGGCGGCGGCGACAAGCCCGAAACGGTTTCCGTTCGAACAATCCGCCCGCGTGGACAACGTGGTCGGGCTCGGCGTCGCCAAGGCCTCCCAGCACCTTCAGCACCCGCGCCAGCCCAAGCTGGCCACATCCCGCGTGGATGGAGCGTCCGCGCGACGGGACCGTCACCGTGATCGACGCGTCGGAGACTCCTTTCGTCTCCCCCTTGCCGATGAAACGGTTTAGAATGCCTCCACGGAGCGTCAATAGAGGGGAGAAAAGCCCATGAAGCGCCGGGATTTCATCAAGAGCATGGCCGTCGCCGGGGCGGCGGCGGGGGCCGCGCCGGGGGCGATGGCGGCGACCAACGTCGGCGCCGCCGTGACCGACATGCCGGGGGCTCCGAGCGCCGCGCCCAAGACCGCCGACGACGGCAAGGCGCGGATCAAGGCCTATCGCCCGCTGGGGCGCACCGGCATCCGGATCAGCGACATTTCCTTCGGCGCGGCCGATTTGCGGACCCCGTCGGTGGTGCTTCGGGCGCTGGACCGGGGCATCAACTTCCTCGACACCGCCCCGGTCTATGGGCCGAGCGAGGA
Source organism: uncultured Hyphomicrobiales bacterium (assembly GCA_964344345.1). GTDB lineage: Bacteria > Pseudomonadota > Alphaproteobacteria > Rhodospirillales > CAYFNC01 > CAYFNC01. The sequence continues at coordinate 12,511 of CAYFNC010000052.1, read as the reverse complement.
CGTGATCGGCCAGGCGCTGAAACGCTGGAAACGGCGCAACGAGGTTTTTATCGCCTCCAAGTTCGGCTTCAATTCCAACGTGCCGCCGGGCGGGCACGCGATCCCCTATGAAGGCATTCTGCACGCGGGTTCGCCGAAAGAACACTACATCATGTCCGTGGAGAACAGCCTGCGCCGCCTCGGCGTGGACCACCTGGACGTGGTGTACGTGCACGCGCTCGGCGGAGACCGCGACGAAAGCGCGGAGCGAAACCGCATCAGCCATCCCGCCCTGTTCGAGGCCGTGGACGAATTGAAGCGGGCGGGCAAGATGCGCTATCTCGCCGTCTCGTCCCACGGGCCGCACAAGATGGAGACCCTGATGTTCGAGGCGGTGCGATCGGGCAATTACGACGTGATCATGCCGTCCTTCAACTTCATGAAGTTCCCCCGCGTCCCCGACCTGATCAAGGAAGCCAAGCAACGGGGCATGGGCGTCATCGCCATGAAGACCCTGGGCGGGGCCAAGGACACGCGCATTTCCCTCGACCCCGGTCCGTTCGAGCAGGCGGCGTTCAAATGGGTCCTGAAGCATCGGGAAGTGGACGGGCTGGTGATCAGCTTCAATTCCGTCGGGCAGTTCGACCGCTACCTCCCCGCGTCCGGCCAAAAGTTCACCGAGGCGGACCAGTTGGAGCTCGACCGCTACGCCGCGCGCCATGGGACCGAATACTGCCGCACCGGCTGCGGCGACTGCCAGTCAGCGTGCACCAAGGGCGTCGAGATCGCGACCATCCTCAGAAACCAGATGTACTTCGAGGATTACGGCCGCGAGAAGGCGGCGATGGAGGGCTACGCCCGGGTCGCGGTCAACGCGTCGGCCTGCGGCGACTGCGCGACGCAAAACTGCATCGGGGGGTGCGGATACGGGCTCGACGTGGCGGCCAAGCTTCGCGCCGCGCATCGGACCCTGTCCTTGATGGCCTAATCCCATGGGCGCGCGGCCCCAGGACAAACCCGCCGTCCCGCCGCCGCAGCCCGCGGCCTGGGTCCGGGCGGGGTTGCTCGCGTTGCTGCCCGCCCTTCTCGGCATGGTGTGGTGGACGGGCCAATCCTTCGACCCTGGTCTGATCCGGTTCGAGGCCAAGAAGGCCGCCAAGGCGGCCGCCCTTCCCAGCGCCGTCGCTGGCCACGCCCGCGCCGGGCCGGCGCGAACCTTCAACGTCGATACGCTTTACGAATATGTGAACGGGCACGCCGAATATTACATCAAGGCCGGGTTTGAGGAGCTGACGACCGCCGAATACGGACCGGCCGACAAACCGGTCCTGGTGGTGGACGCCTTCGACATGGGAAAACCGCTCCACGCCTTCGGCGTCCTGATGGACGAGGCGGGCAAGGACCGCAAGGCGATCGACGTCGGCGACATGGGATTCAAGGATGGCGGCGGGATCCGGTTCATCGCCGGACGGCATTACGTCCGGATCACCTTCTTCGCGCCCGTGGCCGACCCGGTCCGGGCCGCGCGCGACGTCGGGCTGGAAAAACGCGGCGCGCCAGGGCAGGCTTTCCGTTTTCCGGATTACGGAAAAATCACGGCCACGCGCTTCATCAAGGAGAACTACCGCGGCCTGGATTTCCTGGCCGACGTGGTCGAGAGGGATTTCGAGACCGGGTCGGGAACCTTCACCGCCTTCCTGGTTCTTGGCGACGGCGGACCGGACGCGGCGAAGGCGCTTCTGGATTTCCTGAAATCGGATGGGATCGCGGTCGAGGCCCGGGACATCCCCGGCGGAACCGTCCACCTGATCGACGATCCCTACGAAGGCCCGTGGTTCGCGGCGCTTGTCGACGGCCGCCTGACCGGCGGGTTCGGAGCGCTCACCCCCGACCTGGAAAAGGTCCTGGCCCCATGACGTCGAAACACGACAAGCGCGAAGATCGCACCCGGCGCGATTTCTTGAAAGACGCGGGCCGCATCGCGGGGGCGGCGGCGGGCGTCGGCGTGCTGGGCCTCGCCGCCTATGACCGCGATCCGGTGCGCAAGGAGCCGGAAATCATCCACGCCTTCCCCGACTTCAAGACCGACGCGGCGGGCATGGCCATCGCCCGGGGCGAGAACGCGGAGCTTATGGTCCGCGCCGCCGTCGACGGTCTCGGCGGCATGGGCCGCTTCGTAGCAAAGGGCGAGACCGTGCTGATCAAGCCCAACGTGGGCTGGGACCGTCAACCCGAACAGGCCGCCAACACCAATCCCGAAGTCGTCGGCGCGGTGGCCCAACTCTGCCGGGAGGCGGGCGCGGGCCAGGTCTGGGTCACCGACGTGTCCATCAACGATCCTGTCCGAAGCTTCACCCGGTCGGGAATCGCCGACGCGGCCCGCGCCGCCGGGGCCGAGGTGTTGTATCCGGCGGGCGACGATTTCGTCCAAGCGCGGTTCGACGGCGAGATGCTGGGCGTCTGGCCCGCATGCCGCTTTTTCATCGAGGCCGACCGGCTGATCAACGTTCCCATCGTCAAGCACCACACGCTCAGCGCCTGCACGCTCGGCATGAAGAACCTTTACGGCGCGCTGGGCGGGCGGCGAAATCAGTTGCACCAAAGCGTCCACGTGTCCATCGCCGACATGGCCGCCGCCATCCGCCCGACCCTGACCGTCCTCGACGCCGTCCGCGTCCTGAAAAGCAACGGGCCCACCGGCGGCAGCATGGACGACGTGGCGCCGGGCCGCACGGTCGCCGTCGGCACCGACCCGGTGGCGCTCGACGCCTTCGCGCTCGACTTCCTGAACCTGGAGCCCAACGACGTCCCCCACCTCGGCATGGGCGCGGCCCGGGGACTCGGCGTCGTCGATTGGCGCTCCTTGTCGCCCAAGGAGTTTCAGGTGGGATGAACAAGCTTCGTCCGCCCCGCCTTCGCGCCATTCGCCGCATCTGGGCCGCGGCCGCGTTCGCCTTGTTCGTCCTGCTGGCGCTGGTTACCGATTACCGCTGGATGCAAGGCTACGACGTGGACCTGTTCCTGGAGATCGACCCCCTGGTCTCGGTCGCCGGGTGGATGACCAGCGGAACGGTGTACCGGGCCTTGGCGCTCTCCGGGATCATCATTCTCGTCACCTTGGTGTTCGGCCGCGCGTTCTGCTCGTGGCTCTGCCCCTTGGGGATCATGAACCAGTTCTTCGGCTGGCTTTTCAACATCCGCCGCCCCGGCGAGCGGCTGAAGGAGAACCGGTATCGGGAATCCTTCCGGTTCAAGTATTACGTCCTCGCCGTCTTCCTGGTCCTGGCGGCGTTCGGCAGCCTGCAGATCGGATTGCTGGACCCGATCGCGCTGATGACCCGGTCCATGGTGTCGGGCGTTCTGCCCGCCGCCCATTCGACCGGGGCCGGGATTTACCTGAACAGCCCGCAGTTCCACGGCGGGATCCTGATCGCCGCCATCCTGATCGCCATCATCCTCGCCAACCGGTTCATGCCGCGCTTCTGGTGCCGGACCATCTGCCCCCTGGGCGCGCTGCTGGGCGCGATGTCGGCCAGGGCGCTGTTCCGCATCCGCCGCGACGTGGACAAGTGCACCGACTGCGGCAAATGCGTGCATTTCTGCCAGGGCGGATGCGACCCGGACCGGAACCTGCGGGTCACCGAATGCCATGTCTGCTTCAACTGCCTCGAGCAATGCCCTGAAGGGGCGCTGCATTACGGGCTTCCCCAGCCCGACAGCTCGGTCCAGGAAGGACTGGACATCAGCCGCCGCCGCCTGGTGGAGACCGCCGCCGCGACCGCGTTGCTGTTCCCCATGATGCGGGCGTCCCGCGCCGACCGCACCGACCCGGACCCGCGCGTCATCCGCCCGCCGGGCTCGCTGGAGGAGGACGACTTCCTCGCGCGCTGCATCAAGTGCGCGTCGTGCATGCGCATCTGCCCCACCAACGTGTTGCAGCCAGCCCTCCTGGAAAGCGGGTTCGAGGGCCTGTGGACCCCGATCCTGGTCAACCGGCTGGGATGGTGCGAGCAGTCCTGCGTGCTCTGCGGCCAGGCCTGCCCCACCGGCGCGATCCGGAAAATCAGCGTGGCGGAAAAGGTCGGGCGGCCCCCGTTCGAAAAGCCCATCAGCCTCGGCACCGCGTTCTTCGACCACGGCCGCTGCCTGCCCTGGGCCATGCAGACCGAATGCGTGGTGTGCGAGGAGGTCTGCCCCACCAGCCCCAAGACCATCTGGACCCGCGAGGAAGAGGTCACGCGGCGGGACGGAACCGTCGCCCTCTTGAAGCGCCCCTACGTCCAGCCCGAGCTCTGCATCGGCTGCGGCATCTGCGAGAACCAATGCCCGGTCTCGGACCACGCCGCCATCCGGGTGACGTCTGTGGGCGAGACGCGCTCGAAACGGAACCGGATGCTGTTGGAGGGGGCCAACTTGGGCGGAAAAACACAGCCCCCGAACTGAACCAGCGGCCATCCATTCCGCCCCCGTCTTGAGTCCACTTCGTTTTTTCCAATCCCAGCCGTCCAATCGTCAGGCGCGCGCCGCTCCTTCCCGTCCCCACGGCCGCCGCGCGCTCGCAGGCAATTGCAAATTGTATTTGCATATTTCCGCCACTTTTGGATGACACAAGCCCGGCCCAGCGATACCCTCATCAGAGGACATTCCAATCAAACCACCCGCAGGAGGTGTCTCCATGTCCCTGATCAAGATCCTTTCCGTCCTCGCGCTGGCCGTTCTGTTGTCGGCGCCCGCCGCCATGGCCGGGCCCGACGGCCAGGCCGCGCCGTCCCTGAACACGGTCCTGGAAACGCTTGCGCCCCAGCAGGTCTATTGCTGCGTCACTTGCCGCAAGGGCAAGCCCTGCGGCGACAGCTGCATCAGCCGTGACAAGACCTGCCACCAGCCGCCAGGGTGCGCCTGCGTCGGCCCGGACGGAGGCAGGTCCGAAATCGACGTCCGCATCCGGCGCTGACAAGTTTGTGACATCGGTCACAACGGATTTGTGACCACCGTCACGGCGGCGGGGTGCTCGAAGGGGTACATTTGTTTTCAACGAAGACAAGCATCCTTCCGAGCCCCGCGCCGCCCCTCTCCCCCCTCCCTCCCCCCTCACGGCGCGGGGCTCGACTTTCCCGGAAACGAAATCTTGAAACCCCGCTTCCTAACCCTGGAAGGCGGGATCAAACTCTGATAGTCTCCCGGCCGCTTTCACCCAGGGTATTTCACAGCAGGACGGGACCATGACCGCGTTGAACGATCTCGACGCCTGGAAGGCGTTGCAAGCCCACTACGACCAAATCAAGGACGCGCGCATGCGCGACATGTTCGCCGAGGATGCGCAGCGCTTCGACCGCTTCTCGCTCACGCTCGGCGACATGCTGTTCGATTACTCGAAGAACCGGGTGAACGAGGAGACCATGCGCCTCCTGGCCGACCTCGCCCGCGCCTGCGATCTTGAAGGCTGGCGCGACCGCTGCATGTCCGGCGAGAAGATCAACAACACGGAAAAGCGCGCCGTGCTGCACTCGGCGCTCCGCAACAAGTCCGATCGCGCCGTCGTGGTCGACGGCGAGGACGTGATGCCGGGCGTGAACGCGGTTCTGGCGCAGATGCGCTCGTTCTCCGATTCGGTCCGCAACGGCACCTGGGTCGGCCACACCGGCAAGCGCATGACAGACGTTGTCAACATCGGCATCGGCGGCTCGGACCTGGGCCCGGTCATGGTGTGCGAGGCGCTGAAGCCCTACCACCAGGAAGGCCTGACCGTGCACTTCGTCTCCAACGTGGACGGCACCCACGTGGCCGAGGTAACCAAGCCCCTGGACCCGGAAACCACGCTGTTCATCGTCGCGTCCAAGACCTTCACCACCCAAGAGACCATCACCAACGCCAAGTCCGCACGGGCTTGGCTGGTGGACGCGCTCGGCGAGGACGCGGTGGCCAAGCACTTCGTGGCCCTGTCCACCAACGCCGAGGCCGTCAGCGAGTTCGGCATCGACACCGCCAACATGTTCGAGTTCTGGGACTGGGTCGGCGGGCGCTATTCCCTGTGGTCGGCCATCGGCCTTCCCATCGCCATCGCCATCGGCATGGACCGTTTCGAGGAGCTGCAAAAGGGCGGCCACGACATGGACGAGCATTTCCGCTCGGCGCCGCTGGAAGCCAACCTGCCGGTGATCCTGGCTCTGATCGGGGTGTGGAACGCCAACTTCCTTGGGGCCGGCACCTATGCGGTTCTGCCCTATGACCAGTACCTGCACCGCCTGCCCGCCTACCTGCAGCAGGCGGACATGGAATCCAACGGCAAGTACGTGACCCGCGACGGCCAACGCGTCCAGTGGGGCACCGGTCCGATCCTGTTCGGCGAGCCCGGCACCAACGGCCAGCACTCGTTCTATCAGCTGGTGCATCAGAGCACCCAGTTGGTCCCGGCCGACTTCATCGCGTCGATCGAGACCCAAAACCCAATCGGCGAGCACCACCCCATCTTCCTGTCCAACTTCTTCGCCCAGACCGAGGCGCTGTTGATGGGCAAGACCGAGGACGAGGTCCGGGCCGAGCTTCAGGACCAGGGCATGAGCGCCGAGGAAATCGACTTCCTCGCTCCGCACAAGGTGTTCGACGGCAACCGCCCGACCAACTCCATCATGGTGCGGCGCTTCGACCCGCACACGCTCGGCATGCTGATCGCGCTCTATGAGCACAAGATCTTCGTCCAGGGAATCATCTGGCAGATCAACTCGTTCGATCAGTGGGGCGTGGAGTTGGGCAAGGCGCTGGCCAAGAAGATCCTGCCCGAACTGACCGGCCCCGGCCGCGTGGACAGCCACGACTCGTCCACCAACGGGCTGATCAACTACTTCAAGGGCGTCTGAGGCGACCCCGAAGGCCCATCAAACGTCAGGCCCCGTCGGAAACGGCGGGGCCTGACGCGTTTTCGGAAAGGCGTTTACTGCCCGGTCAGCCGGTCCGCCAGGAAGGTGAGGCTGGTGATCATGGCGTCGGGCTGGTGGGAGCGGCAGACGGCGACGCCGCTCCGGTCCAAAAGCACGGCGCGGATTCCGGCCGCGTGGGCGCCGGCGACGTCGCGCTCGGGCGTGTCGCCGACATAAAGCGCGTCCTCGGCCGCCACGCCCAGTTTCTCCAGCGCGGTCAGGCAAGTCCGGGGGTCGGGCTTGTGGTAGCCGAAGTCCGACGAGATCACGCGGACCAGGAAGAACTCGCCGAGCTCGGCGGTCTCCAGTTCGGGCTCCAGGAACGCGCGCTGGGCGTCGCTGACCAGCCCGAGGCCGAAGCGGCCCTTCAGCGCCTCCAGGGTCGGGCGGGCGTCGGGATAGGGCTCGAACCGCACCATGGAAAGCGAACGGAAAAGCTGGGCCACGCCCTCGGCCCGGGTGCCGGGCTGCAGGCCGCCCAGGCTGCCCATGATGTCGCCGAAGATGGCGGGCACGTCGATGTCGGGGTATTCCTCGTCGCTTTCGGCGATCTGCTCCTCCACCTTGGCGAAGTAGGCGTCGCGGATGGCTTCCGGGTCGGCCTTGATCAGGCCCCGGTAGCGGAGGAACCACGCCAGACGCTCCCAAAGCCCCGTCCGGTGCTCGTCGGTCTCGATGTCGACGAGCGTGTGGTAGAAGTCGAACAGGATCGCCTTTGGCTTCCAGTCCCCGAACATCGCCATCGCCTCCCTCTTATTGTTCTTTCTTTCCTTTCTGAACCATTTCCGTCCCCGCATCAACGTTCCCTTGCTCTTGGCGACGCGACTCCCTAAACAGGGGCGGACATCCGTTTCGGAGAATCCCCCCCATGGCCCGCAAGCCGGCCCCCTTCCCCACCACCGACCAGATCCTCGAATTCATCAAGGAAACCCCGGGAAACGTGGGAAAACGGGAGATCGCCCGCGCCTTTCGCCTGGATGCGGAGCAGAAGCGCGACCTGAAAAAGGTCCTGCGCGAGCTGGAGCAAACGGGCGCCATCGAAAAAGGCCGCAAGCGCCGGTTCCGGGAGCCCGGATCCCTGCCCGAGGTCGCGGTCCTGGTCGTAACCGGGCCCGACTCCGAAGGCGACCTGACCGCCCGGCCCGCCAACTGGGACGAGGAGGACGAGCCTCCGCTGATCCTCATGGCGCCCGATCGACGCCCGGGCCCCGCGCTCGGGAGCGGGGAGCGGGTGCTCGCGCGCCTCGCGCACGCGGGCGACGGGGCCTATCAGGCCCGGGTGATCCGAAGACTCGGCATGGGGCCCTTGCAGGTGATGGGGATCTTCCGGCGCGAGGGCGATTTTCGCCGGATCGAGCCCATCGACCGCCGCGCCCGATACGGTTTCTCGGTCCAAGCCCACGAAGCCATGGACGCCAAGGACGGGGAGTTGGTCCGCGCCGAGACCAAGGGTGGGGGCCGGGGCGAACGCTGGGCCAAGGTGGTCGAAAGGCTCGGCCCCGGCGACGGCCCGGGGGCCATCTCCGCCATCAGCCTGCGCCAGCACGACATCCCGGTGGACTTCACCCCCGAAGCCATCTCGCAAGCCGAAGCGGCCGCCGCCGCGCCCATCGACAAGCGCGAGGACCTTCGCGACGTTCCGCTGGTCACCATCGACGGCGAGGACGCCCGCGACTTCGACGACGCCGTCTTCGCCGAGTCCGACGGGGACGGCGGCTGGCGGCTGATCGTCGCCATCGCCGACGTGGCCTGGTACGTGCGCCCAGGCGACGCGCTGGACAAATGCGGATACGAGCGGGGCAATTCGGTCTACTTCCCCGACCGGGTCGTGCCCATGCTGCCCGAGGCGCTTTCCAACGGCTGGTGCTCCCTCAGGCCGCATGAGGAGCGCCCCTGCATGGCCGCCCACATGCGCATCGACGGGGACGGGCGGCTTGTCGGCCACCATTTTTCCCGCGCGGTGATGCGCTCGGCCGCGCGGCTGACCTACGATCAGGTCCAACGCGCCCGCGACGGCGACCCGGACGAGGCCACGGGCCCCTTGTTGGAAACCGTGATCGCGCCGCTTTACGGGGCCTTCGAGGCGCTGTCCAGGGCCCGGGAAGGGCGCGGCGTGTTGGAGCTTGACCTGCCCGAGCGCCGGGTGATGCTGGACGAGCTCGGCAACGTGGCGACGGTCGCCGTCCGCCCGCGCTGGGACAGCCACAAACTGATCGAGGAGTTCATGATCGCGGCCAACGTGGCGGCGGCGGAAACGCTGGAACGGATGAAGCTGCCCTGCATGTACCGGGTCCACGACGAGCCCACCCGCGAGAAGCTGGACGCGCTCCGCGAATTCCTCGAATCCGTGGACCTGCGCCTTCCCCGGGGCCAGGTGATCCGGCCCGAGCAGTTCAACCGCATCCTGGACCGGGCGCGCGGAACCCCCAACGAGCGCATGGTCAGCGAGGTCATCCTGCGCAGCCAGGCCCAGGCCCAGTACGCCCCCGACAACATCGGCCATTTCGGCCTTGCGCTCCGCCGCTATTGCCACTTCACCTCGCCCATCCGGCGTTATTCGGACCTGTTGGTCCATCGCGCCTTGATCGCGGGGCTGAAGGCGGGCGCGGGCGGGCTGGCCGAGGAAGGCGACTTTGACGAGATGGGCGAGCACCTGTCGAAAACCGAGCGCCGCGCGGCGGCGGCCGAGCGCGACGCCGTCGACCGCTTCACCGCCTCGTTCCTGGCCGACCAGGTCGGCGCCGTCCTGCCCGGGCGCATAAACGGGGTCACCCGCTTCGGCCTGTTCGTGACCCTGGACGAGAGCGGGGGCGACGGACTGGTCCCCATGAAGTCGCTCCCCGACGACTACTGGGTCCACGACGAGGCCCGCCACCTGCTGCGCGGGCGCCATTCCGGCCGCGAGTTCCGACTCGGCGAAACCGTCGAGGCCATGGTGATGGAGGCCAACCCCGTGACCGGCGGCCTGATCCTGCAAATCCTGGATTCCGGCAAGCCCGCGAACGGACGGAAGGGAAAAGCGAAACCCACGCGGAAATTCAAGGGCGGACGCCAGCGCCGCCGCTGAACCAAAACACCCGCCGCCCCAGTCGGATTTTGACTGGCGCAAAAAATTATGGTACAATAACTTACTAAAATATAAGTGCTTTCCGGGGAAAGCCAACTTCGAAAAAGTCCTGATCGTTTCAGTCCACTATTTCGTGTTTGATAACGGGGGATTGAAATGAAACAGTTCAGCAAACGAGTCAGGCTCGGCGCGATCGCGCTCGGCCTGGGAGTGGGTTTGCTCGGCGCCGCCGCCGCGCAAGCTTGGTGGAACCCCTATTGGGGAGGTTACGGGGGCGGACCCTACGGTTATGGGTACGGCCCCTACGGCGGGCACGGCCCGGGCGCGTCGGGCATGACCTTTGACCGCCAGAACATGATGCGCGAGCATGGTCGCGGCATGCGCCAACTGGCCCGCATGATCGACGGCCGCTCCATGTTCGATCGCCGCAAGGCCACGACCTTGGCCCGCGAGATCGAATCCGGGGCGGGCGAGAACCTGTGGCGCCTGTACGCGCCCGGCTCCTTCGGTCTTGGTTCTCGGACCATGCCGCACACGTGGGGCGACTTCGACACCTTCAAGGGCCATGCCGACCAATTGAAGGCCGCGGCGGCCAACCTCGCCGACGCGCTCGAAAAACGGCCGACGCGCGAGAACATCCAGGAAGGCGTCTGGATCCCGCCCAATCCGGCCAACCGGCATGGCTACGGTTACGGTCATGGCGGATACGGCCCCTGGGGTTATGGGGGCGGCCCGTATGGCGGCGTGGAGCGGCCCTGGGGCCAACGGGGCGGCGGAATCACCAAGGCCGCGCTCGAAGCCCTCGACGACCTGAAAGAGGCCTGCGTCAACTGCCACGCCAACTATCGAGGCTCCCGCTGGATTTGGTAGCCTTGCGCGCCGATACCGCAATTGGGCGAACAATGATATAAATCAAGCTACCCCGCCCGCCCCCGCCAAGACGGGAGCGGGCTTTTTTCGAAAGGCCCGTCCATGCTTTCCCCAAGCGTCGTCAGGCAACGCCTTCTGCTCCGCGACTTGGAGCCGCCGAAAAAGCCCGGGTTCGAGCGCAAGGGCGAATTCCTGCGCGACGTCGCCGCCAAGGGCGCGGACTTCGCTGCGGGAACGACGGTTCTGGTCCGGGAAAACACGGTCCCGGACGAAGCCTGCCGGATGATCGTGTCCTACACCCTTTTCGATCCCAAGCGCGATCTCGCCGTCGACGTTTCGCCGAGGACGATGGAGGACTGGGCCATGGACAAGGATTTCAAGTTTTCGGGTTAACCCCAATACGGTTCACTTAACGATTTCCACGTGTTTTGCATAGTCTTGGATGGGGGGCGCCGATGGTTTTTGGATGCGGTGGCGGATGGGCCATTTGGCGACCTTTCGCTTGACGGCGCGGGGATTTGACCCGGATCCGTCACCAGGATTCCCGCCTATTTCGATTCACTAAATGATAACAGAATGTTACCTTTAGTGTTCGCGCCGTGAAAATTTACACTGTGTTTTCGCGATTTTGTCGAGCCAGGCCAGCGCGCCCTTGGTCGAGGTCCAGGTTTCGCCAGCGTTGACGACATAGAGGATGGCCTCCTCTTTTGATCCCAGGGCGTAGTGGGGCGGCGGGGATTTGGGGAGGCGTTTGGCTCCGAGCAGGTAGGCGCGGGGCTATAGCTGAATGTTGTGTACGGGCTTGATAAGGAGGGCGGCGTATCCTGGTGATTGTCGAAGTCACCACCTTGACGAAGCCAAGGAAAGGATACGCCATGAAAGAGGATACCGTTGTCGCCTTTCGTTCCCCAGACGATTTTCAGGAGGACCCGTTGACGGAGATTTTGCGCGTCGGCGCCCGCGCGCTTTTGGCCCAGGCGGTCGAGGCCGAGGTCGCGGCGTTCCTGGACGCCCATGGTTCCCTTGTCGACGGGGCGGGGCGGCGCCGGGTCGTTCGCAACGGCTATTTGCCGGAGCGCGAGATCCAGACCGGGGTCGGCGCGGTGAAGGTGCGCCAGCCCCGTGTCCGCGACCGGGGCGCGCCCAGGGACGGGGGCGGGGGCGCCTTGGCGATCCGTTTCACGTCGTCGATCCTGCCGCCCTATCTTCGCCGCACCAAGAGCCTCGACGACCTTCTTCCCTGGTTGCACCTCAAGGGCATTTCCACCGGCGACTTTTCCGAGGCGCTGGCGGCGCTTCTGGGGCCGGACGCGCCGGGCCTTTCCGCCTCGACGGTGGACCGGCTCAAGGACGTTTGGCAGGGCGAGATGGAACGCTGGCGACGCCGTGACCTTTCGGCCCGGCATTATGTCTACGTCTGGGTCGACGGCGTCTATTTCGGCGCCCGCCTGGAAGAGGCCAAGCCGTGCATCCTGGTCGTCATCGGCGCCACCGCCGACGGGACCAAGGAACTGGTGGCGATCACCGACGGGTATCGGGAAAGCGCCCAGTCCTGGGGCGAGGTTCTGCTCGACCTCAAGCGCCGGGGATTGAAGAAGGCTCCCGCCCTGGCCGTCGGCGACGGCGCGCTGGGATTCTGGAAAGCCTTGAGCGAAGCCTTCCCCGCCACCCGCCGGCA
>CAYFNC010000051.1:0-23959 GCA_964344345.1 uncultured Hyphomicrobiales bacterium | reverse complement strand
AACTGGCCTGATTTTACTCCGCCGTACTGGCCTACTTTTCCTCCGCCGTTGACAGGTCTATGAACGTCGCAGATTTTGACCTACCAGTGAGGAACTTTTTTCGAGCGCCACGAGAAAGATTCAGGTATTGGCGCAGACGGTCGTGTTTTACTATCGCCCAGCTATGCACTTCCTCGGCTGGCAAGCCATCGTCCCCAGCGATCAATTTTCCCATAACACAATAGCTCCCCTCGATTGAGTGATATCCAGAACCTATAACCACAACTTTTTTCATTGAAATTCATGAAAAGACTAAGCCTATAATTTCTTATAATTCTTATTTATGTCGAAATTCGAAATCTGCAGAATTCGAGAACGCCTTATAAAGGTCCACCCTAGCACAGCGCAATAAGCTAAGCCCCGCCAAGGCTCTCACGCAAAAATTTTATAATAGCGTTGATGCAATCGTAAACTTGCTATACTATCGAATGAGCGACAAGATTTTCGGCAGGTCACGCAATGCGTCTCTCCAAAATCCTTCCCCTCGCCGCCCTTCTCGCCATCCTCTCCGCCCCGGCCAACGCCGCTGCCCCGAGTTACGCCGACGCCATCGCCGCCTATCGCAACAAGGACTTCGCCAAGGCCGCCGCCGTCCTCGCGCCGCTGGCGGAGGCGGGCAATCCCTTTGCGCTGTTTCTTCTCGCCGACATTCATCTTTACGGCCGGGGTGGGCCGGTTGATTTGGGGCGGGCGGCGGACTTGTTCCGCAAGGCGGCCGAAAGCGGACATGCCGGGGCCGCCAAGGAGCTTGCGAAAACGCTTGCGCGCCATCAGGGCCTCGCCCGGGACAAGGCGGAAATCGTTCATTGGCTTCGAAAAATGAAGGATGACGATTCCCGTTACATGCTTCGGGCCATGGCCGATTTCGACGGCCGCATTCCCCGCAATTCCCAGGAGGCCTTCGATTGGTACGAGGCGCGGGCCAAGGAAGGGGACGCGGTCGCCCGGAAAAAGGCCTGCGCGTACGGCCGGCGCGACCCCGAGCCGGATACCGACAAGGCCAAAGGCGCGGCCCCGGAACAATGGTGTCTCGCCGCCGCGAACGCCGGGGATTCCGAAGCCGCATTGTGGCTCGGCCTGGATCATTTCGGTTTGCGCCCCCGCCACTATGGCGCTCCTTTTCCCGATAAGATCCTCGCCTCGGACGCGGCTCGCGACAAGAACGAGGGTCTGAAATGGCTTCGTCGCGCCGCCGACGCCGGAAACGCGGACGCCCAGGCCGCGCTCGCCCTGATTTACGCCACCGGCAAGTCCGTGGAAACGAACCATGACAAGGCCCTGGAATTCGCCAAAAAGGCGGCCAAGGCCGGAAATGTCGAGGCGACGACCATCCTGGGCCTTTACACCGCCCACGGGCGGGGCGCGCCCCGGGATTACAAGCGGGCGATCGAGTTGTTGAAATTCTCGGCGATCCGGAGACACGACCTCGCCAACTGCGCGCTGTCGTACATTTATCTTCATGGTCTCGGCGTGGAGCCCGATTATGTCGAGGCCGAGGCCTGGTTTCTCGAGTATCCCCGGATCCTCTGGATCAGGGACTACGAACCGGGCGGATCGTACGGGGACCTCCCATTAGGGTCATGCTTAGCCAGCAAGGCGAACATCGACAACATGAAGCGGTTGGAAACCAGGAATGACGTAATAATAAGGAAAAACGAGATGCGAGGTGTTCTTAAGTAATCTTCACCCCGCCTTTCCGTGCTTCCTCAACCCGATTTCGTCCAGCACCGCCTGCTCTTTGCGCTCCTCCTCCTTGGCGGCTTCGCGGTCGCGTTCTTCCTGGACCAGTTCGTATTTCTTCAGCTCGCCCATGGCCTCGCGCAGCTCTTCCTGGGCCTCCTCGACCTTGACTTCCTGCTGGCGGATGGCCTCTTCCAGGATTTCGCGGCGCTGGATCACGGCGTCGGCGTAGTAGCCGTAGAGGAACCCGGCCTCGTCGGGGGACTGGGCGGCGGCCTGTTGTTCGCGTTTCAGCTCCTCGCCAAGGGCCTTGAGCGCGTTTTCGAGCACGTAGAGCTGCTGCAGCAATTCCCCCAGCGCGCGGCGCTTTTCGTCCACCTGCCATTTGTTGAGACGGATTAAAGTATGCAGGTCCTTGGCCATCGCTTACGCCTGTCCCTCGGCTGGCGCTTCAACCATGCCCAAGGCCTCGGCCAGCTCGCGGTAGCCGCCCTCCAGGTCCGCGTTCTCCACCTTGGCCTGGCCCAGGAACTCCTCGATCGCCGGGTGAAAGTGGATGGCTTCGTCCACGCCGGGGTCGCTGCCCATGCGGTAGGCGCCGAGGCGGATCAGTTCGGCCATGTCCTCGTAGGCCGCCATGAGCTGGCGCCCGCGCGCGACGATGGCGTTCTCCACCTCGGTGTTGCAGGCGGGCATGGTCCTGGAAATGCTGCGCAGGATGTTGATGGGGGGATAGCGGCCCCGTTCCGCGATGGCGCGGTCCAGGACGACGTGTCCGTCCAGGATGCCTCGCACCGCGTCCGATATGGGCTCGTTGTGGTCGTCGCCCTCGACCAGCACCGTGAACAACCCGGTGATGGAGCCCTGGCCCTCCTCGCCAGGGCCCGCGCGCTCCAGAAGCTTGGGCAACTCGGCGAACACGGACGGGGTGTAGCCCTTGCTGGCCGGGGGCTCGCCCGCCGACAGGCTGATTTCGCGCTGGGCCATGGCGAAACGGGTGACGCTGTCCATCATGCAGAGAACGTCGCGGCCCTGGTTGCGGAAATACTCGGCGACGGCGAGGGTCAGGTACGCGGCCTGGCGGCGCACCAGGGGGGGCTCGTCCGACGTCGCCACCACCACCACGCTCCTAGCCATGCCTTCGGGGCCCAGGTCGTCCTCGATGAATTCGCGGGCTTCGCGGCCGCGCTCGCCGATGAGGCCGATCACGCTGACCTCGGCGTTGGTGTGGCGCGCCATCATGGACATCAAGGTGGACTTGCCGACGCCCGAGCCCGCGAAGACGCCCATGCGCTGGCCCTTGCAGCAGGTCAGGAATTGGTTGAGCGCGCGCACCCCCAGATCGATCTTGCCGCCGACCCGCTGGCGGGCGTGGGCGGGGGGCGGGGTGTTGTGAACAGGGTATGCGTCGTAGCCCCGAGGCAGGGACCCGCCGCCGTCCACCGCGTGGCCGAAGGCGTCGACCACGCGCCCGAGCCATGCGTCGCTGGGAAAGATCACCGGCGCGCTGGCGCCGAGCTCCGCCTTGCAGCCGAGCCCGATTCCCTTCAAGTGGCCGAAGGGCATGACCAGCGACTTGTTGTCGCGGAAGCCCACCACCTCGCACACCACCTTGCGGCCGTCGCGCCCGACCAAGCGGCAATGATCGCCGATGGAAAGATCCGTCTGCACCCCGCTGACCTCCACCAGCAGGCCGATGATGGCGGAAACCCGGCCGTAAATGGAGAACTCGGACAACTGGTCGACTTCATCCGGAATGTTCGTTTCGAGGTTCGCCAATTGTCCCTCCGATCCGACGGTTTTTCATTATCGCAGATTCCGCCTTTCGAGTCAGGGGCATGTCCGCGATTCCCGTCTTTTCCCCATGAAACGGCCGGAGGCCGCCCCCGCGAATTACTTTTCCTAATATGGCCCCTTCCCCTTAAGGCCCGGTAAAACCCGGGGTCGTTTCCGAGAGTCCTTATTTTTTTGAAATAAAAGGGCTTGAAATTCCGCGAATCCGCATTATGGTTAACAAAGGTTAACGCAACTGTCGAGGCGAGCCATGCGTGTTTTGCTTGTAGAGGACGATCAGGCCACCGCTCAAACCGTCAAGCTGATGCTCGAATCCGAGGGCATGGTGGTGGACGACACCGACATGGGCGAGGACGGTCTGGAGATCGGCAAGCTCTATGACTACGACATCATCATACTCGATCTCATGCTTCCGGACATGGATGGGATGGAGGTTCTGAGGCGGCTGCGCGATTCACGGGTCGAGACCCCGGTGCTGATCCTGTCGGGCCTGACCGAATCGGAGAACAAGGTCAAGGGGCTGGGCAGCGGCGCCGACGACTATCTCACCAAGCCCTTCAACAAGGAGGAGCTGGTCGCCCGCATCCAGGCGATCGTTCGCCGCTCCAAGGGCCATTCCCAGTCCGTCATCCAGACCGGCCGCCTGACCGTGAACCTGGACGCCCACACGGTCGAGGCCGACGGCCAGCCCGTCCACCTGACCGGCAAGGAATACGGCATTCTCGAACTGCTCAGCCTGCGCAAGGGCACCACGCTGACCAAGGAGATGTTCCTGAACCATCTCTACGGCGGCATGGACGAGCCCGAGTTGAAGATCATCGACGTCTTCATCTGCAAGCTCCGCAAGAAGCTGTCCCAGGCCACCGACGGCGAGAACTATATCGAGACCGTGTGGGGCAGGGGCTACGTGCTCCGCGACCCGGACGCGGGCGCGTCGGACGAGAAGAAGCCGGAAAAAATCGCGGCCAGCGCCTAGTCTCCTGGTTTAATCAAATTCACCCTTTCAATCGCCATGGCCGGGCTTGACCCGGCCATCCACGTTCTTTTCGTGGACCACAGGTCAAGCCCGGGGGTGAAGGGGAAAGACAAGGCGATTTTCATTAAACGCGACACGCTCTAAATCCTGCGATTGCGCAGTACCCGCGCGGGCGTCGCGGTATAGGCGCCGAACGTCGCCAGCAAGCCGACCGCCAAGGTTACGAGCATC
This sequence comes from uncultured Hyphomicrobiales bacterium, assembly GCA_964344345.1. Classification (GTDB taxonomy): domain Bacteria; phylum Pseudomonadota; class Alphaproteobacteria; order Rhodospirillales; family CAYFNC01; genus CAYFNC01. The sequence goes on along the minus strand of CAYFNC010000051.1, from coordinate 19,239 downwards.
GCCAAAACGGCCAATGCGACGCCGCCAACCCATGATACTCCCACGCCATCAAGGCCCGCCGCGCCGGCGACGGCGTACGCGATCCCAAAACCCAACGGCGCGGCGGCCAAGGACACCAACGCGCCGAGCGCCAGGAATTCCAGCGCAACATGCCCCAGCAATTGGCTCCGGCGCGCGCCAAGCACCTTGAACACTATTGCTTCGTCGGTGCGTGTCCTAATCCCCTGCAACACGCTGCCCGCCAGAACGACCAAAGCCGCCAGCCCACACGTCAACGCCGCGGATTCCAGGCCCGACACGATGGCTTCCATCGCCGTGGCCAGGGAGCGCAAAACGTCGGCCACGCGGATCAACGCCATGTCGGGAAACCGTTTCTCGAGGAGCGCTTCCAGCGTTTCCGCCTCGCCCGGCTTCGCCTTCAAGGACGCCGCGAAGCTGTATGGAATCCGGCTGAAGGTGTTCGGCGTGGCGATGATGGGGAAATCCAGATCCAGCTTCGTCCAATCCACGCCGCGCAAATTCAAAATCGGGCCTTCGCGGACCTGACCGCCGACGTTCAGCGTTATGGCGTCGCCGACGCCGAGACCCAGTTTTTTCGCGATCCCGGCGTCCAAAGAAAACCCGGCGCGTTCCGATGACGAGGCTTTCCACCGCGCGCCATCGGGAAGCTCCGCCGCGAACGTCACGCCGCGATCGCCGCGGATAACCCAATTCACCGACCCGGGGATTTTCAGCTCACGCACCGCCACGCCGTTGATGGCCTGCACCCTTGCATGGAGAAACGGCATGATGCGGTGGCGCTCCACGATCCCGGACGTCTCCAATTCAGCGCCGAGGCGCGTCGCCATTTCGGATGTGAGCGAAAACGCCACCAGGTCCGGGGCGCTCAGCGGCATGGCTTGGCGAACGTGGCGGCCGGCGGCGGCGCCGACGCCGTCGAGCGCCACCAACAAGGTGAGCGACAGCCCCAGCGCCATCACCACCGGGCCGGTTGGCGCTCCTGGACGATGCAAGCTCCCGAAAGCGAGGCGCACACCAGCGCTTCCGCCCTTGGAAAGGAGCCTGGCCAAGCGCTTCAGCCCGGCGCCCAAGGCGAAATAGAACGTCGCCAAAGCCAATGCGCCGACCAAGAACCCCATGGTGAGGATGGGCATCGGCGAGACCCAGAAGATCACGGCGATAATCGCGGACACGATGGCTCCGGCGCCGAGCCAACGTTTTCGGCCCAGATTCCTCGATGGATGGGTGACGCGCCCACGCAGCAGAATCTGGGCCTTCATGTCGTACACGCCCATCAACGGCCACCAAGCGAACAGCGCCGCGACCAGGACGCCGAACAACCCCGCCGCCAATAGCGGCTTGATGGCGGGCGCGTTTTCCAGTTCGAAGGGCAACTGATCCGCCAATGCGGACGCGACGAATGTTGGGCCGAACGCGCCGAGTCCGACGCCTAACGCCGCGCCAAAGGTGGCGGCCGCCATGACCTCCATCCCGATGGCGAAGAACACCACGCGGGGGCGGGCGCCGATGGATTTCAAGATGGCGATGATCGTCATCTTCTCGGTCGCATGGGCGCGCACCGCCCCGGAAATGCCCGCTCCCCCCACCAGCATCACGCCCAGGCCGATAAACTGCAGGAGCACTTGCGCCATGGATAAGGTCCGTTCGACCCCCGGCGCGCCGTCATGGGCGTTGACCATGCGCCAGCCCGATTGGGGGAAGGCCCGATCGATGCGCGCCAAGGCCGCTTTCGCCTCGGCTTGCCCGTTCGAACCGGGGGGCAGCTTCACGCGGGTGTAGTAGTAGACCTCCGCCCCCTCGTGGATCAGGCCGGTGGCGGGAAGGCTTTCGTTCGACACGATGATGCGCGGACCCAGGGTGAACGCGCGAAAGGCCCGGTCGGGTTCGGCAAGCAGGACGCCGCGCAACCGATACCGTGCGGCGCCGATTCGCACGCTGTCTCCCGGCTTCAGGTTCAACGCGTCGAACAAGGCCGGGTCCGCAACCGCGCCGAAAACGCCGTCCTTTCGTTCGAGCCCCTGATGGAGGTTGAACGCGGGTTGCGTTTCCACGGCGCCATAAAGCGGGTAGATGGGGCCCACGCCTTTCAGTTCGACCAGAACCGACGCGCCGGGTTCATTGTCGGCGTCAAGGGCGCGGGCCATGGGACGCAGTTCGGTGGTGACGCCGACGGCGCCTTCCCGGCCAATGACGGCGAGCTCTGGTTCGCTCGGGGGCCGATGCGACAGGCGCAGGCTCAGGTCTCCGCCGACGGTTTCCAAAGCCCCACGGCGCGCGCCGTCCATGAGGCTTTGCAGAATCGCCCCAACCAGCGCGACCGCGGCGGCCCCGATGAAGGCGCCCGCCACCAACAACCACAAGCTCCGCGCGCCGCCGCGTAAGTCTCTCGCCGCGATGCGGAGCGCTATCCTCGTATCGGAATAAAGCGACACATGCCCCTCGTTAGCCGAGTCGCCTCGCCGGGCGTCGTGTGAGATTGCGTAGACAATACACGATCGATCAAGACGCTACGAGCGCGCATATCGTCCCAGGATAAGGGCGAGCGATGGTCTCAAGGGGAGCCGAAAAGGCCGTCAGGGAATCTCCCGCACCAGACGGAATCCGATGTTGTAGCTTTTGACGTTGACGCCGTTCTTGAACCGGTACGACGACCGCGCGAGCTTGGAGTAATAGTACCACGACCCCCCCCGCATGACCCGGTATTTACAGTCGCCGGTGGTCCGGGTCGAGGCGTCCTTGGGGGCGCCTTCGTGGTTTTCGTTCCAGCAGTCGCCCACCCATTCCCAGATGTTGCCGTTCATTTCGTAGAGCCCGAACGGGTTGGGCTTCAGCGCGCGGGTGGGGGCGGAGCCCTTGCCGCTCCATTTCGTGCCGCATTTCCGGCAATTGACGTTGCCCTTGCCGACCTCGTCGCCCCACCAGTATTCGGTGGTGGTGCCGCCCCGGGCGGCGTACTCCCATTCGGCTTCGGACGGCAGGCGGTAGGTCTTTCCGGTCTTGGCGTTGATCCAGGCGATGTAGTTCTCGACGTTGGAGATCTTGACGTTGATCACCGGCCGGTTCCCTCGGCCCCAATCGTGGTCGTCGGGGACGTGCTTGCAGCCGCCGTCGTCCAGGCAGGCTTGCCAGGAATCGAAGGTCAGCTCGGACACGCCGATGGCGAAGGGCTTGGCGACCCTGACCCGGCGCGCCGGGCGCTCCCTTTTGTGGCGTCCGTTGGTGCCCATGACGAACAGGCCCGCCGGCAGCACCTTCATTTCCGGGCACTTGGGGCAGTCGCGGAAAACGTCGCCGGGGGACAGCGTTTCTTCCGCCTGGGCGGAGAGGGAGAGCAGGGCCGCGAACAGCCCCGCGATCAAGCGCGTCACGTTCATCCTCCGTCGTGGCGTTCGACCTTGGCGAACTATGTCAAACCACGCCGGATTATGGAAGCCGGTTATCCCTTTTCGGCGCGGCTGAGCGAGCGGGGGTCGAGCGCGTCCTGGAGCCCGTCGCCGACGAAGTTGAGGGCGATCACGGTGACGAAGATCAGGATTCCGGGATAGAACGCCAATGACGGCGCCTCCCAGATCAGCTCCTGGGCGTTGGTGAGCAGGTTCCCCCAGCTCGGGATCGGGGGCTGGATTCCCAGGCCGAGAAAGCTCAGCACGGATTCCAGCAGGATCACGTTGCCCGCGGCCAAGGTGGTGGCGACGATGATGGGGGACGCAAGGTTGGGCAGCACGTGGACCGCCATGATGCGGACAGGGCCCGCGCCCTGGGCCTGGGCGGCGAGCACGTAGGGCCGCTCCCGGATCGCCAGGGCCGCGCCCCGGACCAACCGGGCCACCGTGGTCCAGCCGACGCAGGCGACGATGGCGACGATGCGCCAGAGGCTGATGTCCTCGGAGTTGGCGAGGGCGTCGGGGATTCCGAGCTTCTGTAGGTCCAGCGCCGCCAGAACGATCAGCAGCGGCAGGAGCGGCAGCGCGATCACCCCATCGGTCAGGCGCATCAGGAACGCGTCCAGCCGCCCGCCGAAATACCCGGCGACAATCCCGATCCCGGTCCCGATCGCCGCCGACGCCAAGGCCGCCACCAGCCCGACGAACAACGACACCCGCCCGCCGCGAAGAAGCCTCGCGAGCACGTCGCGCCCGAGTTCGTCCGCGCCCAAGGGGTGGGCGAGGCTCGGACCCGCGTGGCGCGCCATCAGATCGACCTCTTCGGCCGAGACTCCGAGCGCCATTTCCACCAGGGGAGCCGAAAGCGCCGCCGCCGCCAAGACGCCCAGGACCGCAAGCCCCCAGACCGCCATGCGGTGCCGGGCGAAGCGGCGCAGGAACAATCGTTTCGGCGTCTCGGTCATCGCGCTTGCCCCCGGAAGGTCACCCGGGGGTCGAGCTTCACGTAGGCCAGGTCCGCCATCAGGTTCCCGGCCAGCGTCAGGCAGGTGGCGAACAAGAGCGCCACCAGGGCCAGGTTGAAGTCGTTGCCCATGATGGCGTCGAAGATCAGTTTTCCCATGCCGGGATAGGCGAACACGGTCTCGGTCACCAGCGCGCCGGAGAACAGGTAGCCGAAGTCGAGCGCGATGATGGTCGCCACCGGCCCCATGGCGTTCCTGAGCGCGTGGCCGAGCACGATCCGGCGCTCGTCCAGGCCCTTGGCGCGTGCGGTTCGGATGTAGTCCTGGCGCAGGGTCTCGATCATGGAGGCGCGGACGTAGCGGGTGTGCCCGCCGACGCTGGCGATGGTCACGGTCGCCACCGGCAGGACCAAATAGCGGAGCGTGTCCCAAAACCCCTCGGCCCCGATGGTGCCCATGCCGCCCGCCGGCAGGATTTCCAACAGCACCGCGAACGCGATGATCAATAGCAGGGCGAGCCAGAACGGCGGAATGGAGATGCCGGCGAAGGCGAACAGGTTGATGGCGTAGTCGGTTTTGGAATAAGGCCGGGTCGCGGCGAAGACGCCCGCCGGAAGCGCCAACGCCACCGAAAGCAGGAAAGCGGCCCCCAAAAGAAGCGCCGTGTTCCCCAGCGCGGGCCACAGCACGTCGAGCACCGGGCGGGCGTGGAGGCGCGAATGGCCGAAATCACCCTGCGCCGCCGCGCCGAGCCAGGACAGGTAGCGTTCGTGAATGGGGCGGTCGAGCCCATAAAGCGCCTTGAGCCTGGCCGCGTCCTCGGCGGTGATGCGGGGGTCGGCGCTGATCATCAGGTCCGCCGGGTCGCCCGGCATCAGCCCCATCAGGGCGTAGACCGCGAAGCTCATGACCAGAAGGACGACGAGCGATTGGATCAGGCGGTCGAGAACGTGGCGGGCCACTCTTACTTAAGCTCCACCCCTTCCTGCTTCAGCCGCGCTTCCAGCCTTCCGACGAACGTGGGGCCGAGCCGGGTGACCGAGCCCTGGATCGCCGCCGTCATCTCCCGGGTGAGCGCGGGCTGGATCGCGACCAGCTTGCGGCCTGCGGGCGATTGGTAGAAGGCGATCATGGCCTTGATTTCGTCCGGCGAGAAGTTCTTGGAAATCACCGCGGCGGCGGCCTCGTGCACCTGGGGATAGATTTCCTCCAACAGCTTGGCCGCCTCGCCCTCCAGGATTTTCAGGGCCTTGGGGGACATGTCCGGGCGGGACTGACGGTAAAGAAGTTCGATTTGGCGCAGGGCGACCTTCAGCTTCTTTTTCTCGATGGCCATGCCGCCCATGGCGTCCATCAGAACGCGCGCTTCGGCGAGCGGATCGTTTTGGGTCTCGTCCGCGATCGCGGGTCCCCAACAAAGGAGACCGACCGCGACTACGACCGGCGTCAACCTGTTCATTTTCCCCCCACTTTTTATTGGGGAGAGTTTGGCAGCCGCTGGGACGGGGCGCAACGGAAATAATGAAGGCCGGGCGTCACGTTCCGGTGGATTCCGCTTCCGGCGTCGGGATGGTCCACATTTTCTCCAGGCCATAGAAATCGCGCACTTCCGGTCGGAACAGGTGCACGATGACGTCGCCCGCGTCGATCAGGACCCAATCGCACGTCGTCGCGCCCTCGAGCGAGATTCCCCGAAGGCCGCTCGCCTTCAATTTTTCCCGAAGATGCTCCGCCATCGCGCCGACGTGGCGTTGCGAGGAGCCGGAGGCGACCACCATGCCGTCAGCGATGCTGGACTTGCCCGCGAGATCGATGACGACCACGTCTTGCGCCTTGTCGTCATCCAGCGATTCCGCCACCAGCTTCAGCACATGGTCGGAAGCGGGCGGGGTCGTGGGTTGCTTTGGTATGGCTTTCTCCTACCCTTGCAGTCCCTTGGTCCAGTCGCTGCCCGTTTCGGCGCGGATCCGCGTCGCCGAAGCCGGGTGCGTCGCGATACGCAGGAACACCCACGCCGGGGGCCGCATTCCCGCAAGGGATTTCGCCCGCGACGCGCGTTTCCGGGCGGCGGCGAAACGCCGGGCCGCCCTGCTCGACAGCGCCTTCCTATTGTACGTGGGGCGCGGGAAAACGGCAATGGGAACGGCGCGCATGATCGCCTTCCAGCTTCGCCAGCGCGAAATCTGGATCAGGTTGTCCGCGCCCATCATCCAGACGAACCGCCGTTCGGGAAACCGCGCCTTCAAGGTGGTCACGGTGTCGATGGTGTAGCGGGACCCCAGGTCGCGCTCGATCGCCGTGACATGGATTCTTGGCTCGGCCGAGGCGACTCGGCCCGCGCGATTCAGCCTGTTTTCCAGGCTGGCCATGCCGAGACGGTCCTTGAGTGGGTTCTGGGGCGAGACCAACCACCAGACCTCGTCCAGGCCAAGCCGGTCCAGGGCTTGGCGGCTGACGTGCACGTGGCCTTCGTGGGCGGGGTTGAACGACCCGCCCAGAAGTCCGACCCGGATCACGGGCGGCATTGCCCGGTTCCGCGCACCTGGTACTTGAAGCTGGTCAACTGCTCCACGCCGACGGGGCCGCGCGCGTGCAGCTTGCCGGTCGAGATTCCGATCTCCGCGCCCATGCCGAACTCGCCGCCGTCCGCGTACTGGGTCGAGGCGTTCCAGGCGACGATGGCGCTGCCGACCCGGTTCAGGAACCATTCGGCGGTTTCCGCGTCCCGGGTGATGATGGATTCGGTGTGCTCGGACCCGTACTTGTTGATGTGCGCGATGGCCTCGTCCACGTCCGAGACCGCCTTGATGGACAGGATGGCGTCCAGGTATTCGGTGCTCCAGTCCTCTTCCGTGGCGGGCTTGATCCTGGGGTCGATGGGCTGCACCCGGGCGTCGCCGCGAAGCTCGCAGCCCATGGCGTCGAGCGCGTCGATAATGGCCGGCAGGTGGGTCTTCAGCACGCAGTCGTGCACCAGCAGGGTCTCGGTCGCGCCGCAGATGCCGGTGCGGCGCATCTTGGCGTTCACCGTAACGTCACGCGCCATGTCCTTGTCGGCGTCCCGGTCGATGTAGGTGTGGCAGATGCCTTCCAGGTGCTTGAACAGCGGGATCTTGCTCTCGTCGGTCACCCGCTGGATCAGGCCCTTGCCGCCTCGGGGCACGATGACGTCGATGTGGTCCGACATGGTCAGCATCTCGCCCACGGCCGCGCGGTCGGTGGTGGGGACGTCCTGGATGCAGGTTTCCGGCAGTTTGGCCTGGCGCAGCCCGTCCTGCAGGCATTCCAGAATCGCCGCCGAGGAATGGAAGCTTTCCGATCCGCCGCGCAAAATGGCCGCGTTGCCGGCCTTGAGGCAGAGCGCGCCCGCGTCCGCCGTCACGTTGGGCCGGGATTCGTAAATGATGCCGATGACGCCCAAGGGCGCCCGCACCCTGGCGATGTGCAGCCCGCTCGGCCGGTCCCATTCCGCCATCACCGCGCCGACCGGGTCGGGAAGCCCGGCGATCTGGTCCAGGCCGTCGGCCATGGCGTGGATGCGGCCGTCGTCCAGGAACAGCCGGTCCAGCAGGGCCTTGGTCAGGCCCTTGGCCTCGCCCGCCGCCATGTCCTTGGCGTTGGCGGCCTTGACCGCGTCCGCGTTGTCGCGAAGCGACTTGGCCGCCGCCGTCAGCGCCTTGTCCTTCGATTCGGTCGAGGCCACGGCGAGCGCCCCGGCCGCCGCCTTGGCCTTCTCGCCGATGTCCCGCATCAATTCTGGGATGTCGCGCGTGGATGCCTGGTTCATTCGCGCCTCGCGTTGCTATGGCTGCTTCGAAAGTACGGGCGAGCTATAGCGGACGGCGGCGCGGAATGCACCGGTTTTGTGCGCCGAGCAAGAGCATTTTCCGACCATATGCGGTCACTGTGATCGCATATGGTCGGAAAGCGCTCTAGAAGTTGTTGGCGATGTCGTCGAACATGTTTCCGACTTGGTCGATGTAGTAGTTGATGGCGCCGACCACGGCCAGGAAGACCCCGCCCATCACAAGCGCGTATTCAACGGACGTCGCGCCGGAGGTGTCGACCGCCAGCGCCTTGGCGCAATTCGCCAGTGTGCGAAACGTCAGCATTTCTTGCCCTCGCGTCTCTGATTCTGGAGCGCTTTTTCGCGATATTTTCATCAAATGTAGGGTTAATTGGTTAACGAACGCTTTCAGAGTTGGGCGCGTTCCTTGGGCAGGGTGAACAGGAACGTCGATCCGTCGCCATCGTTCCGTTCGACCCAAAGCCGTCCCCCGTGGCGGTTGACGATCCGCTGGCAGACGGCGAGGCCGATGCCGGTTCCTTCGTATTCGTCCTGGTTGTGCAGGCGCTGGAACATGGCGAAGATCTTCTCCTCTTCGCCAGGCGGGACGCCGATGCCGTTGTCGCGGACCGAGAAGACCCAATCCGCGCCGTCATCGCGGGCTTCGACGCGAATCCTGGGGGGGACGTCCGGTTTGCGGTATTTGACGGCGTTGCCGATCAGGTTTTCGAGAAGCCGGAGCGCCTGGCCGGGATCGACCGCGAGGACGGGCAGGGGGCTCGCCGCGACCTCGCCTCCGCTGTCCTTGAGCTTGCGCGAAAGGTGGTGAAGGGCGTGGGCGAGAAGGTCGTTGAAGTCCCGGGGCTCGAACGGCTGTCCCTGGGAGGTGATGCGCGAATAGTCCAACAGGTCCCGGATCAACGCCTTCATCCGCGACGCGCCGTCCTGGGCGTGGGTCATGAACTCCCGGTCGTCGTCGTTTATGGACGAGCCAAGCGAATCGCGCAGCAGGTCCATGTAGCCGATGATCAGGTTCAACGGCTCCTGCAGGTCGTGGGAGGCGACGTAGGCGAAGTGCTCCAACTCGGCGTTGGATTTCTCCAGGGCCATGGTCTTGCGCGACAGCTCGGCGGTCATTTTCTCGGCCAGCGCGTGGGCGCGGACGTTCCGCGTCCCAGCATGCGGACCGCCACCCAAACGGCGAGGCTGAGCAGCGCGCCGAGGATCGCAGTCAGGATGTCGGCGTATCCCTCCAGCGCCTCGAAGTCCTCGGTCGAGGAGAACAGCAGGGTCCATGGCCGCCCGCCGACCACCAAATCCCGGCGCGCCTGGTAGGCGGATTCCCCTTCGATCGCGCGCTCCAAATTGTCCTCGCGGCTGTCGAAAAGGACCTTGTCCTCATCGACTTCCGGACCGTCGAACAAATCGACGTCGATGTCCGGATTGTCGGCCGCAAGGCCTTCGAAAAGACTCTCGGCCATCACCGGGGTGAACACCCAGCCTCGGAGCGACTTGCGCCGCTCCGCGACCGTTATTCTCGGCGCGTCGATCTCGTAGACGGGCAGGAACATGCCGAGCCCGCGTCCCTTTTCGCCGGGAACCACGTGCTCCAGCTTGGCGGTGATGGCCATCTCGCCGGTGTCGCGGGCGCGCTCCAGCGCTTCGCGCCGATCCTTCATGGCGAAGGCGTCCAGGCCGATCAACGAGGCCTGGACCTTGTCCGGCTCGAAGTAGGAGGCCACGGCGTATTCGTCGCGCTCCCCACGCGGGCGGACGACGAATCCCGGGAATTCGTCTTTCATGTCCGAGACGAAATCGGTCATTTCGCCGCGCTTGACGCTGGTCATGAACCCGAGGCCCAGGATGCCCTTGTAATTATCCTCGAGCCGGATCGTGCGTCCATTCGTGGGGGCCGACGTAATGGGAATGGCTGAACATGGCGTCGCCGGACCGCAGAAGGTTTTCATATGACCGCACCCGGTCGCGCAGGGCGCGCTCGAACTTGTCCACCCTGTCGGCGAACCGGTCCTCGGCGTCCAATGAGTGCTGTCTATGTTCGAAAAGCCCGAACATCAGGGCCGAGCCGAGCACAGCCGCGGCCGCGATCCAAGGCAGCCAGCGTTCATGGCGTTTCAGCGACAATGCGTTCGCGCTCTCCGCGGGGGAGGCCATGTCCCTTCCCTTGGCGTTCGCCGTTCAAATGAGGTTGGTTATTGTTGTTCGCCCAGCGTACCACACAGGCTGAAAACGCTCCAACCGGGAAAGCGGCCGTCTTGGCCTGCAGTTTGTTCTTGCCCCGCCGGGCGCCTTGCCGATATTCAGGCCCCTCGAACGGACGTGGGGGCGAGGGATGGATCAATTGCGGCGCGATCGGATTATCGCCGTCTGGCTTTTCGTCATGTGCGCCTTGGTGTTCGTGATGGTGGTGCTGGGCGGGCTGACCCGGCTGACCCATTCGGGGCTGTCCATGGTGGAGTGGCGGCCGCTGACCGGGTGGCTGCCGCCCATGACCGAGGATGAATGGCTCCGCACCTTCGAGGCCTATAAGCAATACCCCCAGTTCCAGAAGGTGTTTCCCTACCTGGACCTCACCGGGTTCAAGGGGATTTTCTGGCTGGAGTTCATCCACCGGCTTTGGGGGCGGATGCTGGGGGTGGCGTTCCTGGCGCCGTTCGCGTTCTTCGCGCTTCGGGGCTGGGTCGGCAAGCCGTTGTTCCGGCGGCTCGCCATGCTGTTCGTTCTCGGCGGCCTGCAGGGCGCGCTCGGCTGGTACATGGTCAAAAGCGGGCTGGTCGACCATCCGGACGTGAGCCAGTACCGCCTGACCGCGCACCTGGGGCTGGCGGTGGCGCTCCACGCCTACATGCTCTGGGTGGGGTTGGGGCTGTTCTTCCAGGGACCGGCGGGCGCGAGCTCCGCCCTTTCCGGCTTGAGCAAACTTCTGACCATCTTGGCGTTCGTCACCATCCTGTCGGGCGGTTTCGTCGCCGGGCTGGACGCGGGCTTCGCCTACAACACCTTTCCCTTGATGGAGGGCGACCTGGTCCCGGACGGGCTTTTCGTCCACGATCCCGCGTGGCGGAGCGTGTTCGAGGACCCGACCACGGTCCAGTTCGACCACCGGGTCCTCGCCATGGCCACCTTCGGTTTCGCCATGTGGCTCTGGTGGAAGGGTCGTCGCGCCCAGGGGCGGGCGCGGGTCGCGGCGAACGCGACCGGGCTCATGGCGCTGGTTCAGGTGGGGCTCGGGATTTCCACCTTGGTGATGATGGTGCCGGTCCCGTTGGCGTCGGCCCATCAGGCGGGCGCGGTGTTGTTGCTGAGCGCCATGGTCTGGGCCGCGTTCGAGATGCGGCCTACTTGATCCCGTTCAGGAACTCGACCACCTTGGCCCGCAGGCTGTCCGACTGGCCCGAGAGCTGATCGGCCGCGTCCAGCACCCGGCCCGCGGCTTCCCCGGTGTCGGCCGCGGCCCGGTCCACGCCGGTGATGTTCTCGCTGACCTCCTCGGTGCCCTTGGACGCCTGCTCCACGTTGCGGGCGATTTCCTGGGTCGCCGCGCCCTGCTGCTCGACCGCGCTGGCGATCTGGGAGGAGACCTGGCTGATCTCGTCGATGGTTTCGGTGATGCCGCCGATGGCCTGAACCGCGTTCATGGTCGCCCCTTGGATCCCGGAAATCTGCTCGCCGATCTCCTCGGTCGCCTTGGCGGTCTGGTTTGCGAGGTTCTTGACCTCCGACGCCACCACGGCGAAGCCCTTGCCCGCGTCGCCCGCCCGCGCCGCCTCGATGGTGGCGTTCAGCGCCAAAAGGTTGGTCTGATCCGCGATGTCGGTGATCAGCGCCACCACCTCGCCGATCCGCTGCGAGGCGTCGGCCAGGCCTTGGATGTCCTGGTTGGTGTGGTTGGCCTGCTCGACGGCGTCCTGGGCGATGTTGGCCGAATGGGCGACCTGGCGGCTGATTTCGGCGATGGCGGCCGACAGCTCCTCGCTCGAGGCCGCGACGGTGGAGACGTTGGTCGAGGCTTCCTCGGCGGCGGCGGCGACGGCGGTGGACTGGCGGCTGGTCTCCTCGGCGGTGGACGCCATGCCGTTGGCGGTGGTCTTCATGTCCATGGAGGCGTCGGTGACCGACTGCAGGATGTGGGTCACGTCGCGCTCGAAGGCGGCGGTCAGGTTCTCCAGCACGACGCGGCGGCGCTCCTTGGCCTCGATGTCCTTGCGTTTCTCCTCGGCAAGTTGGTCGGCCTTGATCATTTCGTTCTTGAAGTGCTCGACAGCCTTGGCCATGGCGCCGATCTCGTCGCCGCGGTGCGAGCCGTGGATGTCGATCGACTTGTCCCCGCCCGCCAGCGTGGTCATGTTCTCGGTCATGCCCTTGATCGGGATCGTGATGCCCCGGACGATGGCGACCACCAGTATCACCGTCGCCGCCAAAAGGAACAGGGTGACGAACAGCATGGCCGTGAAGGTGGCCTGGGCGTCGCCCTGGATTGTCGAGACCAGCGCCAGCAGATCGGCCTTGATCTTGTCCTCGACGGTTTTCAGCAGGTTGATCTTCTTGGTGATCTGGTCGAACCAGTAGGCGCCATCGACGTCGTTCATGGTTCCCGTGAAGGGACTGTCGAGCGCGATCTTGCGCATGCGCGCGACCTCGTCCACCGCCTCGCCCCTGAGCGTCGCCTTCAGGAAAGCAAGCTGGTCGGCGGTGGCGTAGATGGGAAAGACCCGCTCGAAATACGTCTTCTGGATTGCGATCAGGGAGACGTAATTGCGGTAGACCCCGGCCTTGAACCGACCCGCGCTGAAGCCGTTGGAGCCCATGGCGCGTTCGATGCCCGCCCGCTCCTTGCCCTGCAGGAAGGCGGTGTAGGCGGTGATCTGGTTGGTCACGTCGGCGTTGGAGCTGATCAGCGCCATGTCCTCGATAATGGCGAGAAGGGATGCGATGGTTCCGGTGTAGTAGGCCGCCATCTCGCCGACGGCGACGCTCTGGGACGATACGTCGAGGCGCACGGTGTCCAGTTTGCCGAGCGCGCGCATGGCCTTGGATTTCTTGTCGACCAGGCGCGCGCCCTGGGCCTTGAAGTCGAAGGCCTTGAACGCGGCCCCCAGGGCCTTGCGCCGCGTGTTGGTCTCGGCGCGCTGGAGGGGGAGCTTCTCCGCGAACGCGCCCAGGCCCTTTTCGCCCAGGTAGCCGGCGGACGCGCCGCGCTCTTTCTGCATTTCGTGGACAAGGGCGCTGATGGTCGGAGCCAGCTCGCCGAGGTCGCGGAGCGACGCCATCTCGGCCGCGATCTCCCGCCGGTCGAGCACGGTGACGCCGGAAAAGACCAGCATGCCCATGACGGGCAAAAGCAGCGCGAGCGCGATGCGCATCCCGATCTTGATGTTGTCCATGAACGCGAACATACGTGGCCGCCCCCGCATTTTCCTAAGCTCGACGCGTCGCCCATCGTTCCCCAAAACGACGCCGTAGTATAGCCATAGGCGAGAGAAAAAGAACAGCATGGTCGGGCATAGTGTTCGTAAGTAGAACGGAGACAGATGGATATAAACCTCGGGATGCCATCGTCTCGACGACGAAACCGGGGGCGATGCGATCGCGACGGGCGCGGCGGCCGTCCCGGCACGCGCGGTTGTTATCTTTTAGAAACAATATGTTGTCGTAAACATCGCGCGAATAAGGCGCATGAAAATGCCCTTGCGCCACATAATCCGCTTCGCAATACGGGGGGAAAGCCTATATAACGGGACTGAACACCTTTTTTTCGTCGGCCGGGATCGAAAAATCCGAGGCGTCGCCGGCGCATTTGGTTTAGTATACGCGTAGAGGGGAGCCCGCCTCGTTGGCCGGGCGCACGGGAGAGGAAAGGTTAGGTCGATGAGCGAGCAGAAATTTCGTCTGGTCACCCGTAGCGATTTCGATGGTCTGGTTTGCGCCGTTCTGTTCAAGGAACTGGACATGATCGACGAGATCAAGTTCGTCCACCCCAAGGACATGCAGGACGGCTACATCCTGATTTCCGACCGGGACATCACGACGAACCTTCCCTACGTGAAGGGCGTGCATCTGGCCTTCGACCATCACCTCAGCGAAACCATCCGCATCGACGAGAAGCCCGAGAACCACATCATCAATCCCGAGGCGCCCTCGGCCGCGCGCGTGGTCTACGACTACTACGGCGGCAAGGAGAAGTTCCAGTCCATCGCCGACGACATGATGGTGGCCGTGGACAAGGCGGACTCCGCCCAGTTCTCGAAGGAGGAGATCCTCGACGCCACCGGCTGGACGCTGCTCAACTACATCATGGACGCCCGCACGGGACTTGGCCGGTTCAAGAGCTTCACCATCTCCAACTACCAGCTGATGATGAAGCTGATCGACTATTGCCGCGACCACACCGTGGAGCAGATCATCGACCTTCCCGACGTGAAGGAGCGCGTTGACCTCTATCTCGAGCACAACGAGAAGGCCAAGGACCAGATCCAGCGCTGCACCACCGTGCACAAGAACCTGGCCGTTCTCGACCTGCGCGAGGAGGAGACCATCTACGCGGTCAACCGTTTCATGATCTACGCCCTGTATCCCGACATCAACGTGTCCATCCACGTGATGTGGGGTCTGAACAAGCTCAACACCGTGTTCGCGGTCGGCAAGTCCATCATCAACCGTTCGTCCAACACCAACATCGGCGAACTGATGCTTCAGTACGGCGGCGGCGGCCACATGAACGCGGGCACCTGCCAGTTGGACAACGACCGGGCCGAGACCGTGAAGGAGGAGTTGATCGCGCGGATCACCGCGGATGGCTGACGGGAAGCCGTCCATCGCGCGGCGGCTCGCCGTCGTAGTTTCCGGAATACTGATCGGGGTTTTTCTCTCCCACGGGCTTGTCGGGTGCGTGTCCGGCGGGCGCGCCATCACGCGCGTCATGGACGCCTTCGCCCCGCAGCAATACGAACTGAGCGAGGAAGGCCAACGCCAGATGCGCCGGTTCCAGAAGGCTTACGACCATTGGGCCGCGCGCCGGGACGAAACCCAGCTCCGCCATTTCGAGGACGCCTACGCCCGCATCTGGTCCAACTACGTCAAGGAAGTGCGCGAGTCCGAGATGATGGACGCGGCGATCGCGGGCCTGGACGAGATGAAGGCCGTCCCCGGGACCGCCCCGCCTCGCGAGGTGGTGGAGACCGCGCTCGACGCCATCGTTGCGACCCTCGACCCCCATTCCGCCTACCTGACCGCCGAGGAGCTCAAGGACACCCATGTGAGCACCAAGGGAGAGTTCGGCGGGCTCGGCATCAAGATCACCCTGGGCGAGGACGCCATCCGGATCATCGCGCCCATAGAGGACACGCCGGCCTATCGCGCCGGGATCAAGGCGGGCGACGACATCGTCCGCCTGGACGGCGCGACCACCAGCGGTATGAGCATCAAGGAGGCGGTCCGCGTCATGCGGGGACGGCCGGGAACCTCGATCACGCTCACCGTCCGCAGAGCCGGTCATGAGCTTTTGGACATCCGCATCACCCGGGCCGTGATCAAGATCAAGCCGGTGCGCTGGCGGGTGGAGAACGACGTCGGCTACATCCGCGTCGCCCAGTTCACCACCAAGGCCATCGACGGCGTCAACGCCGCCATGGCGGATATTAGCCGGAACGCGGGCTATTCCCTTCGCGGTTTCGTCATCGACCTGCGCAGCAACCCGGGCGGCGTCCTCGACCAGGCGGTCATGATCGCGGACGCCTTTCTGGAAGGCGGGCGCATCGTCTCCATGCGCGGGCGCACTCCGGAATCCGAGCGCGTGATGGGCGCGACCCCAGGGGACATGGCCCAGGGCCTGCCCATCGTCGCGATGATCGACGAGGGGTCCGCGTCGGCGTCCGAGATCGTCGCGTCCGCCCTACAGGACAACGGACGCGCCTTGATCATGGGGCGGCGCTCGTTCGGCAAGGGGTCGGTGCAGACCATCACCCCGCTGCCCATCGAAGGCGGACTGAAGCTGACCACGCAGCTTTTCTACGCGCCGTCGGGCCGCGCGATCCAGGCCAGCGGCGTCGCTCCCGATATCGTCCTGGTCAAGCCCGCGTCAAGCCCGACCACCGAAGGCATGCGGCGCGAGGCGGACCTGCCAGGCGCGCTGCCCGCGCTGTCCACGCGCCAAAGCGCATTCGCCGTCCGGGTGGACGGGAAGGCCTGCCCCCCAGTCGGGGAGAAGGAGGATCGGGAGCTCGGCTGCGCCCTGACGCTGCTTAGGGCCGGCTCGGAGGAAGCGTTCCTGCGTCAGGTGGGAGGGGCCTTGCCCCATCTGTAGCCTTGCACTTGCTGTAGACGATCGCCAGGGTCTTGACGGCGGCCTCGAGTTGGGTCTGCTGGTAGATGATCACGCTGGTCAGCGAGATCAGAATCACGATCAGAGCGAGGCCGATGATGTTGGTGACGGCCCGAGTTCCCGAATCCGTGGCGTCCATTTGGTCCATGATGTGTCCTCCCGCGCGGGTCACGACCAGGGTCTAGTACTATCGAAAAACCCCGGATGCGTAAAGCGCCGGGCGGTATCGTGATCCCGGTCACTGGACAAGCCCGCCACATGTGATAAACCGGACTTCAACCGACAACATATCGCTCTTGGATCTCATCATGACGAAAAAGCGGGTGGCCCTGACCATCAAGTTCCTCGTGTCGGGGTCGTTGATTTGGTACCTGCTCGGCGGCCAGTGGGACGAGGTGGAAAGCAACCTCGTCCGCGTGGCGCCCGAGGCGCTCGCCGCCGCTTTCGCCATCATGGTGCTCCAGATCGTGATCTGCGCCTTCCGCTGGCGCGCGGTCCTAAAGGCCATCGACGCCGATATGGGGTTTGTCGAATCGTTTCGGTTGTTCTACATCGGCTCGTTCTTCAACCAGGCGCTTCCGTCCGCCGTGGGCGGGGACGCGGTCCGCATCTACATGTCCTACAAGTCCGGCCTGACCGTCGGACAGGCGGTGAACAGCGTCCTGCTCGAACGGGTGGCGACGGTGGCGGCGCTGGTGCTTCTGGTTCTCGGCACCCAGCCCTTCTTCCTGCCCCGCGTCAGCGAGGAAGCGGGGGCGATGATCCTGCCCGCCGTTTCCCTTCTCGCCGTCGGCGCCGTGCTTGGCGTCGGGGTTCTCGCCATGCTCGATCGGCTTCCGGAATCGCTCCGGAAGTGGCGGATCGTTCGGGGCATCGCCGGGCTGGCTGAGGACACGCGCCGCGTGTTTCTGGCTCCCAAACCGGCGCTCAGCGTCATGGCCATCGCCCTTGTTGGACACATGAACGTGACCTTCGCCGTCTACGTAATCGCCATGGGCCTTGGATTGGAGGTGGATTTCATCGATTGCCTCGCCCTGTTCCCGCCGGTGATGCTGATCATGACGCTGCCCATCTCCATCGGCGGCTGGGGCGTGCGCGAAGGCGCCATGCAATTCGGCTTCGGCCTGATCGGCGTCGCCGAAGGCGGCGCCTTGGCGCTGTCGCTTCTGTTCGGTTTCGTCGGCATCGCGTCCAACCTCCCCGGCGGCGTGGTGTGGTTGACGAGCGGCCAGAAGGCCAAGCCCGGCGACCTGCCCCCCGTTCCGGTCGAGCCCGAACCCGGCAATTCCGTCTGATTTGCCGGAACTCCCCGGCGGGTGTAAAACTTTCCCTGACGGAACCCTCAAGGAAAGAGACGGACCATGCCGGAATACCGCTCCCGCACCTCCACCCACGGACGCAACATGGCCGGCGCGCGAGGCCTTTGGCGCGCCACGGGCATGAAGGACGACGATTTCGGCAAGCCCATCATCGCGGTGGCCAACTCCTTCACCCAGTTCGTGCCAGGCCACGTGCACCTGAAGGATCTTGGCCAACTGGTCGCGCGCGAGATCGAGGCCGCGGGCGGCGTCGCCAAGGAGTTCAACACCATCGCGGTCGATGACGGCATCGCCATGGGGCACGCGGGCATGCTGTATTCGCTCCCGTCCCGCGAGATCATCGCCGACGCCGTGGAATACATGGTCAACGCGCACTGCGCCGACGCCATGGTCTGCATCACCAACTGCGACAAGATCACGCCGGGCATGCTGATGGCGTCCTTGCGTCTCGACATCCCCACCGTGATCGTGTCGGGCGGGCCGATGGAGGCGGGCAAGGTCGTGGTGGACGGCAAGGAGCGTGCGGTCGATCTGATCGACGCCATGATCGAGGCCGCCAACCCCGACACCTCCGACGAGTTGGCCTTGCAGTACGAGCGCTCCTCGTGCCCCACCTGCGGGTCGTGCTCGGGCATGTTCACCGCCAATTCCATGAACTGTCTGTCCGAGGCGCTGGGCCTGGCGCTGCCCGGCAACGGCAGCCTGCTCGCCACCCACGCCGACCGCAAGGCGCTGTTCGAGCGGGCCGGGCGATTGATCGTCGATTTGGCCCAACGGTTCTACGAGGGCGACGACGCCTCGGTCCTGCCCCGCGCCGTCGCCACCTTCGAGGGCTTCGAGAACGCCATGGCCGTGGACATCGCCATGGGCGGCTCCACCAACACGGTTCTGCACCTCTTGGCCATGGCCCAGGAGGGCCAGGTGGACTTCACCATGGCCGATATCGACCGGCTGTCGCGCAAGGTGCCGAACCTCTGCAAGGTCGCGCCGTCCACCCCCGATTACCACATGGAGGACGTGCACCGCGCGGGCGGCATCATGGCCATCATGGGGGAGCTGGACCGGGGGGGGCTGATCCACCGCTCCGTCCCCACCGTGCACGCCGCCACCATCGGCGAGGCCATCGACGCCTGGGACGTGGCCAAGACCGGGGACGAGGCGGTCAAGACCTTCTATCGCGCCGCCCCCGGCGGGGTTCCGACACAGGAGGCCTTCAGCCAATCCAAGCGTTACGAGACCTTGGACCTTGACAGGGAGGGCGGATGCCTCCGCGACGCCGCCCACGCCTACAGCGCCGACGGCGGGCTCGCCGTTCTGTACGGGAATCTGGCCGAGGACGGCTGCATCGTGAAGACGGCAGGCGTGGACGAGAGCATCCTCAAGTTCTCCGGCCCCGCCGTGGTGTGCGAAAGCCAGGACGAGGCGG
>CAYFNC010000050.1:0-24421 GCA_964344345.1 uncultured Hyphomicrobiales bacterium | reverse complement strand
CCTAAGGAACAGGGTAAAGAGATCGCTAACGCCGAAAAGGCGCGTTCAGCCCTCCACCAGGGTGGCGGAAATCGCCAGGCCCGAGACCTCGTCGAGGAATTCCTCCTGGTTGAACAAGCCCATGCAGGGCATGGCCCCGCGAAGCTCCAGCGCGCCGTGGGCGAATTTTTTCGCCAGAAGCACGGACGGAATGGCCGGAATGATCGGGCCGTGGCCCTTGTCGGCCGCCAGGATCCAAGCCTGGCGGGACGGGCGGCCGTTCTTGCCCACGCCCTCCATCTCCACGAACATGCCCCCCCGGTCCGTGCCGACCCCGGACAGAAGGTCGGCGGCGAAATGGATCGCGGGCGCCAGGGGGCGGACGGTCTCGACCAAACCCGAGCGCGGCAGCCACGACAACAGCCACAGCCCCAGGTGCATGATCGGAAGCTCCAGCCCGGCGAGGCAGGTGACCCGCTCCACCCCGTAATAGCGCAAGGGGAACAAGCTCAGGTCCGGAACGTCGCAATGGGCGTACCAGCGCTTGCCCAGTTGCGGGCGCCAGAGCCTCTGCGGGCCTTGCCACCCTTTCTTGATGGTCAGGGTTCCGTTCTCCCACCCCGGAATCGGCTGGCCCGCGAAGCCGAGAACCGTCTCGACCGCGGCCCGCCCCCTGGGCGCGCGGTTGCCGGGCGAAAGCCCCATGGTGATGGCCTCGACGGACGCGAACTTCGTCCGCAGCAGGTCCGCCGCCATGGACGACAGGCCGGGAAACGCGCTCGCCCCGGAAATCGCCAGGACGTCCGCCTCCTTGGCGGCCTCGTCGAGGGCGCGGATGTCGCGGACGAAGGCCCGCCCGTCGGCCAGGTCGATGTAGTGGACCCCGGTCTTGACGCAGGCGGCGGCAACGTGGTGGTCCCCTTCGCGGAAAGGCCCGACGGCGTTGATCAGCAGGTCCGGCTCCAGGGCGCGGAGCACCTCGGCCAAGGACGAGGATTCGGCGTCGATGGCCCGGCCCGCCGCGTTCGGCAGTTCTGCGGCCAGGGCGCGGGCCTTGGCCTCGGAGCGGCCGGCGACGACGACCTCGAAGGTTTCGTCGGCCGCGAGCCTCCGGCTCACGTGGCTTCCGAACGCCCCATAGCCGCCGAGGACCACGACCTTGAACGGTTCATCCGGCATGCCGTCGCTCTCTCCAGACGATCAGGAATACTTGTCGATGGCTTCCTGCAGGGCCAGCAACAGCTCGCGCCCCAGCATGCCGCCGTCGCCGGAAATCTTCTCGCGCAGCACCACCCGCATGGTGTCGATGTGGGCCTTGACGATTTCCAGCATGTTGTCGTCCTCGCGGCAACCCTGGCCGGTCAGGTCGTAGAGCATCTTGCCGAAGGTCGAAATCAAGGGATAGCCGAACGTGCCCCCCTGGCCGCGCAGTTCGTGGGCGAGCAGGTTGATCTCCTCGAACTGGCGGGCGCGGGAACCCTTCTTGTCCACGGCCTCGCCCGACAGGCGGGCCAGTTCCTGAAGGTACTTGGCCGCCCACTTGGTGAAGTCGAGTTGGGCGCGGTTCAGCTCCGTCTCGGCCTTTTCCAGGATGTCGGTGGGAATCTCGCCCACCGCGTTGGGGTCGCCGCCCGACACCTTTTCCTTCAAGGTGTTGGGCAGGCGGAAATACCAGACGTCCGTGTCCGTCTTGGCCTTGACCACCTTGTTCTGGGAATAGACGACGGTCACGTCCTTGTCCCGCATCTTGCGCCGGTCGGCGACGCCGGGCGGCGGCCCCATCTCCTGGCGGCGCCGGTCGGGGCCGAAATAGCTGTGCGTGGTGACCATCTGGCGCGGGCGATCGATGATCTCCAACAGCCGCTTGTAGACCTGTTCGGCCGAAAACGGCTTGGCCAGGAACTCGCTCATGCCGAGGTCGCGGGCCGAGCCCACGTAGTCGGCGTCCGCCGCCCCGGACAGCATGAGGAAGGGTACGAAACGGTTGGGGCTTTCCTTGGCCGCGCGGACCCAGCGCAGCAGCAGCAGCCCGTTCATGGGCGTCATCACCAAGTCGGACAGGATGAAGTCCGGGCCCGCCGACCCGGCGGACGCGTTGCTTTTGGCCTGTTTCAGGTATTCGATGGCGTCGGCGCCGTTTTCGACCGTGTCGACGGTTCCGAAGCCGAACTGGCGAAACATGCTCGCCAGGATCTTGCGGATGTAACCGTTGTCCTCGACGATCAGCACGCACAGCCGTTCTAAATTGTACGCCGCCACGCGCGGTCCCTCCCTAAAATCCTGTATTTCCAAGTTTAACGGGAGTTGACTCCGCCCGCAAGACGGGGCGCGCAATTCCCCTTGGCCCATGGTTATCCACAGGACCCCTTGGCTATGGGGGCGGGCTCGGGCATCATGCGGGCGTTTACGCGACCAGTTGGAACGAGACATGGCGATCCTGAAAATCGCCCGCATGGGCCACGGCGTCCTCGCGGGCCCGGCCCGGCCGGTGGAGGACCCCAAGGACCCTGAAATCGCCCGGCTCGCCGCCGACATGGCGGAGACCCTGGCGGACGCGGGCGGCGTGGGCCTGGCCGCGCCCCAGGTCCACGTTCCGCTCCGCATGGTGATCTTCCACGTGCCCCGGGCCGAGACCGCCGAGGAGCGCTACCGCGACGCGGGCCTGGACGAGGACGAGGACGGCGTGGAGCTCACCGTCCTGATCAATCCCGAAATCGAGCCCGTGGGCGAGGAGACCGAGTTCGCGCTGGAGGCGTGCCTGTCGGTGCCGGGCATGAGCGGCGCCGTGCCGCGCTGGCGGCGCATCCGCTACAAGGGCGTCGGCCTCGACGGCCAGCCCATCGAGCGCGAGGCCGAGGGCTTCCACGCCCGGGTGATCCAGCACGAATGCGACCACCTGGACGGCGTCCTCTACCCCATGCGCATGCCCGACATGTCGCTCTTTGGGTTCAGCGAGGAGCTGACCCGCCGCCTGCAGGAACAGGAGGAAGCCCGATGATCCCCGAGGACCGCGCGCTCCGCGACGACATTCTTCTCGCCATGCTGCCCAACGTTCCCTTCGACGGCTGGAGCCGCCGCTCGCTCCGCGACGGGCTCAAGGCCGCCGGAATCGGTCCCGTGGCGGCGGACGAGCAGTTCCCGCTGGGCGTCGTCGACATCGTCGACCATTTCGCCGAGTGGGCCGACCGCCGCATGCTGGAGGAAATGGCGCGAAGCGGGGCGGAGGCCATGGGCGGGCGCGACCGGCTGACCTTGGCGATCAAGCTGCGCCTCCAGGTTCTGACCCCCCATCGGGAGGCCACGCGCCGCGCGCTGTCGCTGATGGGCCTACCCCAGAACGCGCCCCGGGCCATGCGCGTCACGTACCGGACCGCCAACGCTATCTGGCATGCGGCGGGCGACGCGTCCGCCGATCTCGGCTTCTATTCCAAGCGCGCCATGCTGATCCCGCTTTACGGGGCGGTGGTGATGTACTGGCTCGCCGACGAGTCCGACGACTTCGCCGGAACCTGGAGCTTTCTCGAGCGAAGGCTCGACGGCCTCCTGTCCCTCCCCGCCCTCGGCCGCAAACTCCGCGACCGCTTCGACCGGCTTTGGACGCGGGAGCATATTGGGAGCCAGCCATGACCAAGCATCGAACCGCCGCCGTCGCGGCCCTCGCCCTCCTGGCCGTCGCGGCCCTTCCCGCCCGGTCCGCCGACCAGATCGCCCCCAAGGTCGCCGAAAGCGGCATGCACTATCAGCCCTGGTTCCTGGAATCCTTCCTGGACCTGAGCGAGGACCTGGGGGAATCCGCCAAGGCGGGCAAGCGCTTCGTCGTGGTGTTCGAGCAGGCGGGCTGCATCTATTGCAACGAGATGCATGACCACGTTCTGTCCGACAAGCGGATCAACGACTATGTCCGGACCAACTTCAACGTCTTGCAGCTCAACCTTTGGGGCGACCGCGAGGTCACGGACCTGGACGGCGCGGCCATGAGCGAGAAGGCGCTCGCGCGCAAGTGGGGCGTGGTGTTCACGCCCACTTTCGTGTTCCTGCCCGAAAGCGTGGACGCGGCCAAGGGCCAAAACGGCGCCAAGGCCGAGGTCGCGCGCATGCCGGGCGCGTTCAAGAAGGGCACGTTCCTCGCCATGTTCGAATGGGTCAACGAAAAAGCCTATGCGTCCGGCGAACATTTCCAGAAATACCTCGGCCGCAAGATCGCCCAGTACAAGAAGGAAGGCTTCATCGGCAAGTGAGCGACGACAACCCGACCCCGCAGCAAAGGGCGGACTTGGCCATCCGCCGCATGGAGCAGTTCATCCGCGAGGGCCGCACCCCCGATGGCGGCATGCCGTTCAAGAAATGGCAGGATATGGCGCGGACCGAACTCCTCAACGCCCTCCTGGACTCCGAAAAAACTTGGCGAAACGACCAGCAATTCGTCAACCGCGCCCTGGTGGTGGGGGCGTCGGCGATCGTGACCGTCGGCTTTTGGGGCATGGCCGTCACCATCGGCGGCGGGCCGGAATACATCGACGAGGCGGTGATGCTGCTCGCGGGCGGATTGCTGCTGTTCAGCGCCGCCGGCGCCATCGGCGTGCGCTCGCTCTGGAAGCGCTACCAGGCCAACGTCCGCGACGAACTGCTGGACCGCGTCGTCGCCATGGACCGCCAGCTCAAGGCCCTGGACCGCGACCTGGAGCGCCGGGTCAAGGAGCTGGAGGAATCGGTCGAGGAGATGACCAAGATCAAGGACGACTGACCGGCCGTGGAGACGTCCACCGAAACAGGGCGGTTCCGCACGCGCTTGACACGGGCGTCCGCGCGCCCCAGCTTTCGACAAGATCAAATCCGGCCATGACGCAACGCCGTTCATGGCTGAGTTGGACCAAGGGACGATAATCCATGCGATTCGCCGTTCTGGCCTTGGCGCTATGCCTTCTTTTCGCGAACGACGCCCGGGCGGGCGTGTTCAACCCCCAAACCTTCACCCTGGAAAACGGCATGAAGGTGGTGGTGGTTCCCAACCACCGCGCGCCCATCGTGGTCCACATGGTCTGGTACGGGGTGGGCTCGGCCGACGAACCGCCGGGCAAGTCGGGCATCGCCCATTTCCTCGAGCACCTGATGTTCAAGGGCACCAAGACCGTGGCGTCCGGCGAGTTCTCGCGCATCGTCCGTCGCAACGGAGGCCGGGACAACGCCTTCACCTCCAACGACTACACCGGCTATTACCAGATGGTGGCGTCGGACCGGCTGGAGCTGATGATGGAGATGGAGGCCGACCGCATGACCGGCCTTCTGCTCCGCGACGAGGACATCCAGCCAGAGCGCATGGTGGTGATGGAGGAGCGCCGCGCCCGGGTCGACAACAAGCCGTCGGTGATCCTGAGCGAGCACGTGGACGCCGCGCTTTACATGAACCACCCATACCGCCGCCCGGTCATCGGCTGGATGCACGAGATCGAAAGCCTGGACAAGGCGTCGATCCTCGACTTTTACCGCCGCTGGTACGCGCCCAACAACGCGGCGCTGGTGGTCGTCGGCGACATCACGGCGGAGACGCTCCGCCCCATGGCGGAGCGTACCTACGGCCGCATCCCGCCGGTGGACGGCATGGGGCTCGACAAGCGAGCCCGTCCGGGCGAGCCGCCCCAGCGCGCCGCACGTCGCGTAACGCTTAGCGACGAGAGGGTGGGCCAGCCCGTCTTCAGCCGCTCCTACCTCGCGCCGAGCTACCTGTCCGGGGAGACCGAACGCGCCGTGCCGACCGAGGTCCTGGTCGAGATCCTCGGCGGCGGCGCGACCAGCCGCCTCTATCGCTCTTTGGTCATGGAGAAAAAGCTCGCCATCAACGCCGGGGCCTATTACGGCGCCGAAAGCATGGGTCCGGCGGCGGTGGTGGTCTACGCGACCCCGGCGGAGGGCGTCGCCATGCCCGACCTCGAAGCCGCCGTGGACGCGGAAATCGCCAAGCTGCTGGCCGACGGCGTCACCGCCAAGGAGGTGGAGCGCATCACCAAGCGCCTGCGCTGGGAGGCCGTGTTCGACCGCGACAAGCTGGTCACCGCCGCCCACATGATCGGCCGCGCCGTGGTCATGGGCCGCTCGCTGGACGACGTGGAAAGCTGGCCCGACCGGGTCGCCGCCGTCTCCAAGGCCGACGCGGACGCCGCCGCCAGAGGCGTGTTCCAGCCCGAACGCTCGGTCACCGCGTGGCTGCTGCGCAAGGAAAAGGCCGCGCCATGACCCGGGTTCTTCTGTCGTTTCTTTTCGTTCTCGCGCTCCTGGCCGCGCCCGCGCGCGCCATGGACATCCAGCGGGTGACGACGCCGTCCGGCATCGAGGCCTGGCTGGTGGAGGACCACGCGAACCCGGTGCTGGCGTTGGAGTTCGACTTTCGCGGCTCCGCCGCGCTCGACCCGGACGACAAGCAGGGCCTGGCCCGCCTCGCCGCCTCGACCATGGACGAGGGCGCGGGCGATTTGGACAGCGCCGCGTTCCAGGGCCTGCTCGAGGATCGCTCCATCACGCTCCGCTACGACGCCGGGCTCGATCGGTTCGGCGGAACCTTGCGGACCTTGACCGAGCACCGGAACGAGGCGTTCCGGCTTTTGCGCCTGTCGCTCACCCAGCCCCGCTTCGACGCCGAGCCGGTGGAGCGCATCCGCCGCCAGATCCTGTCCGACCTGCGGCGCCGGGCGAAGAAACCGTCGTCGGTCGCCGACCGGACGCTGTTCGCCCGGCTGTTCCCGGACCACCCCTACGGCCGCCTCGCCATCGGGACCGAGGACGGCGTCGCGGCCGTCACCGCCGCCGACCTCCGGACCTTCGTCAAGGAGCGGATCGCCCGGGACAACCTTATCATCGCCGCCGTCGGCGACGTCACGCCCAAGGAGCTCTCGGCCCTGATCGAGGGCGCGTTCGGCGCGCTGCCCGCCAAGGCCAAGCCCTGGGCCGCGCCCGAGACCAAGCCCGCCGCGACCGCGCCGGGCCTCAAGGTCGTCGACATGGACGTGCCGCAAAGCGCCATCGTCTTCGCCCAACCCGGTGTCAAGCGCGACGATCCGGACTATTTCGCAGCCTATTTGCTGAACCACATTCTCGGCGGCGGCGGCTTCGGATCCCGGGTGTTCGAGGAGGTGCGCGAGAAACGCGGCCTCGCCTACAGCGTCCACACCTCGCTCAGCGCCTACGCGCACGCGGGCGTCGTCACCGGCCACGCGGGCACCGCCAACACGGCCGTGGGCGAGACGCTCAAGGTTCTCCGCGACGAATGGGCCCGCATCGCCAAGGACGGGGTGAACGAAAAGGAGCTCCAAGACGCCAAGACCTACGTCACCGGGGCTTTTCCGCTGCGGTTCACGTCGTCCGGCGGCATCGCCCAGGTGCTGAACGCGATCCGGTTCTGGAACCTCGGCATCGACTATATCGAGCGGCGCAAGGCCATGATCGAGGCGGTGACGCTCGAGGACGTCAACCGCGTCGCCCGCGACCTGCTGGACCCGGACAAGCTCGCCTTCGTGGTGGTCGGGCGGCCCGAGGGGCTTTAACGCATCGCCAGGATTTCATCAACGTACGCCGGAACCACCTCGGTCGCCGGGCCGTAGACCGCCTCGGAGAAACGGGTCGCGCCCTGGGACGGCTCCAGGTTCAGCTCCACCGTATGCGCGTCGCCCATGGCGTTGACCAGTTGCACGAACCCGGCCGCCGGATAGACGTTGCCCGACGTCCCGATGGACATGAACAGCGAGCACTTGGCCAACGCGTCCTGGATCTCGTCCATATAAAGCGGAATTTCCCCGAACCAGACGATGTGCGGGCGCATGTGGCCGGTGGCGCTGCATTTCGGACAGCCCGTTCCCATGGTCAGGTCGTCGGGCCAATGGAGCACGTGGCCGCATTTGGAGCACCGCGCCTTCAGCAATTCCCCGTGCATGTGCAGGATGTCGGCGCTGCCGCCCCGTTCGTGCAGGTCGTCCACGTTCTGGGTCACCACCAGGACATCGCCGGGCCATTCCATTTCCAACCGGCCGAGCGCCTGGTGGGCGGCGTTGGGATGGACCTCCCCAAGCTGGCCGCGCCGGGCGTTGTAGAAGTTCTGCACCAGATCGGGGTCGCGGGCGAAGCCCTCGGGCGTCGCCACGTCCTCGATCCTGTGCTGGGCCCACAGACCGTCTTCGTCGCGGAAGGTCTCGAGCCCCGATTCCTTGGAAATTCCGGCACCGGTCAGAATGACGATGCCGTCGTTGGGAGAGAGTTTCGGTAATTTGCCCATGATCGCCCCTTGCCCACGCCGTGGATGGTGATTAAACATGCCGTCCATGCAGGCTAAGACGAAATCCGATCCGGTCAACGTTCTTTTCGTGTGCCTCGGCAACATCTGCCGTTCGCCCACGGCCGAGGGCGTGTTCCGCGACCTGGTGAAGCGCGAGGGGCTGTCGGAGCGCATCCGCACCGATTCCGCTGGAACCCACCCCTTCCACGTGGGCGAACAACCCGACGGCCGGGCGCAGCAGCACGCGCGCAAGCGGGGCGTGGAGCTGTCCGATCTCCGCGCCCGCGCGGTCCGACGGACGGATTTCGAAAAGTTCGACTATATCCTCGCCATGGACGGTGAGAACTTCATGGATTTGAAGGCCATGCGCCCGTCGGGCCAAGACGAGCGCGTCTACATGTTCCTGGAATTCGCGCCCGAACTCGGCAAGCAGGAAGTCCCCGACCCCTATTACGGCGGCGCCCAGGGATTCGAGCATGTGCTCGACCTGGTCGAGGCGGCTGCCCGGGGGCTCCTGGCCGACATCAAGGAAAACCACCTCTAGGGCCTGTTGACAATTAGGGCGCCGTCGTGGTTGGGCCTGAATGGCGCGAGGCTAGGAGTGAGGACGCAGGACATGCCGGGCATATTCAAGGACGAAGGACGCGGCCTCGCGCCATTCAGGCCCAATCCCCTCGGGACGGGTCGTATTTTCCCACCGGCCGCGTCGCGAACGGCTTGCGTGGGGCCCGCCACGCGGCGCCGTCCGCTCCTAACCGGTGGGAAAATCCGATCCCGCCACGGCGGCGTCCTAATTGTCAACAGGCCCTAGTGTCCACGCTCGCCGACAGGGTCGAGCAGGCGATCGGGAAGCGGCCCGCCCGCCTGTCCCCGCTCGGCGGCGGGTGCGTCGGCGACGTTTATCGCGCGGAGCTCGGAAGCGACGCCGTGGTGGTCAAGGCCGGGGACGCGAGCCTGGATATCGAGGGCCGCATGCTCCGATACCTCAAGGAGAACAGTGATCTGCCCGTCCCGGACGTCCTTTGCGACGATCCCGACCTTCTGATCATGACGTTTATCGAAAACGACGGTCGCCTGGACGCCTCCGCGCAGACGCACGCGGGCCAACTGCTTGCGGCGCTCCACGACGTTTCGGCGGACCGGTTCGGGTTCGGGGACGCGACGCTGATCGGCGGACTGCCCCAACCCAATCCCTGGACCGAGAGCTGGGTCGCGTTCTTTCGCGACCATCGTTTGCTGTACATGGGACGCGACGCGATGGACGCCGGGCGCCTGCCGGGACGCGTGTTCGCCAGGCTCGAGGCGTTCGCCCACGACGTGGGCCGCTGGATCGGGGAGCCGGGGGCGCCGTCGCTGCTGCACGGCGACATGTGGACCGGGAACGTGCTGTGCTTGAACGGGCGCATCGCGGGTTATATCGACCCGGCGGTCTATTACGGCGACGCGGAGATCGAGCTTGCGTTCTCGACGCTCTTCGGGACCTACGGCGCGTCGTTCTTCGAGAGCTACCAATCCATCCGCCCGCTCCAGCCAGGCTTCTTCGAGGAGCGGCGCGATATCTACAACCTCTATCCCCTTCTGGTCCACGTCAGGCTGTTCGGCGGCTCGTACGTGTCGTCGGTGGAGTCCGCGCTCGGGAAATTCGGATACTGACATGCTGGTCATTTACGACTGCGACGGGGTGCTGGTGGACAGCGAGATGATCTCCAGCCGGGTGATGGGGGAGCTGCTGACCGACCTCGGCTATCCCATCACAGCCGAGGAGTGCCGGGCGCGCTACACCGGCATCAGCCTGCGGCGTTTGCAGCGCCTGGTCGAGGGCGACTGGGGCCGCCCGCTTCCCGATGACTTCCAGGACCAGGTGGTCGCCCGCGACAAGGTCGCCTTCGCCGAGGAACTGCAAGCCGTGCCCCACATAGCGGACGCCGCCGCCGCCATCGACGCGCCCCGCTGCGTGGCGTCGTCGGGCACTTTGGAGAAGATCCGCCGCAACCTGGACCTGACCGGACTGTTGACGTTGTTCGATCCCCACCTGTTCAGCGCCTGGCAGGTGGAGCGCGGCAAGCCCGCGCCCGACCTGTTCCTGTTCGCCGCGAACGGCATGGACGCGAAACCCGGGGCTTGCGTGGTGGTCGAGGACAGCGTCGCCGGAATCCAGGGCGCCAAGGCGGCGGGCATGCGGGTTCTGGGCTTCGCCGGCGGCGGGCACTGCGGGCCGGGGTACGCCGAGATGCTGAAAGACGCCGGGGCCGACGCTGTGTTCGACGACATGCGCGATTTGCCCGCACTGGCGCAAAACCCCTGAATCCGCTAGGGTCCCGCGTCATGACGACGTTCAGCGGCAAGGACTTGGTGTGCGTGCGCGGGGAGCGCATGGTGTTCTCGGGCCTCGATTTCGCCATCGAGCCCGGCGGGGCGCTGTTGCTGGTCGGACCCAACGGCAGCGGCAAGTCGAGCCTTCTCAGGCTCATGTGCGGCCTGCTGCGCCCGGCGGGGGGCGTCATCGCCTGGGGGGGCGAGGACATCCGCGAGGATCCGGAGGCCCACAACGCCCGCATGCGCTACGTCGGCCATTACGACGCCATCAAGCCGGTTCTGACGGTCGCCGAGAATTTGAGCTTCTGGTCCGCGCTGCAGCCCGAGGTCAGGCCGGTGTCCGAGGCGTTGGAGGCGCTGAATATCGCGCGCCTCGCCGACATCCCCGGCCGGTTCCTGTCGGCGGGCCAAAAGCGCCGCGCCAACCTCGCCCGCCTCGTCGCCTCGCCCGCGCCCCTGTGGCTGCTGGACGAGCCCACCACCGCGCTCGACGCCGCCACCATCAAGGCGCTGGAATCGCTCATGGCCAAGCACCGCGCGGGCGGCGGCATGGTTGTCGTGTCAACCCACGCCGAGGTGGCGCTGGACGGGGCGGAGACGCTGGACCTTTCGGGGTTTCAGGGCAAGGGGCGCGCCGCATGACCCGCTTCGCCGCCATCGTCCGCAGGGACCTTCGGCTTGCGTTGCGCCAGGGCATGGACAGCGCCATGGTGGTGATGTTCTTCGTCATCGCGGTGGTCCTGTTTCCCTTCGGCGTCGGGCCCGAGCCCAACGTGTTGGAGCGGATTTCGGCGGGCGTCATCTGGGTGTCGGCGTTGCTGGCGACCATGCTGTCGCTGGAAAGGGTGTTCCAGACCGATTACGAGGACGGCAGCCTGGAGCTTCTGGCCCTTTCCCCGTTCGCGTTGGAGCTGACCGTTCTGGCCAAGGTGCTGGCCCATTGGCTGACCACGGGGTTGCCGCTGATACTCGCCGCCCCATTGCTGGCGGTGTTGATGAACATGAACCAGGACGGGTTCTGGGTGCTGATCGGAACCCTCGCCCTCGGCACGCCGAGCCTGAGCCTGGTGGGCGCGCTCGGCGCCGGGTTGATTTTGGGGTCCCGGCGGGGCGGGGTCTTGCTGTCGCTTCTGATCCTGCCGCTCTACATCCCGATCCTGATTTTCGGCGTCGGCGCGGTCGAGGCGCATGTGGGCGGCTTTCCCGTCAAGGCCCAGTTCATGATTCTCGGCGGCTTGCTGCTGGGCGCGCTGGTGCTGGGGCCCTGGGCCACGGCGGCGGCGTTGCGCCAGGCGCTGGAATAGTCCTCGCATTGTCGCGAGCATGCTGGCAAAAACCCGCGAACGCCTGTAAAACCCCCCTGTCATGTTGCACAAGTTCGCCAATCCGACCCGCTTCTTGCGCCTCAGCGCGCCCGTCATTCCGTGGCTGGGTTGGGGGACTCTGCTTTCCTTGGCCGCGGGACTGTACCTCGGCCTCGTCGAAGCCCCGCCCGACTACCAGCAGGGCGAGAGCGTGCGCATCATGTACGTCCACGTGCCGTCGGCCTGGATGGCCATGTTCTGTTACGCGTCGTTGGCGGTCTCGGCCGGAATCGGGTTGATCTGGAAGCACCCGCTGGCCGACCTGGCCGCGCGCGAAACCGCGCCCATCGGGGCCGGGTTCACGTTCCTCGCGCTCGCAACCGGGTCCCTTTGGGGCAAGCCAATGTGGGGGGCTTGGTGGGTGTGGGACGCGCGACTGACGTCGGTGTTGATCCTGTTCTTCATCTATCTCGGCTACATGGCGCTGGCCAACGCCTTCGACGATCCGACGCGGGGCTCCAAGGCGTCGTCGATCCTGGCGCTGGTTGGTGCGGTGAACCTGCCGATCATCAAGTTTTCGGTGGACTGGTGGAACACGCTGCACCAGCCCGCCAGCGTGATCAAGTCGGGCGGGCCCAGCATCGACCCGTCCATGCTGTGGCCGTTGCTGGTCATGGCCTTGGCGTTCAAGCTGTTCTACGTCTGGGTGCTGCTCTTGCGCATTCGCGAGGGCGTGCTCGCGACCAAGGTCCGGGCGCTCCGCATGCGCCAGGCGAGCGGGTGAGCCCATGGACGGACTGATGGAATTCCTGCGCATGGGCGATCACGGCGCCTACGTCTGGCCCGCGTATGGCGTTGTCACGGCGGTCATGGCTGGTATCCTGATACAGACCCTGAAAAAGCTCCGATCAACGGAGAAGGCGCTGAACGCGCTTCGGGGGGAGGACGAGGAAACGTTGGACGATGAAACGGAAACATAAACGCCTCAGCTTCGTTCTGGTGAGCCTGTTGATCCTGGGCGCGGCCACGGCGCTGATGCTGAACGCGTTCGAGGAGAACATCGTGTTCTTCTACAGCCCGACCGACGTGGCCACGGGCAAGATCCCGCTGGACAAGCGCATCCGCATCGGCGGCCTGGTGGAGGACGGCAGCGTGTCCAAGGGCAAGGAGGCCTTCGTCGGCTTCCGGGTCACCGACTTCGAGCACACCATCTCGGTCACCTATCGCGGCATCCTGCCCGACCTGTTCCGCGAGGGCCAGGGCGTGGTGGCCGAGGGCCGTTACGAGGACGGGCTGTTCATCGCCGAAAGCGTTCTGGCCAAGCACGACGAGAACTACATGCCGCCCGAGGTCGCCGACGCCCTGAAAAAATCCGGCGCCTGGCAGCACATGAAGCCGGACGAAGACGAGCCCGAGGAAAAATGATCGCCGAGACCGGCCATTTCGCCCTTATCCTGGCGCTGTTCGTCGCCGTGGTTCAGGCCGTGCTGCCCATGATCGGCGCGGTCCGGGGCAATCGGTCGTGGATGGATGTGGGCGGGACCGCCGCCATGGCGCAGTTCCTGCTGGTCGGGGTGTCCTTCGCGTGCCTGACCAACGCGTTCGCGACCTCGGACTTTTCGGTCATGAACGTGGTCCAGAACTCCCACTCGGCCAAGCCCATGCTCTACAAGATCTCGGGCGTGTGGGGGAACCACGAGGGCTCCATGCTGCTCTGGGTCCTGATCCTGGCCGTGTTCGGGGCGGCGGTGGCGGCCTTCGGGCGCAACCTGCCGCCGACGCTGAAGGCCCGGGTGCTGTCGGTCCAGTCGATGATTTCCGTGGGTTTTTTTCTGTTCATCCTGTTCACGTCCAACCCGTTCGTTCGGGTCATGCCGCCGGCCACCGACGGGCGGGGGCTGAACCCGTTGCTTCAGGATCCCGGGCTCGCCTTCCATCCGCCGTTCCTCTATCTCGGCTACGTCGGGTTCTCCATCGCCTTCTCCTTCGCCATCGCCGCTCTGATCGAGGGGCGGGTGGACGCGGCGTGGGCGCGCTGGGTTCGGCCGTGGACGCTGGCGGCGTGGGGGTTCCTCACCATCGGCATCGTGCTGGGGTCCTGGTGGGCGTACTACGAGCTCGGCTGGGGCGGCTGGTGGTTCTGGGACCCGGTGGAGAACGCGTCGTTCATGCCCTGGCTCGCGGGCACGGCGCTGTTGCATTCCGCCATCGTGGTCGAGAAGCGCGACACCATGAAGGCCTGGACCGTGTTCCTCGCCATCGTCACCTTCGCGCTGAGCCTCTTGGGCACCTTCCTGGTGCGCTCCGGCGTTTTGACGTCTGTTCACGCCTTCGCCACCGATCCGGCCCGGGGCGCGTTCATCCTGTTGCTTTTGCTGATCGTGGTCGGGGGATCGCTGGCGCTGTTCGCATTCCGGGGGCCTGATTTGAAGAGCGAAGGATTGTTCCAGCCGGTCTCGCGCGAAGGCAGCCTTTTGCTCAATAACCTGCTCATGTCCACGGCGGCGGCGGTGGTGCTTTTGGGCACGCTGTACCCCTTGTTCCTGGACGCCATGACCGACGGCCAGCAGAAGGTCTCGGTCGGCCCGCCGTTCTTCAATTCCGTGTTCATCCCGTTGATGGTGCCCATGGTCGCGGTGATGGCGGTGGGGCCGCTGTTGTCTTGGAAGCGGGGCGACGCCGGGGCGGCGCTCAAAAGGCTTTGGGTCGCGTTCGGCGCCGTGCTCGCCGTCTGCGCCGCCACCTGGTCGGTGATGAGCGACGGACCCGTCATCGCGCTGGCGGGCATGGCCCTGGCCGCGTGGCTGTTCGTCGGCGCCCTTACCGATTTCGCCGAACGCGCCGGGCTATTCAAGGGTCCGCTCTCGGACGCCATGGGCCGGGTCGCCCGCATGCCGCGCTCGGCCTGGGGGCTGACGCTGGCCCACGGCGGCCTCGCCATCGCCATCGCGGGCATGACCGGCGCCGGAGCGTGGAAGGTGGAGAGCATCCAGGTCATGAAGCCGGGCGAGACCGTAGCGGTCATGGGCTACGACTTCACCTTCAAGGGCGCGGCCGAGGCTCCTGGCCCCAACTACGTGGCCCTGGTCGGGACCTTCGACGTCACGCGGGACGGCAAGCCCGTGGCGACGCTGAAACCCGAAAAGCGCAATTACCCGGTCGAGGGCCGCCCCTCCACCGAGGCGGCCATCAAGACCCTGTTCTGGGGCGACCTCTACGCCGTTATCGGCGACGCGGAAGGGAGCGACGGCGCCCACGTCACCCGGCTCTATTTCAACCCGCTGGTGGCCTGGATGTGGTTCGGGACGGCGGTCATGGTTCTCGGCGGATTGCTGAGCCTGACCGACAGGCGCTTTCGCGTCGGCGCGCCGACCCGCAAGCGCAGGGAGGCGAAGACCGCATGAAGCGTCTCGCATACATCCTGCCGCTGTTGGTGTTTCTGGGGCTCGCGGTCTATTTCTACGCTGGGCTCGGCATGAACCCGCGCCGCCTGCCGTCCATGCTGATCGACAAGCCGGTCCCGGAATTCGACCTCGCCCCGATCCAGGGACGTGACGACAAGGGCTTTTCCAGCAAGGACCTGTTGGGCCAAGTCTCGCTGGTCAACATCTTCGGGTCCTGGTGCATCGCGTGTAAGATCGAGCACCCGTTCCTGCTGATCCTGAAGGAGCGGAACGCCATCCCCATCCACGGCGTCGATTGGCGCGAGAAAACGCCCGAGGCCGGGCCGAAATGGCTTAAGCGCCATGGCGACCCCTACACCCTGGTCGGCGACGACCCGGAAAGCAAGGCGGCGATCGCCTTCGGGGTCACCGGCGCGCCCGAGACCTTCGTCGTCGATAAGAAGGGGGTGATCCGCTACAAGCATATCGGGCCGATGAACCTGGACGTCTGGCGCGGAACCATCCTTCCCATTGTCGAGGAGTTGCGCCGCCAATGAGGGTCCTGCTCGCCATCCTTCTGCTTTTCGCTTCGCCCGCGCCGGCGGTGGAGCCGTCCGAGGTGCTGGACGACCCGGCGCTCGAGGAGCGCGCGCGCGAACTCAGCAAGAACCTCCGCTGCCTGGTGTGCCAGAACCAGTCCATCGACGATTCCAACGCCGAACTCGCCCGCGACCTGCGCGTGCTGGTGCGCGAGCGGCTGGTCCAGGGCGATTCGAACGAGCAGGTGGTGGACTACGTGGTGTCCCGCTACGGCGACTTCGTGCTTCTGAACCCGCCGTTCAAGGGGACCACCTTGGCGCTTTGGATCGGGCCGGGACTGATCGCGCTCGCGGGCGTCGCGGCCGTCGCGCTCTATTACCGTCGCCGCGCCGCGCCCGCCACGCCCAAGCCCCTGGACGAGGACGAGAAACGCAGGCTGGCCGAATTGATGAAGGAGGGGGAGTCGTAACGCTATGGTGCTTTGGCTTCCCGTGATCCTGCTGGCGGGCGTCGCCGTCGCGCTTGTGGCGGCTCCGCTGGTCCGGCGCGCGCCGAGGGACGCCGGCGCCGAGCGCGCCGAATACGACCTCGGCGTCTACAAGGACCAGTTGGGCGAGGTGGACAAGGACCTGGAGCGCGGGCTGCTGTCCCCGTCGGAGGCGGAGGCCGCCCGCATCGAGGTTCAGCGCCGCATGCTCGCCGCCGCCGACGCCCAGGACAAGGCCGCGTCCGAAGGCCCTCCCCGGTCCAACAAGGCGCTCGCCGCCATCGTCATGATCCTGGTCCCGGCGGGCGCGGTCATGACGTACCTGAACCTGGGCTCGCCCGGGATTCCCGACGCGCCCTTCAAAAACCGTCCGCCCGCCGCCGCCTCCCAGGCGCCGGACATGGACGACGCGCTTTCGCGGCTCAAGCAACGGCTGGCCAAGAACCCCAAGGACCTTGACGGCTGGATGCTGCTGGGGCGGTCGTACTTGTCCATGGGCCGCTTTGACGAGGCCCGCGACGCCATGGCCCAGGCGGTCGAGCTGGCCCCGGACGACCCGGACGCGCTCGGCGCGCTCGGCGAGGTTCTGGTCATGGGGGCCGACGGCGTGGTCACGCCCGAGGCGAAGGAAATCTTCGCCAAGGCCGGATCGCTCGACCCCCGCAATCCCACGCCCCGCTACTACAAGGGGCTCGCGAAGATGCAGCGGGGCGACGGACGCGGGGCCTTGCAGGAATGGGTGGACCTGATCGCCGTGTCCGCGCCGGACGCGCCATGGGTTCCGCCGATCCGCGAACGGGTGGCCGAGGCCGCCTCGGCCCTCGGCCTCGACGCCTCCAAGCTCGCGCCGTCCGAGGCCGCCGCCGCCCTCGGCCCGCCGGGGGCGAACCCGGTCGAGGCGATGAAGGACATGACGCCCGAGGAGCGCGACGCCTTCATCCGCTCCATGGTCGAGCGCCTGGCGCAAAGGATGGAGGAGAACCCCGACGACGCCGA
The DNA here is from genome assembly GCA_964344345.1 of uncultured Hyphomicrobiales bacterium. Lineage (GTDB taxonomy): Bacteria > Pseudomonadota > Alphaproteobacteria > Rhodospirillales > CAYFNC01 > CAYFNC01. The sequence continues at coordinate 7,156 of CAYFNC010000050.1, read as the reverse complement.
CGGCTGGGAGCGTCTGGGCAAGGCCTACAAGGTGCTGGGCGAGGACGCGAAATCGGAGGAAGCCCTGGAAAGGGCGCGGGCGCTTCGCGAAAAGAACTGACCCCCCAAAAGGGAAGCCCCGCGCCGATACGAGGGGGAGGGAGGGGGGAGAGGCGGCGCGGGGCTTCGGGGAGCCGTATGGATCTTGCTGTCGAGACCCACAATGCCCCAAACCGCGCCCAGGTTCCGTGACCGGCGTCACAAAAACGCTCGGGGGAAGGAGACCCTCCTACACGTTGAACCGGAACAGAATCACGTCCCCGTCCTGGACCACGTAGTCCCGGCCTTCCTGGCGCATCTTGCCCGCTTCCTTGGCGCCCTGTTCGCCGTTGCAGTCCAGGAAGACGTCATAGGCGATGGTCTCGGCGCAGATGAAGCCGCGCTCGAAGTCCGTGTGGATGGCGCCGGCGGCCTCCGGGGCCTTGGCGTTCACGGGGACGGTCCAGGCCCGGGCCTCCTTGGGTCCGGCGGTGAAGAACGTGATCAGATGCAATAGGTCGTAGCCCGCGCGGATGACGCGGGCGAGGCCGGTCTCCTCCAGGCCCAGGCTCTCCAGGAACTCCGCCTTCTCCTCGTCGGTTCCGAGCTGGGCGATCTCCTCCTCGATTTGGGACGAGATCACCACGCATTCGGCGCCTTCGTCCTTGGCCTTGGCCGCGACTTTTTCGGAGAACGCGTTGCCGTCGGCGGCCGAGTCCTCGTCCACGTTGCAGACGTAAAGCACCGGCTTGGCGCTGAGAAGCTGGAGCATGCGGAACGCTTTCTTTTCCTCGTCCTTGACCTCGAGCGCGCGGGCCGGACGGCCGTCCTCCAGAACCTTGAGCGCGCGCTCCACCAGATCGAGGGTGAGTTTGGCGTCCTTGTCCCCGCCCCGGATCTTCTTGGTCAAAGGCGTGACGCGTTTTTCCAGGCTCTCCATGTCGGCCAGCATCAGCTCGGTCTCGACCACGTCGGCGTCGCGGATGGGATCGACCGAGCCGTCCACATGGGTGATGTTCTCGTCCTCGAAGCAACGCAGCACGTGGATGATCGCGTCCACCTCGCGGATGTTGGCCAGGAACTGGTTGCCGAGCCCCTCGCCCTTGGACGCGCCCTTCACCAGACCCGCGATATCGACGAAATTAAGATTGGTGGGAATCACGGATTTCGGCTGGACGATCTCCGCGATCCGGTCCAGGCGAGGGTCCGGCACCGCGACCCGGCCCATGTTGGGCTCGATGGTGCAAAAGGGATAGTTCGACGCCTCCGCCTGGGCGGTGGCGGTCAGCGCGTTGAAAAGAGTCGACTTGCCCACGTTGGGCAAGCCGACGATGCCGCAGTTAAATCCCATTGTCGCTTTCCGTTTCGTCTTTGATTTCCGGCCTGGGCGCATTCGGCCTCGGCGGCTTCACCGCCAGAGCCACTTTGTTCATGAACCCCGCGTCGTCGCCTCGGACCAGCAGATCCGCGTGGTCCGCCACCGCGTCGATGACCTTGTCCAGCCAGTCCGCGTCGTCCTTGGAGAAATCCTTGAGCACGTGGCCTACCACCTTGTCCCTGTCGCCGGGATGGCCGACGCCGAGGCGAACCCGGCGGAAACCAGGGCCGACGTGGGCCTGGATGTCGCGAAGCCCGTTGTGGCCTCCGTGACCGCCGCCCGTCTTCATGCGGAGCTTGCCGCCGGCCAAGTCGAGCTCGTCGTGGATCACCACCACGTCGGCGGGATCGATCCGGTGGAACGCCATGGCGGCCTGGACCGCGCGCCCGGACTCGTTCATGAAGGTCTGGGGCTTGAGCGCCAACACCCGGGCGCCGCCCACTGTTCCGTCGGCCAACTCGCCGTGGAACTTCTTGCGGAACGGCGAAAGGCCCCAGCGCCGGTGGATGGCGTCCAGGACCATGAAGCCGATGTTGTGGCGGTTTCCGGCGTAACGGGGCCCGGGATTGCCGAGCCCCACCAGCAGAAGCATGGCCGCCCCCTCCGTCGAATGCGAGGGCTACTCCTCGGCTTCCTCGTCGGCGGCGGCCTCCTCGGCCTCGCCCTCTTCGCCTTCGGCCTCCTCGGATTCGTCGGCGCCGCCCTTGGGCGCGGTGATCGAAGCGATGGTGAGGTTCTCGTCCGTCGCCGGATCGACGCCTTCGGGAAGCGTGATGTCGGACAGATGCACCGATCCGCCGATCTGAAGCTCCGCCAGGTCGATGTTGATCGATTCCGGCATGTCGGCGGGCGAGCACACCACGGCGATGGTGTGGTTGACAACATTGAGCACGCCGCCGCGCTTCAGGCCCGGGCAGACCGCCTCGCTCGAGAACGTGACCTCGATCTCCACGCTGACCTTGGTGTCGGCGCTGAAGCGCATGAAGTCCACGTGCATGGGGACGTCGGTCACGGGATGGAACTGGACGTCGCGGGCCAGGACCTGGTTCTTCGAACCGGCCACGTCGACCTCGATGATGCGCGAGAAGAACCCGTGCTGGCGCAGAAGCTGGCGCAGCTCGATGGGATCCAGGGAGATCATCAAGGGGTCTTGCTTTTGGCCGTAGATGACGGCGGGGACCCTGCCGGCGCGGCGCATGGCGCGGGCCGCCCCCTTACCTGCCCGCTCCTTCACCTCGGCGCTGAGGGTTGCGTTGGTGGACATTGCGTTTCTCTCTCCTTCGGGTTGGGCGCGGCCTCCAGGGGCGCCGCGCGGGAAAACCTTTTATCAGTCGAACAGGCTGGACACCGAGGATTCCTCGGCGATGCGGCGGATCGCCTCGGCCAGAAGCGGGGCGACGCTGAGCTGTTCGATGTTGTGGGCGACGCGCACCGCCTCGGTGGCGGCGATGCTGTCGGTGATGATCATGTGGCTGAGCGGGGACGACGTCACCCGCGCGACGGCCCCGCCCGACAGCACCCCGTGGGTGACGTAGGCGGACGCGGACGTGGCCCCGGCCTCCATCAGCGCGACGGCGGCGTTGCACAAGGTCCCCGCGGAATCGACGATGTCGTCGACCAGGATGCAGTTGCGGCCCTTGACGTCGCCGATGATGTGCATGACCTCGGACACGCCGGCCTGCTCGCGGCGCTTGTCGATGATGGCGAGATCGGCGCCGAGGCGTTTCGCCAGCCCGCGCGCGCGGACCACGCCGCCGACGTCGGGTGAGACGATCATCAACTCATCGCCGTTGAAACGCTGCGGGATGTCCTTCGTGAACACGGTCGCGGCGTACAGGTTGTCGGTGGGAATGTCGAAGAAACCTTGAATCTGGCCCGCGTGCAGGTCCATGGTCAGAACCCGGTCGGCGCCGGCCACCGTGATCAGGTTGGCCACCAGCTTGGCCGAAATGGGCGTGCGCGCCCCGGACTTGCGGTCCTGGCGGGCGTAGCCGAAATACGGCATTACCGCCGTGATGCGTCGAGCCGACCCCCGGCGCAACGCGTCCAGCGTGACCAGAAGCTCCATCAGATGGTCGTTGGCCGGGAACGAGGTGGACTGGATGACGAACACGTCCTCGCCGCGCACGTTCTCGTGAATCTCGACGAACACCTCCATGTCCGAGAACCGGCGGATGCTGGCCTTGGTCAGCGGAAGGTTCAAATAGGCGGACACCGCCTCCGCGAGGGGCGGATTGGAATTGCAGGCGAGAATCTTCATGGCCGCGGTTCCAGGCTTTCCGGAGGCTGATGGGACGCGGCGGGTTTTAGCATTATCGCGGGCGGGCTGTAAACGGACTTTACGGTTTCGCGAAGGTCGGCGCCCGCTTCGGAACGCCACAAAGTTCGCGCCCGGCGCATGGGAGTGTCGACAACGGCCCGAGTATTTGCTATACGCCATCCCTCCCAAACGCGAGACTCCCGTTTCGCGACCTGCGGGCGCATAGCTCAGTTGGTAGAGCAGCTGACTCTTAATCAGCGGGTCCAAGGTTCGAGTCCTTGTGCGCCCACCAATAAAATCAACGGCTTGGCAGATTTTCTGCCAGGCCGTTTTTCTTTGGTGCAACCAAAGTGCAACCAAGCGAAATGGGGCTTTGCGGGGTCGCTTAGGAATAGCAAGGATATCGCCGTCGAAACGATGAATGGATGCGCGAGAATTTCTCGCAAGCGGTTTGAATAGGAATAACGCTGCAAATCGACGAAGGGCAATTTTTATGCTAAGCATTCAACCTCATCTCTCGGCTTGGTGGAGGCTCTATGGCGGACGATCAAGGGACGCTCTTTGATGAGCGGTTTTTAGGCCGGTACGCGGGTATCATTATGTCTGACCCGACGACGGCGTTGGTCGAGTTAGTCGCCAATTCCTGGGATGCGTACGCTACTACCGTGGAGATTCAGTGGCCAGATCGCCCCACTGAAAGCCTGTTTCGAATCCAGGATAACGGCGAGGGTATGACACCGGAGCAATTCGAACTGCGCTGGCGGACACTCGACTACGATCGCATCGCCCATCAGGGCAATCTTGCTTTACCACCGTCCGACCTAACTGGAGCTTTGCCGCGTCCTGTCTATGGCCGTAATGGCAAAGGTCGCCACGCCGCCTTTCTTTTCTCTTCGCCATATAAGGTAAGGACGTGGCGGGAGGGCGCAGAAGTTACCTATACGGTATCTCAGGGTCGTGAGAACCCCATCGAGGTAAAGCAGGAAAGCCAGCGCCAGAAGGTTTCTGGCCATGGAACGGAAATATCCGGCATCCGGTTAATACCTTCCTCATTGTCGGCTGCAGATGCACGTTCCCTTCTTAGCACCCGATTTCTGACTAACCCTGAATTCACAGTCTCGGTTGATGGCGTCAAGGTGTCCTTCAGCGACATACCGAACGACTGCCTGACACAGTTCAAGGTAGATGTTCCGGGTTACGGTCAGGTCGAGATCATTGTGATCGATAGCCAACGTCCTGACAGAACCACCAAACAGCATGGAATAGCTTGGTGGGTGAACCGACGGCTGGTTGGTCAGTGCGGTTGGCGCTTGTCCGACCAAGAAAAGGTTCTTGATGGCCGAACCGAAGAAGCCAAACGCTACACCTTTATCGTCCACGCAGACTTCCTTGCCCCAGCCGTGATGGCCGATTGGTCGGACTTCAATGCCGACGATCCGATCTGGTCCGCGACGCAGGAAACGGTGCAGAGTGCAGTTCGTGATGTCTTGCTTGGTATCACGCGGGAGAAGCGGGCTAAGGCAAAGAGGGTCGTGCGAGACGCCCACAAGGCGGTGGTCAAGGAACTACCCATGCTTAGCAGGGAGCGGTGGGGGCAGTTCCTTGATCAAGTTGTTGATCGCTGCCCAAGCCTTTCAACCGACCAAATTGACCAAGTCATGGGGCTGCTGGCCAATCTGGAAATGGCAGAGTCTCAGTACAGTTTATTGGACAAATTGCATACGTTGGACCCCAGTGAACTGGATCAGTGGAATGACGTTCTGGAGCGGTGGACAATCAGCACAGCTAAAGCTGCCCTAGATATTATCGAAACGCGTTTGAAACTGATCGAGGAAATCCGCGCAAAGACAATGAACCCTGAGACCGATGAGGTCCAAGAGCTCCAGCCACTTTTTGGCCAAGCACTTTGGATTTTTGGCCCCCAGTATGAGAGCATTGAGTTCACATCGAACCGAGGAATGACCACCGTGATCAAGAAGCTGTTCGACGGGCAGCAGCAGGGGTCATTGAACCGCCCGGATTTCGTTGTCACGCCAAGTAGCAGCGTTGGATTCTACGCTCGCCCGTCTTTTGATGAAGATGCGAATGAAAGCGGTACAGAAGTTTTGATCATAGTGGAGCTAAAGCGGCCGGGTGTCACTGTTGGGACGGATGAAAAGGCCCAAGTGTGGAAGTACACCAGGGAATTAATCAGGAGGGGTTACATCACCGACCGTACAACCGTATTTGGGCACGTCCTCGGTGATCAAATTGATCCGACGGAAACGGGTGAACGGAAGGAGGGGGATCGGACATTTATCCGCCCGATGCTCTATAGCACCTTTATTGGACAAGCAGAGAAACGGATGTTGAACCTCCACAGCAAATTGACGAATGCACCATTCATGCAGGAAGCCTTGGCCCAATTCTCTGAAGAGCCTGATGGTGACCCGGAGTCTGCCCAACCGTCCCTTCCCATTGATGCTTTGACAGACACGCAGCCGGACGTGACGGCTACCACTTAGGAAAGTGCGCCGTGTACTTTTATGTGGATGAAAGCGGCCATACAGGTCCGAATCTGTTCGATATTGATCAGCCGTTTCTTTTTTATGGAACGCTTTGCAGTCGCGTGAATCTGGATGTCCTTGCTGAGCCATTCTTGGCCAAGGCCAGACAACGATTGAGCGTTGATCGCTTGCATGCAAATGAAATGGGAAACCCTGGATTAAGAGAAATTGCGCATGATCTTGTAAAGATTCAGAAGAAATTTGATCTTCGATTCGATTTTTACCGGCTCAAGAAGACAGACCATGCAGTTATTTGCTTTTTTGATCAGGTTTTTGATCAGGGTATAAATCCAGCGGTCCCCTGGACCGCTTATTGGACGCCGCTTCGCTACATGTTGCTACTTCGTGTGGCAACGCTATTTGATGAAGAGCTATTGAGAGCTGCCTGGACGGCAAGAATTACTGTTAACAATACAAAAGCGGAAGAATTATTAAGAGGCGTTTGCGAGAAACTAATACGTCGTTCCACAAATCTACCTGATGCACGCACTCAAGAAATCGTGGTTGATGCACTTCAATGGACTATCGAAAACACTGGTGAGATTAATTACAATGTCAGAAGTAAATCTGACGCTGTTTCCGTTATGCCAAATGCCATAGGGTTTCAAACCGTGATGATCGGGATAGCGCAGCGACTATTAAAATCTTCGCGGAAGTCGGTTGGGGTTGTAGTTGATCAACAATCCCAGTTCAACAAAGCGCAAGCACGAACTGCAGATTGGTACGCAAAATTAAGTGAGCGGGACCTGGTGAATGGACCAGGTCTTCCCGCGCTTGATTTTCGGGGCATGCCGCAATCAGAAATAACATTTTCCTCAGGAACAGAAAGCGCGGGCTTGGAACTGGTAGATGTTTACCTGTGGATTTTCAAAAGGGTATTTGAGAACAAGGAGATAGCTCCTGAATTGGCCCCCTTGATCAATCGCCAAATGAAAGTGGGGCGAACGGATGAAA
>CAYFNC010000049.1:0-24615 GCA_964344345.1 uncultured Hyphomicrobiales bacterium | reverse complement strand
AGCCCGCGCGCGCTAGGTCAACAGGGAGATGCGCGATTCTGCAACAGGCTCCAAGGAGAAATAAAATGACCGATAATGCTGCTGCCGCCGTCCTGCAAGGTGGAAAGTCCGGTGGTGACGCTCTTGGGTCCGCCCGCGCTTGTTCCAGCGCCCGCGCCGGAAGCGGCTCCGGGTATGGAAGCGGCTTCGCCACCGGTTGGGGCGGCGCCTACGCCGAGGGCACCGGCGTCGGGGTCGGCGGCGACGCCGGGACCTGCGCGGGCGCGACCGGCGCCGCGGGCGGCGACGTGACCGACAACACCAACATCGGGTCGATCAACGTCAGCTCGTAATCTTTCGGTTCCCCCGACGGGGGACCAGGGTGTAGGCTGGAAGGACGCCAGAACGGCGTCCTTCCGGTTTTTTTGCGTGGGATTCCATCGCCATGACCACCCGCATCGCCCTGTTCGCCAATCGCGACAACGCCCAAGTGGCGGAAATCGGCGAGGCCGTGGCCCGCCAGGGCGCCGAGCCGGTGAAGTGCGACATCCAGGTCGGCGGGGCCAATCGGGTTTCGGCCGCGTTCGGCGACGGCGAGGCGCGCTGGAACGGCGAGGACCTGTCCGACGTCCGCGCCTATCACATCCGCTGCACCGCGCCCCGGACCTTGCCGGCGCTTCCGCCGGTGCTGAACGCGGGCTCCCACGCCGAGTACCGGGCGGGCTTCATCCGCGAACAGGAATTCCACGCCGCCACCTACGACTTTTTCGAGGACCGGGCCCGCGCGGGCGCGCTGGTGGTCAATCGGCTGACCGGGGCCTACGTGGACCACGACTCGAAATCCCAGCTTTACGAGCGCCTGCGCGAAAACGGCTTTCCCGCGCCGCTGTCGCTGGCCACCAACGACCCGGACGCCGCCCGCGCCTTCATCGACCGGGTGGGCGAAGCCATCGTCAAGCCGTCGATCGGCGTCGGCTCCACCCGGGTTGTGACCGAGGCGGACAAGGACCGGCTGGACGAACTGGCGCTTTGCCCCGCCCTGTTCCAGGAGCGCGCGCCCGGAAACACCATCCGGGTCCACATCGTCGGCGATACGGTCGTCCTCGCCCTGAAGATCCATTCCGACGGCGGCGTGGACTCCCGAAGCGGCATGCAGTCGTTCGAATACATCAAGCTGCCCGACGAGGACGCGGCGCGCATCGCGGCGTGCAATCGATTCCTGGGGCTGCATTACGCGGCGTGGGACGTTATCATGTCCGACGAGGGAGACATCAAGTACCTCGACTGCAACCCCGGCCCCTTCGTGATGTGGATCGGGCTCGAATTCCGCACCGCGGTGTTCGAGGAGCTGGCGAAGTACATGATTACGTTCGCCGAAACGGGGTCGGTGGAGGAGGCGTCAAGGGGAGTCTCGGCGTGGACGCCGGACTGATGAGCTTTTTTTTGGGGGGCGAAGACCTGTGACGACTGTGAAACGATGGGAGACCCTGGGCGCGGCGGGCATGACCGACGTGGGCAAAAAGCGCGGCCACAACGAAGACAGCTTCATGGTCGATCGCGAGATCGCGCTCCTGATGGTGGCTGACGGCGTCGGCGGCCAGGACGCGGGCGAGATCGCCAGCCGCACCGCCGTCGAGGTGGTCTCGGACTTCCTGTACGAATACGATCCCGAGCTCATCGCCGCCGAGCAGAAGATCGAACAGGGAGCCCCGGAAGCCACGGTCCAGTACCTGCCGTCCATCGCGCCCACCGTGGTCCAATCCGCCGTAACCAACGCCAACCGGCACATCTATCAGCTCAACCGCATCCGCGGCTATGACGAGGGTTCTGGAATGGGAACCACCATCGCCGGGATCTGGATGCAGGAGGACGCGCCCCGCGCCGCCATCTTCCACGTGGGCGACAGCCGGGTCTATCGGCTTCGCGGCGGCGAGCTGACCCAGATGACCCGCGACCATTCGCTCTATCAGCAATGGCTCGACGCCGGGGCAGAGGGCGATCCGCCGGGCAAGAACGTGATCACCCGCGCGCTCGGCCCCTTCGCCGAGGTGCTGGTCGATGTGCAGGAGGAAACGGTGTTGGCGGGCGACACGTTCATGGCCTGCAGCGACGGCCTGACCGGCATGATCGACGACGACGTGATCAAGAACGTGATGGAGACCATCCCCGAGCCCAACGCCTGTTGCGCCGAACTGATCCGCCTCGCCAACGAAAACGGCGGCAAGGACAACATCTCCGTGGTCATCGCCCGGTTGGGCTGATGCCCCGCTGCCCCGCCTGTTCGAGTTCGCGCGTCGCCCGCGTCATCTATGGCGAACCCAGCCCCGAGCAACTCGAAAACCCAAGCGAAGACGTGGCCTTCGGCGGTTGCGGGACCCTGTTCGACGACGACGCGGGCGACCCGCCCGCCTGGCGCTGTCTGGATTGCGGGGAGGAGTTCGACCGATGACGGGAAAAATCCTCGGCGTCGGGCTCAGCCGCACCGGCACCACGTCCCTGACCGAGGCGCTACGCCTCCTGGGCTTTTCCGCCAAGCACTATCCCAGGACCCTCGACGCCGTCGAAGCCCACGACGCCGCCACCGACACGCCCGTGGCGCGGGACTTCAAGGTCCTGGACCGCCGCTTCCCGAGCTCCCGGTTCATCCTGACCATGCGGGACGAGGGGCCGTGGCTCGCGTCGTGCGAAAAGATGTGGCGCCGCCGCCAGGGCCTTTACGACAGCGACCCGTTCACCACCAGGGTGCATCGGGACCTCTACGGCGGGCGGACCTTCGATCGGGCGCGCTTCGCCGACGCCCGCGAACGCCACCACGCCGCCGTTGACGCCCATTTCCAAGGCCGGGACGGCGACCTGCTGGTCATCGACATTTCCCGGGACCCGGACCCCTGGACGCGGATTTGCGCGTTTCTGGACCGGCCCGTTCCCGACGCTCCCTTCCCCCACGCCAACGACACCGCCGCCATCGAGCGCCTGATCGCCGACGCGGCGCTGAGCCTGGGGGACGCGGCGGCGGCGGACATCTCCGGCGTGCCCGTGGAGCTGGTCCGCGAAATCCGCCGCGCCGATCCCCCGCCCGCCGAGCCCGGAGCGGGCGGCTGGGAGGTGGACCTGATCCAAAAGCGCCTGGCCGAGCGGGAATCCCCATGAGAGCCCGCGTCCTCGCGATCGCGCTCATCGCCGTCTTCGCCGTCGGAGTGATCGCCTTCGTGGCGCAAGCCCGGCCATGACGAATGAAAGAATGAACCCCTTTAAACCAGACCTGCTCGAAACAATGCCGGTTGGCGTTATTCCCCAGGGACAAGGACGGCGCGTTTCTCCAGCGCTTGGGCGCGGGCCTTTTCGAACACGGCGTTGATGGCGCGCATGGGATGGCGCTCGACGAAGGGCGCGACCGGGACCTTGCCGGACAGGACCAGGTCCAACGCCTCGGGATAGAGCGCGGGCGGGCAGCCCCAGGTTCCCTGGGCGCGGGCGTGGAAGGCCATCAGGTTGGACAGCCGGAGCGTCGCCTTGTCCATGGTGAAGCCCACCACGGACAGCGTCGCGCCCGGCCCCATCAGCCCGAACGCCGCCTCCTGGCCCGCCCTGGTTCCAGAGCATTCGAGAATGATCCAGCCGATGGGCGTGGGCGCAAGCTTGCGGCACTGGGCGCGAAGCGCCTTTCCGTCCGTCGCCTCGAGGACGGTCGCGTGATCGCGAAGGGGCTCGAGCTTCCCGGGCGCCGTGTCCACCGCGACCACCCGCGCCCCCATGGCCGCGGCGATGCGGACCGCGCCCGATCCGATGCCGCCCGCGCCGACGACCACGACGAAGCTTCCCGGGCCGACGTCCGCCTCCTTCAGCGCGTTCAGGGGCGTGGTCAGAGCGTCGGCGACCACCGCCGTTTGCCACAGCTCCAGTCCCGCCTTCCCGAGCCGTTTCTCGTCCACCGGGCACAGGCCGCGCGCCGGGATTTGGACATGGCTGGCGAAGCCGCCGTGGACGTGGTTGCCGGGCATGGTTTGCTTCAGGCAGATGGTGGGCCTTCCGGCCTCGCAGGCGGCGCAGCGCCCGCAGGGAATCACGGCGGGAACCACCACCGCGCGGCCGATCCAGTCCTTGGCGCTTGGCCCCGCGTCGACGACGCGGCCGCTGATTTCATGGCCGAGCGCGAGCGGGTAGGGATGATGGGTCCCGACGCCGCCGAAATGAAAGCCGACGTCGGTGTGGCATACCCCGCAGCCCGCGACCGCGACCACCACGTCCTCGTCGCCCGGGGCGGGCTCGAACGGCTGGGGCGCGAAGGGCTCGCCCGGGGCGGGCGCGAGCCAGCGATGGGGTTTTCCGGTCATGGCCTCCACCAATTCTTAATCTCTTTCCCGCATTAATACCGTCCAGGGGACGTTAAGAGAACGGTTATAAGGACGCCGCCCACATGACCGAGACCGCCCGAAACGACATGGTCCGTTATTTCCGCGACAAGGCCTTCACCCTCAGCGAGGAGGCCGCGCTGGCCCGCGACGAGGGCTGGGCCGACAAGCTCCGCACCATGGCCTCGGCCATGGCCCGCGCCGCGGCCACCCTGGACCATCGAACGCCCTAATCGCCGCCAGGCTCGTTTCCTCCCAGTACGGGCTTGACGGAACCCGAATTCATCATCCGGGCTCCGTATCATCCGTCTTGAAACATTTTTCGGGGCGGTTGGGAATCCCTATTATGCTCCGAGCCCTCTCGGATCATGGGAGACATCGATGCCGAACGGAGCCTTGACGATCGACGGGATTCAGGTTCCCGGGTTCCTTTACGGAACCGCCTGGAAGGAGGACGAGACCGCCCGTTTGACTCGGCTCGCCCTGGAGCGGGGGTTTCGCGGGATCGACACCGCGAACCAGCGCAAGCATTACCACGAGGCCGGGGTCGGCCAGGCCGTGCGCGACGCGATCGAAAGCGGCGCCGCAAGCCGCGGCGAGCTCTTCCTTCAGACCAAGTTCACCTTCCTTGGCGGACAGGACCACCGCCTGCCCTACGACCCGAAGGCGCCGGTGGGGGAGCAGGTGGACCAATCATTTTCCAGCTCCCTGGATCATCTCGGCGTCGACGCCGTCGATTCCTATGTGCTTCACGGCCCGAGCAGGCGCTTCGGCCTCGGCCCGGACGACTGGGCGGCCTGGCGCGCGATGGAGGCGATCCACGCAAGCGGCGGCGCGCGCTTCCTCGGCGTCAGCAACGTGTCCCTCGAACAGCTGCAAAGCCTCTGCGCCGGCGCGAAGGTCCGTCCGCGCTTCGTCCAGAACCGGTGCTACGCCTCAAGGCTGTGGGATCGCGACGTTCGGCGGTTCTGCGCCGCCAACGGGATCGTCTACCAGGGATTCTCGCTGCTGACCGCCAACCGGGGGGCCCTCGCCCATCCGGCGCTGGCTCGGATCGCCGCGCGCCACGGCCGCGCCCCCAGCCAAATCGTATTCCGGTTCGCCATCGACGTCGGCATGCTGCCCCTGACGGGCACCACCGACGCGGACCACATGCGCGACGACCTCGCCGTCTTCGACTTTCGCCTCGAGCCCGAGGAGACGGCGGCCATCGAAACCCTTGCGTCCGGTCCGTGAACGGGGAGGAGCGGATATATCTCTTGCGAGAGTTTGGAAAGGGATAGGATAATCCCTAAATGGCCATGAACGTTCTTATTACCGGCGTCACCGGAATGGTCGGCAGCTACCTGGCCGACTACATCGTCGAGAACCATCCGGACGTCCGGGTCTTCGGCATGGTCCGTTGGCGAAGCCCCTTGGACAACATCGCGCATCTGGCCGACCGCGTCGAACTCGTCCACGGCGAGCTCCGCGACCTGCGCTCGCTGATCAAGGTCCTGGACCAGGCCAGGCCGGACCGCATCTTTCACTTGGCGGCCCAGTCCTACGTCACCGACAGCTTCGACATGCCGGCGGACACCCTGCACACCAACGTGATCGGAACGGCGAACCTGCTGGACGCCGCGCGCCTGTCCGGGCTCGACCCCCTGGTGCATGTCTGCAGCTCCTCCGAGGTTTACGGCCAAGTCCGCGAGGACGAGATTCCGATTAAGGAAACCAACCCCTTCCGCCCGGCCAGCCCCTACGCCGTTTCCAAGGTGGGCGAGGACATGCTGGCCCTGCAGCATTTCCTCTGCCACGGGACCAGAACGCTCCGCACCCGCATGTTCACCCACACCGGGCCGCGCCGGGGCGACGTGTTCGCCGAAAGCGCCTTCGCCAAGCAGATCGCCGAGATCGAGGCCGGCGTCCGAAAGGGGCCGGTCCGCGTCGGCAACCTGGACAGCGTGCGCACCATCGCCGACGTCCGCGACGCCGTTCGGGCCTATTGGCTGTTGCTGGAGAAATGCCCGCCTGGCGAGGTCTACAACATCGGCGGCGAGCGGACCATGACGGTGGGCGAAATCCTGGAGACCTTGAAATCCTTTTCCGACCGCCCCATCGAGCACGCGGTCGATCCCGGCCTGTTGCGTCCGGCCGACGTGACGCTCCAGATTCCCGACGCGTCGCGCTTCCGCGCGGCCACGGGCTGGGCGCCGTCCATCCCCGCCGAACGGACCTTGAAGGAGCTGTTGGACTATCACCGCGCGAGAGTGGCGCGATGAAGTTTCTCACCAGCAGGACTCCGTTCCGAATCTCGTTTTTCGGCGGCGGCACCGACTATCCGGAATGGGTCGAGGCCGAGGGCGGCGCGGTGCTGTCCACCGCCATCGACAAGTACTGCTACATTTCCGCCCGCTATCTGCCGCCGTTTTTCGACATGCGCCACCGCGTCGTCTGGTCGCACATCGAGAACGTGAACAGCATCGACGACATCCTGCACCCGGCGGTGCGCGAAGGTCTGCGCATGCTGGGGTTCGACGACAAGCGGGGGGTGGAGATCCACCACCAGGGCGACCTGCCCGCGCGGGGCGGCATGGGGTCCAGCTCGTCCTTCGCCGTGGGGCTTGTCCTGGTCCTGAAGGCGCTTCGCAACGAAAAGACGGCGCCGGACGCGCTTGCCCGCGCGGCCATCGAGCTGGAGCAGGTTCGCCTCGGCGAGACGGTGGGCTTTCAAGACCAGGTGGCCGCCGCCCACGGCGGCTTCAACCACATCCGGTTCGCGCCCGGCGGCGCCATCGACGTCGCGCCGGTCCAGGCCCCGGCGGAGCGGCTGCGCCGGCTGGAGGACCGCCTGATGCTGTTCTACCTCGGCGCCAACCGCTTCGCGTCCAAGGTGGCGAGGGAGGTGGTGGACGCGATTCCCGACAAGACCCAGGCGTTGCGCGAACTGCTCGGCTTCGTGGAGGAGGGACGGGGAATCCTGGAGGGAAACGGCGACCTCGACGATTTTGGACGCCTGTTGCACGAGGGCTGGCGCATCAAGCGCGGCCTGGCGGCCTCGGTCGCGAACGAGGACATCGACAAGGCCTACGAACTGGGCCGCCTCGCGGGCGCGGTGGGGGGCAAGCTGCTCGGCGCGGGCGGCGCGGGCTTCATGCTGTTCTACGTCCCGGAAGAAAAACAGCCGACGGTCTTGGGCGCGCTCGGCCGCTTCGTGCACGTCCCGTTCCGGTTCGAAAGCCGGGGCGCGGCCCTGGCGCTCGACGGCTGACGCCAGCGGTCATTGAAAATGACCGCTGCAGCCCGCGACCGCGGGCCGCCGATCGTTCGGCGAAAGCCAAGCGAGTGGAGCGAGCGCCGGCGATTGAGGGCCCCACCGGCCTTTTTACGGACCGGTGGCGTGAACGCTATCCCCCGGACCCGTCGTCCAGGGCCTCGACGACGGCGCGAAGGGATTCGTGGGCGGCGTCGAAGTCGAAGCCGCGGATCGCCTTGTCCAGCGCGGCGAAGGCGTCCGGGTCGAGTCCCGCCTTCAGCCCCGCGCGCCCCTCGTCCCAGACCGAGATGGCCTCGGCGTCCGAGCGGGCGAGAAGGTCCAGGAGACCGGAAAGAACGGGGCGTAGCGCGTCGGTCCCGGTCGAGGCGGCCTCCGCCCCCTCGTCGTCGAAATCCGCGAGGGCGGCGCGAAGACCCGCCATGACCGCGTCCATGTCGGTCGAAAGCGCCTCCAACAGGGATGGGACCTCGGCCATATCGTCCTTCTTCAGTCGGGCGTCCAGCGCGCTCGCGGCCGCGTGCGCGGCGTCGGCGCCCAGGTTTCCCGAGACGCCCTTCAGGGTGTGGACGAGCTGCTTCGCCTCCTGGACGTCGCCTCGCTCCAACGCCTCCGAGATCGCAAGGACCGCGTTTCCGTACCCGTCCCTGAAGGATCGCAGCAGGTCGAGCTGGACCTGGCGGTTTCCCCGGACGCGCGCCAGGCCCGCGGCCATGTCGATCCCGGGGATGTCCGGCAGCTCGGGCCCCTCGGGGCGCGCGGGCGCGGGTTCGGGCGGGGCGGCCCGGTCCGGGCGGGGCTCGATCCAGCGCGCCAACGCCGCCATCAGGACGTCGGGGTCGATGGGTTTGGTGACGTGGTCGTTCATGCCCGCCTCGAGACAGCGCTGGCGCTCCTCGTCGAAGGCGTGGGCGGTCATGGCGAGGATCGGAAGATCCTTGTACTTCTCCTGGGCGCGGATCCGCCGCGTCGCCTCGTAGCCGTCCATGCGCGGCATCTGCAGGTCCATGAGGACGGCGTCCGGCGGCTCGGCCCCCATCCGGTCCAGGACGTCCAGCGCCTCGCCGCCGTGGTTGGCGACGGCCACGGTCGCCCCGGCCTGCTCCAGAAGCTCGCACGCGACCTGCTGGTTGATCGCGTTGTCCTCCACCAACAGGATGGCGGCGCCGCCGATCCGGATATCTCCGTCGGCGCCGTCCCGCGGGGCGTCCTCCCCCCATTCGCCCTCGATCCCGCGCGCGTCCATCAGGGTCCGGAGCAAAAGGGTCTCGCCCAAGGGCTTTTGCAGGTAGGCGTCCGCCCCCGCCGCCTCCGCCAGCTCGCGGCCCTCCTCGCCTCCGGAGGCGGTGACCATGAACACGAGCGGCGCGCCCGCGACGTTCAGGGCGTTCTTGATCCGCTCGGTCGCGGCGACGCCGTCCATGCCGCCGGGCATCCGCCAGTCCATCAGAACCAGGCCGAAGGGATCGTCCTTGTCCGCGCGCGCGATCGCGTCCAGCGCGGCCTCGCCGGACGGGGCGTCGTCCACGCGGAACGACAGGCCCTGGACCGTGTTCGCCAGGATCGTGCGCGAAATCTCGTTGTCGTCGACCACCAGGACCCGCATGCCGCGGAGCTCCGCCGGAATCCGCACGGTCTCCTCGTCCCACGCCGGGTCGTGTTCGAACCAGGCGGTGAAGGTGAAGGCGCTTCCCGCGCCCAACTCGCTTTCCAGGGCGATGTCGCCTCCCATGGCCTCGGCCAGGCGCTTGGAGATGCCGAGGCCGAGGCCGGTTCCGCCGTACTTGCGGGTGGTCGAGCCGTCGGCCTGGGTGAAGGCCTCGAACAGCCCCTCCGCCTTGGCCGGATCGATGCCGATTCCGGTGTCGCTGACGACGAACCGGAGCAGGACCCGGCCCGGGCGCCGCTCGGCCACGTCGGCGCGCACGACCACCTCGCCGGTTTCGGTGAACTTGACCGCGTTTCCGGTCAGGTTGATCAGCACCTGGCCCAGGCGCACCGGGTCGCCCTTCAGGTTGCGGGGCAGGCCCTGCTTCCGGTCGAACAGGAACTCCAGGCCCTTTTCCCGGGCGCGGTGGCCGACCACGGCGGCGAGGTTGTCGAAGACGGGATCGAGCTTGAAGCGGACCGATTCCAGCTCCATCTTGCCCGCCTCGACCTTCGAGAAGTCGAGGATCTCGTTGATGATGGCGAGAAGGCTTTCCGCCGAGCCGTGGATCTTGTCGAGGTAGTCGCGCTGCTTGGGCGTCAGCTTGTCCTTCAACGCCAGGTGCGACAAGCCCAGGATCGCGTTCATGGGCGTGCGGATTTCGTGGCTCATGCTGGCGAGGAAGGTGGACTTGGCCTTGTTGGCCTCCTCGGCCTCGTCCTTGGCGAGGGCGAGGGCCTCCTCGGCGCTTCGGCGCTGGACCACCTCGCGCTGCAGCTTGCGGTTCCAGACCACGATGACGATCAGGACGACGGCGGCGGCGGCGCCCACCTGGAAGGCGATCTCGCGGACCGTCGCCATGTCGATGCCGACGCTGTATTGCGCGGCCACCCACTTGTTGCGGATGGCGGTTTCCTCCTCGGGCGTGACGGTGTCGAGAACTTTTTCGATGATGCCAACGAGCTCGGGCCAGTCCTTGCGGACGCCGAAGGAAAGCCCCGGAAGGTCCAGTCCGGCGGGCGCCGCGACCTTGAGGTTGGCCAAGCTGTGCGCGCGCACGAGGTGGCTGGCGACGGCCAGGTTCATCACCGCCGCCTCGGCCTCTCCGTCGGACACGGCGCGAAGCGCGTCCAAGGGTGTTTCCGTCTCCATGAACGGGATTTCGGGGCGGTCGGCGCGAATCCGCCGGGTGACGGCGTACTCCTTGACCAGCGCCAGCTTGCGTCCGGCCAGGTCGTCCATCCCGGCGATGAGGGGAAAGTCCACCCGCGTCATGATGACCGTCGGGAACGCCATGTGCGGGCGGGTGAAATTCATGAAGGCCGCGCGTTCGGGCGTGGCGATCGCGGACGGCAGGACGTCGAGCGTCCTTTCCCTGACGCCCGACATGATCTGTTCCCAGGACAGGCCCGGCGCCGCCTTCATGTCGACGCCGAGCCGCTCGTTGATCAGCTTCACGTAGTCGAAGGCCATGCCGGCGTATACGCCGTCCTCGTCGACGAAATCGAAGGGCGGATACTGGCCGTCGGAGCCGAGGCGGATTTCCTGGTGAGCGTCCAACCAAGTCCTTTCCGCCTCGGTCAACGCCACCTCCGGAGCCTGGGAATCCGACTCTCCCTCGCCTAGCCAGCGGGCCTGGATATTGCGCACCTCCTCGCGGGTGATGGCGTTCATGCCCTTGCCCAGGATGGAATGAAGCGCGGGCTGGTCCTTGCGCGTGGCGATGTTGAGCAGCGCGTATTCCGGGTCCCCCATCTTCACCTCGCCCGATATGGACAGGTCGGTCATGAAGTGGGCGGCCATCAGGTGGTTGAACACCGCGAGCTCGCCCAGCGCCGCGTCGGCCCGGCCGAAGCTGACCGCCTTCATGGAGTCCAGGGAATCCCCCACCAGATGCAGCTTGATCCGGGGATAGTCCCTGGTGAGGATTTCCTCGTAGAAGAAGCCCTTGGGGATCGAGATGGTCTTGCCGAAAAGCTCCTCCAGGGTGGCGTAGGGGGCGTCCCGGCGACTCAGGATGGTGTTGGGGTTGTCGGCGTAGGGACGGGTGTAAAGCAGGTATTTCAGGCGGTCCGGCGTCTTGACGATGTTCAGCATGACGTCGAGGTCGCCGCCCTTCATCATCTCCAGGAAGTCGCCCCAGGTCGGCCCGGTGACGTATTCGATCTTCAGGCCCGTCTTTTCGGCCAGCAGGTTCATGTAGTCGATGGAGTATCCCCGGGGCGCGCCGTCCTGGAAGAAATTGAAAGGCGGCCAAGCGGTTTCGTTGTGGACCCGGATGGGAGGCGCGGTATTCAGCCACGCCTTCTCCGCCGCCGAGAGGTCGATCACGGGGCCGTCCGACCGGCGGGCCCGCCTGCGGACGGCTTCCGGTATCCACCGGGTTTCGATTTCGCGGAACTCGTCGTCCGAGATCGCGCCGATGCCCTGCTCCACCAACGCGGCCAGCTCGGGTTTGCCCTTTCGCAGGCCGGCGACGACCTGGTTGGCGAACAGCGGCCTGCGATGCTGGCTCAAGGCGCCCTTGAGGCCGAGTCTCTCGATGGTCACCTCGACGCTTGGCTCCTCGCCGATGAAGGCGTCGATCCTGCCGCCGAGCACGCCCTGGATCATCTGGTCCACGCCGTCGTTTGCGACGATCAGGGCGCCGGGGTGGTATTGCTCCAGATACTCCTCCTGGAACGACCCGGCCACCGCGCCGACCTTTTTTCCCTCCAGGGATGTCCGCTCCAGGGGGTTTTCGTGCGCGGCGGGGAAGTAGAGGTTGCTCGAGACTTCCAGAATGGGCCGCGAGAAGACCATCCACTCGGCCCGGCCGGGGGTCTGGAACAGGCCCGAATGGATGTCGGCCTCTCCCTCGCGGACGGCGGCGAGGGTGTCCCGCCAGCGCCGGCTGAGAAACTCGACGGTCTGGCCGGTCTTTTCACCCCATAGCCGCCAGAAGTCCACCAGCATCCCGGCGGGCTCCCCGTCGGCGTTGAGGAAGGTCAGGGGCGCGTAGTCCCAGTCGATGGCGATCAGGAGGGAGTCCTTGAACCTTCGGCTCCGGCCACCCACCCAGCGCCTTGCGATCACCCGCCGCTCGTCCGGGGTGATCCGGGCCATTCCCTCGTTGAGCAGGGCGAGAAGCTTCGCCTTGCCCTTGCCGACGGCGCCGAACCATTCATTGCGGTAAAGGCGCTGGATGTCGGGGTAGACGAAATCGGTGACCAGGCCCTGGGCTTGAAGGTGGTGGATACCCGTGGGCGTGTCGGCGGCGAACGCCTTGAGCTCGCCGCCGCGAAGCGCCTCGGTGAGGGCGTTGTAGTCCGGATACCCGACCACGTTGGCGGTCGGGAAACGCTTCTTCAGAAACCCTTCGGCGTAGTCGCCGGACAAGACCCCCACGCGATAGGCGGCGATTTCCGCCAGCCGGTCCATGGGCGGCAGGGACTTGTGCAGGAAGAGATGGGTGTCTGTCTTGGCGAGCACGGCGCCGAAATCGAGCTTGAGCGCCCGCTTTGGGCTGTAGAACAGGCCGGCGTGGGCGTCGGCCTCGCCGTCGCCGACCATGCGGATGGTGTCGCCCCAGTTGGCGGGCATGAAGTCGATCGCGATCCCGGTCTTCTCGGACCACAGGCGCCAATGGTCGATGATCACGCCCGCAGGACGGCCGTTCTCGCCGACGTATTGGAATGGGGCGCAATCGGCGCAGAACGCGATCGAGACCCGCGCCGTCTCCTCGGCCGCCCGTCCCGCCGGAATCAGCGCGAGGAGAACCAGCGCGGCCAAGATCAAGCGCGCGAAAACAAGGCCGAAAACTCGGCGACGCCGTGTCACAGGAATTGCCCGCATATTCCCCTGCCGCGAAAAAATCGCATACGGAAATAAATAGTGTCCTGTTTTTCAGTAAAAGAACAGCCGAAATGCGATGGTTCGGGAACGATTATAACGCTATATAGTTGGGTGCGGCCCCTATCCGGGCCTGCGTCGAAATAGAGCCGTCGCGAGGATGGACGAATGCGCACCGCCGAAACGAGACCCAAAGGGCGAGTCCGAGCCTCCCTTGGCCGCGGGCTCGTCGCGGCGGCCGGGATTTTCCTGGCCCTTGTCTTCGCGGGCGGCGCGGGGGCCGTGGAACCGCCGGTCGTGCGCCTGCTCACCACCAACCAGGAATCGGTGCGGGTGACGGGCAGCGGTCCGAACGTGAACGCCCGCCGACCCGGCTGGCTGATCGAGTTGCTCGGCTTGGTCGCCGAACGGGCCGGGGTGGAATTCGAGATCAAGCGCCACGCCTGGAAAAAGGTCCTCAAACTGGTCGAGACCGGCGAGGCCGACGGGGCGTTCGTTTCGAGCTATCGGCCGGAACGGGCCGTCTACGGCGTCTATCCCACCAAGGACGGCGCGCTGGATCCGTCCCGCGCCTTGCTCAACTACGCCTATTGGCTTTATGCCCCCACGGGCTCGGGCGTCGCCTGGAACGGGGTCTCGTTCGGCGGGCTGGACAAGCCCATCGGGGCGGAGTTGAACGCCTCGGTGGTTCCCGCCTTGAAGAAGGCGGGCGCGGCGGTGGTCGAGGCCGAAACCTACCACGAGATTCTGGCGATGCTGGACGAGGGCCGGGTGAGCGCCGTCGCGGGTTTCGAGGACAACGTCGACATCTTTCTACGCACCGCGCCCGAACGCTATCGGAACGTCGTCCGTCATCCCGTGCCCCTTGTCCGCAAGACGGGCTACCTGATGTTCTCGAAGTCCTTCCACGCGAAAAACAAGGCGCTGGCGGAAAAGATCTGGGACGCCGTCGAGGCCGTCTGGTTGTCTCCCAAGGCCGCGGAAATCAGGCGCAACTACGAATAGCGCGCCGCCGTCCGCCGGTTCGCGGGTCGGCGCAACAACCACTTGCTGGTGGAGAAAAACGGCTTCCCGAGTCCCAATCAGGCCAGGGAGCAACGAAATGCGGAGTTGCCGGTCGGGCCCGGCGCGTGACAATCTTGTATCCTGGAAACTGGAGGGTGCGGAATTTGGCGCAGAATTTCATCCCTAGCGAAAACGAGCCAAGACGCCCCTGGTTTGAGCGTCTGAAAATGATGAAATCCGTCACGGAGGCCCGTGATGGGCTGCGTGAAAGCTATGGCCTTCGGAACGCGCGCGATCTTGGGCCTTTGGCGATTGTGGGCTCGGCAAGCGAGGGAATTCGGTTTGTTGCCGCCTGCCGACGCCAGGGAATAGAGATTGTGGGCGTATACGATTCAAACCCCGCGCTTGTTGGGTCGATTATCGACGAAACCATAGTCCAGCCCTTCGAGGCCATCGATCTTTTTGACAAATCAACCCCGGTGATCGTCGCCTCGCATCGCCTCGCCGGTCCGGTAAGGCAGCTTCGCGCCTTGGGATTTGAGAACGTCATTCCATTGGCGGTCGTCCAGGTTGTGTTCCCGGAAGTGTTGGAACCGCACATGTTCTATACCGATTGGCTTGAGGACCTGATGGAAAACCAAGAACGGCTGTCCTATCTCATGGACCTTCTTGGAGATGAAACCTCGCGGCGGACGCTCGATCAGGTCATAGGTTTCCGCCTCACTCTGGATTTCAACGAACTCAGACCCGTTGTCGATTGGAACTTGTTCTTTCCCACCGATCTGATCACGCTAAACGACGACGAAGTCTTCGTCGATGCAGGCGCCTATAGAGGCGACACGCTCAACATGTTTATCCATCGAGTAGGCGGGACGTATTCACGCGTCATCGCTCTTGAACCGGATCCCATTAATTTCGACGCATTGAGCGCGATATTTGAACGCGAAGCCAGGGTGGAGGTTGTGCCGAAAGGGCTTTATGGCCATGACGGCGTCATGCGGTTCGACGGCGCTGAAGGCAAGGCGTCCATCCTAAGCGCCGACGGAGAACTGGAGGTTCCCGTTGTCACGCTTGACAGCCATCTGAATGGAGACAGGGTAACTTTCATCAAGATGAACATCGAAGGAGCAGAGAGAGGCGCCTTGATGGGAGCGCGTAAGGCGATCAAGAAATGGGCCCCACGTTTGGGCGTCTCCGCTTATCATCGTCCAAAAGACTTATGGGATATCCCACTTCTAATTCATGAAATAAATCCGGACTTTTCCATTTATTTACGTCAACACGATTTAGGATCTGTCGAAACCGTCGCCTACGGTCTAAGCGCTTGAGAGTGCGCATGATACCAGCCGGTCAAGTCTTTGGCCGGCTGGTACCATTCGGGGCTTCACGCAACCGTCGCGTCTCACCTAATATGGCTCCATCGGGCTTGCGTTCGGATGGGACGGATTCGGCAACCTGGAACGGAAAAGATGAACTCAAGATCTGTCTCCTG
Organism: uncultured Hyphomicrobiales bacterium; assembly: GCA_964344345.1. Lineage (GTDB taxonomy): Bacteria > Pseudomonadota > Alphaproteobacteria > Rhodospirillales > CAYFNC01 > CAYFNC01. Next base: position 9,052 of record CAYFNC010000049.1, on the reverse strand, counting down.
GGCAAGAAGCAAGACCGATCCTCCAGTCGTCGCGGCCTTTCTCGGCCATCAGGCCCTCGGCGATTGTTTTTCCTTGCATATGGGGCTGGCGCGCATCTGCAGGGAGCTCCCCGGCTGCCGCGTCGTTCTCGTGTACCGTGACGACAGGCCCTATAAGCGGTTGTTGAACGCCCTCGATCCGTACGTCACCGACTGCGTCGCCTTGCCGCCGGGCGACGAGGTCCTGGCGCCCATGTCCTGGTTCGACGGCCGGCCGACGGGGGAAGGAAGGCCCTTGGGCGCGGACTGGGTCCGGAAAGGGTATCATCGGCCGGACGTCTTCCTGGTGCCCTCCATGTACGCCAGGGGCGAACACATCCCGTTCGGCAAGGTTCCGAGATTCCGTTTTCTCCCCGAGCACGAATCCGAATTCGTTCCGAGATTGATGGAAGAAGGGTTGGACCCCGAGAACTGGTTCGTCTGCCTGCACATGCGGGAAAGCCGATACGAATACCGCTACGGCGAGGACGGGAACCGGAGCGTGGATCCCGCCACCTACCTTCCCCTGATCCGCCACGTGGTTCGGGAACGGGGAGGCCAAGTCGTTCGCATGGGGGATCCGTCCATGCTGGCCCTTCCGGAGATGGAGGGTTTCGTGGATCTCAGTCGTTACGACGACATCCTTCTCCTGCAGTTGTTCGCCCTCAGCCGCGCCCGGTTCTTCGTCGGCACGGATTCCGGACCAGTCGGGATGAGCGGCGTGTTCGGCGTACCGACGGTCTCCACCAACTCCATAGGCGTTGCCGTGCTCACCGATGGAGACGCCGTCCTCTTTAAAAAAATGTGGACGCCGGCCGGCCGGCCGATCCGATTCCGGGAATTTTTGGACTCCGGAACCACCAGCTTCCACGGCGTCTATCCCATCCATGTGCAAATCGAGAACAATTCTTCCGAGGAGTTGCTGGCGGCCGCCAAGCATATGATGGAGGAGACGGCGGGCGTGGAATCCTGGCGCCGGCGGGAGCCCGAAGAGCCCCACGAACCCGGCCATGGCATTGGCTTGCCGATCCATTTGAAGCCGCTCGTAACGCACACCCGCCTGGATTTCCTGAACGATTATTCGGCCGCCCCCCGTCCCCCCGCCGAAGGGAGCGACCAGGAGCTCGAGGCGCTGTACGAGCAGAATCTGGAGTACTTGAAAAGCAGGACCAAATACACGCTCGATCCAAACCGGAGATGGAGGATCATGGCGTTTTTCGCGATGGACGAACTTTCGGATTTCATCCGCCAAAACATCCTGGCGGCGTTCTTCGCCTCGCGCTTCGCCAACTGCGACATCTTAGCGATTCTCCAAGACGACGTGGACGAGGCGCGCCATGCCGTATTGAACGCGAATTCGGTGATCCGCGCCCGCGTCGCCTTCGGGGCCCCAGGGGGCAAGAACCGGGAATTCTTCCTCGATTGGTTCGATACCGGCGGCTACGCCCCCGTCAGTCCGCCCAGCCCGGATTGGGTGCAATACGGCATGAACAGCCCGGATCTTGTTTTGATACCCCCCATGCTGCGGGCGAACCCGGCTCTGCTTGAAGGCTTGGCCGAGGCCCCGCCGCTGCTGGATCCCCTGCGCGAGGGGGATGGGGATTGCGGCGCCTCCCTTTTGGACGCCGGAATCTCTCCGGGAGATTGGCACGCGGTCGTCGAGATGGATGGCCGGACGGGCCTCAACGAAAAGCTTCGGGGCCATGAGGTCGATTTTTCCGCCAAGCCCGTCGGCGAAAGGATGGCGGCCGTCCGCGACGCGCGATTCGTCGTCTCGTCCCGTCCCGACACCCTCGCCATGGCGTCGGCCTTTGGCGTTCCCGCCGCGGCGGTCGATATTCTCGATTATTCGACGTGTCTTTGGAACCGGGGCGACATTCTTCTGGCCAGGAAGATCGTTCTGGATGACGGGCGGGTTCTCGGGACCCGCGCCGCCTTCGAGGCGGGACGCCTCGACGCGGAGCCGCCGGCGGAGTCGGAAACCCGAATGAACGACGCCGAGACCGTCTCCCGCGTGATCGACGAAATGATATCCATGACCGAGCCGAGGGACCGGAGCGGCGTCGACCGGAAATCCGTCTCGCCGCCGAACCAGATCCGCTTTCCTTTATCATTTCGCAAGGAACCCTTGTTTACTCTTTGGGATTGATCGACGACGCTGTTCAAGTTCCCGCCGCCGGGGCAAGGCGCGGGCGAACGCCCCGGGCAACCTGGTCCGCTTCGCGCTCTCGCCCAGGCGACGCCGCGACATGAGCGGGGCCGGGTTTGGAAGCCATGAAGGGAATAGCGGTTGAGTGATGGATTGATGAAGAAACTTGTTCTGGTCCAGCCGAACCAGAAATGGCAGAAGAACGACCCGGCGACGGGATGGCGGATTCCGCCCACCGTTCTTTGCCGCCTCGCCGCCTGCGTGCGGGACATCGTCGAAGTCTCCATCATAGACGCGCAGCTTTACGACCTCTCCGAGGACGCGTTCAAAACCGCGATCATGGACGCCCGGCCGGACTACGTCGGGATATCGCTCCTGACCTCGGAATACGCCACGATTCTCGATCGCGCGGCGGCGCTCGCGAAAGCCGCCGATCCGGGCATCGTCGTGATCGGAGGCGGCGTCCACGTCACCGTCAACGGCGAGGACGTCATGGCCAACTCCAATATCGATTACGGATGCCGGGGCGAGGGCGAGGTTCTGTTGCGCGAATTGCTTCTTTTCCTTGAGGGAAAGGGGGAGCGTCCCAGCGAAGGCCTGTTGTTTCGCGAGAACGGCCGAACGGTGGTCCAGGAACGGACCCTTGTCCGGGACCTGGACGCGCTTCCTCCGCCCGCATACGATCTTGTCCGCATGGAGGACTACCTGGAGGGCCAGGACCGCTATGGCCCCAATCGCCTGCCGGACCCCCCGGGGATCGCGCTCTCGTTCAGCAGGGGCTGTCCTTACGAGTGCTCCTTCTGCCAGGTGGAAACCATCTCGGGCAAGCAGATCCGCGTTCCCGCGCCCGAAGCCGTCGTCGATGAGCTGGAGCGCCTGAAGACGACCTACGGCATCCGGTCGTTCATATTCTCCGACGACAACCTTTTCGCCGCGAAAAAGCGGGTCAAGGCCATACTGCGCGCCATGATCGCGCGAGACCTCGGGCTGAAGTGGATGGTCAACGGATTTTCCATTTTCACCATGGACGAGGAGCTGGTCGATCTGATGGCCGAGGCCGGGTGCGTCGGCGTCAACGCCGCCATCGAGTCGGGAAACCGACGGGTGCTTCGGGACATCGTCAAGAAGCCGATCAAGGACCTGGACCGGGTTCCGGAGCTGATTCGGTCCATCAAGGACAGGGGCGTGTTCGTCCTGGCCAATTTCATCATCGGCCTGCCAGGGGAAACCTGGGAGGAAATCCGCGACACCATCCGTTTCGCCGAGCATTGCGGCGCCGACTACGTGAAGTTCTTCATCGCCACGCCCCTAAAGGGAACGGCCCTGTACGACATGGCCGAGCAGATGGGCGCGTTGGATCACGATCACGGCGAGGTTCTCGTTAGTTGGCGCGTCTCCCAGGTCAAGTCCGATGACTGGACGCCCTGGGACGTCAGCATTCTTAGGGCCTACGAATGGGACCGGATCAACTTCTCGCCCGACCGCATCGACAAGGTTTTGGAGATTTGGGGCGCGTCCATCGAGGAAATCAACGCGATCCGCGCCGAGAGCCGCCGGAGCCTTTTCGAGGAGTTGCGATCCGCGCGATCTTGATGATTTTGCCTCCCCGCGCGGGACTGGTTTTCGGACGGGGCGGCCTCGTCTCCGTTCATGCGGTTTATCTCCAAGGCGGAGAACGGAAAAGGACGACCGCCGGCCATCGCTTGCGTGGACGGCGCCGGCGCCGAATGCGCGTGAAGGCGGACGGAATGTCGTTTGCTTATTCCTTTATCAAGAACCATCGGTTTACTTTAGGGGAATTCGCGCAAGAATCTTTGTTCGGGCCGGCTGGGCCACAGAACGACGGAAGCGGGTCATGACAGTTTTCATCACCGGGATCGCAGGGCTCCTTGGCGGATCGACCGCCCGATACTTCGCCGAATCGGGCCATCGCGTCGTTTCCGCGCTCAGAACCCCAAACGCCCGTTCCGACCGTCTCGTCGCCGACCATCCCCGGATCGGAATCGTCGAAGGCGACCTGAACCGGTCGTCGTTTTATGAGTCCCTGGCGGGCCTGAACGATGAACCGATCAAAACGATCATTCATTTCGCGGGGACCTCGCCCGCCCCGGGCGTCGGCAACGACGACATGATCGCCGACAACGTCCTCGCCACGCGAAGGCTGCTCGCGTTCGCCGAGGACGTCGGGGTCGAGACCTTTTTATTCGCTTCCGCCGTCTCGGCGCACGGGCAGCCGAACGAAGACGTGATCGACGAATCGGCGTCCATCGTGAACCCCGACTCCTACGCCTTGACCAAGCTCATGGCCGAAGCCCTGATCAGGGACCGCCCCGGGCCCATGCGGCGGATCGTCCTGCGCCTTCCGGCGGTTCTGGGGGTTGGGGCGGGGCGCCACTGGCTGTCCCGGATTCTCGCCCTGGCGAAGGAAAACCGGCCCATCGACGTCTACAACCCCGACGCCCTCTTCAACAACGCGGTCCACGTTACCGACGTGACGCGGTTTTGCGCCGACCTGATCGCGGACGGCCGGGATGGGCATCGCCTCTTCACCCTTGGGGCCGACGGCCATTTGACCATCGCGGACCTGGTCGGACGCGTCATCGCGCGTTGCGGGTCGTCCTCCGCCGTCACCGTGGTCCCGCCGCCGCGAAAGTCGTTCACCATCGATTGGTCGCGGTCGCGAGAGGCGGGATACCGCCCCATGGCCCTCGCGGACATGGTGGATCTTTACATGGACGAGAACGAACCCGAAAGCGGGGGGCCATGATCGTTCTCGGACTCCACGGCGGGATGACCGTCAACCAGCACGAACCCAACGCGGCCCTCAGCATCGACGGCGAAATCGTCGCCGCCTGCGAGGAGGAGCGTTTCGCCCGAGTCAAGTCCCCCCGGGGACGCATTCCCACCCAGGCGGCGGCCGCCTGTCTGGACGCGGCGGGGATCGCGTTCTCCGACGTGGACCTGGTGGCCCATCCGGGGGAGACCTACGACGACATGCCCGCCCGGATCCGCCATTACCTTGGCCACCATTTCGGACACGATTTCGCCGACGGCCCGGACGTCCTCATGGTCGACCACCATACGGCCCACCTGGCGTCGGCCTTCTTCGCGTCCGGGTTCGAGGAGGCCATGTGCCTGTCATACGACGCCAGGGGCGACAGGGTGAGCACCGCGCTCGCCCGCGCGGACCGCAAGCGCGGCGTCCAGGTTCTGGAAACCCTTCCGGGCGAGAACTCGCTTGGAATCTTCTACCAGACCATGACGTCGTATCTGGGGTTCGTCGCAGCCGAGGACGAATACAAGGTGATGGGGCTCGCCGGGTACGCCGAGCGGGGGCCGGACCTATCCGATTTCGCCCGGCCCACGGAGACGGGGTACGCCGTCGATGTCGGCTTCTTTCGCGACGACCCCCCGGTGCTGTCCATCTACGAGCCCCATTTCGGAAAGGCGCTCGTCTCGCGTTTTGGGCCGGCCTATCGCCCGGGCGCGCCCATTGACGACAGGGCCCGGGAAATCGCGTTCGCCACCCAGCGGACCTTCGAGGCCTGCGCCCGCTCCCTGACGGAGCGCCTTCATGGCCTGACCGGCCTGTCCCGCCTGTGCGTCGCGGGCGGCTGCGGGCTGAACTGCTCCGCCAACGGCGCGCTTCGGCGGCTGCCCTTCATCGACGAAATTTTCATCCAGCCCGCGTCGTCGGACCGGGGACTGGGGCTCGGCGCCGCCATGGAGGGGGCGTTTTCCCTGGGCGACGCGCCCAAGCCGCTCGATCACGTCTACCTGGGTCCCGAATACTCCGACGCGGCCGTGGAAGCCGCCGTCGCGACCGCCGGCTGGCCCTGGCGCAAGGTGGCGGACCCGGCTTCCGAAGCGGCCGGACTGTTGGCGCGGGGAAAAATCATCGCCTGGTTCCAGGGCCGTTCGGAATACGGCCCCCGGGCGCTCGGCAACCGTTCGATCCTGGCCGACCCCCGGCCGGCGGACATGAAGGACGCCATCAACGCGCGGATCAAGCGGCGGGAGGAATTCCGCCCCTTCGCCCCCGCCGTCCTGGAGGAGCGGGCCCCGGACCTCTACGAGCTCGACGGGCCGTCCCCCTTCATGACCTTCGCGGTTCCTGTCCGGGCGGCGTGGGCCGGACGCTTGGCGGCGACCACCCACGTGGACGGCACCGCAAGGGTCCAGACGGTCTCGGCCGAGGCCAACCCGCTTTTTCATCGATTGATCGCGCGATTCGAGGACCTGACCGGGGTTCCCGCGGTTCTCAACACCAGCTTCAACGTCAAGGGCCAGCCCATCGTCGAAACCCCCCTCGACGCCTTGTCCACCTTCGCCGCCACCGGCTTGGACGCCATGATCGTCGGCGAATGCCTGATCGAAAAGAATCCGGGGCCGGGCGAGGCGGCGGGATCATGATCGTCCTCGGCCTGCACGGCGGCGTCACCGGCCTGCAGCACGACGGGGCTGCAGCCTTGCTGGTGGACGGCCGGATCGCGGCCGCGGCGGAGGAAGAGCGCTTCATCCGCGTCAAGCACGCCCTCGGCCACCTGCCCATCCGCGCCATCCGCGCCGTGCTGTCCCAGGCGGGCCTCGCCATGGGCGACGTGGACATGGTGGTTCATACCGGGGAGACCCACGCGGACCTCGCCGAGCGGGTTCGCCTGTACCTGTCCCATTACTTCGGCCATGTCCCCCGCCTGGAAATGGTCGACCATCAGTTGGCCCACATGGCGTCGGCCTATTACTGCTCGGGATTCGACCGGGCCTTGGTCCTGTCCCTGGACGGACTCGGCGATCGGAAAAGCGGCGCGATCGGCGTCGGCTCGCCGGAAGGGATCGAGGTGCTCGAGACCATCGACATCACCCGCTCGCTTGGGAATTACTACGGAACGATGACCTCTTTCCTCGGCTTCGGCATCAACGAGGACGAGTTCAAGGTCATGGGGCTCGCCGCCTACGGCCGACCCGGAGTGGACATGTCGCCGATCCTCGCGGCCGAGGGGGACGGCTATCGGCTGCGATCCGACATTTGGGCCCGGACGCCGGTCCCGCGCTCTCGGTTCGAGCCCTGGTACGGGCCGTCCCTGCCCGCGCTTCTGGGACCGCCCAGACGGCCCGATTCGCCGCTGGAGCAGCGCCACCGCGACATCGCTTTCGCGACCCAGGCGGCCTTCGAGGAGGCGGTGGCGGCGCTGATCGGCGGGCTGCGCCGGAATACGGGCCTCGACGCCGTGTGCGCCGCCGGGGGATGCTTTCTAAACTGCGCCATGAACGGCGAGATGGTCCGAAGGTTCGGGATCGAGGACTATTTCGTCCAACCGGCGGCGTCGGACCAGGGAAGCGCCCTGGGCGGCGCCCTGCTCGGAGCCCGCATGTCCGGAGAGGCCCTCCGGGCCCAAATGGACCACGCGTATCTGGGACCGGACTATTCCCCGGACCGCATTCGCCGAGACCTCGGCGCAGCCGGGGCCGCGTTCACCGAGCCGGAGGACCTGGTTTCCGCCGCCGCCGACCTGCTGGCCGCGGGGAAAATCGTCGCCTGGTTCGAGGGGCGCTCGGAATTCGGCCCCCGGGCCCTCGGCCATCGCTCCATCCTGGCCCATCCCGGGCTTGCGGGGATGAAGGACGCCATCAACAGCCGCGTCAAGTTCCGCGAGTCGTTCCGGCCCTTCGCCCCCGCGGTGAAGGCGGACCGCGCCCGGGACGTCTTCCACATGGACATGGCCTCGCCGTTCATGACCGTGGCCTTTCCGGCGCGCGAGGCCTGGGCGTCGAGGCTGCCCGCGATCATCCACGTGGACGGCACCGCGCGGGTCCAAACCGTTTCCCCCGCCGCCGCCCCGAACCTGTACGCGCTGCTGGACGCCTTCGAGGATCGGACCGGCCTGCCCGCGCTGCTGAACACCAGCTTCAACATCAAGGGCCAGCCGATCGTGGAAACGCCCCTGGACGCGCTGTCCACCTTCGCGGCCACGGGACTGGACGCCTTGGCGATCGGCCCGTTCCTGCTGGAAAAGCCGTCTATTCCAGGAAGAACGTAGAGGCTTCGCTCCCTTTCCGCCTTTCTAGGATCTGGTCGAGGATTTGTTCGAAGACCGGCCTCTTCTTGTCGTCGTCCTCGTCAAGCAGGCGAAGGGCGGTTTCGCAGTGGAGCTTCGCCGCGTCGTGCGCGCCCTCGGTGGTCAAGGCGATGGCGAAGGCGATCTGGAAATCGGGATCAAAGGCCCGGTTCAACACCGCCAGGGCCAGGAAATCCGTCGCCGCGGCCGGATCGCCCAGTTCGGAGAGATAAAGAAGCCCAAGGTCGTACGCCGCCTGGGAGTAGGCTTCCGAGACTTGGGAAAAGTGTAAGGACCCGGTGACGATTTCATTGTATTTCCGAACCGCCCCGTCCAGGTCGCCCCGTTCGCGCAAGGCGGCGGCCTCGCGATAGGCGGCTTCCTCGTCGGCGTCCCGCCTCTGTGGCGCGGCCTGGTTCGGAACGTCGAAGCGCGTCCGGCAGGATCGGCAGACAAGACAGAACGCCTGGCTTTGATGGGGCCAGTCCGCGCGGAAGTGGGAAAAGACGTTGTGATGGTCGCAGCGGGGGCAGTCCCACGTGACGCGGAGCATTCGCAGGCCGTCGAACCTGGGTTCGTCCTCGGGCTCCAGTTTGTAGTTTCGGGCCGGGATGACGATGCTCTCGCGGAAGGTGTTGATCCTTTTCAGCATGCGCTGGTAGACGTCGTCGTAGATCATGGTGGTGTTGGCGGTCTTGCCGGCCAGCGGCGAGTCCGGATTTTCGGGAATCTTTCCCTTTTTCACGGCGTTCCGGTAGATTTCGGTTCCCGGGAATGAGCCTGTTGCAGAATCGCGCATCTCCCTGTTGACCTAGCGCGCGCGGGCTGA
>CAYFNC010000048.1:4449-25788 GCA_964344345.1 uncultured Hyphomicrobiales bacterium | reverse complement strand
TGCCCTCCTTCTCGGTCCGTATTATAACTTAGACGATGGACCGATTTGAGGGGGGAAGGTCAGTGTCGGATAACTGATTCTCCTGCATTGACCCAAAAATATGGAACATCTCGCGCGGCCACGTCGTTCAACTCCGCCGAAATCACGTCTTCGGTTACTTCCTCTGGAAAGTGTCCAGCCAGACGGAAGCGCATGAAAACACTGTTTATCCAAGTCTCATAACTGCACGAGACCGGAAGATTCAGCATATGGATTGTTGTGATATATAAGAGTCCATTTGGCCATGACCCCAACGATTTCATGATCTTGCCTGTCCCGCTCTCTGTTGAAAAGGGCGAAGCGAGCGCCGCTTGTTGATCATGCTATGCGGCCTTTTTGATGGTTTCAATGGCACCGCTGGCTTGGCGCTGCCGCATGAGTTCACGAAGGGCGGCCCGGAGCGCCGGGAGTTGTCGGTGGGCCTTGAGGCGGCGGAAGGTCTTCTTGGATTCCAAGAGCCCGGTCGCGGTCCAGCGGAGCGCCATTGCGCCAGCGGGTGACGTTGCGGCTGACCCGGCGGACAGTTTCCGAACGAAGGTCTTGGCGTCGTTCCAACTCACCATCTCCACCGGGTTCCGCGAGCCCGAAAGGCGATCGACTGCCATGCGGCCTCTTGGGATCTGCGCGCAATATGCAAAGGAAAAGCGGGCTCGGCGAACCGAGCCCGCTTACGGATTTTGTGACATCTTGTCTTGTTAACAAGCTGCGCTCAAGTCCGCATGGTCTAAGCTCTTGGACCCTAGCGTGGCCCACCAAAATATGCAAGACTTAAATGGAAAATATAACATTAGCTGTATGAGGCAAGGTCATGATATGGCGGCTTGGACTTGACGTGGGCACGAACTCGTTGGGCTGGTGGGCGTTCCGACTTAAACGCGAGGGAGGCGAATGGATTGCGTCGGAAAGCCTGGATGGAGGCGTGAGGATATTTTCCGACGGACGAGAGCCGTCGCGGGCCGGGCGCGTTGGCGACAGCAACGCGGTGGAGCGAAGGCGCAACCGCGGCATGCGGCGAAACCGCGACCGGGGGCGCAACCGGATCAATCGTTTGGTCGACGATCTGATCAGCCTGGATCTGCTTCCAAAAGATAAGGAAAAGCGCGATGCGCTTTTCAAAACAGAGAAGAATGACCGGGGCGACAAGAATCCGTATCGCCTGAGGGCCGAGGCTTTGGAGCGCGACCTTTCGCCGCAAGAGCTTGGCCGCGCCATCCTGCATTTGGCGAAACGCCGCGGTTTCAAGTCGAATCGCAAAGAGGCGTCCGATGATGAAGGCGGCAAGCTGAAGGCGCGCATGGACGCGATGAAGGAAGCGCTCGGCGAGCGCACCCTTGGCCAGTTCATGTGGGAGCGTCTTCGAAAGGAAGATGAACGGGAAAGAAACGGCGAACGCAGAAACGGCATCCGCTTCCGTGGCGAGACGGAATTCTATCCCAGCCGGGAAATGTACGCGGCTGAGTTTGACGCCATCCGCGAACGCCAGCAGCCCTGTCACGCGCTCGCCGACGTGGATTGGGACCGACTCAGGGATTGCTCGGTCCTGTTCCAGCATGACCTGAAGCCTGTGGAGCGCGGAGCTTGCGAGTTTCTCCACGACCAGCCCCGCCACTGGCGCGACACGCCCGTCGGCCACGAATTCAGAATCTTCCAGGAACTGAACAATCTGAGGCTGGTTGACGAAAACTTCAATGCCGCGTCCCTGAGCGCGGAGCAACGCGAAGCCGTTCTGGATCGGCTGATGTCGCAAGCCACGGTGAGTTTCGGCTCCCTGCGCAAATTGAAAGGGGACGACGGAAAGCCGTTGTTTCCGCGCGATTCGACATTCAACCTCGAAGGTCCGAAGCGCAAGGAGTTGAAGGGCCACGCGCTGGCCATGCGGATGCGGAAAGACCCATTGCTGGCGGCGCTTTGGCGAGCGCGGAGCGATGGCGACGGAGGGCGGCTCGATGACATTTTCGAGACTCTCCATTCGGCTCCGGACGACGCCGACAAGGCTATTTCGGAATTGACCGAGGCGCACGATTTGGAGGATGGCGCCGCAAGAGCCCTGGTCGGACTGAAGTTGGGCGACCAGACGGCCAGCGTATCGCGGCGCTTTATGGAGATGATCGTTCCGGTGATGCGGGATCAGGGGCTTCCGTACTGGGAGGCGGCGACCGAACTCGCGGACGAGGAGGGGAACCCCATACACCACAGTTTGCGAGGCGAAGGGCGGAAGTGGCCTTTGCTGCCGTACTACGGCGAGGTGATCCCGAGTTCGATGCTGGGCGCCGATAAAAAGGCGGATCCCCAAACGGACCCGGAAAAATTCTGGGGCCGGATTAACAACCCGACCGTCCACGTGGCCCTGAACCAGATACGCCAATTGGTCAACGCGCTGACACGCCGCTTCGGTCCGCCCATGCAAGTCCATGTCGAGATGGCCCGCGAATTAAAACAACCCAAGAAGGCCCGCGAAGAGACGGACAAGCGGCAGGCGGCGGAGCAGGAACGCAATGACGGAATCCGCAAAGCGTTTGGACTGCCGGAGGAAGGCGCTTTCGCCGATATCAAGAAGATCAAGTTATGGGAGGAACTGGGCGATGAGGAGCCGTTCCGCCGCTGCGTTTTCACGGGCAGGCCGATTTCCAAGGCGATGCTGATGAATGGCGAGGCGGAAATCGAACACCTGCTGCCCTTCCGCCGCACCCTCGACGATTCCATGGCCAACCTGACCGTCGCCTTGCGCTGGGCCAACCGGTTGAAAGGCAACAATTCGCCCTACGAGGCTTTTGGAAACGATCAGCACGCCGACCAAGGCGTCATCTGGGAAGAAATCCTGCAAAGGGCTGAAAAGCTGCCCATGAACAAACGCTGGCGTTTCTCTTCAAACGCCATGGAGCGGTTCGAAAGCGACCCGGACAACGATTTCATCGCCCGCCAGTTGACCGACACCGCCTATATGGCTCGCGTCGCGACGCGTTATCTCAAGGCGCTGGAAGGCGTCGAACAGGTGGTTCCCACGCGCGGAAGGCTGACCGCCCTGGCGCGCGGAAAGTGGCGGCTGAACGCCATCCTGTCAGACCATAATCGCAAAAACAGGGAGGACCACCGCCACCACGCCATCGACGCGGCGGTGACGGCGCTCATCGATCGCGGGGTGCTGCAACAGGTCAGCGCCATGACCGCCCGCGGGGCCGACGACTTGGTGCATTTACGCTTGCCAGACCTGCCTGAGAACCTCGAAACCGCAATCCGGCGGCGGGTTCCCGAGATCGTTGTCTCCTTCAAGCCGGACCATGGGCTGCAGGGAAAGATGTTCAACGAAACCGCCTATGGCCTCATAGACGAAACGAAACGCGATCCGGACCTGCCCCAACACAATCTGGTCACCCGCAAGCCGCTCGCCAGCCTGACGCCGAAGGAATGCGAGGCGATCCGCGACCCGCTGCTCCGGTCCCAGGTGCGCGATTATCTGTACGAGGCCAAAGGCGCGCGCGTCAAACACAAGAAGGCCCTGGCCGAGTTCGCCAAGGAGAGCGGAATTCGCAAGGTCCGCATCTTGGTCGTGAACGCGACGGCGACGCCGATCGAATCGGCGTCATATAACGGCGAGCCTTACAAAGCGTATGCGCCTGAATCGTACGTTTGCTGCGACATTTGGCGAATGCCAAAAGGCAAGCCGGGGAAATGGAAGCCGGGAGAATTCCAATGGGGAGGCGAATTTTGGAGCTATGTCGAAGCGGCGGAGCAGGGCGACGCGCCCGATCCCTTGCGCAAACGGCCGCATCCTGCGGCCAAGTTCGTCGCCCGCCTCTTTAAGGACGACATCGTCGCATACGAGGATGAAGGCCGCTCCCATGTCATGCGCGTGGCCGGGTTCAGCACGACGAACAACAAGCTGGACCTGCAACCGCACAACAAGGCGATCCCCAAGCAGAACTATATCTCGATAAACGTTCTCGGCCAAAAGGGACTGAAAAAGGTCTCCGTCTCCCCCGATGGACGCCTGCTCCCGTCGCGAAGGCTGGCGCGATGATCGGCGGCATCGTCGAAATCGCCGAAACCGGAAGGCGCCTGTCCGTCCACCGAGGCTTCCTAAAGGTCAGCGATGACGGAGCGGAACTGGGCCGCGTGCCTTTGGACGACGTGACGGCCCTGCTGCTGACAAGCCCCCAGGCGATCCTGACGAAGGCGGTGTTGGTCGAACTGGCGGAACGCAAGGCGATCGTCATCGCTTGTGGGCGCAACTGGCATCCGTTGTCGATCACCTTTCCGTTCGACGCGCATTTCGAATCCGCCCGCGTGCTTTCCGATCAGATCGACGCCAGCGAACCCTTGAAAAAGCGCCTGTGGCAACGGCTGGTCCGGGCGAAGATCGAAAACCAGGCGACTGTCCTGGGCTGGCGCGATCCGGCCCATGGGAAACGGGACGACCTTTGCGTCCTGGCGCGCCGGGTGAAATCGGGCGATCCGGAAAACATGGAGGCCCAGGCGGCGCGCCGCTACTGGACCGCCCTGATGGGGACGCAATTTCGGCGGGACCGGTTCGCCTCCGGCCCCAACGCGTGCCTGAACTACGGCTATACGGTTTTGCGCGCGGCCACGGCCCGGGCGGTCTGCGCGGCCGGGCTGCATCCGTCGCTGGGGCTGCATCACGACAGCCGGGCCAACGCCTTCGCCCTGGTCGATGACCTGATGGAGCCGTTCCGCCCGCTGGTCGACGCCACCGTCCGAGAATTGGTGGACGAGTACGGGGAGGAAACCGTCGGAGACCTGGACCCGGAGCGCAAGCGCCGCCTTGCGGCCGTTTTGCAACTGGACCTGATTTCCGAACGGGGCGCGTCGCCCGTGGTCAATTGCCTGCGCCGGTTGGCGCGGTCGTCGGCGTCTTCGCTGGCGGAGAAGAAATCCGCTTTGGAGCTTCCGACGCTCCGCCGCCCGGACCGCTTGGTTTAAAGCCTGTGCGCGATGATCCGGAATCGGAAAACGTGGGTAAGCGGGATCAGAACGTTGTGGACTCTTGTCATGTTCGATCTGCCGGTGAAGGAAAAGTCGGAGCGCAAAGCCGCGACGGAATTCCGCAACTTCCTCCTCGACCAGGGATTCCACATGGCCCAATTTTCGGTCTATTATCGCTTGGTCAACGGGCGGGACGCGCAACTCGCGTTGGAAAAGAAGATCGCCAACGCCGTGCCGCCCAAAGGCTCCGTCCACGTTCTGACCGTGACCGACAAGCAGTATGAAAACATCAAAACATACCAAGGCCGCCGCGCCGAAAAGCCGAAAAATCCGGATCAACTCGCCTTGTTTTAAGGCCGCTCCGCCCGGTTTTGAAAAGGCGATAGGCCAAAAACGCCTGTATTTTCAAGCATTTTTGACCTATCTAGCTTAGACCATCCGGACTTGAGCGCAACCCGCAACTTTCGCCTCGCGCGCCGCCTTGGCCGCTGAAGCTTAGACCATCCGGACTTGAGCGCAACCCGCAACCCGCCCGGCGTGCCCCACCCCGTGGACATCAGCTTAGACCATCCGGACTTGAGCGCAACCCGCAACATGATTGGACGTAGTCCGCGTCGAAGGCGGAGCTTAGACCATCCGGACTTGAGCGCAACCCGCAACAGTTGGGGCGAGCTGTAGGCGACGCCCACCAGCTTAGACCATCCGGACTTGAGCGCAACCCGCAACCCGAGCACGTTGTCCACGAACGTGGTCATGAGCTTAGACCATCCGGACTTGAGCGCAACCCGCAACGGGCTTGTCTGATGGCGGCTCCCAGCTTCAAGCTTAGACCATCCGGACTTGAGCGCAACCCGCAACAGGGAATGAGCACTCTGTTTCGCACCCGCTAGCTTAGACCATCCGGACTTGAGCGCAACCCGCAACAGGAGGCCGCCTCATGCCGCTCAGGGTCAAAGCTTAGACCATCCGGACTTGAGCGCAACCCGCAACGGAGGACGAAGGCGATGACGAGTGAAATCGAGCTTAGACCATCCGGACTTGAGCGCAACCCGCAACGCATCAGAACAACCCCGGATTGCTCGCGGGAGCTTAGACCATCCGGACTTGAGCGCAACCCGCAACCTAAGGCGCGGCCATCCGAGGTTGAAGCACAGCTTAGACCATCCGGACTTGAGCGCAACCCGCAACACATCGCCGACATTCCGCGCGGCCCGTGGAGCTTAGACCATCCGGACTTGAGCGCAACCCGCAACCGCGGCTCACCTTGATGTTGTTGTGAAGAAGCTTAGACCATCCGGACTTGAGCGCAACCCGCAACACCGCGAAATCCACCCGATTGACGCTCTCGAGCTTAGACCATCCGGACTTGAGCGCAACCCGCAACGGGCGGAACGGGGCGCTTTTACTACGTTCAAGCTTAGACCATCCGGACTTGAGCGCAACCCGCAACGAGAATTCCCTCACGATTGAAGGACATATTAGCTTAGACCATCCGGACTTGAGCGCAACCCGCAACCCCGAGCGGCACCTTGACGCCGTGGACCTCAGCTTAGACCATCCGGACTTGAGCGCAACCCGCAACAAGCAGGCCGCGACGGCGAGCGCGGAGAACAGCTTAGACCATCCGGACTTGAGCGCAACCCGCAACCTGGTCGCAGCGGAGGCATGTCCGGGGCGCCAGCTTAGACCATCCGGACTTGAGCGCAACCCGCAACTGGGAAGCGCTGCTGAACGCCTGGCAGAAGAGCTTAGACCATCCGGACTTGAGCGCAACCCGCAACAATGCAGGAGCGCAACAAGACCGGCCATATAGCTTAGACCATCCGGACTTGAGCGCAACCCGCAACACGGGGATCAAGCTCGTCATCATCGATGATAGCTTAGACCATCCGGACTTGAGCGCAACCCGCAACCGACCCTGGCGAACTCGATTCAAATTCATGCGTTGAAGAAGGTTGCCAATGGGTTGCTAGAAAAAAACAAGGGCCAGCTGTTTCCAGCTAACCCTTTGAAAAAATGGAGCGGGCGATGAGATTCGAACTCACGACTTCAACCTTGGCAAGGTTGCGCTCTACCCCTGAGCTACGCCCGCGTTTTCGTCGAAAGCGACGGAAGGGAAATAATAAGGATTGCCGGGCCGGATGCAAGGGCGTTGTTCGTCTTGCCCCGAGGCTCAGGTTCCGGGGATGTGGTATGTCCCCCGCATCCACTTAGGCCGGAGACGTTTCGCGCCGTGCTTGGCCATGGCGATGGTGTCCAGGATCTTGTCCCGGTCGCGGGGCAGGTCCCCGGCCAAGGGCAGGCAGTTGGACGCGTGGTTCGATCGGAACACCACCGGGTGGACGGGGTCGAGCTTTTCAACCAGGCGCTCGATCTCGTCGAGCACGCCGTCGTCGGACTGGCGCTCGAACGGCTCGCCGAAGGCGTCGCGGTAGCGCTCCTCCACGCCGGGCATGCGGAATTCCAGCTGAAGCGTGGACAGAAACGCGGGCGGGGCCATGTTGACCAGGGCCGCGGTCTCGTCGATGTGCTCCTTCCAGCACCGTTTGCCGCCGAGCCCCAGGATCACGGTGGCCGAGATCTTGATCCCGGCCTCCCGGGCCTTGTCCAGGGCCCTGGCCATGGTCTTTTGCGTCGCGCCCTTTTTGATCCGGCGCAGCATGTCGGTGTTGCCCGACTCGATGCCGAGGTACAACATGCTCATGCCACGCTCGCGGAGCTCGACCAGTTCGTCCAGGGGCTTTTTCAGGATGTTCATGGGGGTGGAGTACGCGGTGGCGCGCCTGAACCGGGGAAAGGCGGCCCGCAGGCGGTCCAGGATGGCCAGCAGGTTCTCGGTCGAGATGACGAAGGCGTCGCCGTCGGCGAGGAAGATCCGGTCCGCGTCGGGCCAGTCGCGAGCGGCGGACGCGATCTCGCGCTCCAGCTCGGCGATGGGCTTTTCGCGGAACGTCTTGGTCATGTAGTTGGAGCAGAACGTGCAGTGGTTGTAGCTGCACCCGATGGTCGCCTGGATGATCAGGTTGTGGCCCTCGGACGGCGGGCGCCACAAGGGCATGTCGTAATCAAGCATATCGGGGCGGCTCCCAGGATCGTCTGCGGGTCCGATGATGCATAATTCCCCGGCCCGCGCAAGCAAGGCTGCGCCCGCGTGGCCCGACCGCGTCGCCCTCGCCCGTCGGCCGCGCGACGCGAATCAGGAATTTGTTCATTGTATGTTCCCATTTTTTCCGGTATGGTGTTGATATTGTCCTATCGCACCCGCAAGTTTTCGGCTACGGTCCCTTCATAAGTGTATAAGATTGACAAGATACCATCCTATAAGGTTCGCGCGCCATGGGCTCCATCAACCGGATCGTCGTTCTCGCGGCCGCCCTCGCCGGAGGCCTGCTCGCGCCCGGGCCGGGGACGGCGAAGGGGGAGCGGCTGGCCGGGCCGGTGCCGGCGCGGGTGCTGAACGTGGTCGACGGCGACACCCTCGTGGTCAGGGCGCGGGTGTGGCTCGGCACCCGGGTGGAGGCTCGGGTTCGCATCGACGGCGTCGACGCCCCCGAAGCCCGCGGAAAATGCGCGGATGAACGCCGCTTGGCCCAAGACGCCCGCGCCTATCTGGGCGAGCTGGTCAAGAACGGCGTGGTGGTGCTGAGAGACATCCGCTTCGGAAAATACGCCGGCCGCGTCGTCGCCCGCGTCGAAACCCCGGACGGCCTGAACGTCGCCACGGCCCTGGTGGACGCGGGGCGCGCGCGGCCGTACACGGGGGGGCGAAGGGAGGGGTGGTGTCGGTAGAAGGATGTATAAGTCAACGCGTTCCCGGAATTCATTCCGGACATCCAATAATACCAGGAGGCCGAACGATTGACTCGCGACGGTCCCTGGCGGACGAAGAAAACACTGAATAGTACTTCTGTGATTTCAAGGGCTAGCAGGCTGCTGAAAAAGCCTGCTACGCCCAGATTCCCCTGGTGTCGATCACCCGCTTTCCGGCGAGGCGATTGCGATCCAAGGCGCGGAACGCCCGATGATCGGCGAGCAACAGGACGATGTTCGCCGCTTCCAGCGCCTCGTCCAGGGAGCGCGGGGAAAGGCCGTCGAGCTCGTCTGGAAGCGTCTCGACGTGGGGTTCGACCACGACGGTCTCGAATCCCTCGAGTCCCGCGATCTTGCGCGCGATCTCGACCGCCGGGCTTTCGCGAAGGTCGTCGATGTCGGCCTTGTAGCTGAGCCCCAGGCAGGCGACGCACGGCGCGGCGAAGTCCTTGGCCGCATCCTTGACCAGATCGACCACGTGTTCGGGCTTGCCGTCGTTGACGCGGCGAGCGGCCTGCATCAGGGGGGTCTGCTCGCGGGCCGAATCGATGATGAACCAGGGATCGACGGCGATGCAGTGCCCGCCAACGCCCGGGCCGGGCTTCAGGATGTTCACCCGGGGATGGCGGTTGGCCAGCTCGATGGCCTCCCAGACGTTGATCCCGTGGCGGTCGCAGACGAGCGACAGTTCGTTGGCGAACGCGATGTTGACGTCCCGGTATGAATTCTCCGCCAGCTTGACCAGCTCCGCCGTGCGGGCGTCGGTCAGGCGGCATTCGCCGTTGACGAACTGGCGATAGAGCTCGCTCGCGCGCTCGGCGCACTTGCGGCTCACGCCGCCGATCACCCGGTCGTTCTCCACCAGCTCCAACAGCACCTTGCCCGGCAGCACGCGTTCGGGGCTGTGGGCGATCTGCACGTCGGCGCCGGCCCCGGCCGCGTGGGGAAACGCGAGATCCGGGCGCAGGCCGCCGAGCCACTCGGAAATCTGTTCGGTGGTTCCAACCGGCGAGGTGGATTCCAGGATCACCAGATCGCCCGCCTTGACCACCGGCGCCAAGGTCTCGACCGCGTCGCGCAGATAGCTGAGGTCCGGTTTGTTGCCTTCCGCGAAAGGCGTCGGCACGGCGATGATGAAAGCGTCGGCGGAGCGCGGGCTGTTTTCGGCGCTGAGCATGCCCGCGGCGACCGCGCCGCTGACCAGCACGTCCAGGCCGGGCTCGACGATGTGGACCCGGCCCTGGTTGATCAGGTCGATGGCGCGTTCGTTGACGTCGACGCCGTGCACCCGGACGCCCCGGCTGGCGATGATCGCCGCCGTCGGCAGGCCGACGTAGCCGAGCCCGATCACGCAAATGGTTTTATAGGCGGGCTTCACTCAGAATCTCCTCGACAATGCGTTCGGCGGCGCGTCCGTCGCCATAGGGGTTGTGGGCGCGGCTCATGGCGGCGTGGGCCTCGGCGTCGTCCAATAGGCGGGCGCTTTCCGCAACGATGGCGTCCTTGTCGGTCCCGACCAGCTTGACCGTGCCCGCCTCGACCGCCTCGGGCCGCTCCGTGACCGCGCGCATGACCAGCACCGGCTTGCCCAGCGACGGCGCCTCCTCCTGCACGCCACCGGAATCGGTGACGATCAGATCGGCCCGGTCCATCAGATGGACGAAGGGAAGATAGTCCAACGGCTCGATCAGGTGAATACGATCATGCGCGCCGAGGATCCGCTCCACCGGCTCGCGGACGTTGGGGTTGAGGTGGACGGGATAGACGATATCGACGTCGCCCCGGTCCGCCAGCGCGCCCAGCGCCTCGCAGATGTCCTCGAACCCCTGGCCGAAGCTCTCGCGCCGGTGCCCGGTGACCAGGATCAAGCGGCGGCCGGGGTCCAGGAAATCGAACCTGGCGGCCGCCGCGTTTTTCAGGGATTTGTCCCGCTTCAACCGCCCGACCACGTCCAATAGCGCGTCGATCACCGTGTTGCCGGTCACCGTGATCCGTTCGTCGGCGACGCCCTCGGCCAGCAGGTGGCGACGCGCGGTCTCGGTCGGGGCGAACAACTTGTCGGCGATGGCGTCGGTGAGCTTCCGGTTCATCTCCTCGGGCCAAGGGGCGTATATGTCCCCGGTCCGCAGCCCGGCCTCGACGTGGCCGACGGGAATCTTCTTATAAAAAGCGGCGAGGGAGGCCGCGAAGGTGGTGGTGGTGTCGCCGTGGACCAGCACCCGATCGGGCTGGATTTCCTCGAGCGCCCTTTCCATGCCTCTCAGCACCGCAGACGTGATGTGGGTCAGGCCTTGGCTCGCCTTCATGATGTCGAGATCGATGTCGGGGCGGATGTCGAACAACGCCAATACCTGGTCGAGCATGTCGCGGTGCTGGGCGGTGACGCAGACGCGCGAGTCCACGCCGGGCGCGTCGGCGAGGGCCTTGACCACCGGGGCCATCTTGATGGCTTCCGGCCGGGTTCCGAAAACGCTGAGAACGCGCATGCCCTTCCCCGTGGAGAAAGGCCTTGGATATCCCGGTGACGGTTTTAGCGCAAGATTACATTCAACGCGCCTTGGCCCCGCGTCCGCCCAGGCTGTGGCGGTCGATGGCGACGGCCTTGACCATGGCGTGGACCGTCTTGCCGGGCGCGAGCGCGAGGTCGGCCAGGGATTTCCTGGTGATCCGCGCGATCAGGGGCGCGCCGATGTCGAGCAGCACGTCCGCCCTTGGCCCGTCCGCCGCCTCGATCGCCCGGACGGTTCCCTCGAACACGTTCAGGATGCTGGTGCCCTCGGGCTTGGTCAGGCTGAGCGCCACGTCGCGCGCCCGGATGTGGACCCGGATTCGCGTCCCCATCGGCAGGTCGAGGCCCGGCGCGGACATGCGGCGCCCGGCGAATTCCAGATAGAGCAGGTCGTGCTCCGGGTCGCGGGCGACCACCTCGGCCCGGATCACCGCGCCCGCCTCGTGGCGGCCGGTGTGGGGGCGGAGGTCGAGGCGGCTCATCAGGTCCTCGACCCCGCCGGTCGCGACCACTTTTCCTTCCGAGACCACCACCATGGTGTCGGCGAGGCGGATGACCTCGTCCATGGCGTGGCTGACGTAGACGATGGGAATGGCGAGGTCGTCGCGCAGCCGCTCGATGAACGCCATCACCTCGTTGCGCCGGGCGGCGTCCAGCGACGCCAACGGCTCGTCCATCAGCAACAGTTCGGGGCTCGCCAACAGGGCGCGGCCGATGGCGACCCGTTGCCGCTCCCCGCCCGAAAGCCTGGCCGGGCGTCGGCGGAGTAGGGAACCCAATTCCAGAAGCTCCACAACCCGGTCCTTGTCCACGCGCCGCTCCGACGCCGGGACCAGACGCATGCCGTAGGTCAGGTTGGCCTCGACGCTCATATGCGGGAACAGGCGGTCCTCCTGGAACACGTAGCCGAGACGGCGGCGTTCCGGCTTCTGGTCGATTCCGCGTTCGGCGTCGAACAGCGCCCGACCGTGGAGCGCGATGCGGCCCCGGTCCGGCGTCTCCAACCCGGCCAGCATGTTGACCAGCGTGGTCTTGCCCGCGCCCGAACGGCCGAACAGCGCGGTCAGCCCGCCTTCGGCGGTGAAGCGGGCGTCGATTTCGATGCGGCCGAGGGCCTTATTGACGTCCACTTCCAGCATCGCCTAGCCCTCCATCCCCGCCTTGATGCGACGGGCCAGCGCCTCGGACGCGATCAGCGCGGCCAGCGCCAGGACGATGGACACCACGACGAGCCGGACCGCCCCTTCGTCCCCGCCCGGCGTCTGCACGAAGGTGTAAAGGGCCAGGGGCAGGGTCCGGGTCTCGCCCGGGATGTTTGACACGAACGTGATGGTGGCGCCGAATTCCCCCAAGCTGCGGGCGAAGGCCAGCACCACGCCGGTCAAAATCCCGGGCAGGATCAAGGGCAACGTCACGGTGGCGAAGGCCCGGAGCGGGCCCGCGCCCAGCGTCCTGGCCGCCTGCTCCAGCCTCGCGTCCACCGCGTCCAGCGACAGCCGGATGGCCCGGACCATCAAAGGGAACGCCATCACCGCCGACGCCACGGCCGCGCCTTTCCAGTCGAAGGCGACGCTGATCCCGAACGTCTCCCACAGCCAGGCGCCGACGGCGCCCTTGCGCCCGAGCAGCACCAGCAACAGGTACCCCACCACCACCGGCGGCAGGATCAACGGCAGGTGGATCAGTCCGTCGAACAGGGCCTTGCCCGGGAACGCGGTTCGGGACAGGACCCAGGCGGCGGCGACGCCGAACGGCAGGCTCGCGCCCACGGCCCAGAACGCCACCTTGAGGCTCAGCGCCAGCGCGTCCAGTTCCTGAGGGGTCAGGATGGCCATGCTCAGCGCTCCAGAACCGTGAAGCCCGCGCTCTCGAAGGCGCGGGCGGCCTCGGGCGAGGCCAGGAATTCGAAGAATCGGCGGACGGCGGGCGCGTCGCGCCCGGCGACCATGGCGGCGGGATAGACGATGGGGGGGTGGCTGTCGGCCGGAATTTCGGCCGCCAACCGGACGCGGTTCGAGGCCCTGGCGTCGCTTGCGTAGACCAGGGCGGCGTCGACCTCGCCCCGTTCGGCCAGGGCGAGCGCGGCGCGCACGTCCATGGCCGCGACCACTTTTCCCTTCAAGGCGGGCCAGAGACCGAGGGAGAGCAGCGCGGCGCGGCCATAGATCCCAGCCGGGACGTGGTCCGGGTCCCCCATGGCGAGGCGGTCCAGCGCCAAGGGCCCGCCCGGCGTCCAGGAAAAGGCGCCGTCCCTGGGCGCGGCCAGGACAAGCGCGTTGCCGAACAGGTTGCGGCGGCTTCCCTCGACGATGGCCTTTTCCCCTTCCAGATAGTCCATCCAGCGCGGATTGGCCGAAATGAACACGTCCGCCGGCGCCCCCGCCGCGATCTGGCGGGCCAGCGCCGAACTGGCGGCGTGGGAAGTCGCAACGTTCCCCCGGCCTCGATACAGCGCCGCGATATCCGAAAGCGCGTTCGCCGCGCTGGCGGCGGCGAAGACGACGATTCTATCCGCCGACGCCGGAAACGACACGCTCAGTAATATTGCAACCGCAACAAACAGGCGCGGGGGGCTCATGCGCCGATCTCCAAACCCATTGAAAATCCGGGGTAAATCTAACACATCGGGAGCCGTTGGGGAATGCTGCGCCGCACACCCAGTTTGTAACCGTTTGAAACAAAATTGTCCGTTGGCGTAACCAAATTCCGGGTTCCAGGACATCAGAACGTTACATTAGAACCTTATGATGTTCATTGTTCGACGAGGGAAACCCGACCGAACAAAGCGTTAAGGGGGTTTTTGAGATGACTATGCTCTACACGTTCATTCTTGGCCTGTTCTTCCTTTATGTCATAGCGGGCTTCCTCGCCCTGACCAGCGGTTGGGTCGCCCAACGGGTCTGATCTCCCCCGAACGCCATCATGTTGCGAATGGACGCCGCCCTTTGGAGCGGCGTCCTGCTTTTTGGGCTTTCCCCGATACCGGCTGGCGTCCGGGGCCGAGAATGGTTAGGATACGCGCCGCCCTGGGCGAACGAGACGAGGTGACCCGGACCATGGCGGGCTTTCTTTCCAAGGTGCTTGGCCCCAAGGGGCGCAAGGGGAAGGCCGCGCCGAAAAACAAGGCCCGTGCGGAACGGAACGAAGCCGAAGGCGCGAAGGAGGCCGAGGACGGCGACGTCTTCCAGAGCCTCGCCGACCTGGAGGATGCGATCGTCGCCTCCCAAGGCGCCATGGAGGATCGAAAGAAGAAGACGTCCGAGAGAGCGAAGCCCGCCGAGGAGGCGAAACCGACCCGGCCCGCCCCGCCGCCGCAACAGGCCCGCCCCGCCGCCCCGCCGCCGCGCGAGATGACGCCGGAGCGCAAGGCGCTTCTGGACAAGGCCATGGCGGTGCAGCGCACCAAGCAGGAAGACGTCTTCAAGAACCTGGACGAGAAGCAAAAGGACAAGCTGTACGCCATCGCCATGAAAACCTTTTTCAAGGACGCCGACGAAAGGCTGGCCAAGGAAAAAAAAGGCAAGAAGTAGGGGGGAAACCTTGAACACGAACGCAGACACCCAACCGGCCCGCGACGGCGTCGCGCATCGAAGCGGAACCCAGGACGTCAAGGCGCTGGCCGACGGCGTGCGCGCCGGGCACCGCCGCGCCGCCGCCCGCGCCATCACCCTGATCGAATCGACCAAGCGCGAACACCGCGCCATGGCGGAAGAGCTGATCAGCGACATCCTGCCCGACACCGGCAACTCGGTCCGCGTCGGCGTGTCGGGCGTTCCGGGCGTGGGCAAGTCCACCTTCATCGAATCCTTCGGCCTGCACGTGGTCGGCAACGGGCACCGGGTGGCGGTTCTGGCCGTGGACCCGTCGAGCCCCCGCACCGGCGGCTCCATCCTCGGCGACAAGACCCGGATGGAGGAGCTGTCCCGCCATCCCAACGCCTTCATCCGGCCGTCGCCTTCGGGCAACACGTTGGGCGGCGTCGCGCGCCGCACCCGCGAGGCCATGCTGGTGTGCGAGGCGGCGGGCTACGACGTGGTGCTGGTGGAGACCGTGGGCGTCGGCCAGTCGGAAACAGCGGTCGCCAACATGACCGACCTGTTCATGCTTCTGCTCGCGCCCGGCACCGGCGACGAGCTTCAGGGCATCAAGAAGGGCATCGTGGAGCTCGCCGACATCGTGGTGGTGAACAAGGCCGACGGCGACCTGGCCTTGGCCGCCGACCGGGTGAAGCGGGACTACACCAACGCGCTCCACCTTTTGCGCCCGGCGTCGCCGAACTGGATCCCGCCGGTGCTGAAGTGCTCGGCGCTGGCGCTCGAGGGCCTCGGCGAAATCTGGGAGGCGGTGGAGAAGTTCCAGACCGTTCTGGGCGAGTCCGGCGAGGTCAAGGACAAGCGCGCCCACCAGGCCCTGTCGTGGATGTGGGACGAGGTCAACGACACCCTCATGTCGCACCTCAACGCCGACCCGGCGGTCAGCCAGTCCCTGTTCGACATGGAAGGCAAGGTCCGAAAGGGCGAAATGACCCCGACGGACGCGGCCAGGGCCATCCTGGCGACGTTCTTGCACGTTTAGGGGGGCGCGCCCCACCTTAGTCTTGGCCGGGCTTGTCCCGCTGCTGCCCGGTTAAGCAAAGGCGGCTGAACATTGGATTGCATCAATCAACCACACATCGTCATGCCCGCGCTTGACGCGGGCATCCACGAAACGCTTGCGCGGAATTGAAAGCGCGGACCCCCGGGTCAAGCCCGGGGGTGACGGGGAAAGTCAGGGCGTTTTTCATTAAACGCGACGCGCTCCAGGGCGACGGGCCGCCCGTCACCCGCCGTCCGATTCCCCGCCGCTTCGGGCCTCGATCATGGCGCGGACGATTGCGAGGTTCCTTTCGACGACTTCGATGTAATACCCGGCCCCGGCGGCGGCATACACCTCCAGCGCGGCGCGGTATGCCTCTTCCGCCCGCCGCAACCCGGCCGTCCCGCTTTCCCGCTCCCCGAGCGCCCGGAGCGCGTTTCCCAGGTTGTTCCAGGTCATGGCCCAGTCCAGCGGGACGCGTTCGCGGGTGCGTTCCTTCAGGGCCTCGCGATAGGCGTCCTCCGCCTGTTCGAGGCGCCCGGTCCCGCTTTCCCGCGCCCCGAGCGTTTGGAGCGCGTTTCCCAGGTTGTTCCAGGTCATGGCCCAGTCCAGCGGGACGCGTTCGCGGGTGCGTTCCTTCAGGGCCTCGCGATAGGCGTCCTCCGCCTGTTCGAGGCGCCCGGTCCCGCTTTCCCGCGCCCCGAGCGTTTGGAGCGCGTTTCCCAGGTTGTTCCAGGTCGCGGCCCATTGCAGCGGGACGCGTTCGCGGGTGCGTTCCTTCAGGGCCTCGCGATAGGCGTCCACCGCCTGTTCGAGGCGTTCGGTCCCGCTTTCCCGCGCCCCGAGCGTTCGGAGCGCGGTTCCCAGGTTGTTCCAGGTCATGGCCCAGTCCCCGGGCGCGGTATCCCGGGGGAAGAGCGCCAGCGCCGCGCCATAGCCATCGATGGCGGCCCGGAGCGCGTCGTTGTCCCCCTTTTCATCGCCCAGGGTTTGAAGCGCGTCGGCCCGGCGGCGCAGGTAGGCGCCCCGGACGGCGTCGGGGGCCGTGGATGGGAGCAGGTCGGCGGCGTCGGCGAAGGCCCGGGCGGCGGCGGGATAATCCCGTTCGAGCAGGCGGAGATCGCCCAACTGCGCGCGGGTCGCGGCGGCGCCGATCAGGCGGGCGTCGGCGGCGTCCTTCATGGCGTTCGCCGCGTCCAGGTCCGCCTTCTCCGCCCGGCGCAGCAGGTCCTCGGCCTGGGCGTAATCGCCGTCGTCCGCCGCCTTTGCCGCTTGCTCCTTCAGCGACCGGACCGCCGGGTCGTCGGATTTCAGGGCGTTCAGCTCCGCCACGAACGCCTTGTGGCGGCGCGCGATCTCGGCCAGGGCGTCGGGCAGGCGCTCCGGCGCGAGGTCCGGGTCGCGGCCCAGGATGCGGAAGAACCCGGCGACCGCGTCGGCGCGCAGCGTCAATTCGTCGCCGAGCGCCTTGATCTTGTCCTCGTAGCCCCTCTCTTCCCTGGTGACCGCCTTGGCGATCGCCCGGATCTCCTCGGGCGTCAGCTTGGAAACCTGCTGGTTGATGGTCACGTCGCCTTCGATCGTGACGTCGCCCCCCGCGCCGACGCCCGCGCCCACCGCCACCCCTCCGCCGGAATTGGGGGCGGGCGGACGCGCCCCGCCCGTCACCTCGACGTCGCCCTTGATCATGGCGTTCCCGCCCGCGCCGACGCCGCTTTCGACCGCGACCGAGCCGCTGGGACGGAATTCTCCCCAGCCCCAGAGTCCCATGCCGACGAGGGCGGCCGCGAAGGCGAGCGTGGCCGCATATTTGAAGAACGCGAGCGTGGCGCGGGAGGCTTTGTCCGCCCGAGAGACGGTTGTAAGAACCACCCACAGGAAAACTCCGAGAGCCAAGCCTCCGAGACCCGCGATCTCCCCCATCGATTTCAGGACGTCCGCGTCCAATCCGCCCTCCCTGCAACTTACGCAAGGATCATGGAAGGGAGAGACAGCTTATGCAAATGTTATTCGGCCTCGCCTTCGTTCCCCTCGCCCTCCCCCTCGTCCGGGTCCTTCATCCGCCGCCGCAGTCCGACCCATTGCTCCAGCAGGCCCGCCGCCGTGACCGGCAGGGCCACGACCCAGCCGGTGACCAGCCAGACCATGTAGAACGCGGCGAGCAGCAGGCCCCTGAACGGCGTCATTCTGGCGACCGAGTGGACCACGGCGACGCCCAGCAGCATGAACGGCGTGGCGACGACCACGGTCAGGTTGCGGGCCGCGTACTCCATGGTCGGGGGGGCGAGGAGGGCGGCGGCGGCGGCGCCCACCAGGGCCCAGGAGTACCAGTCCGGCAGGACCAGGTTCCGGATCCGCTCCATGGGCCGGATGGCGCGCCCGACCCGGGTCAGGATCGCCTGGGCCGCGGCCGCGTTGGCGGCGATCATGAACACCCACAGCATGCCCGCCACGCCCGGGAACAGGAACGCGGCGCGCTCGGCCTGGGCGGCCGGATCGGCGTCGGGGATGTTGGCGAGAAGCTGCTCGAACACCTGGTCGAGCGCGTCCTTGACCACCGTCTCCATGTCCGTCCCCTGGGACCGGAGCCCGGCGGCCAGCAGGAACAGCAGCGCGGCGACGAACAACGCGAGCCAGCAGAGCACCGAGCCAGGCGGATACCAGGCCACGGTCCCGTCCGGCGCGCGGACGCTGGACAGCGACTGGCGCGCCACCAGCAGGACCGGAAGCCCGATCAGGATGCCGTAGAACCCGCCGCCCATGAGCCCGGACAGGACCACCGAGGCCGCGAACCCGGCGACGACCGCCATGGTCGCGTGGGGCGAGCCCCGGCGCAGCCCGGTCAGCATCAACGGCATCGCCGAGAAAAAGGCGAACAAAGGCGCGCCGACGAATCCGCCGGCGGCGGGCGTGAAGGCCATGGCGCTCAGGATGCCGGCGCCGAGCGCGACCAGATATTCCCTACCCATGTCGGCCTCGACGCAAAGCCTCCGGAAACCGGGTCCGGGGCTACTTCAGCACGTAGGGGATCAGGGCGAGGAAGCGCGCGCGCTTGATCGCCTTGGCCAGCTCGCGCTGCTTCTTGGCGGACACGGCCGTGATGCGGGACGGCACGATCTTGCCTCGCTCGGACGTGAAGCGCTGCAGCAGGCGGATGTCCTTGTAGTCCACCTTGGGCGCGTTGGCGCCGGACAGCGGACAGGTCTTGCGGCGCCGGAAGAAGGGACGGCGTCCGCCGCCGCCGCGCTTGGGTCCCATCATTTCTCTTCTCCCTCGTCGGAATTCCGCTCGGGCCTCTCGGCCCCGCCCGGTCCGCCCGGTCCGCCCGGTCCGCCTGGGCCGCCCGGTCCGCCGGGCCGTCCGCCGTGGCGCGGCGGGCCGCCCCTGTCGCCGCGATCATGGCCCCGGCGAGGCCGATCGTCCCGGCCGCCCTTGTTCTGCATCATGATCGACGGGCCTTCCTCCAGCTCGTCCACGCGGACGGTGAGGTGGCGCAGCACGTCGTCGTGAAGCCGCATCTGGCGCTCCATCTCGTGGACCGCGTCGGCGTCGGCGTCGATGTTCAGCAGGGTGTAGTGGCCCTTGCGGTTCTTCTTGATCCGATAGGCCAGGGCCTTGAGGCCCCAGTACTCGCGCTTGGTGACCTTGCCGCCGGCCTTTTCGACGATGCCGGCGAAGGTCTCCGTCAGCGCCTCGGCCTGGGCGGTCGAGATGTCTTGGCGCGCGATGAAGACGTTTTCGTACAATGCCATTCCGGTTTCCCCTTTTGGATTGTCTCATCCCGCGAAGCGCGGGCATAGCCGGACGACCCGTCCGGCAAGAGGTCGAAGCGCGGCACTATACAGCAAACCGGACGCGGCGCAAGGGGGCGCGGAACCGACGCCTTTTCAAGGCGTTGCGCACTTCCCCGGGGCCAATGCCGCATTCGCCCGATTCAACGCCATTTTTTCGCCATGATCATCGGAGAGTATTGTTCGTGTCGATAGCAAGTGTGGGATTCCCATGGGAAAGCCGAAACGGCGCCCGGGAATTCGGGGCGGCGAGGGCCCGGTGGCCGGGCCCGCCGCCCCACCCCGTTTTTTCAGAGATTGGTTTGTCGGGACAGTTCTGGCTTCACACATTAACTTCGCGACAAATTTTCCCCGGGACGGCCGATGCGGCTTCCCGGGTTTTTTTTGAGGCGGCCAATTATCCCGCGCCGCGTTTCCTCCGAGCCGGTTTCCCGTGCCCCGCGCCCCGACATGGTGTACCGTGGCCTCCCGTTTCCCGCGCCCGCCAAGGAGGCCCCATGTTCAAGCGGCTATGGTTCATCGCTTTCGCGCTCGTCCTTTTCGCCGCCCCGGTCCGGGCGGAGAAGATCGGCGAGGTCAGCACCGTGTTCAAGATGCTGGGCCCCAACCACAAGATCGTGATCGAGGCCTTCGACGACCCCAAGGTCGAGGGCGTCGCCTGCCACGTCAGCCGGGCCAAGAAGGGCGGCATCAAGGGCGCGGTGGGCTTGGCCGAGGACCCGTCCGACGCCTCCATCGCGTGTCGGCAGGTGGGCCCGATCAAGTTCAAGGGCAATCTGAAGGACGGCGAGGAGGTGTTCACCAAGCGCACGTCGGTGATCTTCAAGACCCTGCAGGTGGTCCGCTTCCTGGACAAGACCCGCAACGTCCTGGTCTATCTGGTCTACAGCGACAGGATCATCGAGGGCAGCCCCAAGAACGCCATCTCCACCGTCCCGATCATGCCGTGGCGGAGCGACTGAGGGGGCGTCGTCTCGGCCCGCGTATCCACGCTTTCAATTCCGCGCGCGAATTTCGTGGATGTCCGCGTCTGGCGCGGGCGGATTCTTCTTTTCGTCGTCTCCGCGCCCGGGGCCAACCCATGCCTTGCGGGTCGCGCGTTTGGCGTTCAATATTGAACGCGGGTTCGAGAACGACGGAGGGCCGGGGTGGCCAAGCGGCGGAAATTGGTTTTGTGGTCGGACGGAAAGGGCGAAATGCGCGGCCCGATCTCGGCCCTGGCCGTTTTCGAGGTGGTGGGCGGCGTCTGGCTCTACTGGTGGGTGATTCCCGCATACCTCGAAACCTACTGGCACCTGCTCGCCTCCGCCCTGGTCGCCCCCCTGCTGCTGCTGCGCTCCCCCGCGTCGATCGAGGACGGGCTGGATCGGTTCGAGAGGTCTGCGGAGGACTGGGACAAAGAGGTCTTGCTTCGCTCCCGGTTGGGCGTTTTCGCGACCCTTGCGGCCCTTGCCGCGTCCGGCGCGGTCGGCTGGGCGCTGGCGGCGGCGTGGCTCCCGGGCCACGAAGGGTGGGGCCTGTTCTGGCGGGCGGGCGCGATCGGATATCTATGCGCGCAAATCGGCGGAGCCGTAGCCGGAGCCGTAGCCGGAGCCGTAGCCGTAGCCGTAGCCGGAGCCGGAGCCGTAGCCGTAGCCGGAGCCGTAGCCGTAGCCGTAGCCGTAGCCGTAGCCG
>CAYFNC010000048.1:0-4345 GCA_964344345.1 uncultured Hyphomicrobiales bacterium | reverse complement strand
AGCCGGAGCCGTAGCCGGAGCCGTAGCCGGAGCCGTAGCCGTAGCCGTAGCCGTAGCCGTATTTCTGCCTGGACTCCTTATCGGCGCCGTTTCAGGGGTTTGGCTGCGCGCCATGTGGGCCAGGATCGTCGCGACCCTCGCCCGCGTTCGGTTGGGCGTCGCCCGACTGCCGTGGAACTGGCGCGCACTGGTCTGGGCGCAGGACCTGCGTCACCCGCCGGAATTGATCCCGGGCGTCGCGCGGCGTCCGGAGTTGGGTGGGTTCTTGATCGGAAAATTGCTTTGGAAGTGGAAGGGCGAAAGCGGGGTTGGTTTTTTCATGGGCGCCGCGGCCTCCGCCCTCACCCTCATCCTCTGGTTCCTCCCCGCCTTGCTTTTCCGTCTCAGCCTGAAGTCCACCTGCTGGTTCTGGTGGCCGTTGGCGTTCGCGCAGGGGCGGGGGCGGGCGGTGGGGCGAAAGGTGGGGCGCGTCCCCGAGGTGGTGTTGGAGCAGCAGTCCAAGAGCCTGTGGGCCAAGACGCTGTTCGCGGCGGCGCTGGCGATCCTGGCCGCGGCGGGCGCGTTGCCAAAAAAGCTTTTAGCCGCCAATCTCCCGGACATCCTTGCGCTCGACCTAGGCGCGTTCTTCGCCGAGCAGGTGTTCCTGCTGGCGCCCTTCGCAGCCGTCCACGTCGCCATGGTCTTCGTCGCCGACCATTTCCTTTCGGCGGCCAAGGGCGGGGTGCTCGACGCGGGCGCGAAAAAAACCTTCGTCGACCTGGTCCAGATCCGCTGGGCGCTGTTCTGGGGCGCGATAGCGTTCTCGGCCCTGCTGCTGCTGGGACGGACCGTTCCGGGGCTGGAGCCCCTGGCGGCCGCCATCGAGGCCGCCTACCTGGGCTGGTTCCCCCTGGCCGCCTTCGGGACGTGAGGGGCTGGAGCGCGCCGCGCCCAATGAGGTTCGCCCCGCCCTTCCGCGTCACCCCCGGGCTTGATCCTGGGGGCCACGAAAAAAAGCGTGGATGGCCGGGTCAAGCCCGGCCAAGACGAATGAAGGCGTGAATTCCATTAAACCAGACCGACTCTAACCCGCCGCCGCCTTCGCCTGCTCCGCCTCCTCAGCCCGGGCCGCCGCCTCGACGCCCGGGACTTCGTGGAAGAAGTGGTCGAACTCCTCGGCCGGGCAGGGGCGGCCGAAGTAGTAGCCCTGGACCTCGTCGCATTTCATCTCGCGCAGGAAGACCACGTGCTCCTGGGTCTCGACGCCCTCGGCCACCACCTTCATGCCCAGATTGTGGGCCATGGAGATGATGGCGGCGACGATCTGGGCGTCGTCGTGGTTGCGGATGACGTTGCGGATGAAGGACTGGTCGATCTTGACCACCTGGGCCGGGAAGCGGCGCAGATAGCTCAGCGACGAGTATCCGGTGCCGAAGTCGTCCACCGAGATCTGGATGCCGAGGCTCGCCAGCTTCTCCAGCGTCTTCATGGCCGCGTTGACGTTTTTCATCACCATGCTCTCGGTGATTTCGATGTCCAGGTAGTCCGGCGGCAGGCCGGTCTCATCCATCAGTTCGCGGATGAAGTCCACCATGCCCTCGTCCTCGAACTGCTGGGCCGAGATGTTGACGCCCATCAGGAACGGGCCATAACCCTGGTTCTTCCATTCCGCCGCCTGGCGGCACGCGCTTTCCAGCACCCAGCGCCCCAGCGGCACGATCAGCCCGGTCTCCTCGGCCAGCGGGATGAACTTCACCGGCGAGATCATCCCGTGCTCGGGATGGATCCAGCGCACCAGCGCCTCCATGCCGGGGACGGCGTCGTCTTGGATGTTCACCTTGGGCTGGTAGTGGAGCCGGAACTCCTTGTTCTCGATGGCGCGGCGCAGGTTGCGCTCCAGCTCCATGCGCTCCAGGCCCTCGCGGTCCATGTCCTCGGTGAAGAACTTGTAGTTGCCCCGGCCCATCTCCTTGGCCTTGTACATGGCCGTGTCCGCGTGCTTGAGCAGGGCGTCGAAGTCGGTGGCGTCGTTCGGGAACAGACTGATGCCGACGCTGGCGCCCACGTGGACCTCGTGCCCGGCCAGCAGCACCGGCTTGGACACCGCGCGGATGATCTTGTGGGCGATCTGGGAGACCACCGCGGTTTCGTCCAGGTTGGTCAGGATGATGGTGAACTCGTCCCCGCTCAGCCGGGACACGATGTCCGAGGAGCGGACCCGGGACTTGAGCCGTTCGGAGACCTCGATCAGGAGTTGGTCGCCCATGGGATGGCCCAGGGTGTCGTTGACGTGCTTGAACCGGTCCAGGTCGATGAACAGCAGCGCCAGCTTCTTGCCCTGGCGCCGCGCCAGGCTGAAATGGTGCTCCAACTGTTCGCGGAAGAGCGAGCGGTTGGGCAGTTCGGTCAGCGCGTCGAAGAAGGCCAGCTTGTGGATTCGCTCCTCGGTCACCTTGCGTTCGGTGATGTCCGTGAACACGCCCACCATGTTGGTGGTGTTGTCGAAGGCGTCCTTGATCGCGCTGATGGTGAACAGCATGGCGAAGACCTCGCCGTCGGCCCGGCGGTCGACGATCTCGCCTTCCCAGCTGCCCTTGCGCATGATGGACGACAGCATGTCGCGGAAGTTCTCGTGCCGGAACAGGTGCCCGTCGTCCAGGTTGCCGTGGGGCATGCAGGGATGCTTGCCCATCACGTCCGCCTTCGAGAACCCGGTGATGCGCTCGTAGGCCGGGTTGACGTCGATGATCCGGGCCTCGGCGTCGGTGATGATGATGGCCTCGAGCGCGTTTTCGAACACGATGCCGGACAGGCGGAGCTCGCTCTGGTTCTTGGCCAGGTCCAGGCCCTGCTGGATGAAGCGGCGCTCGATCTGGCCCAGTTCGTCGTTCGGGATGTTCAGATCGTCGATGTCGAAGCTGCCCGGCGCCCAGTCGGCGGCGGCGGCGAGCGACATCTGGAACCCGCCGATGCGATGCAGCATGACGCGGATAAAGGCGACGACCACGGAGACGATCAACAGGCTGACGATCACGGGAACGCCGATGGTGATGATGCGGACCCTTTCGAATTCCCCGATCACCGGGGTCAAGTCCTGGCGCAGCTCCAGGGTTCCGATCACCGTTCCCGTCACGTCATGCAGGGGGATGTGATACACCGCCTCGCGCGTGCGTTCGTCCACGTGGATCGGGGATTGAAAGTGCTCGCGGGAGTTCAGGACGGCGACGCTGTTCAGGAGCTTGTTGCCCTCCAACTCCTTCAGGAGGCCGACCGCGTTGATTCCGACCACGCCGAGATTGTAGGCCCGGCCCGGTCCGTTGAAGAACGGCGTCGCCCTCAACAGCATCAACTCGCCGGGCGCGGTCCATTCCAGGCCCGTGGCCGCGCGCTTGGATTTGGTGACGGTTTCCAGATGCTTCGGCGCGTATACATCCCGGTTCTCGGGCGGGGCCGCGCCGATCCAGTCGATGATCCGGCTTCCCTTTCGCTCCGCGTTCCAGAAAAAGATCAGGTCGACGTTGTCGGGGCGCTGGGCCCACACGTTGTCGAACCGCTCCCGAATGACGTCGACGTCGGCTTCGCGGATCGATTGGATCAGCGTCTTGTTCTGGCGCAGGATGTCCGTGGTGTGGGCGAGCGCCGCCTCGTGGACGTCCATCTCCTCCTTCCAGATCTGGGCGAAGAAGATCAGGTTGTTTTCCAGCGTCTGGTCGATGCTCTGCTCTTCCAGCCGCCACAGGGACCAGAGGAACGTGGCGCAGATCAACAGGATCGCCGCCAGCGAGAACCCGATGATCTTTGCGCGTAGGGAGAAGACTCCCATGATTCCCCCGTCGGCGAGAACGCCTGGGGATGGAGGCTACTCCATCGCCAGGCCCTGCGCCTTCCAGTCGTTCATCCCGATACGATACCAATACACCATCCGGTATCCCAGTTTCCGAAGCGCCAAGGCGCCCTTGCTGCTTCGCCAGCATTCCGGCCCGTTGCAGAACACGACCACCGGGGTGTCCATGGCGACCGCCTCGAGGTCGGCGCAGCTTTCGAAATCCGCGACGGCGGCGTTGATTTCCGCGTCGGTGATCTCGTACCTGCCCGACGTGATCGGGCAGTTGATGGACGTCGGAATGGTGGCGAAGCGAAAATCGCTGGGCTTGCGCGCGTCGATGAATCGCGCGCCGCCCCCGTCCAGGTATTCGAGAACGTCGTCGGAATCGATGGTCTCGATCCCGGCCAGGCGCTCCGGAACCAGGGCGCGTTCGCCCGCCCCGGCCTGGACGGCGGCCAAGGAGAGAATAGAGAATAACACAATAATTGAGCCTGTTGCAGAATCGCGCATCTCCCTGTTGACCTAGCGCGCGCGGGCTGA
>CAYFNC010000047.1:11958-25923 GCA_964344345.1 uncultured Hyphomicrobiales bacterium | reverse complement strand
GAGCGTCAACGCTCTCGGGGAGGGCGGCAACCTCGTTTATGTATGGGATGTATTAAACGGCTACAAAACGGGTTGCGGAGCCAGTGCGTTCCGCACCGTCTCTTGAAGCTGCTCCACGGTGAAGGGTTTTGCGAGACAGTGAGTTGCGCCGAGCATTTCCGCCGCCTTCAGCGTATTGCTCCAATACGTCCCGCCGCCGCCCGACACCGCGACGATCTTCGTTGCGGCCGAGAACTGACGAATTTCCCTGATCGTCTCGATGCCGTCCTTGCCCGGCATGAAGATGTCGGTGATGACCATGTCGAAGGGCGCGTCCCGAAACGCGTCCATACCGGCTTCGCCGTTCGGCGCCGAAACGACGACATGCTCATCCTCCAAGGCCTTGGCGACGAATTTGCACACATTCTCGTTGTCGTCGATTATCAGCACCCGGGCCATTCCGCAAAGCTCCCCCTCAAAGCAAACTAAATGGCATCACGGAAAAGTTTTCAAAAAGAAAGAGCCGCCATCAATAAATCTTCAAATTTCAATCGCCGCATATTGCGCAAGCACTTTCTTTAATTATTCGCATTATAATTCAGATGTCAAGAAGGCTAAATACATAGCGTTGTCCGAAAGGCGCAACCCTTGAAGGATTGGGCGCGGCGCATCAAAAAACGGAGCAGCAATAAGAAGACCTGTGTCGCCCCGGCGCGCAAACTGGCCGTGATCATGCACGCATGCTGAATACAGGTGAAGCGTTCCGAAGGCCGGAAAAGGAGATCATGGCGGAAGAAACGGTTCCGCGACCAGCGGAAAACCCGTCCTAAGCCGGGACGGTGGCCAAGGCAAACCCGCTTTGGAGGTTGCAAAACGGATGATCCTCCGTAATTGCGCTAAATACATTGGGAAGCCGAAGCCAAAGAGCACAATCATGAAGCAAACGGCCAACAGCGCCGGAAACGACTTCGGAGACAACCGTGTTCCCGGCAAAGGACAAAAGGAGGGCCGGAACCAAGCTTTGGGGTGTTCTCGAGGAGGTTTGACCACCAATTCTCATCTCGCCGCCGATGCCCAGGGAAGGCCGGTGCGGGTGATCCTCACACCGGGGCAGCGCAGAGACGTCCCCCAGGCGCCGGTC
Organism: uncultured Hyphomicrobiales bacterium; assembly: GCA_964344345.1. GTDB lineage: Bacteria > Pseudomonadota > Alphaproteobacteria > Rhodospirillales > CAYFNC01 > CAYFNC01. Next base: position 24,803 of record CAYFNC010000047.1, on the reverse strand, counting down.
CTGTTCGACGGCTTCCGCTCGGGCTACGTGATCGCCGACGCGGCCTACGATAGCAACGCCTTTCGAGTTCTTATCGCCGAAATTGGCGCGCTCGCGGTGCCCCCCTGCAACCCAACCCGTAAAGGCCTTATCCCTCATGACCGGGCCATCAGCAAAACGCGGAACTGCATCGAACGATGCTTCAACAAATTCAAAAACTCCCGTCGCATCGCCACCCGATACGACCGAAAGGCAATCCATTTCCTCGCATTCATCCACTTCGCTTGCGTCATGCCGTGGATGCGATGAATGTCGATTCAGACTAACCTCCCTCGCAGCCTATCGATCACGAATAATATTTGCGTATCCGCATTATTGCGGCACGAAAAAATTACAGGTTGCCTCATGCGCTGCATGTTCAGCTTATGATTACACATGATGCGCCCGCATTATTATGATTGCCATCCTTATCCATGAAACGAGTCATCCATTGAGGCGGAGGCCTCCTCTCTACAGGATCCCACAACAAGGTTGCATTCCAAGACTTACGCGACGATTATCGTCCTGAGTCGTTTTTTTGATGATCTTTTGGGGTGAAAAGACCTTTCTATACAATTTCAGTGTTGCATGGGCGTCACGGCCCTACTATCTTGTGTCCATTATGGCGAGCAATAATCACAACAACACCACCAAAACCGCCTCCGACCCCATCGACGTCCGGATCGGGCGGCGATTGAAGCTGCGCAGGACGATGCTGGGCGTCAGCCAGCACGAACTGGCCGACATGATCGACGTGACCTTCCAGCAAATTCAGAAATACGAAAACGGCGCGAACAGGATCAGCGCCAGCCGCCTTTACCGGCTTTGCCGGGCGTTGGGCGTTCCCGTGTCCTTCTTTTTCGAGGGCGTCGACGACGACGCGGACGGCGACGCGGACTTCCCGAACGCGCTGACGCCCGCGCGCAAGCGCGAGCTTCTGGCGTTCATCCGCTCCATCAACAAAATCGACGACCCACCGCTCAGAACGCTGGTCATTTCCCTTGTCAGGCAAATGGCCGAAGGGCGGGAGCCGAAGGACGGAAATTAAACAACGCCCGCGCGCAGGGGCGGCCTCGGCCGATCACCAGCGCTCGTCCTCCTCGATGTCCTGGGCCTCTTCGGCGGCCGCGCCGATCAGCTTCGACAGGAAATCGTAGCCGGCGGCGTGGGCCTCCCATTGCAGATAGATCAGGCATTGCTGGATCGCACGCGCCGGGGATTGCTCTTGTTCGCGGGGAAGTTCGATCTCGCTCAACAGGTCCATCTGCTTGATCGGAAACTCGAATTGTCCCATGTAACGCACCTCCCTACTGGTCAGCCACTCCGTTCATCGTTCTTCGGCGCCCCCCGATCACGAAGGACGCCGCAAGGCCGGAGCGACGTTGCGGCCGGAACCGGCTTCGTCGTCCGGGGTGAAGGAGGGGGACGCGCCCCCTCTCATGCCGTCGGCACCCCCCCCTCGCGCCTTATCGCGATTTCTTCCGCGCCGTCGTCGTCGATCATTTCCGAGATCCGGACGATCGCGTCCACGAGCACCATCGACACCGTCGTCAACCCCGCGGCTTGCGCCTCGTTGGCCAGGAACTGCAAACCGGGCAGGAGGTCGCGCGCGGTGTCCATGTTCGCCTGCAAGGCCATCACGCGGCCTCCGACCGGCTCTGCTTCCCTTCGGCCTCGCGGGCCCGCAGGACGTGGTCGGCGGTGCGCAGGACCGAACTCTCGATCCCGGTCAGCGAGCGGATGTTCTCGAGAATGTCTTCGGATACGTCCAGGCGGGCCGCCCAAATGCCGTCGCCGTCCACCTGCTTGGAGGGGCCGATGAACTGCACCGGCCATCCCTTGCGCAGGAAGCAGTGCTCCCAGGCCCACAGCGGCATGACGCCCAGCATGTATTCGACCTTCAGCATCAAGGCCGCTTCCATATAGGCCAGGATCAACTCGTTCAGGATTCCGGAGCGTTGCTCCTTGGGCAGGTCCTGGTCGATGCCGAGGCGGGTCGCCTCCCAGATGCCGCTCCCTCCGGGCAACGGCATGGTGTAGACCATGTCCGGCCACAGGTCCTTGATCATGTAGGGCCTGTCCGTGGGCGCCAGACGGGCGACGCCGCGCGCGACCCCCGCATCGTCACGGGCGATGCAGTAGACGGTCGCGGGCGTGTCGTACTGGTCGTACTCCATGCCGCGCCAGGTGGGAACGTTGTAGTTCTCGCGTTCGACGAACACCTTGTGGCGGAGGCGGAACTGGGAAGCCAGCGCGTCGCCGAAAAGGTGGGCCGTCTCAATGGTTACGCAGTCGATCATGTTCCGTTACTCCCGATATGCTCGGATTGGCTTGTTGTTTGATTTTTTCGTTGGCGTTTCGTGGGAGCATAAGAGCCGTATTCGACGACGCGCGTCAGCCTACGAACCTACGTAGGGTTTTATGAAAATCTTGAAAATTCAAAGCACTACAAACACAACTCAACGCGAAGTTCTTACAGAAACGCAATCTGGACGCGTTGGGAGAGCAAGGAGGCCAAAGGCAGTCCCCGCCCGCGTGCAATCATTTCATGGGGCGGGTGGCATCAGAGGGAAATCAGGCCCGCGTACAGCGCCTTCACCACGGCGGTGATGCGGGAATTGGCGCCGAGCTTGCGGTAGATGTTGCGAAGATGGAAATCGACCGAGTGCTCGGAAATGTTCAGGATCTCAGACACCGCCCAGTTGCTTTTGCCCTGGGCGCACCATTGCAGCACCTCGCGCTCGCGCGGGGTGAGGCGCACGGACTCGCATACCTTCATGCTCGGCATGGTCAGGGCGGAATAGGCGGTGTGGAACTGCACCCCGATCATGAACAGCTTGCTCAGATGGTCCTTGGCGTCGGTGTGGCCCGCGCTGCTGGCCAGCCCGATGCCCATGGCCTCGCCGTTGGGACCATGGATGGGGATGCCGACGCCGTCCTTGATCCCTGCCGTGCGCGCCTCGTCGAAGATCTTGGCGCGCTTGCGGGGCACAAGCGGCGCGATCTCGTCCCAAGTGAACGGAGAGCGGGAGGTGACGCAGAACTCGCGCACGGGGTCGGAATCGATGTATCCCGCCTCGACGTAATGCTCCATCCAGTCGTCGGGGTAATTGCGCATCACGGCGGGAATTTCCTCGCTGCATGCGGGGTGGTTGCGCAGCGCGGCGTAGAGCATGCGGTCGAAGCCGAAATCCACCATGGCGTTCTCGAAGTGCGAGAAAACCTCTTCCGGGGTCTCGGCGGCGTTCGTCGCCTCGATGAAATCCTCGATCCTCATGGCGAAACCCGTTGAACTGCGCCCTCTTTCGGCTGCGGGCGGCGTGATGATATTCAACTCCGTCGAACGGATGCAGACCATTTGGAAACGCGCCCGCTGGATATTCTCCGTTTGCTAGACGCCCCCTCCCCATGTCGCCGGACGCATCCCAATGTACTCCTCGACAGTTGGGATGGTAGCCGATATGGAGCCGAAAAACCAGACGTCATGTAGCCGACAACGCATTTTCAACCAAGCGTTTGCGCAATGCGCCAAAATAAAATATGAAGGCGAGAATCGCAACGGGGCGCCCGGGAAGTCGGACGTGTCAGGCGATGGCGCACGCCTCGTCGAAGGACGGTCTTGGCCCTCGGGGATGAAGGGCGCCCGCGTCGCCATACCCCAAGTTGCACAGAATATTCGACTTGACCGCGCCATCGGGAAAGAACGCCCGGTCCACACCGTCCTTGTCGAAGCCCGACATGGGGCCGCAATCGAGGCCGAGCGCCCGCGCCGCCATCATCAGGTATGCGCCCTGAAGGGTTCCGTTGCGAAAGGCGGTTTCCTCGATCAACGGCTGGTTTCCCACGAACCACGACCGGGCGTCGGTATGGGGGAACAGGCGCGGCAGGTCCTCATAAAACGCCATGTCGTGGCCGATGACCGCCGTGACCGGGGCCGCCATGGTTTTGTCCACGTTCCCCTCCATCAGGTGGGGGCGCAGCCGCTCCTTCGCCTCGGCCGAAACCACGAACACAACCCGCGCCGGACAGCAATTGGCGCTTGTCGGGCCCATGCGGGCCAGGCTCCAGACCCGTTCCAACAGTTCTGGCGCGACCGGTTCGTCTCGCCAAGCCGAATGGGTCCTGGCGTCGTTGAATAGAACGTCTAGGGCGATATTGTCCACGGCCTGGGGCATTGGCATGTTCCTTTTACGGATTAGTCACTAATTGGCGGAAATAATTTTCTTCTTCGATGAAATGGGAAGAATCCGTATGATGTTCAAGCTTTGGTTTCGGCCTAAGAATAACAAGGGGGGACCGCATCGTGACATGGCGTAGGCTGGCCGGAAGCATACGCGCTTTTTTCTTCGTTTTCGCCGCCTTGGCGGGGGCCGTCCCCGCGCTCGCCGGGAATTCGGCGACGCTGATCATGTACCACCGTTTCGGCGAATCCGCCTATCCGTCCACCAACACCACCATAGAACAGTTCGAGGCCCACATCGCCGAGTTGAAGCGGGACAAGTATTCGGTCCTGCCGGTGCGCGAGATCGTGGCCGCGCTGCGCGAGGGACGGGAGTTGCCGAAACGGACCGTGGGCGTGACCATCGACGACGCCTACCTTTCGGTCTATATCACCGCTTGGCCCATGCTGCGCGAGGCGGGCATCCCCTTCACCCTGTTCGCGGCCACCGATCCCCTGGACCACGGCGGGGCCGACTACATGGACTGGGGCGCGCTTCGCGAACTGGCCGCCGCCGGTGTCGAGATCGGCAGCCAGACGGCGTCCCACCTGCACATGGCCGAGGCCAGCGAGGACAAGATCCGCAAGGATCTGAATAAATCCGGCGAGCGGTTCCAAGCGGAGCTCGGCCGCCGCCCCGCCCTGTTCGCCTACCCTTACGGCGAGGCGAGCGGCGCGGTCGAGGACCTGGTCAAGGAAGAAGGGTTCGAGGCCGCGTTCGGCCAACATTCCGGCGCCTTCGACGGAACGGCGAATTTCTTTTTCCTGCCCCGTTTCGCCCTGAACGAGCACTACGGCGACATCGCCCGGCTGCGGCTCGCCGCCAACGCCATGGCGCTTCCGGTCTCCGACATGGTGCCTCCGGACCATCTGATCACCGGGAACAATCCCCCATCGCTCGGCTTCACCGTGGCGGAAAGCGTTCGGGGGCTCGACCGGTTGGCGTGCTACGCGTCCCACGTGGCCGGGGAGTCGGTGCGGATCGAGCGCCTGGGCGCGCGCCGGGTCGAGGTCCGGGTCGAGCAGCCCTTCCCCAAGGGCCGCACGCGGCTCAACTGCACTTTGCCGGTGGGCGACGGCCGCTGGCGCTGGCTGGGCCGCCAGTTCGTCGTTCCACGGTGAATTCGGAAAGAAATCAGGTCAACGGCGCTCGTGGCAGGGCGTTCCGCGCCTCGCGCTGGTCCGGGGTCCGGCGCTCGGGCTTCAGCTTGGCGTTGTCCAGCGCCGAAAGTCCGTTGGCTTCGATAAGGCCGCGAATGGCCTGAACGTACTTGTCGCCGCGTTCGGAATAGGCGCCGAGCGCCAGTGCGAGGGTCGCGCCGCCCAGCGTTTCGCCCCGCTTTCGCATGCGGGCTCGCGCCTCCCTCAGCCCGCGATAGGCGCGGTGGCGGTTCAGGTTGCGGGCGTAGGCCCTGACGGAATCCAGGATATTGGCGAAGATCCTGACCCGATGGGTCTTGCCTTCCTCGCGCCGATGCGGGACCAGCCCGTCGGCCGCGGAAAAGGTCCATTCGCCGAAGATGGCGTTGCCGTCGCGCGAGAACCGCGACGTGCCCCAGCCGCTTTCCTCCGCCGCCTGGGCGAGGGCGAGAGACGGCGGAATCACGTCCACCTTCACCAACAGCGCGTCGACGTCCCCGCGCTCGGAGCGGTAGCGGTCGGCCATCATGGCGAGCCACAGGCGGTCCTGGGCGGACACGGGCAGGCCCATGCGCCGTTTGTAGCGGATATTCCATAGCCTGGCGCGATCCTCGAGTATCTCCTCGTTCGCCTGCAGGACCAGGGGCAGGACCGACTGGAAGAAGACGGCCTTTCTCTTGGCGATCTGGCGGACGTTGACCATGTCCTGGGGCAGGCTCGCCAGATAGACCCTGGGAACCGGGTCGTTACGGGACGCCACGGCCTTCAGGTCATAGCGCAGACCGGCGAACGCCCTGGACACGTTCCGGGCGGTCAGGCGCCAGCGGGGCATGGCCGCGATGGACTCCTCCGGGTTCGCCCCAAGCCCCCTCCAGCCCCCGTGGGCCGAAGCAGTCAGGAAATCCGGGGGCAACTCGGCGAACATAGCGTTCGGCGACTGCGTCTCCTTGGAAATCGGATTGAAGGCGAGCGAGGCGGCGAAGGCCAATCCCATGGCCCCGATCGCGCCCAGCGATCCCAACTCGAAAATGCGTCCCAAACCGCCCTCGAAAACAGCCGCGGCCCTTCGCGACCGCAGCACCATACTACGCGATTCCGACATAAATTTACCATAAATTTTTGCACACGCGAAATGGTGTGGTTTCTCAGAATCTTATGGAGCCGCCATCAGCCGACGTGGAAGGGATGGCGCGGCCCGAAGTCGCCGATGACGCACATGTGCGTCACCACCCCCATGTCGGGCTCCCAGGCGTGCATGGGGATTCCCGGGGGCTCCAGCACAAAAGATGATTTGGAGCCCGGGGTTAGGTCCAGGCTCATCTGAAACGCCGAACTGGGCGCGACCGTGGCCGCCGTCCCGCCCCAGCGGGTGGTCATCATCCGGTGCAGGTGCCCCGCGACCACCGCCTCGACGTTGGGATGACGCGCGACCACCGCCTCCATCTCCTTCGCGCCCGCGAACGGCAGCTTGTCCATGAAACCGATGCCGGTGCGGAATGGCGCGTGGTGCATGAAGATCAGAGTCGGCTTGTCGCCGCCCTCGGCCAGCGTCCGGTCCAGCCATCGGACCCGCTCGGGACACATCTCGCCGCCGTCGCCGTCGGCCATCTTGGTGTCGAGCCCGATCAGGCGGATGGGAAAGTCGTCGATGGCGTAATGGAGGAACGCCCCCTCCATGGGCAGGTAACCCCAATCGCCGAAGGCTTCGCGCATCAGCTCCCGGCTGTCGTGGTTGCCGGGGATGACGTAGACCGGCATCTCGAAACCGTCGAACAGGCGGCGCAGTTCGGTGTAGTCCTGCGCCTCCCCCTTGTTGGCAAGGTCGCCGGTGGCCAGCACGGCGTCCGGTCGCGGCTCGAAGGCGTTCAGCTTGTCCGAACAGGCCTTCACGGCGGCCTCGGAATCCACCATCCCCTTCAACGGCAAGCCGTCGCCCCTGAGATGCAAGTCGGAAATCTGCGCGAAAATCATGGGGCGGACAGTATGGCGCCCGGACCGGCCCCGCAAGGCTGGAATGCCCCTTTGGGCCGCGTCCGGGCCATGGTATCCTGGCGACTCCGCTTGCGATCGGAGAGAGGGATGCGGGACGGAACGGGACGCAACGCAGTCGTGCTTTTGCTTGTCGCGGCCGGGATGGCGGTGATGTGGACGCTCGCGGGGGTGGTCCGGGACATGAACGACAGCCTCGCGGTCATGCGCGACGCCATGATCCAGATGCGCGGCGACATCCGGAAAATGTCCGCCGACATGGCCGACACCCGCGCTCTGGTTGGGGAAATGAACCAGACCATCAACGGGATGGAACAAAAATTGATCGAGAGAAACGCCCCGCCGACCTCGGTCCCGGCGCCCCCGCCGGGCGAAGCCCGGCGGTGATTTTCCGCCTCCGAATAATTATTTATTCGCTTTTGTTCACAAGAGTGTCTTGCCTTGAGATATCAGACCTTCTAGCCTACGTGTTAAGAGAAGCGAATCGGCGGGAGATGGGGGCTCGCGCCCGTTGTTAGGGTGAGTGGAATGAATTACGACAAATTTTTCTCCGACCGGTTGGGCGAGCTCAAGACCGAGGGGCGCTACCGCGTGTTCGCGGACCTGGAGCGCCAGGCGGGGCGCTTCCCCGTGGCGCGCTTCCACGCCCATGACGGGGGCGTTCGCGAGATCACGGTCTGGTGCTCCAACGACTATCTCGGCATGGGCCAGCATTCCGACGTTCTGGCCGCCATGCACGAGGCCATCGAAAATTCCGGCGCCGGCGCCGGCGGAACCCGCAATATCTCCGGCACCAACCATTACATCGTGATGCTGGAGCGCGAGCTCGCCGACCTGCACCGGACCGAGGCCGCGCTGGTGCTCGGGTCGGGCTGGATGGCCAACATGACGGCGCTGTCGACCGTCTGCTCCATGCTTCCCGACTGCGTGGTGCTTTCGGACGCCGAGAACCACAACTCCATGATCGAGGGCATCAAGCACTCCCGCGCCAAGAAACACATCTGGGGCCACAACGACCCCGAGGACCTGGACCGCAAGCTGTCCCAGTACCCCCGGGAGCAGGCGAAGCTGGTGGCGTTCGAGTCCGTCTACTCCATGGACGGCGACATCGCCCCCATCGGCGAGATCCTGGACGTGTGCGAGAAGCACAACGCGCTCAGCTTCCTGGACGAGGTCCACGCCGTCGGCATGTACGGCCCCCGGGGCGCGGGCGTGGCCGAGCGCGACGGCGTCATGCACCGGGTCTCCATCATACAGGGCACGCTGGCCAAGGCGTTCGGCGTCATCGGCGGCTATATCGCGGGCTCGCCCGCCATGTGCGATTTCGTGCGCTCCTTCGGGTCGGGATTCATCTTCTCGACCGCCCTGCCCCCGGCCATCGCCGCCGGCGCCCGGGCGAGCATCCGCTTCCTGAAGGACCACAACGAGGTGCGCGAGCGCCATCAGGAGCGCGCGGCCACCTTGAAGCGCCGCCTCGGCGAGTGCGGCATCCCGGTGATCAAGAGCGTCAGCCACATCGTGCCGGTCCTGGTCGGCGACCCCAAGCTCTGCAAGCAGGCGTCCGACATGTTGATGGATGACTACAACGTCTATATCCAGCCCATCAACTATCCGACCGTGCCGCGCGGGACCGAGCGCCTTCGCATCACGCCGACGCCGCTGCACACGGACGAGCAGATGGACCACCTGGTCAACGCCATCCAGGAAGTCTGGCGCCGTCTCGGCATCGACAAGAAGGCGGCCTAGCCGCCCTTCCCCCTTGGGGGTCTTTGACGCGTTTCGGGTACGACAGGCATGCGCAATCCGCCGCCATGACCGTCCCCGCGCGGTGGAGCGGTCGAACGCATTCGTGACCTATTTGAAATCAAAGGACAATTCGTTAAGCATTTTTTAGGCCCGGCCATGTAGAACCCTCAAGCGATGGTGGATACGAATCTCGAGCGCAATCCACCCGAAAGCGGGGTGGAAGAGGGGGAAGAGCTAGAGACCTTCGACGACGGGGAGCCGTCATCGGAGGGCCAGGCCCTTTTACCGGAAAAATACCGCGCGCCGTTCTGGATCAGGCGGAGCTTTCCCGTCATGGCGGGAACGGCGCTGAGCGGCTCGTGGCTGTTCACCGTCGGCTGGACCGTCGAGGAGCAGCTCGGCTGGGCCAACCTCCTGGAGCTTCTGCCCCACGAGTTGGGCGGGGTCGCGGCCGGGGCGCTGACGCCGCTGGCGCTGATCTGGATGGTGGTGGCGCATTTCGAGCGCGGCCGCTCCCTGAAACGCGAAAGCGAGATGCTGCGTTGGCATCTGGAGCAACTTATCTATCCTTCCGACACGGCCATGCGCCGGGTGACCGAGGTTTCCGACTCGCTGCGGCGCCAAGCCCAGGAGTTGACCAGGGCGTCCGAACTCGCCATCTCGCGCGCCGAAGCCGCCCACGAGCGGGTGCGCAAACAGGCCCAGGAGTTGGAGCAGGTCACCGAGGACGCCGACATCCGCGCCCACGCGGTCGCCGAGACCCTGCGCCGCCAGCGCGAGGACCTGGTCGCGGCGGCCGAGCGCGCCGCCGAGAAGGCCCGAGAGGTTGGCGAGACGCTGCACCGCAACTCCAACGATCTCAGCCTGTCGTCCGAGCGCGCCTCGGCCCGGGTCGAGGAATACGTGGAAATCCTTCGCCGCCGCACCGAAGAGTTGTCCGGCGTCGCCGAAAACGCCGCCGACGACATTCGCGAAACCACCGAGCTGTTCGGCGACCGCATGGCGGAGATGGAGCGTGTGTCCGCGAAGGCGCTCGAAGAGTCCGAACGGGTCGGGTCGACGGTCAAGTCGTCGACCGAGGACGCCAACCGCGTCGCCATCGAGGCTGCGGATTCCGTACGCGACAGCGCGCGCGAGCTCCGAAACGCCACCGACGACCTGTCCGAACAGTCCGACCGCGCCGCCAACAACACCTCCGATATGCGCGACCTGCTGGCCTCCCGAGGCGACGATCTCCACGACGCCGCCCGCGCCGTGGCCGAACGCGCCCAGGAAATGGCCGAGGGGCTGGAGCGCCGCGCCGAGTTCCTGCGGGAGGCCTCGGGCGCGGTCAACGAACAGATGCGCGACGCCAACGCGGGCCTAGGCGACCAAGTGCGCTCCCTGCAGTCGGTGACCGAAGAGGCGCTGCTTCGCGTCAAGTCCGCGGGCGAACAGTTCATGCGCCAGTCCGAAACAATCGACCAGCAGTCCGAACGCTCCGCCGACCGGGTCCGGGGGCTGGGCGAGCTTCTGCGCCAGGCGAACCGGGAGCTGTCCACCGGCGCCGACGAGGCCATGGACCGCACCGAACGGGTGGGCGAGCTTATCCAGGCCCGCTCGACCGAGCTCGGCCGCGCAACCGGCGACGCGGTGTCCGGGTTGGGCGCGGCGGGCGACGCGCTTCGGGCGCGCGAGGAGGACATGCTGCGCGCGGCCGAGGAATCGAGCCGCCGCTTGGCCGAGGTCATCACGGCGCTTCGCGACGGGGCCCTGGAAACCGCTTCCGCCTCGGAAAAGGCCACCATAGGACTCGACACCCTGACCACGTCGCTTCGCGGCGGGGCCGAGGACGTCACCGCCGCCTCCGAACGCGGCGTCATCGGCATCGTCTCCGCCACCCGGGCGCTCCGCTCCGGCCTCGCGCAGGTCAACGAGGGCGCCGACCAGGTCGGAAAGCTGTCGCGCGAGGTCGGGGACGGCTTCGCCAAGCTCACCGGTCTCGGTGAAGACGCCGCGGGCCGCCTGAACTCCCTGGGCGACGTCCTCCGCGACCGGACCCGCGACCTCGCCGCCCAGAACGAAGCCGCCGCCCGCGACATGGACGAAAGCGGCGACCGCCTGGCCGAAGGCGCCAAAACGCTGGCGGCGGCGTCGGAAAAGGCCAATCGGCAGCTTCTCGATACCGCAGCCCTTCTCCGCGAGCGCGCGGGCGAGGTGGACAGCCAGTCCGAAACCGCCAACGGCCGCATCGAAAGCGTGGTCGAAACGCTTCGCCAGAGCCACAAGGAGCTGGAGGACGCGACGCAGCAGTCCACCCGCGAGGTTCGCTCCGCCGCCGAACTTCTGCGCAACCAGACCGAGGCCGTGTCCCAGGTCGGCGCGCGCAGCCGCGACGACGTCGCCGACGCGGCGGGCGTCCTGAACGAGAAGGCCGAGGAGGTCTTCAACGCCTCGTCCCGCGCCCTTCGCCAGCTCACCGACCTGAACGCCGTCATGGGGCGCGAAAGCGAGAGCATCGCCGCCGCGTCCGAGCGCGCGTCCGAGCGCATCGAGACCGTGGGCGCGGCCCTTGGCGAGCGCTCGGCGCAACTGGGCCAGCAGAGCGAGGACTCCGCCGCCCTTCTCGACGCCGCGTCCGACGGGCTGCGCAAGCAATCGGAGGAACTCGCGGGCGTCACCGAGGAGGCGGGTTCGCGCATCAAGACCGTGACGGGCATACTTCGGGAAGGCACCCGCATCGTCGGCGTCGCATCGGCGTCCACGGTCTCCCATGTCGAGGCGCTCGCGCGCGCCATGCGCACGGAAATCGTCCAGGCGTCGGTCGCCGCGAAGAGCCACATCGAATCCGTCGGCAAGGACACCCGCGAACAGGTTTCCGACACCGCCTCGAGCGCGCGCGACAACGTCAACGCCCTTTCCCGAGACGCGCTCAAGCGCCTGGAGGAGACCTCGGCCGCGTCTCGGGAGCGCATGGAAAGCATTGCGGAAAACGTGGAAACCCGCCTTTCCGCCGCCGTCGACACCGCCGAGGGCCGGTTCGGGGAAATGACAGAAGCAGCCGAAACCAGGCTCGCGGGCGTCTCCGAAAGCGCGCGGTCGCTCTTGGAGAAAACGACGGAAGCCTCCAGCGAAGCCATGACCCGCATCGCGGGCGAGGCCTCGGGCAAGGTGGACGAAACCGCGGCAGGCGTCCGGGCAAGCGTCGAGGCCGTCACCGGCGAGACCCTGGGCAAGGTCGAGGAAACCGCCAAGGCGACCCAGGAAAGCATCCAGGAGTTCGCGGCCGAGATGGCCAAACGCCTGGTGATCGCCTCCAACGCCACCCGCGCGAACATCGACCGAGTGGCGGGCTCCGCGGCGAAGAAGATTCTGGAAACCAGCAACCTCACCCGCTCGCAGATGGAGCAGACCGCGAGCGGCGCCGTCAAGGGCGTGGAGGCAACCTCCCAAAGCGCCAAGGCCCACTTGGAGGACGTGTCGAGCGAGGCGCTTCGTCTCGTAACGGAGGCTTCCGAAGCGTCCAAGGCCATGATGGAGCAAACCGACGGCGCCGTCCGCGAGCATGTCGATCAGGTGGCGAAGGCCGCGACCACGCGGCTTACGGAAACCGGCGATGCGGCCAAGGCCGTAATGGAGCAGACCGACGACGCCGTTCGCGAGCATGTCGACCAAGTGGCGGAGGCCGCGACCACGCGACTTACGGAAACCGGCGATGCGGCCAAGGCCGTAATGGAGCAGACCGACGACGCCG
>CAYFNC010000047.1:0-11858 GCA_964344345.1 uncultured Hyphomicrobiales bacterium | reverse complement strand
TTCGCGAGCATATCGACCAAGTGGCGGATGCCGCGACCACGCGACTTACGGAAACCGGCAATGCGGCCAAGGTCTTGATGGACGAGACAGACGCGGCCGCACGCGTCCACGTCGAACAGGTGTCGGGGACGGCGACCACGCGCCTGACCAGGGCGGGCGCCCTCGCCCGCGCCCAAATGGACCAGACCGCCGAAACCGCCGTCCGGGACCTGGACGACGTCGCGGGCGCGGCCCATCGCCGCCTGACCGATACCGCCGACGAAGGCCGCTCCCTGTTGGCCGAGACCGGGGACGAGGCGTCCCGCCGGATGTCCGAGCTCTCGGAAACCGCCAAGGCGGACATGGATTCCCTGTCCGAGGCCGTCGAAACCACCCTGACCGGCGCAGCCGAGGCAGCGCGCGACGAGATACGGACCACATCGGACGAAACCGTCGAGAATATGGGCCGAGCCACCAAGGCGACCCAAGTCAAGCTCGCCGTCATCGCCTCGGACGTGGAGCGGTTGCTGGGCGCCACCTTGGGAACCGCCGAGCAACGGTTCCAGGACTTCAGCGGCGAGGCCGCCGAGACCGTCTCACGGACGGCCGAGCAGGCCCGCGAAGACGTCGCCTCCGTGGCACGCGAGGCCATGGGCCAGGTCGGCCACGCTTCGGACGCCACCCGGAACCAGGTCGGCGTGGTCGCGCGCGAGGCCCGCGAGGAAATGGCGAAAACCGCCGAGGAGACCCAGGCTCACGTCGAAACCATGGCCGAGACGGCGCGCCGGAACATCGCCCAGACCTCGGACGCCACCACCAGCCACCTGGAGGTCGTGGTTCGGTCCGTGGGCGACGAGGTCGCCGAGGTCACCGACGCCGCAACCGAATACCTGACCAACGTCGCCCGGACGTTCCACGACAGCCTGGACGAATCGTCGTCCATGGCCATGGAGCGCATCACCGAGACCGCGAACGCCATGGACTCGAGGGTGGGAACGACGCTAAGCGGGGCCACCAGCCACATGGACGCGCTCCGCGCCGCCGTCGAGGGCGTGGCGGAGAACGCGTCCGAGACGGCGGTGTCCAGCGTCGAACAAGTCTCCACCACCGTGCGCGACGAGGTCGACAGGGTCGCCTACGCCGCGCAAAGCCGGATGGAGGAGGTCACCAGCGACCTGCGTTCGCGCGTGCTCGACGCCACCGAGGCCTCCGACCGCGCCGCCGGGCGCCTGGACGAAATCGTCACCGCCTTGGGCGACCATTCCGCCATGCTGGACGCCAGCCTGAACCAGGCCAGCGAAAAGGTCGGCGACATGGGCGAGCTACTCCAGCGCCGCACCCAGGAGCTGGAGGAAATCCAGGGCACGGCGGTCCAGAGCATGCGTGTCGTCGCCGACGCGGTGCAGGCCCAGGTGGCCGAGATGGGCGAGGCCTCGACCGAAGCCGTTGGCAGACTCAGCGATATCAGCCAGACGCTCAGCACTCGGGGCGCCGACGTCACCCAGGCGGTGGACCGGGCGTCCAAGCTCATGGGCCTGGTGTCCAAGGCGCTTCAGGGCCACGTCCGGGAGCTGGACGTGGTCACCGACCGGGCGCGGCGCGACATGGAGGAAGTGGGCGAGCTGATTTTCGAGAACGCCGACAGCCTCAACCAGCTCTCGACCCAGTCCATGGCCACCTTGAAGGAGGCGTCCGAGGCGTTCCAGGCCCGCGCGACCGAAATCGACGGCGCCTCCAGCGCGGCTGAGAAGCGCATGGAAAGCGCGGTGTCCAACATCTCGGACGGCACCGATCGGCTGTCCCACGCGGTGGAGGAAGCGGTCTCGCGCCTGGACTGGGCCGGAAGCGCGCTGACCCGGCGCACCGAGGAGACCGACGCGGCATCCGAGCGCGGCGCCGAGAAATTGGGCCGGGTCGCCGAGCTTCTAAAGACCCATTCCCGCGACGCGCTCCACCGCGCCCAGCAGGTGGCGAGCGGACTGGAGCAGGCCGACGATTCCATCCGGCTGCGCCTGACCGAACTCAACAAGTCCTACAACACCACGGAAAAGAGCCTTGGCGGCATGGGCGAGGCGTTGCGCCAGAGCACCGAGGAGCTCCGCGGCATTTCGGACGAGGCCCGCAACAACTTCGCCACCTGGGACCGCTCCATCAAGCAGCGCGCCGACACCATTCGCGGCGTGTCCCGACAGGCGGCGGACGACGCCAAGTCGCTCAACGACGCCATGGACCGCCAGAACCAGATGTTGCGCAAGGCCGCGCAGGAGGCGCAGGCGCTGCTGACCGACATGAACAAGGCCATGCAGGAAGCGGGCGTGGATGACTTCCTGCGCCGGTCCACCTTCATCACCGAGCGCCTGCAGTCGGTGGCCGTGGACATGAGCCGCCTGATGGAGACCCCCATCACCGAAGAGGACTGGCGCCGGTTCAACCGCGGCGAACGCGGCGTGTTCGTGCGCAAGATGCTGGGCTTCCGCGAGAAGGCCAAGCTCCAGGGCCTGCAGGCCAAGTTCCAGGAGGACGTGGAGTTCCGCGACTTCGTCATGCGCTTCATCACCGACTTCGAGACCATGAACGAGGAAGCCAAGAAGCGCGACCACGACGGCGTGCTCAGCACCATCTTCCTGTCGTCCGATATCGGCAAGCTCTACATGGTCCTGGCCCGCGCGCTGGGTCGGGATTTCTAGCGGCGCCCCCGCCGCCATAGACCTTCGCGCCCTTGTCCGGGAAGCCCGTTCAGCGAACGCCTTGATTATCTACAGCGTGTCACGTCCAATGAGATACGCTCCGCCCTTGCGCGTCACCCCCGGGCTTGTCCCCGGGGGCCACGAAAAACGGCGTGGATGGCCGGGTCAAGCCCGGCCATGACGAATGAAAGAGTGAAATCCATTTAACCAGACCTGCTCTAAATGCGGTGGACGAGGGGCGATTCATATCCAAATCGGCCAAACCCTCCTTGAGTTCCCGCTCCCTCCCCCGTAAAACATTCCTGGGTGGTCATTGGGTCCCAAGGTGGTTCGGGTGGCGCGACAACGGTCCCAGTACGTTTGCTCCCAATGCGGAGCGGTCTCGTCCAAATGGAGCGGCCGGTGCGACGCGTGCGGGGCCTGGAACTCCATGGCCGAGGAGCAGGCGGCGGCCGAGTTCGCGCCCAAGGGGCTCGGCAAGGCCAAGGGCCGGCGCATCGATTTCGTCGGCCTGAAGGGCGAAAACGCGCGCCCTCCCCGCTTGGCGACGGGAATCGCCGAATTCGACCGGGTCTGCGGCGGCGGCTTGGTGCCGGGCTCGGCGCTTCTGGTCGGAGGCGACCCCGGCATCGGAAAGTCCACCCTTTTGCTTCAAGCCACGGCGGCGCTGTCGGCCAACCACCGGGCGGTCTATATCTCCGGCGAGGAGGCCATCGACCAGGTCCGGCTTCGCGCCGACCGGCTGGGCCTCGCCGACGCAAGGGTCGAGCTCGCCTGCGCCACCAACGTCCGCGATATCGCCGCCTCGCTGGAGGCCCCGGAGGGACCCGAGGTGGTGGTGATCGATTCGATCCAGACCATGTACGTGGACGCCCTGGAATCGGCGCCGGGAACGGTGGGGCAGGTGCGCGCCTCGGCCCACGAGCTGATCCGGCTGGCCAAGCGCCGGGGTTTCACCCTGCTCCTGGTGGGTCACGTAACGAAGGAAGGCGCCATCGCGGGCCCAAGGGTGCTGGAGCACATGGTGGACACGGTGCTGTATTTCGAGGGGGATCGGGGCCATCACTTCCGCATCATGCGCGCGGTGAAGAACCGATTCGGCGCCACGGACGAGATCGGCGTGTTCGAAATGACCGACGCGGGCCTCGCCCAGGTCCCCAACCCGTCCGAGCTGTTCCTGGCAGACAGGCGGGACGACGTGTCGGGCGCCGCCGTGTTCGCGGGCGTGGAGGGCAGCCGCCCGCTTTTGGTCGAAATCCAGGCCCTGATCGCGCCGTCGTCCTTCGGCACGCCCCGCAGGGCGGTGGTGGGATGGGATTCGGGCAGGCTCGCCATGGTGCTGGCGGTGTTGGAGGCGCGATGCGGGCTCGCTTTCGGGGCCCACGACGTCTACCTTAGCGTGGCCGGAGGGCTTCGGGTCGCCGAGCCCGCCGCCGATCTCGCGGTCGCGGCGGCTCTGGTCTCGGCGCTGGGCGGCGCGCCGGTTCCGGCGGGAACGGCGGTGTTCGGCGAGATCGCGCTGTCCGGCGAGGTCCGCCCCGTGGCCCAGGCCGACGCCCGGCTGAAGGAGGCCGCGAAGCTGGGCTTCACCCGCGCGCTGGCGCCCGAGCGCCGCGCGCGCAAGGGCGCCGATCGGGTCCCGACGGGGATCGAGATTCGGGAGATCGCGCGCCTAGACGATCTTTTGGCCGTGTTCGAGGCGCAAGGCGGAAAACGCCGTCCCGAACTGGCCACCGTGACGGGGACCATGTAAGCCATGATAGAGCAACTGGGCGTCAACGCCGTCGATATCGGCATCGCCGTGGTGCTGTTGCTGTCGGCGATCATGGGCTTTTTCCGGGGATTCGTCCACGAGGTCTTCTCGGTGGGCGGCTGGGTCGGCGCGACCGCCGCCGCAGTCTACGGTTTCCCCTACGCCCAACCCCATGTCCAGGAGTTCATTTCCGTGGAATGGATCGCCAACGCCGTGGCCGGGGCGGGGCTGTTCATCGTGACCCTGCTGCTGCTGGCGCTCGTCACCGGATTCGTGACCAGCCTGATCAAGGACAGCGCGCTCAGCCCGCTGGACAACTCCTTGGGATTCCTGTTCGGCCTGGCGCGCGGGGCGCTTTTGATCTGCTTGGTCTACATCGGCCTGACATGGATGGTGTTGGACGAGGACGAAGACCCGCCATCCTGGCTGGCCGAGGCCCGGAGCCACAATCTGATGGCGCTGGGATCCGATTGGCTCATGTCGCTGGTGCCCGAGGAAACGTACCGTGCGGCCAGGGAAAAGGCCGTCGGCGCCGAGCGCGACGCCCAGAAGATGATCGAGGACAAGACCCAGGAGCAGTTGAACCAAATGTTGACTCTCCCCCCCAAGGGAGGGGAGTCTCCTCCCCCAGGCGGTTACGAGCCCGGCGCGCGCCAGGACATGGACCGTCTTTACGAGGGAGTCCAATAGCGGAACCGCCAACGCCATGCCCAAGACTCCCACCCGAATCCGACTTGACGACGACCACTTCCACGACGAGTGCGGCGTGTTCGGGATTTTCGACAACGGCGACGCCACCGCGCTGACGGCGCTCGGCCTCCACGCGCTGCAGCACCGGGGCCAGGAAGCGGCAGGGATCTGCTCCTTCGACGGAGAGCACTTCCACAACCATCGCAGCCTGGGCCATGTGGGCGACATCTTCGGCGACGAGAAGGTGATAGAACGGCTGCCGGGCGCCATGGCGCTGGGCCACGTGCGCTACTCCACCACCGGCGACACCGTGTTGCGCAACGTCCAGCCCCTGTTCGCCGACTTCGAGTTCGGCGGCTTGGCCATCGCCCACAACGGCAATCTGACCAATTCCTACGCCACGCGGAAACAACTGGTGCGCCGGGGCTGCATCTTCCAGTCCACCAGCGACACCGAATGCATCGTGCACCTGATCGCCATCAGCCTGTACTCCACCGTGGTCGACCGCATGATCGACGCCATGCGCCAGATGGAGGGCGCGTACTCCCTGGTGGCGGTGACCCAGAAGAAACTGATCGGCGTGCGCGACCCGCTCGGCGTGCGCCCCCTGGTGATCGGCAGGCTGGGCAGCAGCTACATCATCACGTCGGAGACCTGCGCCCTCGACATCATCGGCGCCGACTACGTCCGCGACGTGGAGCCGGGCGAGGTGGTCATCGTGGACGAGCAGGGCCTGCGCTCCATCCGGCCCTTCGCCAAGTCGGCCAGCCGATTCTGCATCTTCGAATACATCTACTTCTCGCGCCCCGACAGCGTCCTCGAGGGCCGCAACGTCTACGAGGTCCGGAAACGCATCGGGGTCGAGCTCGCCCGCGAAAGCCACGTGGACGCGGACTACGTGGTGCCGGTTCCCGATTCCGGGGTTGCGGCGGCGCTTGGATACGCCGAGGAGTCCGGCGTGCACTTCGAACTCGGCATCATCCGCAACCACTACGTCGGGCGCACCTTCATCGAACCCACCGACAACATCCGCCATCTGGGCGTGAAGCTGAAACACAACGCCAACGCCGGGTACCTGAAGGACAAGCGGGTGGTGCTGGTGGACGACTCCATCGTGCGCGGCACCACGTCGCGCAAGATCGTGGAAATGGTCCGCAACGCCGGGGCCAAGGAGGTGCACATGCGCATCTCGAGCCCGCCGACAACCCATTCGTGCTTCTACGGCATCGACACGCCGAGCCGAGAGGAGCTGATGGCGGCGCGCTTCGACGTGGAGACCATCGCCCGGGAAATCGGGGTGGACACGCTGGCCTACATCTCGCTGGACGGGCTTTACAAAGCCGTGGGCAAGGAAAGCCGCAATTCCGTCAATCCCCAGTTCTGCGACGCCTGCTTCACCGGCGACTACCCGATCCGTCTTTCGGACCACGAGGACGGTCCGGTTCCGGTCCAGCTCTCCCTTCTCGCCGAACAGGATTAGCCGATGGCGAGGGACGGCAGGCTCGCGGGCAGGATCGCGCTCATCACCGGCGCGTCCCGAGGCATCGGCCGGGCCGTCGCGCTTCGCTATTCCGCCGAAGGGGCCCACGTCATCTGCGCGGCGCGCACCCAGGGCGCGCTGGAGGAGTTGGACGACCTGATCCGCGCCCACGGCGGCGAATGCACCCTTGTCCCCGCCGACCTGTCCGATTTCGCCGTCATCGACCAAATGGGCGCGGCGGTCTACGAACGTTGGGGGCGGCTCGACATTCTGGTGGGCAACGCGGGCGCGCTCGGCGTTCTCGGCCCCATCACCCACACCGACCCGGACCTTTGGGAAAAGGTCATGGCCATCAACGCCACCGCCAACTGGCGGCTTCTTCGGGCCTTTGATCCATTGCTTCGGGCTTCCGACGCGGGACGCGCCATCTTCGTCAGCTCCACGGTCGGGGCCGAGGCGCGGGCCTACTGGGGGGCCTACGCGGTCTCCAAGGCGGCGCTGGAGCACACGGTCCGGATCTACGCCGCCGAGGTGGCCAAGACCCACATCAAGGCCAACCTGGTCAACCCCGGCGCCACCCGCACCGGCATGCGCGCAGAGGCCTTCCCCGGCGAGGACCCGGAAACACTGAAAACGCCGGAGGCGGTCACCGACCTGTTCGTCGATCTGGCGACGCCCGAACTCGAGGAAAGCGGGGAAATCTTCACCCTGCCGAAGTAATCCCCCCAGAACGGTTGACAGAACGCCGCCGGAGGGCCAATATCCGCGCCTTCCCGGGCCATTGCGCGAGGAGCGCGTCCGTTCGTCCACGTCGGAAACGGAGCCGCGCCGCCTTTTCCCCGGGCGAGTCTATGGAGAGGGACCGATGGAACTGATACTGCTGGAACGCATCGAGAAACTGGGGCAGATGGGCGACTTGGTGAAGGTCAAACCGGGCTTCGCCCGCAACTTCCTGCTTCCCCAGGGCAAGGCGCTCCGCGCGACCGAGGAAAACCGCAAGGTCTTCGAGGCCCAGCGCGCCCAGCTCGAAACCCGCAACCTGGAGCGAAAGACCGAGGCGGAATCCGTCGCCGCGCGCATGGACGGCCAGTGGATCGTCCTGGTCCGCCAGGCGGGCGAGGCCGGGCAGCTTTACGGTTCGGTGAATTCCCGCGACGTGGCGCAAGAGCTGACGAACCAGGGCTTCTCGGTCGAGCGCCGCCAGGTCGAACTGGACCACCCGATCAAGAGCATCGGCATCCATCCGGTCCACGTCCGCCTGCACCCAGAGGTCATGGTCGAGATCACCGTCAACGTGGCCCGATCCGAGGAAGAAGCGGAAATCCAACAGAAGACCGGCCGCGCCCTGATCGGCGAGGAGGAGGAGGAACAGGCCCCCGAGCCCCAGGTCGAGATCTTCGAGGAAGGCGCGGGCGAGAACGCCGGGCCCGCCGAGGATACGGCGGAAGAAGCCCCAGCCGAAGAGGCCCAGGAAGAGCCCGCCCCCGACGAAGAAACCGAGGAGTCGAGCGAGCCCGCCGAGGAAGAGGCCCCGGAAGAGGCCTGATTTCCAAACGGAATCAACACGATCACGGCGCGCCCATCGGACGCGCCGTTTTCTTTTCCACCGGTTGTCCCCATATCTAACAGACCTCGCGGAACGTCGGAACTTATCCCGGCGTTATCCACTTATCCCCCTTCTGGGGCTTTGCGGAGACGGGCCGACTCGCCCTATTGAGGTCCGATCATGATCACCCTGACCGCCCCCCCGCCGGACCCCCTGGAAGGCGAAAGCCTGGGTCCCGCCTATCGCGCCCCGCCCCATAACCTGGAGGCGGAGAAGGCGCTGCTCGGCGCCATCCTGGTCAACAACCGCGCCTACGAACGGGTGTCCGAGTTCCTGCGGCCCGAGCATTTCGCGCTGGGCGAGCACGGCCGCGTCTACGCCGCCATGGAAAAGCTCGTCGAACGGGGCCAGATGGCGGACCCGGTGACGCTGAAGGCCTATTTCGAACAAGACGAATCGCTGGCCGACATCGGCGGCCCCGCCTATCTGGCCGAGTTGGCGGCGTCCGCCGTAACCGTGATCAACGCGGGCGAATACGGCCGCATCATCCACGACGCGTACCTGAAGCGCCAGTTGATCGGCCTGGGCGAGGACGTGGTCAACCGGGCCTACGGCGCGGAAATCGACGACGACGCCCCGGCCCAGATCGAGGCGGCCGAACAGCACCTCTACGACCTCGCCACCAAGGGCGAGTACGAAGGCGGCTTCCAGACCTTCAAGGAAACCGTGATCGAGGCCATCAACATCGCCGAGCTGGCCCACAAGCGCGAAGGCAAGCTGGCGGGCGTCACCAGCGGCTTCATCGACCTGGACAAGAAGCTGGGCGGGCTGCACCCCTCGGACCTGCTCATCCTGGCCGGACGGCCGTCCATGGGCAAGACGGCGCTCGCCACCAACATCGCCTACAACGCCGCCTACTCCCATCGCCAGTCCAACGGCGAGGAAGGCGCGGCGGTCGGGTTCTTCTCGCTCGAAATGTCGGGCGAGCAGTTGGCCACCCGCATCCTGTCCGAACAGTCCAACCTGTCGTCGGACAAGATCCGCAAGGGCGAACTGTCCAACGACGAGTTCTACAAGTTGTTCTCCGCCAGCCAGACGCTCCACGACATCCCCATCTTCATCGACGACACCCCCGCGCTGACCATCAGCGCGCTCAGGACACGGGCGCGCAGGCTGAAACGCCAGCACGGGCTCGGCCTGATCGTCATCGACTACCTGCAGCTCATCGCGGGATCGCCGAACAGCCGCAACGACGGCCGGGTGCAGGAGGTCTCGGAAATCACCCGAGGGCTCAAGACGCTGGCCAAGGAATTGGACGTGCCGGTGCTCGCGCTGTCACAGCTTTCCCGCGCGGTGGAGCAGCGCGAACCGCCCCGCCCCCAGCTCTCCGACCTTCGCGAATCGGGCTCCATCGAACAGGACGCGGACGTGGTCATGTTCATCTTCCGCGAGGAGTACTACCTGTCCCGCGCCGAACCCACGCACCGCGCCGACGAAAAGGACGACCGCTTTTATGAGCGCAAGGAGCGCTGGGAGCAGCGCATGGCCGAAAGCCAGAACATCGCCGAGGTCATCGTCGCCAAGCAGCGCCACGGCCCCATCGGCACGGTCCGGATGATGTTCCAGGGCGAGTTCACCCGCTTCGGCGACCTGGACCCGGGACACGGACAGGACGGGATGTAACGTAATGCCCACAAGCGAGCACGCCGGCGCCATCCTCGAAATCGACCTGGACGCGGTCGCGGCCAACTGGCGGCTCTTGCGGGACAAGCTGGAAAGCCGGAACTGCGCCGCCGTGGTCAAGGCGGACGCCTACGGGCTGGGCGTCGCGCCCGTGGCGCAAACCTTGTGGGACGCGGGCGCGCGCACCTTTTTCGTCGCGCTCGTCGACGAGGGGCTCGCGCTTCGCCAATTGCTGCCGGGCGCGGAAATCCTCGTCCTGAACGGCGCGCCCAGGGAATGCGAGGCAGACCTCCGCGCGGCGGGCCTGGTTCCCGTCCTCAACACCCTTGGCGACGTGGAGGCGTGGAAGGACACGGGCGGCGGACCCGCCTGCCTGCACGTGGACACGGGCATGAACCGGCTGGGCCTGCCCCACTACGAGGCCGAAACCCTGCTGGAGGAGCCGGACCGCCTGGATGGAATCGACGTGGTCCTGTTGATGAGCCACCTCGCCTGCGCCGACGATCCCCATTCCCATATGAACGAGGACCAACTCTCCGCCTTCCGGGAATGGGTTCACGGTTTCCATCGTCCCCGGACGTCTTTCGCCAACTCGTCCGGGCTGTTCCTGGGGCCGGGCTACCACTTCGATCTCGGCCGTCCGGGGATTTCCATCTACGGCGGCAACCCCCACCCCGAAAGCCCCAACCCCATGGCGCAAGTGGTTCGGCTCAGGGCGAAAATCCTGCAAGTGCGTGACGTTGACACCCCAGAGACCGTTGGCTATGGTGCGACCTACGCCGCGCGGGAAAAGACCAAAATCGCCACGTTGCCCGTGGGATACGCCGATGGTTACCTGCGCTCGCTAAGCAATTCCGGGGGGGTGTTCATCGGCGACGTCCGCCTTCCCATCGTGGGCCGCGTTTCCATGGATCTGACGACTGTCGACATCAGCAACGTTTCCGAGACCCTGGCCCATCCCGGCGCCATGGTGGACGTGATCGGCCCCATGAACCCAATCGACGATGTCGCGCGGGCCGCCGGAACCATCAGCTACGAGATTTTGACAGGCCTCGGCCGACGCTACCAGCGGGTCTATTCGGGGGGCGGGGCGTGAATCCGCTGCAGCTCATCGGCCGGTTCGTCCTGGGCTTCCTCGCCACCGGCGGACGGCTGACCATGTTTTCGCTTTCGGCGCTGAGCCATTGCGTCCGGCCCCCGTTCTATTTCCGCACCATCATGGGCCAGATGATCGAGATCGGGTACTTCTCGCTGCCCGTGGTCGGTCTGACCGCCGTGTTCGCGGGCATGGTCTTGGCGCTGCAGAGCTACACCGGCTTCGCCCGCTTCTCGGCCGAGGGCGCCATCGCAAACGTGGTGGTGCTGTCCATCACCCGCGAGCTGGGCCCGGTGCTGGCTGGCCTGATGGTGGCCGGGCGCGTGGGCGCGGCCATGGCCGCCGAGATCGGCACCATGCGCGTGACCGAACAGATCGACGCCCTGACGACGCTTTCCACCAACCCCATGAAGTACCTGGTGGCGCCCAGGCTGATCGCGGGCATCCTGATGCTGCCGTTCCTGGTGTTCATCGGCGACATCATCGGGGTGTTCGGCGGCTATCTGGTCGCGGTCTACAAGCTCGGCTTCAACCCGTCGCTCTACCTGCAGAACACCTGGGACTTCCTCGAGGCCCAGGACGTGATCTCGGGCCTGGTCAAGGCCTCCGTGTTCGGGCTGATCGTGACCTTGATGGGCTGTTACCACGGCTACAATTCCAAGGGCGGGGCCCAAGGCGTGGGCGCCGCAACCACCAACGCGGTGGTGGCGGCCTCGATCCTGATCCTCTGCTTCGACTACATCCTGACCGAACTGTTCTTCGCCAAATGACCGACCAGAGCCCAAAAATCCGCATGCGCGGCGTCAAAAAACGGTTCGGGCCCAAGGTGGTCCTGGACGGCGTCGATCTGGACGTGGGCCAAGGCGAATCGGTCGTGGTCATCGGCGGGTCCGGCACCGGCAAGTCGGTGACCATCAAGTCCATCCTGGGCCTGCTCCGCCCCG
>CAYFNC010000046.1:0-26046 GCA_964344345.1 uncultured Hyphomicrobiales bacterium | reverse complement strand
CCGTGGTGTCGTCCATGGTGGAGATGCTGCGCCGGACCCTGGACGCGTCCGTCGCGATCCAGACCGTCATCGACGGCGAGATGTGGCCGGTGATGGCCGACCGCGAACAGCTGGAAAACGCCATCTTGAACCTGGCGGTGAACTCCCACCGCGCCATGCCGGATGGGGGAATCTTCCGGATCGTGATGGAGAACGCCCGCATCGAAAAAACCCCGGACACGGCCCAGGAGGGGCTGGAGCCAGGCCCCTACGTGCTCATCGCCGTCTCGGACACCGGCGTCGGCATGTCGCCGGAGGTGCGCGAAAAGGCGTTCGAACCCTTCTTCACCACGCAGCGGGGCGGACAAGGTTCGGGGCTGGGGCTCAGCATGGTCTACGGCTTCGCCAAGCAGTCCGGCGGCATGGTGGACATCAAGAGCAGGGAAGGCGACGGCGCCACCGTGATGCTTTATCTGCCCGCCGCGCCCAAGGCCGCGCTCGACGCCGCGCGCGAGAAGATCGAGGAGGACATTCCCACCGGCGCCGAAACCATCCTGGTGGTCGAGGACGACGAGTCGGTCCGCGAACTCGCGGTCCGGAACCTGCAAAGGCTGGGCTACGCGGTGCTGTCCGCCCCCGACGGACGAATGGCGATCGAAACCGCGCGGAACGGAAAGACGATCGACCTGCTGTTCACCGACGTGGTCATGCCCGGCATGAACGGCGCCGAGCTGGCGAACCGCATCCGCATGGAGCGCCGGGACATCAAGGTGCTGTTCGTGTCCGGCTATCCCGCCGACCACCTTCGGGATTTCGCGTTCGGAAACGAGGACGTCATGCTGCTGCGCAAGCCCTACACCCGCGCCCAACTGGCCCAGCACGTGCGCGCGGTTCTTGACTGAGGCGGGTCAGAGCTGCCAGAGGAACCCGCCCTTTTTCTTTTTGACCGGCACCTTGACCACGATGTCGTGGCACTTGATGCAGCGCCCGGCCGGGGGGTGGGGAATCTGGGAGTTGGGTTTCAGGGGCGGGCCCAGTTTGTGGACCTGGGACATTTTCTCCAGCACAGCGCCCACGGGCGTCTTGAACTGGTTCCCCGGGCCCGGGCCGCCGTAATACAGATGGCAATGCTTGCACGCGCCTACGTAAGGATGCGGCATGGGATCGCCCTTGCGGATCAGCGGAATATGGCGAATGGACATCAGCTTGAAGCCGGGCGGCGGCGGGGCGAAGGTCTTCCACACCGGATCGGTGAAGGCGCCTTCCACGGGCGCGCGGTGGCGGCCGTAGTACTGTCCCTCGATGGCCCTTTGGTCCAGCTTGGCCAGCGGGCCCAAAACCGCGTTGCCCTTGGCCTCCCACAACAGGCCCCCGGCGATGACCAGGACGATCAGCGGTCCGACGAACCGACCCAGGAATTCCAGGTTGGGCCATTTGATGAGGGGTTGCTTGTCCGGCATCGGAGCCCCAAGCCTATTGCAGGCGGTTGGACCAGAGCGCGAAACCCTCGTCGTTGCGAACCCGGCAGAGCTTTCCGTTCACGGTCACGGATTTTGCGTAGAGCTCGGCCGTGGGGGACTTGTTGAAGCGGAAGGCGTTGCCGCTGACCCGCATGCCCTTTTTCACCGTGCAGCCAAGATGGGTGAGGAACCATTCCGGCGCGATGGAGATTTCGCGCAACGCTCCTCCTCCGTCATTGATCCAGACATGCACTTGGCCCCAGCCGATGTCGGTGCCGCGGCTGACGATCTGTGAGACCCGGCCGGTGAATTTCTGGGTCTTGGCGCGGTTGAAGGGAACCAAGCCTGGAAGGGCCGCGTTCTGGCCCCACGCGCCGTCCGTCGGCGACGCGGGCCGCATTCCCGCCACGGGCTTCACGTCCGGATTGACCATGCCGGGGTTCGAGATGCCCGCCCCCGCGCCGGCCGCGTTGGCGATCAGCGCGGTGGTGTCGGTCACGTCCTCTTCGAGCATGTCCTGGGGGAACATGGCGCCGATCACCACGATCAGGGCCAGAACCACGCCCGAGACCAGGATCCATTGTTCTGGCTTCATGGCGTCGATCCCCCGTTCAGCCCGCGCGGGCGCATTCGCCCATGGGCGTGACCAGGACGCGGACGTCGCGCGCGTGATCGACGCTGGACATGATCTTGCGCTTCACCGCCTCGGCGACGTAGTCGCTTTCATAGACCTTCAACGCGCCGTCGACGCAGATGGAGACCTCGAGATGCACCTCCTCGCCCACGTTGCGGCCGCGCAGGTAATGGACGCCTTCGACCCGGGGCGTTTCGCGGGCGATGTTGTAGACGTCCTTGAGCACGTCCATCTCCACCGACGAGTCCATCAGGCCCGCGACCGCGTCCACGTTCAGCTCGATCCCGATTTTGGCCACCAGGAAGGCGACGCCGATGGCGGCCAGGTTGTCGGCGATGGGGAAGCCGATCACCGCCATGACGATGCCGAACAGCACGGCGAGCGAAGACAGCGCGTCCGAGCGGTTGTCCCAGGCGTTGGCGATGATGGCCGGGCTGTTGTTCTCCTTGCCGACGCAGCTTTGGTAACGGTACATCAGCTCGTTGGTGATCACGGACACGCCGGCGCCGAGAACGGCCACAATGCTGGGCGCGGCGATGTCGCCGTCCATGATCTTCATGACCGACTCGTACATCAAAAACAAGGCGCCGAAGAACAGAATCAGGCCGACGATGGACGACGAGATGAACTGGATGTTTCCGTGGCCGTAGGGGTATTCCTCGTTGGATTCACGAGCCGACAGCTTGACGCTGGCCATGGTGACCGCGCTGGCGACCACGTCGGCGCCGGAATGCATGGAGTCGGCGACCAGGGCCGCGCTGCCGCTGAACGCGCCCAGAAGGCCCTTGTAGGTGGTCTGCCCGATATTGACGAAGAAGGCCCACCAGATGACCTCGTCCCTACAGGCTTTGCAAGCTTCCGACTTCATCCGGTTCCTACTTGTTCAAATATTCCATAATGCTCTGGCCCGGGATGCGATAGTTGCCGTTGACCATCTTGCCCCGGACCTCCCCCGACTTGATCAACCGAATGAGCTGCTTGCGCTCGATTCCCAACAGCCTTGCCGCCTCGGACGAATTGTAGATGCGGGTCGGGCGCACCTCCTCGCGCGTCACCATGTCCACCAGACTCATGGCCATGGACGCGAAAAACAGCAACGAGGTGCTGCGGGATATGGCCGTCCATATCATTGCCCCTGCCCCGTTTGTTGTTTTTTCCAGGATTTGTGAAGCGGCAGCAACTCCTGGAAAATCTCGGGCGTGATCGCCATTTGCGGCTTGTTGCCCTCGTCGCCCGAATAATACTCCAACCTGTCGAAATCCGTAAGCTCCGCGAGCAGGTACCAGGGAAATTTCGAAATCGCCGTGTTGTAGTAACGCAACGATTCGTTATACATGACCCGTCGGTCGGTGATCCGGTCCTCCATTTCCTGGAGCGAGACCATCATTTGCTTGTAGGTCTCCGACGACTTGATGTCCGGATACTGTTCGACCACGGCCAGAAGGCGTCCCAGGGACGCGCCGAGTTCGCCGTCGCCCGCAAGGCTCTTCAACACCTGGGAAAAGTCCGGGTTGCTTTCGATCGCCTCCAACGCGCCGGGGGGCAGGGCCTTGTTGATCTGTTCGGCCAAGGCGTCGGGCAGCTTGCTTTTCTTGATGATCTCCTTGCGCACGTCGGCGGTCTGGGTGAACACCGAATGCTCCAACGCGGCGTGGTTCAGAGTCAGCTTGACCATGTTGCCGAACAGGTTGGACCGGCGCTGGATCGCGGCCTGAAGATTGCCCCGCGCGGTCAGCACGTCCTCGCGCAAAAGGATGAAGGCGTTGAACTTGTAGAACAGGGTGGCGGAGAAAAACACCATGGCCAGGACCGAGAAGATCAGCATCGTCTTCAGGCCCGGAATCTGGGGGACCTGGAAACGGGGGCTCACCTCCTCGCGGTAGAGCTGGGTGAGCAGGGCCTCGGACCGCCGCATGCGATGCATGCGCGGATCATCGACACCTCCCTTGTTCCTGGCGAAAAAATCAGCCATGTCCGCAGGTTCTCACCCGTTGTTGAACGACCTTTTTAAACCGGCGATCACACCCCGTCCAGTTCATTGGCGCGCTTGAAGAAGGTCACGGCGGATTCATGGTCGCCCATCTGCTCGTAGGCGAAGCCGATGGACCGGTGCACCTTGGCGTCCTCGGGCCGCAATTCCAGGGCCTGGGAGAACCATCCGATGGCCTGGCCGTGGCGTCCGAGATTGTCGCAGGCGACGCCCAGGCGATAGACCACGTTGAAGTTTTCCGGCCGCTCCTCCGCCGCCTGGGTCAGGAGCGGCAGGGATTCCTCGTAGCGCTCCGCCTGGACGTAGGCGATGCCGAGCACGGTCGCGAGCCGCGCGTTTTCGGGATCGAGCGCATGGGCGCGCTCCAGAAGCTCCAACCCCTCCTCGGTCTCGCTGGTGCGAAGATAGGCGACGCCCAGGTGCAACAGGATCTCGCCGTCGTCCGGGTTCGCCGCCAGCACCGGCTCCAGGAACGCGAGCGCCTTGGCGTACTGGCCCTTGCGGGCGAGCTGCAGGCCCTTGTCGCGATAGAACGTGATGCGGGTCCCATCGTCGATGGCGAACATCGACTGAAAGCCGGAAATCATGTTGTTGGCGATGCGCTTGCCGATAATGCCGCCGTAATGGGCGTATAGCCCCACCGTTTCGGCCAAATCCGTTTTGCGAGACATTCCGTCGCGTCCTTTCTTCTGACACCCGTGTTCCAGCTAGTTCGTCACCACGTGGCACGCCACGCACGGACCGCGGTTCCGGTGGGGCATTTGTCCGCTCGTCGCCACCGCTTGGGTTATCGGGGGTGGCGGCAATGTTATCAAATCCGGGTCCGGGGTCAACTCGAAGCCCGTGCCGATGGTGTGGCAGTCGGTGCAGGGGCCCCGGTACGAATGGGGCCGGGGGTCGCCCGCCGTGATCATGGGCGCGCCTTCCACCTGGGCCATGCCCAAATCGGGCTCGCCCCGGATCACCAGCACCAGCCTCCGCATGACGTAACGACCGTCGCGCATCTCGTCGATCTTGCGGTGGACCTTGACCTTGGCGGTCTGCTCGTCGCGCACAAGACGGGTCTGGCGCTGGAACTCCTCCAGGGTCGCGACCGGGTTTCCGTTCACCTCGACGATGACGTCGCCCGCCAGCATGCCGGAATCCCCCGCCGCCAGCGACACCTCGCCCACCAGAAGGCCCTTCAGGCCTGGTGTGAACTTGAGCTTCTTGCGCAGCTCCGCGTCCAGCTTGCGGGCGTCGAGACCCTGCCAGTGGGCTTCGTAGAGCTCGATCTTGGCGGGCAGGTAGTTGGGCGGAACCTGGGCGGCGGTTTCGGGCTGGAACGGCTGGTCGGTGACGGTGAGCGGAAGGCGCGGCCGCTCCAACCTGACGGCGGCGGCGTTCAGCATCATGGGATCGGGCGGTGGCGCCGACATGGTCGCCGGGCCCTCCACCACGCCTTGCGGAATGATCGGCGTGGGCGGCGCCGTTTGTCCGAGCATGGCGGGCGGCAGTTCGTTCATCTGATTCAGGGTCCTGCGCCCGCCCCTGGGATAGGCGCGCTCTGTCGCCGCTTGTTGGGCGTTGAGAGTCTCGCGCTTGCCGAACCACTGCATGCCCGCGCCGACGAAACCCCAAACCAGAGTCGCGGCCACGGCGACCAGGACCGCGGCTCCGATCATCATGCGGTAATTGGGGGGCATGGCGAACGCCTCTCCAGCCCTAGAGAACAAGCATCTTGGCGGCGATGGCCAGCATGACGACGGTGTAGAACCACTTGAGCGCCACCACCGGCAACGCCTCCATCAGCTTGGCGCCCAGGAAGCCGCCGGCATAAGCGCCCGGGATCATGACGGCGGCCAGCGTCACCGGGGCCTGCCAGTCGATGAGCCCCGCGTTGATTCCGTGAATGAACGCCACCAACGAACCGGCGATCGAGGCCCAGAACACCAGGACCGAGCTGTTGGCGATGGCGTTTTGCAGCGGAACCCGGCCGATGTAGCGCTGCAGCGGAACCTCGATGACGCCGCCGCTGATGCCGAGGATGCCGCTGACCAGGCCCATGGGAAGGCCGAGGCCCGCGGCGCGAAGCACGGGCTCCTTCTCGCCGAGGCCGTGGGCCTCCAGTTCCGCCTCGATGGGATCGCGGAGATGGTCTTCGCCGTTGCGGCTTTCGTCGTGGCGGACCAGGACGTCGTCCTTTTCCTGGAAGAAGATTTCCTGCAGCGCCTTGACCGCCATCAGCAACGCGAACACGCCCAGCATCACGCCGATCCACTGGTCGCCCATGAAGTTGCCGAGGAAGTAGCCGCCGAACACGCCCATCACAGCCCAAGGCGTCAACGCCTTGACCTTGTCCCAGTTGACCAGCCCGGCCTTGTTGTTGCGGTACGCCGCCGCGCCGTAGACGAACACGTTGGTGAGATAGGCCACCGGACGGATCAGGTAGATGCCGTAGCCGAAGAACACCAGCATCCCGGCCACCTGCAGGACGCCGCCGCCCATGGTCATCATGCCGCCGGTGATGCCCGCGACCATGGCCAAGGCGGCGAGACCCAGGATGTCCTGGATCGGAAAGCCCATGATCAGGCTGTCGAGCACGTGGGCGTTGTCCATCTGCCAAGCGGGGCCGTTATAGCGGTTCGGCCCCTCCCCGGCCTTCATGTCGGGTTGGGCGGGGTCGAGAGCGGAAAGCGGCCCGTTCGGGGCCGCCGCGTTGATTCCGATCGCCTGGTTCGCCCCTTCGACCAGCGAACGCGCCATCGCCCACCAGTCCATGGAGCCCTGCGGGTCGGGCGGCGGGGCCTGGGCGTTGCCTGGCTGGGCGTTGAACGCGGCCTCGACCGCGCGGGCGGGCGCCGGGGCCATGCCCTGCTGCTGGGGCGCCGCGGCCGGGGCCTGCTGTCCCCACGGCGCGGCGGGAACGGCCGGCTTGGGCTGGACGGTCTTGAACTTCACCACGTCCTGGAAATGGGCGGCGATCACGTGGGCGGGAATGGCGTAACCGTCCACGGTCCCGGACCAGCCGACCACGGCCAGGTTGACGCCCACCAGTTCGCCGTTGCCGTTGACCAGCGGGCCGCCGTTCTGCTCCCACGAATAGACGGCGTCGGTGCGCATCAGGTGCGAAATGGTCTTGTCCTCGGCGGTCAGCGCCATGTTGGACGCAATCACCTGGCCCTGGCGCACGATGGGCGTTCCGGCGCGGCCGTGGCCGAAGCCGAACACGGGCTCGGCCGGGCCCAGCGACCGGGTGTCGGCCAGCTTGAAGAACAAGAACCGGTCGCCGGTCATCATCTTGAGCAGGACCAGATCGTGGCTCGCCAACGTCTTGACCACCTGGGCCTTGTAGGACCGGATGCCGGACGGGGTCTGCACGTGGACCAGGATGTCCTTCAGATTGTTGATGGTGTGCTGGGTGGTGAGCACGTAGCCCGCCGCGCCGACGATGGCGCCCGAGCCCGCGATGTCCGCGTTGACGCCGACGCCGCCGATGCCGACCACGGCGGGCGGCACGGTGCGGTAGAGCGTGGTGATGTCGGGGGCGGCCGCGTCGCGGAACAGGAAGCTGGTCACCGACATGTCGCCGTAGTGCTCGAAGTACTCGTCCTCGTCAAAGCTGTCGAGGATGTAGAAGCCCCAGGCGAACGTCATGAGGATGAGCGCGACCATGCCCAGCGCCGGCAGCTTCCACGGCCGTTCGCAGAATATGATCGTGTTGCGCGGAAGCTCCGCCTGATTGTCCGATCCCTCGATCATCGCTCCCCTGCCTCCATGGGGGCCGTCCCCCCTGGAGCCCTTAAACTCCGTTCCTCGCTAATCCGCGATAATGGCAATATATCCGCTCGAAAGCACAAGAAAAATACCCATTATTGGTAAACCCCATCTTAGGAACTCCCGGAAGTCCAAATCCTGGCCTTCCGGCATGCATTCGCGCATGTCCGGATGCTTCTTGCAGAACCGCTCCAGATTGGACACCGTCACCGCCCCGGCGGTGGCTCCGGTCAGCGCCGCGGACGATCCCGCCAGCACGCCCAAGGACAAGGCCCACCACACCGCCGTGTCGTCCATGGCCGCGTACATCTTGACCGCCACGGGAATGAAGAACGCGGTCGACGGCCCCGCGTTCAGGAAAATGGTGACGAACGCCGCCACCCACATCAGCACCAACAGCCGCGCTAGGTCGCTGCCGTCGGTCGCCGCGTCGATCCCCCAGAGGATTCCGTCCATTACATTGGCGGCCGCCAGCCCGCCGACCATGACGAACAGGCCGAGAAAGAAGGCGATGTCGCTCGCGCCCACGGCGGCCGAGAACTCGTCCTCGTCGAAACGGCCGAACACCAGGGCGGCGACGCCCGCGCCGAGCGCGATCCATCCGGGCGTGACGCCGAGCTGCTCCTCCATCATGAACAGGACCAGGGTGGCGCCCAGGATGATCAGGCCGATGCGGCCCAGGTCCGAATCGCCCTTGAAGACCTCGTCGTCGTCGTCAAAGGCGGCGGGCGCGGGGCCCGCGGGCTTGAACTCCACCTCGCGCCTGCGGGTCTGGAAGAACGCCAGCGCCACCGCGAGCAGGATCAGGCACGGCACCATCATGCCGGTGATGAACTCGAAGAAATGCAGATGCGCGATGCCGGCGATGATCATGTTGGGAAAGTCGCCGATCCGGGTCGAGGCGCCGCCCAGGTTGGACGCCACGATCTCGGCGATCAGGATGGGAATGGGGTTGAGCCGCATGCGCCGCGCCAGGATCAGGGTGATCGGCACGATCATGACCATGGCCGACAGGTTGTTGATCACCAGCGAGAAGACGTAGGTCAGAAGCGAAAACAGCACCACGGCCTTCCACCCGTCGCCCTCGGTCCAATCGACCATGGACAGGGCCGCGCGGTCGAACATGCCCGACTTGATGAAGAGCGCCGCGATGGCCGACATGCCGAAAATCAGCGCCAGCGTGTTGAAGTAGATGGAGTCGAGCGCGTGCCACAGGCTGTAGAACCCGGTCATGGAGCCGAAGAACAACATGGCCGCCGCGCCCGCGATCACAGCCGTGCGCCGGTCGGCCAGATTGAAGAAAATGGCGATGAAGACGGCCGCGAAGATGGCGATGGCGATGGCGGCCTCCATGCCGCGTCAGCCTTCGGTCTGCGGGGCGATGTCGTCCAGCTTGGCGTCCCATTCGGCGCGCATTTCGGCGGTCAGGGACTCGTCGTCCTTGTCGGCCTCCGCGTCGATGTGCAGGGTGCCGACGTGGGGTATTCGTCTTATCAATCGTTCTTTCAGGGTGTCGCAGATGTCATGGGCCTCGTCCACGGTCAGGTCGCCGGATACGCCCACGGTCATCTCGACCCAGATTTCCTGGCCGACGTAGCGGGTGCGGAGATTCTTGATCTCGCCGACGCCGTCGGTGCGCTCGGCCACGGTGATGATGCGCTCCAACACGTCCTCGTCGACGCTGCGGTCCATCAGGCCCTTGTAGGAGTCCCAGAACACCTCGGCGCCCAGGTACATCAGGTGGATGGTCTCCAGCACCGCGACGGCGGTGTCGATCCAGGGCATGTCCAGGTAATGGGAGCCGGTGATGCCGACAACGACCAGCCCGGACGCGGTGGCGTCGGCGTAGTGGTGCTTGGCCAGCGTGCGGACCATGGGGCTGTTCACCTCGATGGCGACGCAGCGGGAATAGTAATACATGCCGATGTTCACGCCGATGGACACCAACGCCGCCCACAGCGCGATCAGGTGCGGCGCCTGGTGGGGCGAGTCGTCGAGCAGGATCTGGATGGCGTGGACCATCAGGTAGCCGGTGACGAGGATGAACACCACCGAGATGATCAGCGACAGGATGAATTCGACCTTGCCGTGGCCGAAGGGATGCTCCTCGTCCAAGGGCTGGGACGAGACCGTGAGCCCGACGATGACCAGAAGCGAGGACACCAGGTCCTTTGCCGAGTACATGGCGTCGGCCAAAAGCGCCTGGGAGCCGGAAATCAGCCCGACGAACGCCTTCATCAGCATCAGCGTCAGGTTGATGGCCAGCCCGACCCAGCCCACGGTGCGGGAGCACGTTACGCACTTCTCGTATCTCATGAAGGACGAACCCCCGCAAAAAGCGCCTTACCCACCAAGACCATAGCCCCCCGGACCGTTACGGTCCCTTCATGACCACATCGCGCTTCTGCCGCTTGAGCGCCTTTCGGATCACGCCCAGGATAGCGGTAACGAAACCGATGAAAAAGGCCAAACCCACCACGATGATCAACGGCACCTCGATGGGCTGGCCCGCGACGAAAAAATACACGGGCACCGGAGTCATGTTCTGGACCGCGAACAACACGATCAGAACGACAAGGAACAGGTAAACGAGAAGCGTTCCCATCCAAGTCTCCAAGCCTCGCCACCAGCGGCCTTTGGCCGCCGAAACACCGAATGGACCGCGCCCAGGCCCCGCGTCCTACGCGTTCGCCCGATCGTCAGCCCGTCCCGAAAACATGACGCATTTCCGTCAATGTTTCCATATCGACCATATGCGCCATGTGTCGTTCATGACGCATTTTTGTATAAATACCACACCATGGCCCCGGCGCCATGGCCCGTTTTTCCGAAGCGCGGCCCGGCGCGGTCACATCCCGACGATGTCGCCCAACTGGTCCCAGTACTTGGGCGGCAGCTCCAACGCCAGCTTGAGCGCGCCGGCGCAGCCGTCGTACAGCGGGTCGCCCACCAGGGTCACCGAGACCTCGCCGTATTCGCGCATCCTCTCGGCGATCATGGCGTCGAGCCCCTTGATGCGCGATCCGCCTCCGGCGATGACGATGTTCTGCAGCACCTCGCCCTGGTCCTCGGGCGGGAAGCCGCGGATCAGGTTCTCCATGTTCTCCAGGATGTCGGGCAGCAGCGCCTCGCAGGCCACGCGCACCTGGTCGGTGATGTCGTACATGGCGGGCTTGCCGCCGGCGCGGAGCTGCACCTCGATCTTGCCCGGCGGCGGGCCGACGAAGGCGTAGGCCTCCTTGATGGCGCAGGCCACGTTGGCGTTCATCTGCACCTCGGGATAGCGCTCCTGGATCGCGCCCATCAGGCGGTCGTCGATGAAGTTCCCGGCCTTGGACATGGTGGCCTGATCCTCGGGCGCTGGCACCTGGCCCTTCAGCGCGCAGATGTCCACGGTCCCGGCCCCGATGTCGATCACCAGCGAGTTGACCAACTTGCCCTGGCCGTAGGCGACCATGAACGGCTCGGACACCACAAGGGCCACGTCCACCAGGTCCTGGGCCACCTTCAGCAAAGTGGAGCGGTTGGCGACCGAGGCGCGGGCGGGCACGCCGATGACGGCGCAGACCTCGTCGTCCTCCTCGGGCTCGGCCAGTTCGATGGCGTGGACCAGGAGATGGCGGGC
Organism: uncultured Hyphomicrobiales bacterium; assembly: GCA_964344345.1. Classification (GTDB taxonomy): domain Bacteria; phylum Pseudomonadota; class Alphaproteobacteria; order Rhodospirillales; family CAYFNC01; genus CAYFNC01. The sequence goes on along the minus strand of CAYFNC010000046.1, from coordinate 14,602 downwards.
GACCTCGATGTCGCGCTCGCTGTACTCGCGGAGCACGCCGTCCTCCAAGGGATAGCGCAGGTCCAGGTACGACCGGTTCTGGTAGGCGGTCTCGCCGACCACGTAGGGCGCGCCCAGAAGCTTCACGCCGATCAGGTCCTTGGGGTAGCCCACCACGGAGCGGACCGCGCGCTTGCGGCCCCGGTTGCACATCACGGCGGTGCGGGACGTGCCGAGGTCGATGCCGACCATCAGGCGGTTGCGGGCGGGTCCGGTCGGGTTTTGGTTTTCCATTGTTTCGCTCATTGCTGGCGCTCCGCTTTCAACCCTGTTTGCTCCGGCCGCGAACGGAGCGTCACTCGTTAAGGCGGCCCCCCGCCAAGCTGCCGGCACCGATCATATTAAGAACTAGGCGGAACCCTTACGCGTTGCCCTTGGTGGCCTTGGAGAACATTTCGGTCAGGCTCTCCATGCCTTCTTTCACCACCAGGCCCGCGGCGCCAAGGCCGCCGATCAAGACGCCTCGCGTCTCTAGGGCGGAAGAGAACACCGACCCCAGGCCCGCGCGAAACACGTTGAGCACGCCGGTGGCCAGATCCTCGACCGGGATTTCCTTGGTCCCTGCGGCGCTTGGCGCGGCGGCGGGTTTCGGCCCGGAGCGGGCGGCGGGCGCCTGGCGCATGGGCGCGGCGCTGCGCTTGTAGGTCTTGCCGGGATGGGCCAGGGGCGAACCCTTGCGGGTGCGGCCGGGAATCTTGCGGGCGGGCGGCGTCACGGCGCGGTTGCGACGGCGCTGGACGCTGGTGTTGAGGTCGAATGTCCTGTTTTTCATGGATATTTTTTCTCAGCCTCCCTTGGACCCGCCATGGAAGCCTTACGGCACCACGGCGTGGAAGATGGAGCCATTGCGGGCGACCTGGAGCAGGATGTTCTCCAATCCCGTCGCCGCCTTGATGGCCTTGTCGAGCTGTCGGGCGGTGCCCGTCGGCTGGTTGTTGACCGCCAGGATCACGTCGTTGTCCTGCAGTCCGGCCCGCGCCGCGCGCGAACCCGGAATGATCTCCGCCGCCTGGGCGCCCTTCATGGGCTGGACGTTGGGGAAGTCCTTGGGCTGGACCTTCATGAAGGTCTCAATTTCCATGCCGAGCCAGTTGAATTCCGCTGGCGCCGCGGGACCCGGCTTGGGAATCTTCTTGATCAGGCCCTGTTGCATGGCGGCCTGGCCTCTGCCCTGCTGCTGAACCAGCGCGGCCTGCTGGTTGCGCTGCTCGGCGACCTGAAGGCGGCCGGTGCCGGGCTGCAACGCGACCATTTTCAGCTTCAACCGGTTGCGCTTGCCCTGGCGCAGGATGCTGAGGCGCACGTTCTCGCCGGTTTCCACCTTGGTCATGATGGCGGCGACCTCGCGCGGCGTGGAGACGCGCTTGCCGTTGACCTTCAAGAGGATGTCGCCGATGCGAAGCTGCGCCTTGGCCATGGGCGACTGGGGCAGCACGGAATTGACGAACACGCCCTTGCCGTCGGGATGCCCCAAGCGCTGGCCGAGGGATTCCGTGATCGGCAGCAGCGCCGAGCCGAGAATGGGGAAGCCTTCGTGCGGGCGTCCGCCGACCGGGCCCTGGCCCTGGCGTCCGGCGCCGCCCTGCGCGAACCCTTGACCGCCCGGTTTGACCGCAGCCAGGTTCATGGCCAAGCTGGTGGGCGGACGGGCGAAGCTATAGGTTCCGGGCGCGGGCGCCACGGCGACGGGAACGCCTTGGGGCCCGCCCGCGACGATCTGGTGGCAGGTCTCGCAGTCCACGTCGTTGCGGCCGTCCGCGTGCGAGGGCGGCGAGGGCTGGTTGGCGGTGATCACCGGACCGGCCGCGCCCACGGCGGGATTGGCCCCGGCCGCGCCGTTCGGCCCCGCCATGGCCACCGGAACCGCGCCGGAAATCTGATGGCACGTCGCGCAATCCTGGGCGTTGCGGCCGTCGTTGTGGGTTCCGGGCGGCGGAGCGTTTGCGGAAATCGGCGGTCCGGCCTGCTGGGGCGGAGGCGCCATCGCGGCGGCCACCGGAACGCTTGCGCCGGTCATCTGGTGGCAGGCGGCGCAGTCCTGGGCGTTGCGGCCGTCGTTATGCGATCCCGGAGGCGGCGCGTTGGCGGCGATGGGCGGTCCCGCCTGCTTCTGCTGCGCGGCGGTGATGGCGCGGGCGCCGAACTTGCGCTTCATGCCCGCGATGAAGGTGACTTCCTCGAGCGCGAATTTCTTGGCGGCGTTGGCCGGAATGGCGAAGCCCACGCCGGAGAACGCGCCGGTCGGGGTGTAGATGGCGGTGTTGACGCCGATGACCTTGCCCGTGCGGTTGACCAGCGGACCGCCGGAATTGCCCTGGTTGATGGCGGCGTCGGTTTGAATCAGGTCGTTGTGGGTCACGCCCTCGATCACCAGGGACTTGCGCTGGGCCGAGACGATGCCCCGGCTGACGGTCTGGTCGAGGCCGAAGGGGCTGCCGATGGCCAGAACCTCGTCGGCGATGGCCACCCGGTTGCTGTCGCCCAGCACGGCGGGGGTCAGCGGGGCCTTGGGCTTGATCTTGAGCAGCGCCAAGTCGAGCGACTCGTCCAACTTCAACACGTTGGCGCGGTAGCGCTCGGTCCCGAAATCGTCGAACACGGTGACGTAGACCGCGTTGCCGCCCCGGACCACGTGGTAGTTGCTGATGATGTAGCCGTCGTTGCGCACGATCACGCCCGACCCGATGCTTTCGAACGAGCGCCCGAGGCTGGGATTGGCGAATTTGAGCCCGGGCTCCGCCGGCATGGCCTTGGGATCGGGGCCGCCGCCGCCCATCTGGGTCTTGCGCACACTGACGTTGACCACGCTTTTGCGCATGGCCATGGCGACCTTGCTGAACCCGCCGCCCATGCTGGCCGCCTGCACCGCCTTGGCCTGGTTGAACGGGAAGCCGGGGCGCGGAGACGCGGCTTGGCGCGGCTGGCCCTGGGGCTGTGCGTTCGGCTGGTTGACGGGCGCGCCGCCCCAGTTCTGGGGCATGCCGAGCCACTTGGCCGCGACCGCCATCGGGCCCTTGATTTTGGGCGGACCGGCGGTGTCGGTCATGGGCGCGTCGGCGGGCTGAGCCATGCCGACGCCCTTCTTGTAGTATTCGTTGTACCAGTAGGTCGCGATCAGGATCAGGACCGCCGCGACGGCGATGACGAAAAAATACTTCTTCAGGTCCTTGGCGCAGGCCTCGGGCTTTTCATCCGCGTATTCGTTTTCGATGAAGTCCATCTCGGTCCGCGCCCCGGGCTATTTCTCGGTGCCGAGAAGATCCTCGTCGCTGACTTCCTTGTCGTCGCGCACCTTGGCGACGCCGGCGGCGAGGGCGAGAACGCCGAAGCCCAGCAGGACAAGGGGAACCAAACCGCGCAGAAGCTCGGTCACGGACCACCACCAGACCGTCATGGTCCAAAGCCCCACGGCGATGGCCAAAAGACCGATGATCACGCTTGGCATTGGTTAATCCTCCGCAAATTCAAACCCGGTTCTTGCCGTTCGCCCATCGGCGGACGACATCCCCGGGAAGCCCCGGCGCGGCGCGGAAACGTTGGTTTCCCTTGCTTTAGCCCCCCGCTACGCCCTTCTCGCCTCGCCGTCGTAGTCCACTTCCCTGGCCATCGACGGCCCGCGATTTTTGGATCGCAGCACCCAAAGAGCGTAGGTCATGATAAACAGGTTGCCGATGCCTGTAAACATGAACGGCGCGTGCGGACCCACTGAATCGAAAAGAAATCCTCCGACTTGCACAAAGAACACAATCCCTATGCCGCCGATGACGTTGAAGGCCCCGAGGACCGAGCCGCGAATCTCGATCGGCGCGATGTCCACGGTCAATACCTGGGGCGCCACGAGACAGCCCGCCTGGCCCGCCGCGATCAGGACGGTGGGGATGAAAATGTACCAGTCGAACGGGTTGACGATGAACCCCATGCCGATGAAGCCGATTCCCGACAGCGCCATGCCCGACGCGATGGCGGCGACGCGGCCGTAGCGGTCGATGAACGCGCCCCACATGGGAATGGTGACCAGCACCAGGAATCCGACGAGGCCGATCAAGCGCCCGGCGTGGGCGGCGGCCTCTTCCTGGCCGATCTTCACCAGGTCGGCGAAATAGATGTACCACATCATCACGAACAGCCCGACGAACACCATGTCGGACCGGGCGAAGAAGGCGGACACGAAGGTCAGGCGCAGCTTGGGTTCGGACGCCAGAAGGTCCTTGACCCTCCGCCAGGGAATCTTCTGCTCCTTCAACTTGGGGGCCACGTCGATCAGGCACTTGCGCGACACCAACGCCCCGGCCACCGCGATGGCGCCGGTCAGAAGCATCACCATCATCACGCCGCCGTGCTTGGGGATCTGCATCAGCACCGCGTAGACCAACGTCGCGCCAAAGGCCATCATGAACGCCGTGTTGGCCATCATGCGCGCGCGGTTGGAGAAATTGGTGAAGTCCCCCGCCAGCGTCGAGAGCTGCGGCCACACCGCGCCGGTGCCGAGCGACATCACGATCCGGGTCAGATAATAGACCGCGAGCCCGCCGATGCCGATCACCGCGCCCACCTCGGCGCTGAACGGCGCGATGAAGGCGCCGAGCGCGGCGACCATGAACCCGATCACCACGATGGGCACGCGGCCGAAGCGGTCGGACAGGTATCCCAGATAACCGATGAGGATCAGGTCCAGAATCTCGGTCACCACCTGAATCGAGGCGTTGATGGCGCCCGCGTTCTCGAACGAGACGTTGAGCACGTTGCGCAGGAACAGGGGCTGCACCGCGATGGCCATCGTCATGAAGATCATGCTGAGCGCGGCCAACAGGTAGAGCGAGTTCCAATGCCAGGTTTTGACCGATGCGTCGGTTCCGCTGGTCATGCCCCCAAAAACCCCTTTATTCGCCTTCGCCTCGCACCCCGCTGGGATTCAGGCAAAAAGAGTCCGGCTCCCTGACAATGCCAGGGAGCCGGATGGTAGCCAAGAAATCGTAAAAGCTCAATGCCGTAAAACGGCGTTAAGCGTTAGTCGCCTGCAGGACTTCGTCCATGCCGTCGTCGGCCCCCATGTCGTCCATCTCGTCGTCGTCGGCGACGTCGTCGGCGCCTTCGATGCGGTTCTTGCGCCAGCGGTAGATGCCGTAGCCGACGGCGGCCAGCGTGCCGCCCAGGATCACCGGACCCCAGGGACCGAGGCCCAAACCGAGGCCCAGGCTGAGGCCGGAGCCATTCCAGATGGTGCCCCCGCCGGCGGCGGCGGCGGTCTTGCCCGCGGCGCCCGCAGCTCCCGTGGCGGCGGTCTTGCCGACCGGAGCGGTCATGGCGGCCGGAATGGCCTTGACGCCGCCCATGGTGGCGCCCTTGGCGGCCACGGCGGTCGCGCCCGCGGCCTTGGCGCCGGAAGCGCCCCCGGCGGCCTTCAGCGCCAGCCAGGTGGAGTTGCCGCCCGCGACCATCGGAGCCTTGCCGACGGTGACGGTCTTGCCGATCAGGGAAGAGGCCTGCCCGGCGGTCTTAAGCTTCAAGGCGACGATTTCGGTGCCGCCGTTGGGCTGCAGGAAAATCCACTTGGATCCCTTGCCCGCGGTCGCGGCGGCGGGCTTGAGAACCGTGAAGGACTTGCCGGTGAGGCCCGAGGCCGTTCCGGCCTGCGTCGCGCCTTCGAGTTGCAGAAGCGTGGTGCCCGCACCGGCGGCCCCAGCGGCCCCCGCGCCCGCGGCGGCCGTCGCGCCGGTGTGCAGAACCACCCACTTGCCCGCGCCCGCGGCGGCCGGAGCCTTGCCGACGGTGACGGTCTTGCCGACCAGCGCCGACAGGTTGCGCGCGCCTTCGAGCTTGAGCGCCATAACGCCCTTGCCGCCGGCCGTCGCGCCGCCCTGGGGCGACAGGAAAACCCATTTGCCAAGGCCGTTACCGGCCGTGGTGACCTTGCTTACGGTGAAGGACTTACCGGCCATCGAAGAAAGCTGAGACGCCTGGGCGACCCCGTCGATCTTGGCCATGACGATCTCTGGCACCATGATAATCACTCCTGCAACGTTTGTATTCCGTTAGAACCTATTCGGAAGTCCCCCCTCTGGGCCGGGGCATACTAACACCTTGGCCCGCCTTTTGGGAAGACGCTCCACGCGATTACATGCGCGTGGAGAAATAACTCACGATCGGCAACTTCCAGGCCCGGTTCAGGATCACGGACAGGATGCCGAGGACCGAGAAGCCCATCACGGCCATGACCGAGAAGCTGAAGAACCATTTCCCGACCCCGGGAAAGTGCAACGCGAAGATGGCGAGGACGCCCCACATCCAGATCACCAAGCCCTGCTTGGCGTGGAAGTGGACGAACTCGTCGTCCTGGTTGGTGACGAGCGGCACGAAGCACAGGATGCCCATGTAACTGAGCGCCGCCAAGATCCGCGACTTGTTGCTTCCATCGCTGCGAAGAACTCCGGCTACCACCTCGCACCTCCTTGCATGACTTGCCTTGGTCGTTTTCCCGCCCCGGCGACATCGCCGACGCTAATTATATTCCCCCGCCGGAGGCGTCAGGCTTCCGCCAGCGCCTCGTCCATGGCCTCGTCCTCCTCGGACTGGGCCTGCTCCCTCTTGCGGCTTCTGACGTAGGCGTAGACGGCGGCCGCGCCGACGGCGACGACGACGGCCGTCCCCCAGGCGCCGAGCCCCAGTCCCAACCCGAGCTTCAGCCCGGTGCCGCTCCAGATCGTGCCGCTTTTCGTCGCCAGGCTTTTGGCGGCGACGCTTTTCATGGCCATGCCCTTGCCCGTTCCGGCCAATCCCTTGGCCGCCATGCCCTTGCCGAGCGCGCCCTTGGCCGCGAGTCCCTTCCCCGCGAAGCCCTTGCCGACCATCCCCTTCCCCAGGGCGGCCTTGGCGCCGATTTGTTGCTGGACAGGCATAGCTTTAGTCCATCCCCCCTAAGTTTCACGGGCCCTTCCAAACCCGCGACGGCCCCGCAAGCCGCCTAACCGTATGCGGCGATCAGACAATCACCGAGCCCGAGACTACTTCTCGATTTCGAGCCGCGCAACAAAAAAATCAACAAATGCAAGCAGTTGAGAACCATTATCATCCAGTATTGTTCGGCGAAAGCGGAGTTATGCTTGATTCGCGGGGGGGGGGGAGAAAAGGTCCAAAGTCACACTCAATACATTACATCGATATGGCGGAAAACCGCCGTTGTTCATACAAGTATAGGCGCGAAGGAACTATTCCTCGTCCTTCCAAATTCCCGGGAACCGCCCACTGATTTCGCGGATTTTCAACACCAGGACCACGACGAAACCCAACGCGAATAGAATCCAGGCCTCGTCCATGACCGTCAGTTCCCGCCTTCCAGCAGCACTTGTCGAATCGCCGCGTCCGTTCCCGCGTTCAAGGCCTTCCAGCCGAGATCGACCGACAGGCTCCCCACCGCGTCGTCGGGCTTGAGCGAGATCAGGCGGCGGAGAATCGGGATCGCCGCGTTTCCGCCCGCCACCCGCGCCACCGAGCGGGCGTACTCCAACAACGCCAGCGCGTGAGCCGGGTCGAGCGAGAGCCCGCTTTGGAACGCGCCGACGGCGCCTTCGTAGCTGGCGCCGTGCATGTTGACCGCCATGCCCGCCGTGTTGGCGGCCACGGTCTCCGAATGCCAGCAGCCGAGGGCGGCGTGGGATAGGGGGGCCGACGGCGCATAGGCCAAGGCCCGGTCCACCAACGTCAGCATGTCGTCGAACCACTGCCGGTCCCGATGCTCGGCCCCCAGCCGCGCCAGATGCATGCGAGCCTGAAAGACCACCCGATAGGATTCCCCGCTCTCGGGGTCGCGCGCGAGGGCCGCTTGGGCCAGTTCGAGCGCGCGGCGATAGCTCTGGATCCGCTTTCGAGCCGGGGCCTGCCACATGGCCTGCTCCAGCATCGCGCTCGCCGCCATGGCCAGCCCGGCGGGGCCTGGAACCCGCTCCGCCACCCTGGCCGCCGCGTGGAACCGCCCGACCTGCCGAAGCTCCCACGCTTCCTGGAGGGAGGCGGCCCGGGCGTCCGCCGCGAACAGGGCCGCGATGAACAAGGCGGCCGCGACAATCGAGCGGAGCATCAGCCCGCTCACGCCGCGTTCAAGCCCCTCAGCACATACGACAGAATCCCTTCGTTGCGGAAGTACTCCACCTCGTCCAGGGTGTCGATGCGGCAGAGAAGCGTGATCTCGGTCTTGGAGCCGTCGGCGCGGGTGATCGCGCACGCCACGTCCATGCCCGGCGTGATCCCGCCCGCGAGACCGGTCAAATCGAAGGTCTCGGAACCGTCGAGCTTCAAGGACTTGCGGTCCGCCCCGTCCTTGAACTGCAAGGGCAGGATGCCCATCCCGATCAGGTTGGAGCGGTGGATGCGCTCGAAGCTCTCGACGATCACCGCCTTGACGCCGAGCAAACGGGTGCCCTTGGCCGCCCAGTCGCGGGACGAACCGGTGCCGTACTCCTTGCCCGCGACCACGACCAGCGGCGTTCCGTCGGCCATGTACTTCATGGCCGCGTCGTAGATGGGCATCTCGTCGCCGCCCGGCATCAGGCGGGTGACCCCGCCCTCGGTCCCCGGGGCCATTTCGTTGCGGATGCGGATGTTGGCGAAGGTGCCCCGCATCATGACCTCGTGGTTGCCGCGCCGCGCGCCGAAGGAATTGAAGTCCACCGGATCGACGCCGTTGCCGGTCAGGTACGCCCCGGCCGGCCCGTCGGACTTGATGGCGCCGGCGGGCGAGATGTGGTCGGTTGTGACCGAATCGCCCAGGATCGCCAGCGGGCGGGCGCCCTTGATGTCCGAGAAATCCCCGGCCTCCGCCGCCAGACCGGCGAAGAACGGCGGGTTCTGGATATAGGTGGACGAAGCGTCCCATTCGTAGGTCATGCCGCCCGACGTCTCGATGGCGCGCCACTCGTCGGGGCCCTTGAACACGTCGGCGTAGCGGGATCGGTACATTTCCGGCGTGACCACCTTGGCGATGGTCTCCTGGATCTCGGCGTCGGTGGGCCAGACGTCCTTCAGGTAGACCGGGTTCCCGTCCTTGTCCTTGCCCAAGGGCTCGGTCCGGATGTCGCGGGCCATGGAGCCCGCCAGGGCGTAGGCCACCACCAGCGGCGGCGACGCCAGGTAATTGGCCTTGGTGTGGGGGCTGACCCGGCCCTCGAAGTTGCGGTTGCCGGACAGAACCGACGTGACGACCAGGTCGCCGGAATTCACCGCGTCCACGATGTCCCCCGCGAGCGGGCCCGAGTTGCCGATGCAGGTGGTGCAGCCGAAGCCCGCGATGTTGAAGCCCAACGCGTCCAGGTGCGCCTGCAGCCCCGATTCGGACAGGTAGTCCGCCACAACCTGGGACCCCGGGGCCAGCGATGTCTTGACCCAGGGCTTGGCCTGGAGGCCCTTCTCGTTCGCGTTTCGCGCCAGCAAACCGGCGGCGATCAGCACGCTGGGATTGGACGTGTTGGTGCACGACGTGATGGACGCGATGACCACGTCGCCGTCGCGCAGCGCGTAGTCGGTCCCGGCGACCTTGGCCGAACGCGCCGCCGCGCCGCTCGCGAACTCGGCCCGGGTCTTTTCGAACGCGGGCGCCGCGTCCTTCAGCGTGATGCGGTCCTGGGGACGCTTGGGCCCGGCCATGCTGGGCTCGACCGAGGAAATATCGAGTTCGAGCGTATCGGTGAACACCGGATCGGGGTTGTCGGCGTCGCGCCACATGCCCTGGGCCTTGGCGTAGGCCTCGACCAGCTTGACCCGGCTCTCGTCTCGGGACGTGAACGCCAGGTAGCGCACGGTCTCGGCGTCGATGGGGAAGATGCCGCAGGTGGCGCCGTACTCGGGCGCCATGTTGGCGATGGTGGCGCGGTCCGGAAGGCTCAGGCTATCCAGCGCCGAGCCGTAGAACTCCACGAACTTGCCGACCACGCCCTTCTTGCGCAGCATCTCCACCACGGTGAGCACGATGTCGGTGGCGGTCACGCCCTCGGCGGGCTTGCCGGTCAGCTTGAAGCCGACGACTTCGGGCACCAGCATGGAGATGGGCTGGCCCAGCATGGCCGCCTCGGCCTCGATGCCGCCGACGCCCCAGCCGAGCACGGCCAGGCCGTTGACCATGGTGGTGTGGCTGTCGGTGCCGACCAGCGTGTCGGGATAGGCGACGCCGTCGCCGGTCCAGACCACCTGGGCCAGGTATTCGACGTTGACCTGGTGGCAGATGCCGGTGCCGGGGGGCACCACGCGGAAATTGTCGAACGCGGTCTGGCCCCAGCGCAGGAAGGCGTAGCGCTCCCGGTTGCGTTCGAACTCCAGCTCGGTGTTGAGCCTGAGCGCGTCGCCGGAGCCGAAATGGTCGATCATCACCGAATGGTCGATGACCAGGTCCACCGGCGAGAGGGGATTGATGCGCTTGGGGTCGCCGCCCATGGCGACCACGGCGTCGCGCATGGCGGCCAGGTCCACGACCGCGGGCACGCCGGTGAAGTCCTGCATCAGCACCCGCGCCGGGCGATAGGCGATCTCCCGATCCGATCGCTTGTCCTTCAGCCAACCGGCGATGGCCTTGACGTCGTCCACCGTGACCGTGCGCCCGTCCTCGAACCGGAGCAGGTTCTCCAGCAGCACCTTGAGCGAGAACGGCAGGCGGGAGATGTCCCCGAGCCCGGCCTCCGATGCGGCGGGCAGGCTGAAGTAATCGTAGCTCTCGCCATCGACCTCGAGGGCGCGGCGGGTTTTCAGGGTGTCGTGGCCGGTGTTGGACATGGGCGACTCCTTCGCGGACGGAAGCTCTTACTATGGTTCTGCTACCGCACATTTCAACTCGATTGCAAGAAATCCTTGTTCCAGGACATGGGGCAAGGTATCCCGTTAAGGACCCTCGGCGGGCATGGTGGGGCGACGTGCTCAAGAAGACTCTCAAGACTCTGTCCGAAATGAAGCCGATCGAGTACGAGGAGGCCAAGCGTCTCGCGCGCCACGAAGATCCCGAGGTGCGCCGCAAGCTGGCCGAGCGCGAGGACGTCAAACCCGAGATTCTCTATTATCTGGCCGAGGACGACGACCCGGACGTCCGGCGCCTGATCGCATCCAATTCGTCCGCGCCCCGCATGGCCGACGTCATGCTGGCCACCGACGCGGACGATTCGGTCCGGGTCGGGCTGGCGTCCAAGATTTCGCTCCTGGCCCCCGGACTGACCTCGGACGAGCAGGACAAGGTCCGGCGCATGGCCTACGACGCGCTGGAGGTCCTGGCCCGCGACCAGGTCACCAAGGTGCGCCAGGTCATCTCCGAGACCCTGAAGGACGTGGCCGACGCCCCGCCCGAGGTGATCTCCCGCCTCGCCCGCGACGCCGAGTTGGTGGTGTGCGGCCCGGTGCTGGAGTACTCGCCGGTCCTGACCGACGACGAGCTGCTCGACATCATCGCCTCCGACCCGGTCCACGGGGCGCTCAGCTACATCTCGCGCCGCTCGGCCGTGGTCGAGAGCGTGGCCGACGCCCTGGTCTCCGCCGACGACAGCGCCGCCATCGCGAACCTTCTGGCCAACCCCTCGGCCCAGATCCGCGAAGAGACCCTGGACCGCATCATCGACCGCGCGCCCGACGAGGAGGACTGGCACGAACCGCTGGCGCGCCGACCCAGGCTTCCCGCCCGCGCGGCCCAGCGGCTTGCGCGCTTCGTCGCCAAGAACCTTCTGGAGCTTATGACCGCGCGCGAGGACCTGGACCCGGAAACCGTCGCCGCCGTCCGCGAGGAGGTGGCGCGCCGCCTGGCCGAGGACGCGCCCGCCGAAGAGGCGGAGGAGGAAGAGGCGGAGGAGGAAGAGGCGGAGCCCGAGGTCACGGCGCTGGACATCGCTCGCGAGATGCACGCGGGCGGAACCCTGACCGAGGACGCCGTCAACGAGGCCATGGGCGAGAACAAGCGCGAGTTCGTCCTCGCGGCGCTGTCCGTGCTCTCGAACTTCCCCGTCGGCGCGGTGCAGAAAACCATGAACACCAAAAGCGCCAAGGGCGTGGTCGCGCTCTCGTGGAAAGCCGGGCTTTCGCCGAAAATTGCGCTCGAGATCCAGCGCCGCGTCGCCGCCATCCCCCACACCCAACTGGTCCGCCCCAAGGACGACGGAAGCTTCGCGCTGACCGAGGACTCCATGGAGTGGCAGCTGGAGTTCCTGCGCGATCTCGGATGATTACAACGCCGCGAGCATTTCCGCGGCCGCGTTAATCAGATCCTCGTTTTCGTTGAACAGGTCGTTCTTCGTAATGCGCCGCAGCCGGGTCGGGGTCACGCCCAGATCCTCGACCGGCAGGCCCGCGTTGCCCCCCACCCGCGTTGTCCGCCGGATGGACACCCGCATGTCGGCGCCGTTCGGCAGCGCTTCGAACGGAGAATCCGGGACGCGCGCCATCAATTGACGCAGCAAACCGTGCGTCCAGACGTTCGCGCCGCCGGCGCCGGTGTTTTCGTCCACGCCCAGGATCGGGCCGATCCCGTTGTCCTGGTACCCGGCGGCGAAAATGTCGGTGGTGCTGTAGCAGCGGGCGTCGGTGATGACCAAGGAAGGACCGGGATAGACCCGCCCGATCGCGTTCGTCGTCGCTGGCGACTCGATGTAATAACCCTGGGAGTACACCGCGCCCGTCTGCAATGACAGCTCGATGGACCGCTCCCATTCCCTGATGAATGGATGAAGGCTGCAAAGCTCGCGGGTCAGGGGGGAATTGATGAAATGCAGGCGCTCCGCCTCCACCTCGTGGTCGGTGAACAACTGGAGCATCTGCTCTCCGCTGGTGATGATGCCGCCCCCGTTTCCGCGAACGTCGATAATGACGCCGTTTTGGGGAAGAAGGCCCAAAATGCGCCTCAGCTCCAAAATGAAGCGACGCGTGTCCAGGCTGAAGGTGAAGATGCGCACGTACCCGAACTCGCCGGACGGGGTGTCCACGGACTTGAACTTGAAGACGCTCGGAAAGAAGGAGCGCTCCCCGTCCGCCTCGTCCGTCGCCGCGTCGGCCCATCCTTTCGCGAACAGCAGTTTCTTCGCCTGGTTGGTCGCTTCGGCGAGGACGTCCACGCCCGCGAACATGGACTCGGCGATGGCGTCATCGTCCCAGGCCGCGTCCGCGCCGCCTGCCGCGCCTTCGGGCTCCGGCCCGAAAACGACCCAATCGAAACGCGTTTCCCGCTCCTGGCCGTTGGCGTCGATATAGCCCACCATCACCCATTCCTCGTCGGGCGGCAGGGACATCATCATCGGTCTAAGGGTCATGCGGTCCAGGCCCCGGACATGGCGGGCGGCCTCGTTGCTACCCGCTTCTCGGTCGGCGACGATCTCGACCGCCCGGTCGATGGGGACGCCGCTCCAATGGGTGATTTCGACCCCGTCCGTGAAGTTGCGGTCTGGAATATCGCCGAAAAACTTGGTGGCGAGGTAATGGCGCCGGTCGTCGTCGTAATACTCCTCGATCATGAATGGAAGAAAGGCGGTGTGGCTCCGGTACGGCTCGGGAAGAATGTAGTTGGTGTGCAGATCGCGCAGCTCGATGAAGATGGACTGCATCTCGTTGTGGAACTGGCGTTCGGTCAAGACGTCGAGCTTGCGCCTGAGAAGCTTCAGGCGCTGGACCGGATCGACCGCGTGCATCGCCCGTTTTAGCGGAAGGTGAACGTAAAGGTCCTCGATCAGGATCAAGGCTTGGTCGAGCAAGGTTTCCCTCTGCCCTCGGTCAAGCTCCCCAGCGATTTCAAGAAATTCGGATAGCCTGATTTTCCGAAAGGCGCCGTCGTTGATCGCGTTTCCGTTCCTGCTCATCTTCCGCTCCCTTGCGATTCATAATGGATTATTGGCAGAAAGCATCATTGTTTGAGTGCGCACAATCAATTTCATTATCCTATCTATGCGAGTTAATCAATGATTTAACATCTATGGATTATCATTAATGCGGTGAAATATTATAATTATTGTAATTCGCCATACCGTGATCCGTTGAGGCGCGTCCCGCGCGTTTCAAGGCGGCCGCCGAGGCGAGGCGAAGAATTGGAAGGAAAAGGCGGCGTCAGGCCTTGAGCTTGTAGCCGGTCGCGAACATCCACCAGCAAATCACCCACATGACCGCGTTGGCGCCGAGCAGCATCAGCGCGCCCAAGACCACGTCCCCGTCGGCGTTGCCGATGAAGCCGTAGCGGAAGCCGTCGATCATGTGGAAGAAGGGATTGAACTGGGCCGCCTTTTGCGCCGCGTCCGGCAGGCGCTCGATGGAATAAAAGGTGCCGGACAGGAACGCCAGCGGCGTGACCACGAAGTTGGTCACCGCCGCGATGTGGTCGAACTTCTGCGACCACACGCCGCCCGCCACCCCCATCAGCGACAGCAGCAACGACGCCATGAACCCGAAATAGAGGATCCAGCCGACGTTGTGGATCGGAAGGTCCGCGAACAGGCTCATGGCGACCGCCACCGCGGCGCCGACCACCAGCCCCCGCGTCGCGCCCCCCATGGCGATGGCCAGCGTCAGCTCGTGCGCGGTCAGGGGCGGCATCAGGGTGTCGACGATGTTGCCCTGGACCTTG
>CAYFNC010000045.1:0-26069 GCA_964344345.1 uncultured Hyphomicrobiales bacterium | reverse complement strand
AGAACCAGCCGGCCAAAGACTGGACCGGCTCCAGTCCCTCAATCGCCGGGCGCATTCCTCCGGAATGCTTGGCTTTCGGCGCATAAGCGCCGGCCCGCTTCGCAGGCTGCCAAGCGATCGCGAGTCATAGCTCGCGCCGCTTGGTGTTACCGCCGGATTTGGGCGCTATTGCGGATGCGGGGCTGGGATGTCGGCGTGTCCCGGGTGGAGCGGATCTGGAAGCGGGAGGGGCTGAAGGTCCCGAAAAAGCAACCCAAACGGGGCCGGTTGTGGCTGAACGACGGGTCGTGCGTCCGGCTTCGGCCGTGCTGGCCCGGACATGTCTCCGTCGTATCCGAATCTGGTCATGCTCCGCATGCTTTTACTTCAGAACTGGTGCAATCTCGCCGACGAGGGCATCGAGGAAGCGGTGGACGACCGCCTGTCGTTTCGCCGCTTTGCCGGCATCCCTCTGGACAAGGCGGTTCCCGACCACAGCACGGTGTGGCGGTTCCGCCAGGAGATTATGAGCCACGGGTTGTCGGAGGTCCTGTTCGACGAGATCAACCGGCAACTGGATGGGCGGCTCGGCCTGATGGTCAAGAAGGGGACGTTGACGGACGCCTCCCTGGTGGAAGCCAACGTGAAGAAGCCGCCGTTCGAGGAAGGCGAGGTCTCGGAACGGGACCCGGACGCCGGGTGGACGAAGAAGAACGGCAAGAGCCACTTCGGCGACAAGGCCCATGTGGGCGTGGACGAGGAGTCCGGCCTGATCCGCAAGGCGATCCTCACGGGCGCCGCCCTCCATGACCGCCTCCCGGCGGATGCGTTGCTGTCGGGCGACGAGAAGGCGGCCTACGGCGACAAGGCCTATGGCTCCGAGGATCGCCGTGCCCGGCTGAAGGAGGCCGGGATCATGGACGGCCTGATGTACAAGGCCCCGCGGGGCAAGCCGCTCAAGGATTGGCGGAAGGCGTTCAACAAGGCCGTGTCGTCCATCCGTTCGGGCGTCGAGCGGGCCTTCGGGCTGATGAAACGGTCCTACGGCCTCCGGCGGGTGCGATACTTGGGGCGGGGCCGCAACCAGCGCCATCTTCACCTGGTGGCCATGGCCATCAACCTCCGCCGAGCCCTGGTGCTGGCGGGCTGAGAGGTGACGTGCGTTCGGATCACGGGAAAAAGGGAGATCGAGAACAAGAACGGCGGCGATCACAAGCCATGAGCCCAATGTGAGGGCCAAAAAATCACCCCGTCAATGGGGCCGCAACGGAAATCGCCTCTGTTGCAAAGGTCTCATGTGATGCGTGCGATACCAAAAGAAAAAAGTTCAGCGTGGCTAAAGGTGCTGCCGTCTAAAGATATTTCCAGCTATGGCTTTGTAAGAGCAACAAGAAAGCACGACGACAGGCTTCGCTCATGCTTGGCTTTTTTTGGGGTGGCTAGCCCTGATGAATGGGAAGACTGGTACAAAAAACTTTGGAAGACGTTTCGTTTAGAACATCGCCAAGCTTCGAATCGAAGGTCGGAGCTTTGTCAGCTTGGCTTCGCCAGGGTGAACTTGAGGCTTCACTCATGCCATGCAATCCCTGGAATGCGGATCAGCTCAATAATATTCTTCCCGACCTTCGAGCATTGGCAAAAGCGAAATCACTCACGTATTTTCTCCCTAGGCTTCGTGAATTGTGCGCCTCCGTTGATGTCGCCCTCGTGGTCGTTCGTCCTCCAACTGGAAGCCGCGCAAGTGGCGCAACGCGTTTTGTTTCACCTGAGAAAGCCATGATCATCGTGAGCTTTCGTTATCGTTCTGATGATCATTTTTGGTTCACATTCTTTCCCGAAATTGGGCGCGTCCTTCTTCATGGTCCGACCCGCACATTTATCGATAGCGATGACACATCTATGAATGAGAAGGAAACCGAGGCGAATGCATTTGCCGCAAACGTGCTGATTCCGCCCCACCGCTATGAAAAGCTAATGAGTTTGCGCGGTCGAAAAGCATACGTTGTGCGATATGCGGTATCCCTTGGGTTGTCCCCTGGGATCGTCGTGGGGCAGATGCAGCACCATGGTGTCATTGGCCCCAGTCAACTGAATTACCTAAAAAGTTGGGATGAGATCATTCAGGCGATATCCTAACCACGAAAATGCACGAACGTTGTTGGGTTTTTCTGCCAATTACAGAGCGAATCTTCCATGACCTGCATGCCGACGTCGAGTTCCTTATCCAGTTCGGCTAGCCATGTTTCAAGGGACTCTGGATTTATCCGCGCATTCGCTGCGCCACCAAAAAGCAGGCGAGCCCCCCGCAGTGGACCAGTGGATCCTTTTAGATACGCCAGCCCGGGACGCATGGGGACGAACTCCAAACGTCCAAGAAGCGCCAAAAAATCAAATTTCCCAGTGCGCCCGAAACGCGCGACATTCATATCACTGTAGAAATGGTCAAATATGCTATGTGGGTCATTGCCTCCCGCGCGAATCAGCTCATCAAAACGGATGCCGCGGGAACGGCTTTGACCGATCCAATCGACATGGCTTTCGAATACCGTATCCGTCCCACGGTCGGCATCAGGTTTGAGACTCTCGTATTTTCGGTGATTGCCAGCTTGAGAAGATCGATGCGATCCAGCCCCAACGCCGCGAACGCGGATCTGGCCGCGCGAACGGACACCAAGTCGCCCTGTCCGCCGTGGCAGCAGGGTTTGGGCGCCGCCGGGAAGGCGTTGCCGGACAGGATTTCCTTGACCACCATGCGGCACTGATCGGTGTCGAACAATTCGAAGGTCCGATCCCGTTCCCGTAACGAAAGCAAAGAGGCGGTGGTCGCGGACACGCGGATTATAGGACCCGGGGATCGGCCGGGGTCAATACATATGGTCCGGCCCATCCGCCAGCGCGTTGACCTTGGCCGCCATGACGAAATCGTTTTCGTGCAGGCCGCCGATGGAATGGGTCGAGAACGCGATCTCGCAATACCCCCAGCCGAGCTTGACGTCCGGGTGATGGTTTTCGCGCTCGGCCAGCGCGCCGACGGCGCACGTCAGGGTCAGGGCGTCGACGAAATCGGAAAAACGGAAGGTCCGCTTGATGACCATCAACCCGGGATCGAATATCCAGCCCGGGACCCGGGCGATGGCCTCGGAGGCCTGTCCCGCGGTCATGGGACGCGCCCCCTCGGCGCAGGGAACGCAGGGTCTTTCGGCGAGGACGGAAGGCATGGCGAGGCTCCTTCTTACCGGAATTCCATGGGTTCCAGTGACGTGGGGAGGCGGGACGGGCGATACAACAAGGGCCGGGGATTTTTCAAGGTCGCGCCTTGGAATTCCGTGTTTATGTCTTTGTGTTTTCCGGTTATTGTCTTGTTCCGTGGGCAAGGGGTCTTTTAGAGGGAAGCATGCCGATCACGATTATCTCCGCGACGCTCGTGTTCGCCGGCGCCGCCGTCACCACCGGCGGCTTGGCGCTGTTGGAGACGCAGTGGGCCAAGTACAAGAAACGGAAGGTCTACCGACCCAAGGAATTGAAGGAAGACGTCGGCAAGCTCGTCGCCGCCGACCTCCGCCGGAAAATGGCGGCGGCAAAGGAAATGCGGGAAGAGCTGGCGCGCGTCGCCGATTCCTACGAGGAATCCAACCGCAAGTTTTTCATGCGCTCCATGCGCGCCGCGGTGGAGCCCGGCGAGGCCTTCGTTCATTGGGTCAACCAGGACGGCAGCCCGCACAGGGGGCAGTGCATCGACCTGTCCATGCGCAGTCTCGCCTTCAAGGGCCCAGGCTTCGACGCCGACGGAATCATCCGGATCGAGGTCCCCAGCCGAAACCTGGACCTCACCGTGGTCACGTCCAGCGTGATCCGCAAGACCGGCGAGGACCACGTCGCGGTTTCCCTTGTGGAGTTCGAGGACGACAAGGAAAGCTGGATGCGGTGGATTGAACTCGTTGCGGAAATCTAGTTCCCTGTTGCGGGGAATTACGTCTCCGCGAGATGCAAAGAGGAGGGGTGCGTGTCTATCTTGTTGCTCTTGGTCGGTTTTGTCGCGGCTTTCGCGGCGATCCAACTTGGGAAACGGGTGATGATGCCCTTCCTGCAGGTTTCCAAGATGAAGGCCCGCTCGGCCGAGCGCCAGGCCAGAGAGGCGCAACATCGCGCCGCAGCAGCCAAGAAGACCGCCTACGCCGCGGTCAAGAACGCCATGGACGCGGAACGACGCGCACAGGCCGCCGAGCAGGCCACCCTGACCGCCGAGGCCACGGCCAAGGCCAAGCAGGACCAAGCCGCCGAGGCCGACATCGCGCTGGAGTCCGCCACCCGAAAGGTGGCCGAGGCGGAAAAGCGCCTGCACGACGCCGAGGAGGCCTTCAAGGCGTTGTCCGCGGAAACGGACGTCAAACGGCAAGAACTCTCCGACCTGGAAGAGGACATCGCCCACAAGAAGGATTTCGCCCAGAAAGAGCTGGCGAGTTGGACCGAGGTCCAGGAATCCCGCCTGAAGAAGCGTTTCGAGGACGAATACCAGGCCCAGGTCCAGGCCATGCGCAAGGAGCTGGAGGAAAAGGCCGAAGCCCAGAACGCCCAACTCCAGGACGCCATCGCCGAACTGTCAAAAAGCGCCGCCGGGCTGTCGGAGGACGACATCAAGGCCTTCATCGACAGCAAGATTTCAGAGCGAGGGTAGGGGCAGGAGCTCGGGATCAACGGTTGGGCGCCGCGAGCGCCACCTGATTTCGTCCGTTCCGCTTGGCGTCGTAAAGAGCCTCGTCGGCGGCTTTCAGGATATCTTCTATTCCACGAACCGCTTTCAACTCTTCGGGCGAAAAGCTGGCGACGCCGAAGCTCGCGGTAACGCTGAGGTGGTCGTCGTTGGCGGCGGCGATGTCGATTTCCGAAATTAGAACCCTGATTTTCTCGGCGACCGATCGGGCTTCGGCCAGGGGCGTTTCCGGAAGGACCTGAACGAACTCCTCCCCGCCATAGCGCGCCAGGCAATCCGTGGCGCGACAAGTGTCGTTCATGGCGTGGGCGACGGTCCGCAGCACCAAGTCGCCGGCGTCATGGCCGTGCCGGTCGTTGACGCTCTTGAAATAGTCGATGTCCATCATGATGCAGCTTAGGGGACGGTTGTAGCGTTTGCCTCTTTCCACTTCTTCCGCCAGGCGTTCGTGGAGAAAACGTCGATTGTAAACCTTGGTCAGTTCGTCGGTGATGGCTAGTTCGGCGATCTTCTTCTCCGCCTCCAACAGCTTGCGGCGGAGTTTGAGGACGAAAAGAGAGACCAATCCCATCAGCAGCGCCGCCGTCACGAAAAACAGACCGACCGTTTTGTAGAGGTTGGCCTCGAGCGCCGTTTCGATTTCGCTGATCGGGAACCGGACGCTGATGCCGCCTCGGATGTCGCCGATCTTGTAGCCTTGCGACAGATGGCATTCGAGGCAGTCCTCGGTCGTGACAAGGGGGGCCATGTAGCGAAAGAAGGAGCCGTCCTCCAGCCGCTCCTTCTCCGAGACCTCGGCGACGCCGTCCGTCTTGAATGCGTTCAGGGCTTTCCGCTCGAATTCGTCGGGCGCGTTGTTGGGGTTCAACAGTTGCAGGCTGGTGATGCGGAACTGGACCTCGCCCTTGGCCTTGGCGAACTCCGATATTTCCCGGGTCATCAAGGCGGGGTTTTTCATGGTGTAAACCACGCCGTCATCCGTCGTGATGTCCCGATGGGCCAGAAACGGGTTGGATTCCATGCCGGGTCGCTTTTCCACGTAGACGCCGCCGTAATGGGCGTTCCATTCCCGTGCGACGACGATGTTGGAAAAATGGGCGCGGGCGCGGGTCAGCAGCTCCCGTTCGATGATGTCCTTGTTGTTGTGGAACAGCCCCAGGAAAATCCAGAGCACGAACGCAAGGATCGCCAACGCGATGCTGAAATAAAAGGTCCGAAAAGCGCGACGGCTGTCCGAAGTCGCCACCTTGCCACTCATATCGGCATCCTCGCAAAGAGCGTACGATGGTACGCGAAACGCGGCCTTCCCGCCACATTTCCCACCCAGCCGATTGTATTGTCGATTGTTGCCCTTGGATTGAGGCGGAAAGAAAAACAAACCCCCCGGAAAATTTCCGGGGGGCCGTTTCGTGGTGACGGAGGTTGGTCCGTCGTATGGATCGTCCTAGGACGAATAGTACATCTGCCATTCGACCGGATGCGGGGTGTGCTCGAAGTTGTAGACTTCCTCCCACTTCAGGTCCATGTAGCCGTCGATCATATCGTCGGAGAACACGTCGCCCTTCTTGAGGAAGTCGCGGTCCGTGTCCAGGGCTTCCAGAGCCTCGCGGAGCGAACCGCAGACGGTCGGGACGTCCTTGAGCTCTTCGGGCGGCAGGTCGTAGAGGTTCTTGTCCATGGCGTCGCCCGGGTGGATCTTGTTCTGGATACCGTCCAGGCCGGCCATCATCATGGCGGAGAACGCAAGATACGGGTTGGCCGTCGCGTCGGGGAAGCGCACCTCGACCCGCTTGCCCTTGGGGCTGGCCGCGAACGGGATGCGGCAAGACGCCGAGCGGTTGCGCGCCGAATACGCCAGCAGGACCGGCGCCTCGAAGCCCGGGATCAACCGCTTGTAGCTGTTGGTCGACGGGTTGGTGAAGGCGTTCAGCGCCTTGGCGTGCTTGATGATGCCGCCGATGTAATAAAGCGCGCTGTCCGACAGGTCGGCGTAGCCCGAACCGGCGAAGGCGGGGGCGCCGTCCTTCCAGATCGACTGGTGGGTGTGCATGCCGGAACCGTTGTCGCCGACGACGGGCTTGGGCATGAAGGTCGCGGTCTTGCCATAGGAATGCGCGACCATGTGAACGCCGTACTTGTAGATCTGAACCGTGTCGGCCGCGCGCACCAGGGTGGAGAACGCCAGGCCCAGTTCGTGCTGGGACGGCGCGACCTCGTGATGCTGCTTGTCCATGGTCAGGCCCATCTCGCGGAGCACGGAGACCATCTCGGAGCGCAGGTCGTTGGCGGCGTCCACCGGCGGAACCGGGAAGTAGCCGCCCTTGACGGTCGGACGATGGCCGACGTTGCCCTCGGGGAAGATCTTGCCCGTGACATAGGGGCCTTCCTCGGAGTCGAACTCATAGAAACAGGTGTTCATGCGCACGTCGAAGCGCACGTCGTCGAACACGAAGAATTCGGGCTCGGGGCCGAAGTACGCGGTGTCGCCGATGCCGGTGGAGCCCAGATAGGCCTCGGCCTTCTTGGCGGCCGAACGCGGGTCGCGCTGATAGGGCTGGCCGGTGGACGGCTCCATCACGTCGCAGAACAGGATAAGCTGCTGTTGCGCGGAGAAGGGATCCATGACGGCCGAGGTCGGATCGGGGATCAGCGACATGTCGGATTCGTTGATGGCCTTCCAGCCGGCGATGGACGAGCCGTCGAACATGATACCGTCGGCGAAGGCGTCCTCGTCGACGAAATCGGTGACCATGGTCAGATGCTGCCACTTGCCGCGCGGGTCGGTGAAGCGCAGATCGACATAGTCGATCTCGTTGTCCTTCAGGAGCTTGATAACGTCAGCAGGAGTCTTGCAGTTCAAGGACATGGCGGTATTTCCCTCTCCCTTTCGATCGAAAGTGCGATTCTAATGAATGATGGCGTCGGCCGGACGATCCGGCCGCCGAAAACTGTCAACGGTCAGACGGCGTCGTTCCCTCGTTCGCCGGTGCGGACGCGGATGGCGTCCTCGATGGTGGAAATGAAGATCTTGCCGTCGCCGATGCGGCCGGTTTGGGCGGCCTGTTGGATGGCTTCGAGAGCGCGTTCGACAAGGGAATCGTCGAGAACCAGCTCGATTTTCACCTTGGGCAGGAAGTCCACCACGTATTCGGCGCCGCGGTACAGTTCGGTATGCCCCTTCTGGCGCCCGAACCCCTTGGCCTCCAAAACCGTGATTCCCTGAAGGCCGACCTCGTGGAGGGCCTCCTTGACCTCGTCCAGCTTGAACGGCTTGATGATGGCTTCGATCTTTTTCATGTGAAGCGCCTCTCCCTTCCGTGTTCAAGGCGGTCCGCGTTCGCCGCGACTCACCTATGCGCCTTTTAGCATGGCGCGTGCCAACTGGACAGCCTTGCGGCAAAGGCCAGAATTAACAAAGCGTTAGGGTTTTCCAGACTGTTGCGGCGCAAAAAATGCACAGACTCTGGCGCCGAAAAAAACATCACATGCACAATAAAAATGCACTACTTCCTATCGACAACGCGTTTCCGCGCGCTTTTCACCATGCCCTTCAGCGTGGCGCCCAGGCTATGAGTCTTGGCGTCCGTTTCCCGTTCCTTCGCCTCTCCGGCCATCACGGCGAACATGCCGTTCTTGTACCAGACGTTGACGTTTGCGAACCCGGCCGCCTCCATCCAGGTGAGTTGCTCCACCAATCGCGCGGACTTGTCGTCTATGCGGCGTTCGATGGCGGCCTCCAAGTCCTCGATGCCGGCGCCGAGGGCGTGGGCCTCCATCAGCCAAGTTTCGTCGTATCGCGCCTGGATGTCCTGGGTGTGGCCCGCGACCTGGTCCGCGTTGATGAAGACGCCGCCGGTGTTCAGGTGGGACCGGACTTTTTCGAACAGCTTGCGCTTGTCTTCGTGGACCAGGTGATGGATGGACAGGGCCGAGACCACGGCGTCGAACTTCCGCGGCAATGGAACCTTGGCGTAATCGGCGATGATGAACTCGAAATCGCGCCCAAGACCGTCGAACCGCTTGCGGGCCTGGTCCAGCATGGCGTTGCTGACCTCCATCAGGGTGATGCGGGCCTTGGGAAAGCGATCCGCGATCATGGCCGCGAACAACCCGGTGCCGGTGCCGAGGTCGACGAGGGAGAATTCCTGGTCGGGTTCGAACGGCAGCAGGTCCAGGGCGGTTCCGTACAGGTCGTCGAAGCAGGGCACGACCTGCCTGCGGGCGTGGTCGTAGTCCTGAGCGGCGCGGTCGAACAGGGCCTTCGCGGGCGGCGGTTGATCGTTCATGGCCGATCCTCGTGGCGTGGGGGCACACGATTACAGGACAGAACGGGAAAACGCCACCCCAATGACATTATAAATACAGCGCTTTGGAATCAGGATGCGTTTTCAAGAGCTTCCATGGACTCCATCCATGCGTGCTCGGTCTCGTCCATGGCGCGAGAGAGGTCGGAGAGCGCCTTTCTCAGCCGCGCGACGTCCTCGGGCGGGCCTTGGTACAACGATGGGTCGGCAAGACTGGCTTCCAAGGCCGCCTTTTCCTTGCTGAGAGCGTCCAACCGTTTTTCCGCCCTGGCGACCTCCTTTCGCAAGGGCGCTGTCTCGGCGCGAAGCTGGGCGCGTTCGCGCCGGGCGTCCTTGCGGGTGGCGCGCTTGGGGCCTTCGTCCTCGCGCCGGGCCTGGCGGCGGCTCTCGGCCAGAAGGCGGCGGTAATCGTCCAGGTCGCCGTCGAAGGGCGCGCACCCCCCGTCCGCCACCAGCCACAGACGGTCCGCCACCAGCTCCACCAGATGGGTGTCGTGGCTGACCAGCACCACGGCCCCGCCGTAGGCGTTCAGCGCCTGGATCAGGGTCTGGCGCGCGTCCACGTCCAGATGGTTGGTGGGCTCGTCCAGGATCATCATGTGGGGGGCGTCGGCGCTCATCAGCGCGAACAGCAGGCGGGCCTTCTCCCCGCCGGACAGGTTTTCCACCTTGGTGTCCGCCTTGTCCTGGGAGAAGCCGAACGCGCCGAGATGGGCGCGCACCTTGGGCTCCAACAGGTCGGGCAGGGCGCGGGCCATGTGAAGGTAGGGCGTGGCGTCCAAATCCAGCTCCTCGGTTTGGTGCTGGGCGAAGTAGCCGACCTTCATCTTGGACGGCGTCGCCATCTTCCCGGTCATGGGCGCGAGGCGCCCCGCCAGCAGGCGCGCCAGCGTGGTCTTGCCGTTGCCGTTGGCCCCGATCAGGGCGATGCGGTCGTCCTGGTCGATACGAAGCCGCAGGTTGTTCAACACCGGACGGTCCGCCTCGTAGCCCACGGACAACCCGTCCATGCCGACCAGGGGCGGGGGCAGGGGGGCTGGTTCGGGGAAGGCGAAAACCGGCGTCTTCTCCTCGATCACCGAGGCGATGGGCTCCATCCGCTCCAGCATCTTGATCCGGCTTTGGGCTTGGCGGGCCTTGGTGGCCTTGGCGCGGAAGCGATCGACGAAGGCCTGGATACGGCGGCGCTCGACCGACTGGCGGGCCTGGGTTTTCATCTGGGCCTCCAACCGTTCGCGCCGGGTGCGCTCGAATCGGTCGTAGTTCCCGGCGTAGCGGTTCAGCTTGCCGTTCTCCAGATGGATGATTTCGTCGGCCACCTTGTTCAATAGGTCCCGTTCGTGACTGATGACCACCAGGGTTCCGGGCCAAGACGCCAGATACCCTTCGAGCCACATGGCCGCTTCCAGGTCCAGGTGGTTGGTGGGCTCGTCCAACAGCAGAAGATCGGGGCGCGCGAACAAGGCGCCCGCCAGCGCCACCCGCATGCGCCATCCGCCCGAGAACTCGCGGCAGCTTCGTTGCTGCGCCTCCTCGCCGAAGCCGAGGCCCGCCAGGATGGCGGCGGCCCGCGACGGGGCCGTATGGGCGTCGATATCGCCCAACCTGGTGTGGATTTCGCCGATGCGGTCCGGATCGGCGGCGGTTTCCGCCTCGGCCATCAGGCTCGCGCGTTCGATATCGGCGGCGAGCACGGTGTCCAGCAGGCTTTCCGGCCCGTCCGGAGCGTCCTGGGCCACCATTCCGATGCGCGCGCTGGCGTTCACGGAGATCGCGCCGTCGTCGGGATGGATGTCGTCGGCGATCAGGCGGAACAGGGTGCTTTTCCCGGTCCCGTTGCGACCGACCAGCCCCGCCTTGTGGCCCTTGGGAACGCGGACCGTGGCGGCTTCGAACAGAGTCCGCCCCGCGATGCGGTAAGTAATGTCGTTGATATGCAACATGACGAGCGGAAATTAGCACGTCCCTCCCCATCCTTCGAGGCCCCGATCAATGTTCTTTGTCAAACGATTAGGCTTTTCCGGGCGACCGCCTGTGGATCAAAGCCGTCCAAGGGCGGTTGCCAGCCCCCATCATTGAATGTATAAGGCGCGACTTTCGAATACGTCGGGGGCAGCGCCAGGGCCAAGGGAAAGGCGCTTTTCACCGCCAGGGGGACAACAAAATTCAAGGAGGACCGGGTTATGGCCGTAGAGCAAACCCTTTCGATCATCAAGCCGGACGCCACGCGTCGCAACATCACCGGCAAGATCGTCGCCATGCTGGAAGACGGCGGTTTGCGCGTTGTCGCGCAAAAGCGCCTTCAACTCACGAAGCCGGTGGCCGAGGGCTTCTACGCCGTCCACAAGGAGCGCTCGTTCTTCGGCGAGCTGACCGACTACATGTGTTCCGGCCCGGTGGTGGTCCAGGTGCTAGAGGGCGAAAACGCCATCACGCGCAACCGCGAGATCATGGGCGCGACCAATCCGGCCAACGCGGACGATGGCACCATCCGCAAGGCCTATGGCGAGGACGTGCAGGCCAACTCGGTCCACGGTTCGGACTCGCCCGAGAACGCGGCCATTGAAATCAAGTACTTCTTCGCCGAAACCGAGATCGTCGGTTAAGAGGATTCGGAGGGATTGAGGAGCGCCCCGACGGGGGGCTCCCACCCATCCACCTCGATCCGCTCGTCCACGACGCGGGCGCGCCCCTCCGCGATCAAGCGGACGGCGAGGGGATAGATTTTGTGCTCTTGCTCCAGCACCCGGGCGGCGAGCGCGTCGGCGTCGTCGCCGGGATGGACCGGAACCACCGCCTGGACGATGATCGGGCCCGAGTCCATGGCCGGTCGCACGTAGTGGACGGTGCAGCCGGAAAATCGCACTCCGGCCTCGACGATCCTTTCATGCACGTGGATGCCCTTGAACGCTGGCAGCAGCGACGGATGGATATTGACCAGCCGGTCGGGCCAGCCGTTGACGAACCCGTCGGTCAAAAGCCGCATGAACCCCGCGAGGCAGACGAGATCGACCCCCGCGTCCCTCAGCGCCTTGTCCAGCTCGGCCTCGAACGCCTCGCGCCCGTCGAAGGCCTTGTGGTCGATGGTCTTGGTCGCAATCCCCGCTTTCGCGGCGCGGTCCAGACCCGCGACACCCGGGACGTTGGAGATCACGAGCGCGATGTCGGCCGGGAAATCCGGCTGGGCGCATGCGTCGATCAGGGATTGCAGGTTGCTGCCCCGCCCGGAAATCAAGACGCCAAGCTTCAGACCCGCCATGCTTCCCCCATGTTCCGCATGACAACTTGCTCCCCATCGCCGCGCGGCGCGATGTCGCCGATGGGATAGACTGTCTCGCCCCCGTCCTCGAGCGCGGCCCAGACCGCGGGCGCGTGCTCCCGGTCCACCACCACCACCATGCCGACGCCGCAATTGAAGGTGCGGGCCAATTCGTCCGCCGCGATCCCGCCCGCCTGGGCGAGCCAGCGGCATTCTTCGGGCAGGCGCCAGGACGCGGCGTCGATGTTGGCCGCCAGGTTCGTCGGCAGCACCCGGGGAATATTCTCCAACAGCCCGCCGCCGGTGATATGCGCCAGCGCCTTGACGCCACCCGCCTTCATGGCGGCGAGGCAGGACTTGGCGTAGATCCTGGTCGGCTCCAACAGGGCCTCGGCCAGGGTGGGCTTGTCGGTGGGGAAGGGGGCGGGGACAGAATAGTCCAGCCCCTCCCGCTCCACGACCCGGCGGACGAGGGAGTACCCGTTGGAGTGCAGCCCGCTCGAGGCCAGCCCCAGCAGCATGTCGCCGTCCTGGGTCTCGTGTCCGGTGAGTATTTCGTCGCGCTCCACCGCGCCGACGGCGAAGCCCGCGAGGTCGTAATCGCCCTCGCCGTACATGCCGGGCATCTCGGCGGTCTCACCGCCGATCAGCGCGCATCCGGCCTGGCGGCACCCCTCGGCGATGCCCGCCACGACCGCGCGGCCGACCTCGACCTCCAGACGGCCGGTGGCGTAGTAGTCGAGGAAGAACAAGGGCTCCGCCCCCTGGACCACCAGGTCGTT
Source organism: uncultured Hyphomicrobiales bacterium (assembly GCA_964344345.1). Taxonomy (GTDB): domain Bacteria; phylum Pseudomonadota; class Alphaproteobacteria; order Rhodospirillales; family CAYFNC01; genus CAYFNC01. Next base: position 13,034 of record CAYFNC010000045.1, on the reverse strand, counting down.
GACGCACATGGCCACCAGGTCGATGCCGACGGTGTCGTGCTTCGCGGCGGAAATGGCGACCTTCAGCTTGGTGCCGACCCCGTCGGTCCCGGCCACCAGGATGGGGTCGCGAAAGCCCGCGTCCTTCAGGTCGAACATGGCCCCGAACCCACCGAGCCCGGACGCCATGCCGGGCCGCTCGGTGGAGATCGCAAGGGGCTTGATGGCCTCGACCAGGGCGTTCCCGGCGTCGATATCGACGCCCGCGTCCTTGTAGGTCAGGCCCTTTGACGAATCATTGGTCATGGCGCGGGAAGCATACCGCTTCCCCAGGGCATTTCAATCAGGGACTGGTGGGCATCCAGCCGAAGGGGCTGGCCATGCGGGTGGTGTTGGCGCCCATCACGCCGACGTTTCCGGCCATGTAGTTCATGTTGCCCGCCATGCCGCCCATGGTCATCTCGATCCCGGCCATGCGTCCGGTCATGTTGTCCATGTCCCCTCGCATGGCGGTCATGTCTTCGGTCATTGTTCCCATGTTGACGTTCATGGCGCGCATGTCCTCAGACATGCCCTTCATGTTGTCGCCCATGCCCCCCATGGTGCCGGTCATGGTCTTCATATTGCCGGACATGGCGTTCATGTCGGTCCGCATGGTTTCCATATAGCCCCGCATGTCCTCCATGGATCCCACCATATGCTTCATGTGGTTGTTCATGATGACCACGACGACGAACAGGAACACGGCCGCCCCCGCCGCCCCGGCCATGGCCAGCCTGGCCCAGATACGGTGGCGTTTCTGTTCGCGCTTTTCCAGTTCGAGCATTTGCTCCAACAGGTTGGTGCGCTCGGCGGTGTCTTCGTGGGACGTCTCCACCGCCTTGACCAGACGATCCAGAGCCTCCTCAATCCCCTTCGCATTCGCCATGTCCGCTCCCGCATGATTTCAATGTATGGTAATGCTGCGCCTTGATTGGCAATTAATCAACGAAAATCGATTTTTGATAATACAAACTGTCGTATGCAGGCGTTGCCCGCACGGATACGATTCATTGGAAAAAGAAGGGAATGGAGGTTAGGGCATCCTGACCGGCGCGAACCGGCGGGCGCGAAGGGCGTTGACCAAGTCCTCGTCGGTCTCGATCGTGTCCTGGAAGCTGGTGGCGCAGGTTCCGACCATGTCCACGGAATGGGCGTCGCTTCCGCCGACGCCGGGCAGGCCCATGTGCTCCGCCAAGGATTCGGCCAGCCTGTTGGCCTTGTCGGACACTTGCCCGTTCATCACCTCGATCCCGTCGAGCTGATAAAGAACCGGGACCGAGTCCCACTGGGTTTCCGGGTTCAGGCCCCGGTTGCGGATGGCGCCGCTGACGGTGGCGCCGCCGCCGACGTGATAGGGGTGGGCGGCGTAGAGCACGCCGCCCACCTCGTGCACGAACCAGCAAAGGTCCTCGAACAGGATGCCTTGGGGGATGTCGTGGTAGTACCCGAACACAAGCATGTCGCCCATGCTCGACGTCGCCTCGATGCCGCGGAACACCTTGAAACCCATTTCGCGGCCCAACTCCTGCGCCTCGTTGGCGCCCTCGATGGAATGGTGGTCGGTCACGCAGATCGCGTCCAGGCCCTTTGCCCGCGCGGTTTCGATCAGTTCCTCCGGCGACAGGATCGAGCACGCCGAGGAGACCGTCGTGTGGTTATGCAGGTCGATGAGCATGTTGTTTTCCTTATTCGCTCAATTCGCTCGGCGCGTCACCGGTTGAGCAGGGCGTCCAGTTCGGATTTCAGGGCGTCCCGGGTGAAGGGCTTGACGATGGCCCTGTCCGCCCCGGCGTCGATGGCGTCGTCCATGGCGTCCCGATCGGCCGCGATTCCCATGACCAATATGGGAAGGTCGCGTCCGTCGCCGGAACGCGCCCCGCGGATGAACCCGACCCCGTCGCCGCCCAGCATCTTCAGATCGACCACGGCGAGATCGATGGGCGGAGGACCGGCGAGCGCCTTCAGCCCCTCGGCCGCGTTTTCCACCACGACAACGTCGTCATGCCCCAGGGCTTTCAGGTATTGGGAGACGACACGTCCGATGGTCACGCTGTCGTCGACGACCAGGATGCGGGCCGCGTCGGCGGACTGGAGCGTAAAAATGGACAATAGAACGGCTAGGGCCGCAATTCGCCCCATTGGATTCCTCCGACTGCGCATGAAACCTGCTCCTTGATAGGCGTCCGATACTCCCGCCTTCCGATAAAGATACAGTATTTCAGGGGGGCGCGCATCCGTTAGTTATTGAATAGGTATAATTCTAAATACTGTAATCCAAGGCCTCGAACCGGCCGCCCTGGGTTTCGAGGCCGGCCGCCTTCCATCCCTGCAAGCCGCCGCTAAGATTGTAGATATGCGGCAGGCCGGACCCGGCGAGTTGCTGTTGCGCCGCCGCGCCGCGCTTTCCCATTGCGCACAGGAACACGATTTTTTTGTCGGTGATGGCGGGGAAGCGCCCGGGGTCCAGGAACGACAGGGGCAGAAGCACGGAGCCCGGGATATTCTCGAACTCGAACTCCGACGCCTCGCGGACGTCAACCAGCACCGCCTCGCGCCGGTCGATCCAGTCCAGCGCCGTTCGGGGCTCGATTTCGGGCAGGCCGTGCTCGTTGATCTGGAATTCGCTGCTCGCGGCGTTGGACATGCCATGCGTTCCCGTGTTGAAGGGCCACTATAGCAAAATCAAATCGGAGAACGAAAAAATCAGATTGAGAACGAAGCGCCGCAGCCGCAGGTGGAGGAAGCGTTGGGATTCTTGAGCGAGAAGAACGAGCCCATCATGTCCTCGACGTATTCGAGCTCGGAGCCTCGCAGCAGGTCGAGGGAGACGGTGTCCACCACCACCCGCGCGCCGCCGCTTTCGAAGATCTTGTCCTCGTCGGTGGTCTCGGCGTCCAGGTCGAAATGGTATTGGAAGCCGGAGCACCCGCCGCCAGACACGCTGACCCGAAGCATCAGGGCGTCGTTCCCCTCCATCTCCACGAGTTGGGCGATGCGTTTGGCGGCGCTGTCGGAAATGCCGAAGGCGGGCTGGGCGTTGGCGGCTTCGTTCATGGTCTCGGGCTCCCTGGGCGATGCTCACACCCTATTTAGTGTCGTCTGGGAAATTGTCAAACGCCGCGTGGCGAATCCCTAGTAGCGGCGGGGCGGCGACTCCGTGTAAAGTCCTCCCCGAATCCAGGGAGGGTAAGAGGAAAGCCATGGCAGGGTCCGTCAACAAGGTCATTCTGGTCGGCAACCTGGGGCGCGATCCCGAGGTGCGCTACACCCAGGACGGCAAGAAGATCGTCAACTTCTCGCTCGCGACGTCCGAGCGCTGGCGCGACCGCCAGTCCGGCGAGCAGCGCGAACGCACGGAATGGCATCGCGTGGTGATCTTCAACGAGCGGCTCGCCGACGTGGCGGAGCGCTTCGTGCGCAAGGGCTCCAAGGTCTATATCGAAGGCCAACTCCAAACCCGCAAATGGACCGGCAACGACGGACAGGAGCGCTACACCACCGAGGTGGCGCTGAGCCAGTTCAAGGGTGAGTTGACCATGCTCGATTCCCGGGGCGGCGATTCGGCGCCCAGCGCCTGGGAAGCGGGCGATCCCGGACCGGGCGGCGACCCCGGCTGGGGCGATGGCGGCGGCTCCGGCGGAGGAGGGGGCGGCGGCGCGCCCTCGGGCGGCGGCGGCTCGGGCCCCGCGCCGGGCGCGGACCTGGATGACGAGATCCCGTTCTAGGGATCGAGGGGAGGTTTATGACCGGCCACATCGTCAAGTCCTTCGACGAGGAATTGAAACAACTCGAGGACGGCGTCTCCGAAATGGGGGAGCGCGCCGTGGCGCAGTTCGACCAGGCCATGGTCGGGCTGATGGGATTCGATCGTCCCGCATTGGAGGGCGTGCTTGACCTCGACACGGACATCAATCGCCTGGAATTCGACCTGGACAACCAGGTGGTTAGGATTCTGGCCCTGCGCCAGCCCATGGCCGAGGACTTGCGGCTGATCGTGGCCTCCCTCCGCGTCGCGCGGGACCTGGAACGGATCGGCGATTACGCAAAGAACATCGCCAAGCACGGAACCAGCGCGCTCAGCGGCCCGGCATGGGACGAAAAGGCGAAAGCCGTGTTGGACGAAATCGGCCAGGCGGTCAAGGCCATGGTCGCCGACGCGGTCAAGGCGTTCGTGGAGCGCGACGCCGCGCTGGCCGCCGACGTCCGCGCGCGGGACCGGGAGGTGGACCGCCTTCACGCGGCCCTGTTCGGAAAGGTGATGGAAAATATTGAGTTGGACAATCCCATGGAGTTCCAGACCCATGTCCATTACCTGTTCGTCGCCCGCAGTCTGGAGCGCATCGGCGACCACGCCACCGACATCGCCGAGGACGCCCTGTTCCTGATCGAGGGAAAGCTGGTCTCGGACGAACGCCCAAAGGGCGACGACGCGGCGACCATCCCCGTCGGCGGGCCCTAGGAACCCGCCAGGACCCCGCCCATCTTGTTGTTGTCGACAGCAAAAAATGGTATTTTTATGACACGCCGCAGAGGGGTGGGGATTGTTGCGCATTTCGCGCCAATACTTTGAAAACAAACAGGAAGATAACGGTTGACGACTGAAGCGCCAACACCGCCCGGATTCGACGTGTCCGCGATCACCATCGAAGAAGAGATGAAGCGCTCGTACCTCGATTACGCCATGAGCGTGATCGTGTCGCGCGCTCTGCCCGACGTCCGCGACGGATTGAAGCCGGTTCACCGCCGCATCATCCACGCGATGAACGAAAACGGCTACACGGCGGGCAAGCCGTACCGCAAGTCGGCCCGCATCGTCGGCGACGTCATGGGTAAGTACCATCCCCACGGCGACGCGGCCATCTACGACGCCATGGTGCGCATGGCCCAGGATTTCTCCATGCGCCTGCCGTTGATCGACGGCCAGGGCAACTTCGGGTCCATGGACGGCGACAAGGCCGCGGCCATGCGCTACACCGAGGCCCGGCTGGCCCTTTCGGCCCACGCGCTGATCGAGGACATCGACAAGGACACGGTCGACTTCCAGCCCAACTATGACGAGACCGAGCGCGAGCCCAGCGTCCTTCCCGCCCAATATCCCAACCTTCTGGTCAACGGCGCGGGCGGCATCGCGGTGGGCATGGCGACCAACATCCCTCCCCACAACCTCGGCGAGGTGATCGACGCTTGCTGCGCGTTGATGGACAACCCGGACCTGACCATCCAGGACATCATCCAGCAATACGTCCCCGGTCCGGATTTCCCGACCGGCGCCTCCATCCTGGGCGCGAACGGGATCTTTTCCGCCTACATGACCGGGCGGGGCTCGGTGGTGATCCGGGGCAAATCCCGGGTCGAGGAAATTCGCAAGGACCGCTTCGCCATCGTCATCGAGGAAGTTCCCTACCAGGTGAACAAGTCCCGCATGGTGGAAATCATGGCCGAGGCCGTCCGGGACAAGAAGATCGAGGGCATTTCCGACCTTCGCGACGAGTCCGACCGCCACGGCGTCCGCGTGGTGGTGGAGATCAAGCGCGACGCCGAGCCCGAGGTGGTTCTGGCCCAGCTTCACCGCTTCACGCCGCTGCAGACCAGCTTCGGCGTCAACATGCTGGCGCTGCATCAGGGCCAGCCCAAGCTGATGAACCTGAAGGAGATCCTCGAGGCCTTCATCGATTTCCGCGAAGAGGTCATCAGGCGGCGCACCGTGTTCGAGCTCGGCAAGGCCCGGGACCGGGCGCACGTTTTGGCGGGGCTCGCCGTCGCCGTGGCCAACCTGGACGAGGTCATCGCGCTCATCCGCGCCGCCAAGGATCCGGCCGAGGCCCGCGCGGGCCTGATGGCGAAGTCGTGGCCCGCCACCGACGTCAAGCCCATGATCGACCTGTTGGACGAGCCTGGACGCGGGGTGGACGAGAACGGAAATTATAACCTGTCCGAGGCCCAGGCCCGCGCCATCCTGGAATTGCGCCTGCACCGCCTGACGGGCCTCGAACGCGACAAGATCGCGGAAGACCTGCGCGAACTGGGCGTCAAGATCGCCGAATTCCTGGAAATCCTCGGCTCGCGCGAGCGCCTGATGGAGGTGCTGCGCGCCGAGCTTCTGGAAATGAAGGACAAATTCGGCAACGACCGGCGCACGCAGCTGGAGGAAGACGAGTTCGAGCACGACATCGAGGACCTGATCCAGCGCGAGGACATGGTCGTCACCGTCACCAACACCGGCTACATCAAGCGCGTCCCCATCAGCGCCTACCGCGCCCAACGCCGGGGCGGCAAGGGGCGGTCGGGCATGGCGACGCGGGAAGAGGATTTCGTGTCCCGGGTGTTCGTGGTCAACACTCACACGCCGGTGCTGTTCTTCTCGTCGACCGGCATGGTCTACAAGATGAAGGTCTATCGCCTGCCGCTGGGCTCGCCCCAGGCGCGGGGCAAGGCGCTGATCAACCTGTTGCCGCTGGACGAGGGCGAGACCATCACCACCATGATGCCCTTGCCCGAGGACGAGGCCGTTTGGGCCGACCTCTACGTCATGTTCGCCACCGCCACCGGCAACGTGCGCCGCAACCGGCTCAGCGATTTCACCAACGTTTTCGCCAACGGCAAAATCGCCATGAAACTGGACGACGGCGACCGACTGGTCCGCGTGCGCACCTGCGGCGAAGACGACGACATCCTGCTCACGACCCGCGAAGGCAAGTGCCTGCGCTTCCCGGTCACCGACGTGCGTGTGTTCGCGGGACGCACGTCCACGGGCGTGCGCGGGATCAAGCTGGCCAAGGGCGACCGGGTCATCGGCATGTCGGCGCTCAGGCACTTCGAGGCCGAGGCGCAGGACCGGGACGATTACCTTCAGGCCGTCAGCGCCGGGCGGCGTCTCGCGGGCTCCGACTACGCCGGCCGCGAGGACGATCGCGCCCGCGACCAGGAATGGGCCGCCCGCCTGGAGGAGCCCAAGTTCCAGGACATGGCCGCGAACGAGCAGTTCGTGCTCACCGTGTCCGAGGACGGCTTCGGCAAGCGCAGCTCGTCTTGGGAGTACCGCATCGCCGGGCGCGGCGGCCAGGGCATCGCCGCCATCGACCTCAGGCGCGGAAGCAAGTCCACCAACGTGGTCGGCTCGTTCCCGGTGCTCGACGAAGACCAGATCGTCATGGTCAGCGACGGCGGGCAGCTTATCCGCTGCCCGGTCAACGAAATCAGCATGGTCGGACGCACGTCGCGGGGTGTGACGCTATTCCGGCTGGCCGAAGAGGAGCACATGGTTTCCGTCACCCGTCTTCGCGACATGGATGACGATGACGAAGAAGAAATGGATGGCGAAGGGGAGGCCGCCGAGGAATGACCACGACCACCTGCCAACGGGACTGCCCGAAGATCGGCGTCTATCCGGGAACGTTCGATCCGGTGACAAAAGGGCATCTGGACATCATGGACCGGGCGCTTCACGTGGTGGACAAGCTGGTGGTGGGCGTCGCCGTGAACGCGGGCAAGAACCCCATGTTCACCCTGGAAGAACGGGTCGCCATGGTGGAGGCCGACATCGCCGACTGGCTCGGCGAGCGGACGAAATGCGTCGAGATCCGGCCATTCAACAATCTACTAGTAGATTTTGCGCGGCAAGTGGATTCCAAAATCATCGTGCGCGGGCTGCGCGCCGTGTCCGACTTCGAGTACGAGTTCCAGATGGTGTGGATGAACCGGCGCCTGGATTCCGATCTGGAAACCGTGTTTTTGGCCGCCTCCGGCCGCTATCAATACATTGCGTCCAGCTTGGTTCGCGAAATCGCGCGCATGGACGGCGACATCACCTATTTCGTCACCCCCCGGGTCAAGGAACTGATGCAGGCTCGCACGGCGGCGGAGAAGGCGGGCTCGTCATAGTCATTGCCCCTTGGGCGTGATCGTCAGGCGCGAGGCGGGCGTTTCCGGCGAGTTGAGCGCCACCGTCCGTCCATCCCGCCAGTCCTCGAGAAAATCGTCGTAGTGGTACGAGAGCGGATGACCCGACTGGCCGCCCGCGATCGCGAACCGGGACGTGTCCAAAGCGTTCAGGTCCAAGACCACGCGAAGCCCCGGTCCATGGGTGGCCGCGAACGGCGCGTCCTCATCGCCAGGGCGGAACGCGCCCACGTTGACGGTGTAGGCGCCGCCGTCGGCTTCGACATCGCGATTGGCCAATAGCCCCACAACGGGGATCGCCCCGAACAGCGCGTGATGGAACCGCGCCCGATGGGCCGCGCCCCAACGCCAAGCCTTCATGTCCGGGCCATGCTCGTCACCAAGGCGCTGCATGGCCCGACCCAAGGCGAGATTCAGTCGGTCCCGGCACGTTTCCTCGACGCCATTGGTTTCCACGTCGTCGCACCAATGGGTGTTTTTCGTCAGGATTGACGCCACCACCCTGGGCTTGAGGCCCCAATATTCCCCCAGGGCGAACCCGGTCTCGTCGGCCAGAAGCGCCCGGACGGTTTCCGCCATCCACGCGCTGAACAGCAAGGGCTCGGGCCGGTCGCGCCCCATGGTCCCGTCCCAGGCTTTCAGCATGGCGACGCCGTCCCCGGGCGCGGGGCCAAGGGTCTTCAGCATCAAGGGCAGCAAGTCGCGGGCCATCAGGGACGTCGCGTCCATCTGCTGGGCTGAGACGGCGGCGACGGTCAACGGTTCCGACGCCGCGCCCAGCATGTTCTCTATGCGCCGGATGCGGTACGGGGCCTCCCAGTCGTCGCCGAGATAATGCGGATAGTCCGGCCCCATGAGCCGGTTGTTGGCGTTGGCGACCATCCCCTCCAACGGGTCGATGAGACGCGGCAGATCCTCGAAGGAAACGAAACCGGTCCAGTCGCCTTTCCCGTCCCAGCCCGCCTTGGGATAACGGCCGTCGCCCAATTCCCCCCGCAGCGGCGCGCGCCCGGCGGACAGGACCCCGATCCGGCCCGAAGCATCGGCGACCATCACGTTCTGCTGGGGGGAATGGAAATGGCGGAGCGCATCCAGCGCCTCGTCCAGGTTCCCGGCCCGGTTCAGGCGCAGGACGGCGTCCGGCGTGCGGTCGTCGGGCAGCAAGTACGTGGCGGCGAGCGCCAGGGCGTCGCCCTTGCGCTCCCCCTTGACCACGTCGGACAGGACCGGGCCGTGGCGCGTGGTCCTGACGATCAGGGCCTCGCTTTCCTCGTCCTTGATGCGGATGCGCTCGACCCGGCCCTCGAAGGGAAGGGGGCCCGTGGGGGTCACGTATTCCCCGGGATTATCGGGCGCGGCGCGCTCCCGGAACAAATCGCATGTGTCGCTCTGGGTCGTGGTCATGCCCCAGGCGATTCGGCCGTTGTGGCCGACGATGAAGAACGGCGCGCCCGGAACCGTGGCCCCGGCCAAGACGCCGCCGGGCGTGTCCACCCTGGCCAGATACCACAGATTCGGCATGCTGAAGGGCAGGTGGGGATCGTTGGCGAGGATGGGCTTTCCGGACGCCGTATGCGCGCCCGCCACGGCCCAGGCGTTGGACGCCGCCACCGGCGGCGGAAACAAGGCGGCGAGCTTTCCGAGCAAGTCGTGGTCCAATTCGCCAAGTTCGCCGCCCCGGGTTTCGCCGGGCCAAAGCTCCGCGATGCGTTTGGCGGACAGGCGCTCGGACAAGCGGGCGCGCAAAAGCTCGTCGCGCCAGTTGCCGCTGAGCTGCAGGCCCATCAAGCGCCCCCAAACAAGGCTGTCGGCCGGATTCCAGGGCTCGGGATCGTAGCCGAGCGCCAGGATTTCCGGCGGCGGCGCGCCCGTTCGGGCATCAAGCCAGGCGTTGACCCCGTCGGCGTAGGCCTGGATCGTCTTCAAGGTCTCCTGGTCCAAAACCGCCGTTTGCGCCTCCGCCAAGCGATAGAGCCCCAAGGTCCGCATCAGCCGGTCGGTGGAAAGCCCAGGCCGCCCGACCACCTCGGCAAGACGCCCCGCGCCCAGGCGGCGCATGGCCTCCATTTGCCAGAACCGGTCCTGGGCGTGGAGATAGCCGAGCGCGAACGCCCCGTCGTCGAACGACCCCGCGCGAATGAACGGAATCCCGCGACCATCGCGGACGACAGTGATCTTGGTCGCGATTTTGACGCTTCGAATCTCTTGGGTCTCTGGGGGCAGGGCGGTTTTCAGCCAGTTGTAGAGACCCCAGGACCCCGCCGTGGCCAACACCGCCAGGACCAACGCCATGTTGATCAGGATCCGCTTGACGATTCCCTTCCACCCAAGGGGTTGCGTTGAATTCCTGAATGGAAACATCAGGGAGTTGCCGAAATGAAATGGGTGATGTTCCCGACCCCGGGAACGGCGCGGACCAACGCGAGCAGGGCGTCAAGCTCTTCTTCGTCCCGGGCGCGGCCGATGATCCAGACCCTGTCGCCCAAAGCCCGCCAGCGGAAGTTGGCCCGGTTGATTTTTCCGGTTTCCATCAGAGCCGACGCGATGGCGCTTTCAATGACGAAGGCGTCCTTCGCCGGGTCCCGCCCGCTCGCAAGGCGGAGTTCGTTGTAGACCCTCAGCACCGCGTCGTCCTCGGCCGCCAGCCTTCCGATTTCAAGCCCCGTCTTCTTGTCCGCCGCGATCCCGGTCAACATCACCCGGCGCTCCCACACGTCTACCGTGACCTCGACCATGGACTTGGGCGCTGTTTTCGCCATGCGGTCCAGGATTCCCTCGCGGATGCGAGCGTCCAGGATGCGCTCCGCGTTGGCCCGGGAATCATGAAGTTCGTGCGGCGGGATTGGCTCGGGCTCGTCGGTAAAGAACGAGCAGCCCGCGAGAAACATGGCCGCGACGACGATTGCCTTGCGCAAGGGAGCCCTCCGGAAAACCTTGGTTGAAAAATACATCCCCGAGCCCGGGTTCGAAACGGAAAAGGCTTCCAAACCGGACTTCGATGTTGATAATTCCCGACGACGATGGAGGCGCGCGCCCATGCCCATGAGCGAAAGGGAGTTTCTGAGCCTAGGACCGGGTGGGTTCCACCGCGTCGCCTACACCCAATGGGGAAACGGGCACAACAAGCGGGTGGTGATCTGCGTCCATGGTCTGACCCGCAATTCCCGCGACTTCGACATGTTGGCCGCCGCGCTCGACGACGAGTTCCGAGTGATCTGCGTCGATCTGGTGGGCAGGGGGCGGAGCCAGTGGCTGCTCGACCCCATGCAGTACGACCTCCAGCCCTACATGGTGGACCTAGCGGCGCTGATCGCCAGGTCCGGGGCGGAGGAACTCTATTGGGTGGGCACCTCCCTCGGCGGGCTGTTGGGCATTTTGCTGGCGGCCCAGACCGATTCCCCGATCAAGCGCCTGATCGTCAACGACGTCGGCGCCTTCATCCCCAAGGAGGCGCTGACCCGCATCGGGACTTACGTGGGCAAGGCCTCGAACTTCCCCGACGTGGAGGGGGTGGAGAAATACCTGCGCAACGTCAATGCGCCCTTTGGCCCGCTGACCGACGCCCAATGGCGCCATCTGGCCGAACACAGCGCGGTCGCCAACGACGACGGAACCTGGCGGCTGCACTACGACCCCGGCATCGCCGCGCCCTATCGCGACGGATTTTCCGAGGACATGGACCTGTGGCCGGTGTGGGACCTGGTCCGTTGCCCGACGTTACTCTTGCGCGGCGAGAACTCCGACCTTCTGCCCCGCAAGATCGCGGACGAAATGACCCGACGCGGCCCCAAGGCCGAACTGGTGGAGATCGAAGGCGTCGGCCACGCGCCCATGCTGATGGACGACTCGCAGATCGCGCTCGCCCGCGACTGGCTTCTACTCGACGAGGGGGAATAGGAGGAAAAGGCGTCGCGCGAACGAAACGCCCGGACATGGAATTAAACTGGCGGTTGCCTTCCCGCGCAGATTATGTTAGGGACGCAAACAGTCTCTGAGTTTGGCGCTTGAAACCGAATCGAACAGCCGAACGCCGCGAGGAAAGGCCCCCATGAATATCGACGTCGGAATCATCATCGCCTTACTGGCCTTTGTCATTTCGCTTTTCAGCCTCTTCCAAGCCGCCAAGAGCGCGGCGCTCGCCAACACCATAGGCATGAGGCACGCCGATGAAATCGCGAAATTGCAAAAGGAAATCAAGAAGCTGCGCAATACGAACCCGGACTATGCGGATCAGCGGACCGCCCCGGTCCCCGCGTTCGGCGGAATGCGCTGATCGCGGGGCTTCTCGCCCACTCTATCCGTCGGCCATGCTCATGAGGCGTTTATAGTCCCTGATGACGAGGGCCATTGTCTTTCTTTCCACGATCTTTTCCCGAGCCAACTCGCCGACAGCCTTGGCGACGTGCTCGCGCTCCACGCCTATTCCGTCGGCGATTTCCCCATGACCCGGCAGGTGGTTGATGATCCAACTGCCGTCGCACTCGGCGTTGGGCTCGGCGATCCGCAAGAGTTCCCGAAAAATCTGTTGGCGGGGACTGAGGCTGCTGAGCGCGGTCACCCTACCGGAAAGGGAGCGGACCTTGCTCGAGAACAACTCCAACAACGCCATGGCCATGTCCGGAACGTCGTGTAGGGTTTCCCGAAACAGACCAGAACTCATGCGGGCGACCATGGTGGGGGAGATGGTGCGCACGCGGGCGGAGCGTCTTTTGTTGTCGACCGCCGACATTTCTCCAAAGGTGTCGCCGTCGCTCATTTCCACAAGAACGATTTCCCGACCGCCGCGAACGAAATCAAGCACCTCCACGCGCCCCTTTACGATGAAGTAGACGTCCGACGTGTCGTCGTTGCGGTCGACCACGATCTGGTCCGAGGCGAAATAATGCCATTCGCAGGCGCGCTCGAGATCTTCAAGCATGCCGGGAGGAACGGCTCCCAACAGGTTTATGTTTCTAAGCGTTTTTTCGATATGGACATCATCCATATGGGCCAGCTCCCTTCCAACCCATCGGAAGGATTATACGGTAATACGGAAAGGTTGGTGAGACTGAATAAAAAGAAAAATGGCGACCCCAGCGGGATTCGAACCCGCGTTACCACCTTGAAAGGGTGGC
>CAYFNC010000044.1:0-26855 GCA_964344345.1 uncultured Hyphomicrobiales bacterium | reverse complement strand
CCATCTCCCACGACGAGGTGGTGCACGGCAAGGGCTCGCTCATGGACCGCATGCCGGGCGACGAGTGGCAGCGCTTCGCCAACATGCGCACCTACTTCACGTTCATGTACACCCACCCGGGCCGCAAGCTCATGTTCATGGGCGCCGAGTTCGGCCAGACCTGGGAGTGGGACTGCAACACGGCGCTGGGCTGGCACCTGATGGAGTATCCGATCCACCAGGGTCTGAAGGCTTTCGTTCGCGACCTGAACCACCTCTACAAGAACAATCCGGCCCTCTACGAGCAGGAGGACAATCCGGAAGGCTTCCAGTGGATCGATTGCGAGGATCACCAAAACAGCATCATCTCGTACATCCGATACTCCAAGAACAACCCGGACGATTTCCTGGTCATCGTGGCCAACTTCACCCCTGTCCCGCGCGAGGGCTACAACATCGGCGTGCCCGAGGAAGGCTTCTACGAAGAGGTCCTCAATTCCGACGCCGAGGGTTACGGCGGCTCCAACACCGGCAACATGGGCGGCGTGGAATCGGTCGAGGAGAGCATGCACGGCAGGCCCTACTCGATTCCCATCAATATCCCGCCGCTGGGCGCCATGGTGTTCAAGCCCAAGCTGAAGCCAAAGCCAAAGCCCAAGGCCAAGGCCGCCGCGCCCAAGCAGTTGAGCCCCAAGCGGGCCCCGGCCGCGCAGGCGGCGAAGACCGCCGCCGCCAAGGGCGGGGCTGCGAAGGCTGCGGCCGCGAAGCCCGCGACCGCCAAGAAGCCAGCGGCCAAGAAACCCGCCGCCGCGAAGAAACCCGCGGCCGCCAAGAAACCGGCCGCGAAGAAGGCGGCCCCGGCCAAGAAGGCTCCCGTCAAGGCCGCGCCATCCAAGACCGGGAAATAACAACGACGTAGAACGAACAACCGGCAATCACGAAGAGGTCAGCTAGGTGTCTACCGACCAACAGCGTCGGGTGTGGCCGGGTCGCCCCGTTCCCCTGGGGGCCACCTGGGACGGAAAAGGCGTCAACTTCGCCTTGTTTTCGGCCAATGCCGAAAAGGTGGAGTTGTGCCTGTTCGACCGCAACGGCAAGAAGGAAACCGAACGGGTCGAGTTGCCCGAATACACGGACCAGGTCTGGCACGGATACCTGCCCGACTTGCGGCCGGGGCAGCTTTACGGTTATCGGGTCTACGGCCCTTACGACCCCAACCGGGGCCACCGCTTCAACCACCACAAGCTTCTCGTCGATCCCTACGCCGAAAGGCTGCACGGGAAAGTGTCCTGGGATTCCGCCATCTTCGGGTTCAAGCTGGGACACGACAAGGGCGACCTGTCCTTTGATCGGCGCGACAGCGCCAAGTTCATGCCCAAGGCCATGATCACCGATCCGTCCTTCAGCTGGGGCGGGGACAAGCGGCTGATCACCCGTTGGCAGAAGACCATCATCTACGAGATGCACGTCAAGGGCATGACCGCGCGACATCCCGACGTGCCCGAGGCGATCCGGGGCACGTTCGCGGGCCTGACCACGCCCGCGATTACCGAATACCTGAACGACCTCGGCGTTTCGGCGGTGGAGCTTCTGCCCATCCACGCCACCGCCGACGAGCCCCACCTGATGGAGAAGGGGCTGACCAATTACTGGGGCTACAGCAACTACAACTTCTTCGCCCCGGACCCGCGCCATCTGTCGGAAGGCCACGACCCGGACGAATTCCGCACCATGGTCCGCCATTTCCACGACGCGGGCATCGAGGTTCTGTTGGACGTGGTCTACAACCACACGGCCGAGGGCGGGCAGTACGGCCCGACGCTTTCGTTCAAGGGCATCGACAACGCGTCCTATTACCGCCTCATGCCCGGCAACGAGCGGGAGTACATGGACTTCACCGGCTGCGGCAACTCCCTCGACCTGACCCATCCGCGCGTGATGCAGATGGTTACGGACTCGCTCCGCTACTGGGTCGAGGAAATGCACGTGGATGGGTTCCGCTTCGACCTGGCGACCACGCTGGCGCGCGACCACCACGGGTTCAACCCGCGCCATCCCTTCCTGAACGCCATCCGCCAGGACCCGGTCCTGTCCACGGCCAAGATGATCGCCGAGCCCTGGGACCTTGGCGACGGCGGCTACCGCGTCGGCGGCTTCCCGGCGGGCTGGTCGGAATGGAACGACATCTACCGCGACACCGTGCGCGCCTTCTGGAAGGGCGAGGGCGGGCTGATCAGCGATTTGGCGTCGTGCCTGACCGGGTCGTCCACCCAGTTCGAGCACTCGGGCCGGCGCCCGCGCTCCAGCATCAACTTCGTCACCGCCCACGACGGCTTCACCCTGCACGACCTCGTCAGCTACGAGGGCAAGCACAACGAAGCCAACATGGAGGACAACCGCGACGGCACCGACAACAACAACAGTTGGAACTGCGGCCACGAGGGCGACACCGGCGACGAGCACATCCTGGAGCTCCGCCAGCAGCAGAAGCGCAACTTCATGGCCACCCTGATGCTGTCCCAGGGCGTGCCCATGATGGTCGCGGGCGACGAGCTCGGCCGCAGCCAGGGCGGCAACAACAACGCCTATTGCCAGGACAACGAGATCAGTTGGCTCTATTGGGGCGACAGGCCCGAGCGGGACCGGGAGTTCTTCGACTTCGTCCGCATGCTGATCCATTTCCGCCGCGACCATCCGGTGTTCCGCCGCCCGCTGTTTTTCCACGGCCAGCACATCGGCGATTCCGAGGTCAAGGACATCACCTGGCTGTCCATCGAGGGGCGCGAGCTGACCGACAAGGAATGGCACATCGCCTACGCCCGCTGCTTCGGCTTCCACCTCGGCGGCGACACGGGCGAGTACAAGACGCTCGCCGGCAAGTACCTGAAGGACGAACGGTTCGTCGTGCTGCTGAACTCCCATCACGAACGGCTGGCTTTCCGCCTGCCGGACGAGCACCTGGGCAAGTGGTGGCAGGTGGTGTTCGACACCGCCCGGCCCAAGATCGACACCAACGAGGCGGTTTTGCGGGCGGGGCAGTCGTACCCGCTGGAGGGCCGGTCCGTCGTGTGCCTGATCCACCACAAGGAAGAGCCCAGGCGGCGCGAAGGCTGAGCAATTCCCTTTCCCACCCATCGCATTCGATCGAACGGCGGACAAGACCGGAAAAACCATGAACACGTATGAAACGCTCCAAGAATTCTCCAATCTTATCGGCATCGAGGAATCCTACTGGGACAACTTCGGCAACGAGCACGTCACCAGCGAACACACCAAGCGCTCCATCCTGACCGCGCTCGGCTATCCCTCGTTCTCGGACCACGAGTTGCACGAAAGCTACAACGCGTTCATGGACAGGCGCTGGGGCCGTTGGCTCGACCCGGTTTCGGTGCTGCGCACCGGCCGCGGGCCCGAGGCCATGGAGGTCACCGTCCGCCTGCCCAAGCGCGTGACCTGCCAGACGCTGCGCTGGACCATTATCTGCGAGGACGGCCAGCGCATCACCGGCAAGTCCGAGCCGCGCAAGCAGTCGCGCCAGCGGGTGCGCACGGTCAAGGGCGAGGTCATGCTGCGGATGCGCCTGCGCCTCCCGTCCCACGTGCCCGAGGGCTACCACAAGCTGGAGCTGATCTGCCCCGATCTCGGTTCGTCCGAGTCCATGCTGATCGTGGCCCCGTCCCGGTCCTATCTTCCGGACGACGTCGAGGACGGCGGCAAGCTTCTGGGCATCGCGGCGCATGTCTATTCGTTGCGCTCCAAGTCCGACTGGGGCATGGGCGACTTCGCCGATCTGGCCGAATTCTCCAAGGCCGCGGGCGCGGTCGGCGCGCAGGTGGTGGGCGTCAATCCGCTGCATGCGCTTTATCCCCACAATCCCGAGCACGCGAGCCCGTATTCGCCGTCGAGCCGCCTGTTCCTCAACCCGCTCTACATCGACGTCGAGGCCGTTCCCGAATACGCGGACGGCATCGACCTGCAGGCCTACGTCAAGAAGGACAAGTTCAAGAAGGCATTGAAGGAGGCGCGGGCGCAGACCAACGTGGACTACACCGCCGTTGCCTCGATCAAGTGGCCCGCGTTCGAGCTGCTGTACGACGCCTTCGTCGCCAAGCATTCGGACCCGGACGACGCGCGGCGCAAGGCGTTCCAGGCGTTCCAGGACGAAATGGGCGAGCCGTTGCGCGGCTTCGCCATCTATCAGGCCCTGGCGGACAAGTACGAGGGCAAGCCCTGGTTCGAATGGCCCGAAAAGCACCAGGACCCGGCCTCGCCCGACGTGGCGAAATGGGTCAAGAAGAATTACGACCGGGTCGAATACCAGATGTACCTGCAATGGGTGGCCGACGAACAGTTGGCCGAGGCCGCGCGCCAGTGCGAGGCGGCGGGCATGTCCGTCGGCCTTTACCGCGACCTCGCCGTCGGCATGGACCCGGCGGGCAGCGACGCCTGGTCGGACCCGGCCGCCATCGTCCGGGACGCCCGTTTCGGCGCGCCGCCCGACGCCTTCAATCCCAACGGCCAGGACTGGGGCATGCCTCCGCCCCATCCCGTGACCTTGAAGGAGCGCGAGTACGAGCCCTTCATCGCCATGCTGCGCGCCAACATGCGCCACGCGGGCGCGCTGCGCATCGACCACGTGATGGGCATCCTGCACCTGTACTGGATCCTGCAGGGCCAGTCGGCGGGCGAGGGATCGTACGTCGCTTATCCCTTCGACGACCTGCTCGGCATCATCGCGCTGGAAAGCCACCGCAACGAGTGCCTGGTGATCGGCGAGGACCTCGGCACCGTGCCGCCGGGCTTCCGCGAGCGCATGGCCGAGGAAGTGGTGCTGTCCTACAAGCTGTTCTATTTCGAGCGCTGGGACGGCGGCCTGTTCATGCGGCCCGACGTCTATCCGGTCCAGGCCCTGTCCACGCCCACCACCCACGACCTGCCGACGATCGTGGGTTACTGGCGCGGCAACGACGTCACCACCCAGCGCCGCATCGGCGTGATCGGGGACGACGGCCAGATGCACGATCGCCTGAACGGGCGGCGCGGCGACTGCGAGGCTCTTTTGGCCGCGCTGGAGGACCAGGGCGTGCGCCCGTCCAAGCTCCAGGTCGGACAGGACGGCGACGAGCAGGACATGAAGGAGTTGGTGATCGGCGTGTCCCGCTATCTGGGCCGGACCGAATCCCAACTGGTGATGCTCAACGTGGACGACCTGTTCCTGGAGCCCGACCAGCTCAACTTCCCTGGCACGGTGACCGAATACCCCAACTGGCGCCGCCGCGTGTCCGGCGACGTCAACGAATTCCGCAAGTCCAAGTTCGTCAAGGACACCATGAAGGCGACGGCGAAGGAGCGGAAGGGGTAGGCCCCAGGGCGAGGCGATTAATAACATCGCATGCGTTTTCAACCGCCCCTCTATGGCGCGGGTCCGGAATATCCGCTAGGGTGCCTATCATTTTCCTGAGCGGCGGAATTCATGGCGAACGGCCAACAGACCCGTGTGCGTAAGACAAGCCGTTGGGTGCTTGCGCTTGGCGTCGTCGTGGCGCTTCTGCTGTGCGGCGGAACCGCCGTCCATATCATCGGCGACAAGGCCGAGCTGATCGGCGAGGTCCAACGCGACCTCAGGCGATACAATATCCTCTTGGTCGAGCAGACGGAGCGCATCATAGACAGTGTGGACGCCGTGTTGCGCGCCACGGTCACGCAGATGGAGGGCGAAAGCGCTTGGCGGTGGGAGGAGAGGCGTCACCACGAACGTTTGAAATCCATCACCGTCGGCATGCCTTTCATCCGCGCCATCACAATCGTTGGGGCCGACGCCATTCCCATCGCCACCACGTTCGTTTATCCAAGCACGCGTCCGAATCTCTCCCACAGGGGCTATTACAAGACGTTGCGGGACAACCCCGATGCGGGGCTTTACGTCGGCCCGCCGGTCAAGGCCGTCGGCAAGCCCAAGGGCGAGTGGATCATCAACATTGCAAGGCGCATCAACGATTCCGAAGGGGCCTTCAACGGCCTTGTCATCGTGAGCCTCTCTCCCAAGTACTTCACGTCCTTCTACGAATCGTTGGATTTGGGGAAAGGCAGCTACGTCAGCCTGTTGCGCGACGATTCCGTTCTGATGGCCCGCTACCCCCACCTGGAAAAGGCCATCGGGCAGACGTTCGGCCGCAATCCCGCGCTTCAACCGTTCCTGAAGGAGCGCCGCGCCGAAACCACCCTGCGCATGTACAGCCACATGTCAAAAACCAACGTTGCCCTGAACTGCCGGTTCGCCAAGCGCCATCCGTTGTACGTGTGCGTCAGCATGATCGAGGACACGTACCTGGAAGATTGGACGCGCGATTCCTACGCCTTGGGCGCGGTGACGTTTCTGCTGACGTTCATCATTCTCGGGGCGTTTTACCTTTTGGCCCGGCAGGTCCGCGCCCGCGACCTGGCGGAGCAAAGGCTCTCCGCCAAGGCCTTCGATCTCGAGTCCGCGAACCGGGAGTTGGAGCGGTCCAACCAGGAGCTTCAGCAGTTCGCCTACGTCGCCTCCCACGACCTGAACGAACCCTTGAACGTGGTCAGCGGCTACACCGCCCTGTTCGTCGACAGGCACCGGGACAAGATCGACGAGGACGCGAACGAATGGATCGGCTACATGGACTCGGCCGTGGTCCGAATGAAGCACTTGATCAAGGACCTCTTGGCCTATTCCCGCGTCACCACCAAGGCCGAGCCGTTCAGCCCCTGCGATCTGAACGCGATCATGGAGGCTGCGGCCGCCAATCTGAAGACCCGGATCGACGAGACCGGCGCCTCCATCGTCCACGACGACCTGCCGACGCTCAACGTCGATCGGACCCAGGCCGTGTCCCTGTTCCAGAACCTGCTGTCCAACGCGATCAAGTACCGTTTCCCGAACAGGACGCCCGAGATCCGCATCGGCGCCCAAAGGCTTGGTGACGTCTGGGAGTTCTCGGTGGACGACAACGGGATCGGCATCGACGAGGGCCATCACCGCTCCATCTTCGAAATCTTCCACCGGCTCCAGCCCGACGACGAGGGCGGCACCGGCATCGGGCTCTCCATCTGCAAGAAAATCGTCGAGCGCCACGGCGGCTCCATCCGGGTGGAATCCCAGTTGGGCTCGGGCGCGACGTTCTTCTTCACGCTTCCCGCGGACTAGCGCCAAGCCCCGCCCGCCAGCGAGACCTTACAAATCCGCGACGACCATGGCCTATTATTCCGACTGCATCACGCCAACGGGCTACGCGACCCTCCAAGACGAACTCACCGAGTTGTGGGACAAGGAGCGCCCGGACGTGGTGCGCACCGTGAGCTGGGCGGCCGGAAACGGCGACCGGTCCGAGAACGGCGATTACATCTACGGCAAGAAGCGCCTGCGCGAAATCGACCGGCGCGTCCGCTATCTGCGCAAGCGCCTGAAGCACCTGACCGTCGTCGATCCCGCCGACCAGGCGAACCGGGACACGGTGTACTTCGGCGCCACGGTCCGCTATGAACGGGAAAACGGCGACGAGCGGACCGTCACCATCGTCGGCGCGGACGAAACCGACCCGGGCCGGGGCCGCATCAGCATGAATTCGCCCATCGGCCGCGCGCTGATGAACAAGACCGTCGGCGCCCTGGTCAACGTCCAAACGCCGAGCGGGGAGGAAGAGCTGGAGGTGCTCGGTATTTCCTATCCGGACTACGTCGACTGAGAGGAGAGGGCGAATGGTTGAAATCTACGTCGACGCCGACGCCTGTCCGGTTAAGGACGAGACCTTGCGCGTCGCCGGACGCCACGGGTTGAAGACCTACATGGTCTCGGATGGCGGCGTCCGACCCAGCCGGGACCCGATGGTGGAGACGGTCATCGTTTCCCAGGGCGCGGACGCGGCGGATGACTGGATCGCGGAGCGTATCGGCAAGGCCGACGTCTGCGTCACCAACGACATCCCGCTCGCCGCCCGTTGCCTGGAGCGGGGCGCCTTGGCGATCAAGCCCAACGGAGAAACCTTCACCGAAAACGGAATCGGCATGGCGTTGGCCAATCGGGAGCTGATGCAGGGCCTGCGCGAGACCGGCGCGATCACCGGCGGGCCCAGGCCCTTTTCCAAAGCCGACCGCTCCGAATTCCTCAACCGGCTGGAAACGACCGTTCAGGCGGCGAAAAGGCTGTAACGGTTCCGCCCCGATCCCTTGGCCTTGTACATGGCCTTGTCGGCGCAGGCGATCAGCGCGTCCGGGGTGTCGCCGTGGTCGGGATAGACCGCGATGCCGACGCTGGCGCTGAGCTGGAATTCCTTGTCCACCACGGACACCGGCGCGGACAGGTGGTCGAGGATGCGCTCGGCCAGGACCAAGGTGTCGTCGCGGTGGCTGATGTTGGACAACAGCACCGTGAACTCGTCGCCGTGCAGACGGGCGACGGAATCCTCGTCGCGGGTGCAGTCGGCCAGCCTGGCGCTGATTTCCTGGAGCACCTTGTCGCCCATTTGGTGGCCATGGGCGTCGTTGATGGGCTTGAAGTCGTCCAGGTCCAGGTACAGCACCGCGAGTTGGGTGTCCTGGCGATGGGCGTGGGCCACGGCCATCAGAAGCCGGTCGTTGAACAGGCTGCGGTTGGGAAGCCCGGTCAGGGTGTCGTAATAGGCCAGGTTGCGCAGGTGCTCCTCGGCCTCCTTGCGCGCGGTGATGTCGCGGAAGGAGGCGGCGTAGCGGTGCACGTCGCCGTCGGCGTCGCGGATGACGCTGACGCTCAGCCATTCGGCGTAGACCTGGCCGCCCTTGCGGCAGTTCCAAACCTCGCCTTCCCAGAAGCCGTTCGTGTTCACGGCGTCCCAGATGTTTTCGTAGAACTCGGGCGGGTGGCGGCCGGACGAACAGATGCTGGGCCGCTTGCCGACGGCTTCCTCGGGGTTGAAGCCGGTAACGTGGGTGAAGGCCGGGTTGATGGTCTCGATCAGGCCGTCGGCGGTCAGGATCATCACCGCGTCCGGCGAACTTTCGATGACCTTTTGGGCCAGGTCGAGCCGCTCCAGGGAATGCTCGAGCTCCGCCTCGCGTTCGCGGAGCGCCTGCTCCAGCCGGTCGGCGTACTCCCGCTGGATGCAGCGCATGATGTCGGCGAAGGACAACAACCCCACGAAGGCGTCGGTCTCGTCCTTGACCGCCAGGTGGCGGATGCGCTCCCGGACCAAAAGGTCGCGGGCGTAGATAAGGGTCGTGGCCCGGGACACGGTCACCACCGGACGGCTCGCGGCCTCCCAGACGGCGCCGGGCGCGTTGCGCTCGGCGATCAGGCGCACCAGGTCGCGCTGGGTGATGATGCCGGGCCCGCCGCCGTTCGCGCTCATGACCAGGGCCGCGTCCTGGTTCGCGGCGCGCATGGTCTCCGCCGCCTCGTTGACCGACGCCGTCCCGGGAATGGACGCCAGCGGCTCCTCGAGCGCCGCGCCGACGTCGCGCAGGTACAAGAAGTGCTCGACCCCGTTGTGCAGGATCACGTCGGTCTGGCTGACGATGCCGAGGATGTCGCCGTCGCCGTCGGTCACCAGGAAGTGGCGCACCCCTTCCTGGTCGAACATCAGGCCCACGTCGGCGACGGGAACGTTTGCGGTCACCGACTTGACCGGCTTGCTCATCACGTCCGAGATGGGGGTGTCGAAGACGTCCGGACGCGAGAAATCCACGTCCACCGCGTCCCGTTCGGTCCAGATGCCGAGCGCGTCCGCGCCGTCGTGGATCACCACCGAGCTGCAACGGGCCTCCCGCATGCGCCGGGCCGCCTCGACCAACGAGACGTCGGGCGGGCATTTCAGCAGATCGCGTTGCGCGATATGGGCGACTGGAACGTCTTGGGACATTTCAGCTCCCTCGTTCCCCCTTCGAACGGAAATATCCTTAGCACGTAATGTTGGTTATTTGGAGTCCCCGCGAGCGGTTTGCAATCGTCCTGGCGGGTTGATAGGGTGCCGGACGCGAAACGGGAGGTCCGCATGCCCCATAGTCTGTTGCGCCGATTTGTTTTTTTCGCCGTCATGGGTTTCTTGCTGTTCGGCGCGTCCTGGACGGTTGCGGCCGGAACGTTGGAGCGCGTCAAGAAATCCGGCGTCATCCGCGTCGGATTCGCCAACGAGGCCCCCTATTCCTTCGCCGCGGCGGACGGAACCCTGTCGGGGGAGTCGCCCACCGTCTTCACGCATGTGATGAAGGAGCTGGGGGTGGACAAGGTCGATGGTGTCCTGACCGAATGGGGCTCGTTGATCCCGGGGCTCAAGGCCGGGCGGTTCGACGCCATCGTCGCGTCCATGTACATCACGCCCAAGCGGTGCAAGCAGATCATCTTCGCCAACCCGACCTACGGGGTCGGCGAGGCCTTCATCGTCAAGGCGGGCAATCCCAAGGGCGTCGCGACCTACAAGGACGCGGTCGCGAAGGGCGAAAAGATCGCCTTCATCGCCGGAACCGCGGAAATCACCCACGCCAAGATGGCCGGGATGACCATGGGCGGGCGGGTGATCGTGCCGGATTTCGCCTCCGCCGTCGCCGCCGTCAAGTCGGGTCGCGTTACCGCCGCGGCCCTCACCTCGCTGACCGCCCGAGACCTGGCGTCCAAGGACGACGCCATCGACCGCGCCAAGCCCTTCACCTTCGTCCACGACGGCAAGAGCTACAGGGGCGAGGGGTCCTTCGGGTTCCGCAAGGAGGACAAAGCCCTGCGCGACGCCGTCGATGGGGTTCTGGCCAAATTCATCGGGACGCCCGAACATCTCGCCATGATCGAACCGTTCGGTTTCGACGCGTCGAACCTGCCGGAAAGGACCGCCGCCCAGCATTGCGCGGGCGAGTGATCGGCGCTTCATGTCCAGGCTCCTCGCCGCCTTCTGCGTTGTCGTCGTCGTCGGACTCGCGGCCGCCTTCACCGAAGCCCGCCAATTCCTGCCCGAGCTTCTTCGCGGCGCCGTCGTTACGGTTCAGCTGACGCTCGCCGGGGCCTGCGTGGCCGTCGCGGCGGCCCTTCTCGCCGCCGTGGCCAAGATGTACGGTCCCGCCCCGGCGCGCTGGCTGGCGGTGGGGTACATCGAAACCTTCCGGGGCACGTCCGCCCTGGTGCAGATGTTCTGGATGTTCTTCGTCCTGCCCCATTTCGGCGTGACGCTGGAGCCGTTCGCCGTCGGCGTCCTCGCCCTGGGCCTGAATATCGGCGCCTATGGAGCGGAGGTGATCCGGGGCGCGATCCTGTCCATCGACAAGGGGCAGTGGGAGGCGGCGACGGCGCTCAACCTCGGCCGCATGCAGGCGCTCCGCCGGATCATCCTGCCCCAGGCCTTCGTCGCCATGATCCCGCCCTGGGGAAACCTGTTCATCGAGCTGCTGAAGGCGACGGCGCTGGTCTCGCTGATCACGCTCGGCGACCTCGCGTTCAAGGCCCAGCAGGTGAACCAGAACACGTTGAAGACGGTGGAGATCTTCACCTTGGTTCTGGCGATGTATTTGGCGATGTCGCTGGTCGTCACCGCCTCGACGCGGGCGTTGGAGCGGCGCGCGGCCCGAGGACTGGCGCGGGGGAGGACGGCGTGAGCGGGTTCGAATGGGACTGGGCCTACGCCTTCGAGATCCTGCCCGTGCTGGGGGAGGCGTCCATCGTCACGGTCAAGGCGACCGTGCTGGGTTTCGCGCTCGCCGCCGTTATCGGGTTGGTATTCGCCCTGATGCGCATGTCGCATTTTCCAGCCGCGCGCTGGGCGGCTGGGGGCGCGGTGGAGTTCATCCGCTCCACGCCCCTGCTGATCCAGATCTTCTTCCTGTACTACGTCTTTCCGGAGTTCGGGGTGTCGCTGGAGGCCATGACGGCGGGGATCCTGGCGCTCGGCCTGCATTACGGGGCCTATTGCGCCGAGGTCTACCGCGCCGGGCTCGACAACATCCCCAAGGGGCAGTGGGAGGCGGCCCTGGCGTTGAACCTGTCCCCCCTCGCCACCTTCCGCGACGTCATTCTGCCCCAGGCGATTCCGCCCGTGGTCCCGGCCCTGGGCAACCACTTGGTCGCCCTGTTCAAGGAAACCCCCCTGCTGTCGGCCATCGCGGTGGTGGAGCTGATGCAGACGGCCAAGATCCTGGGCTCGGAAAGCTTCCAGTACACCGAGCCGGTGACGCTGGTCGGCTTGTTCTTCCTCGGCTTCAGCCTGATCGCCGCCGCCCTTGTGCGCCGGACCGAGCGCTGGCTGGGCGCCCGGCGCGGAGGCGTGGCGTGACCCAACCCATGGTCCGGTTCGAGAACGTCACCAAGCGTTACGGCGACCTCACCGTCCTCGACGGCGTCAGCCTGGAGATCGCGCCCTTCGAGAAGGTCGCTATCATCGGCCCGTCGGGTTCGGGCAAGACCACGGTGCTGCGCCTGCTGATGACGTTGGAGGATATCGACGACGGCGTCATCTGGGTGGACGGCGAGCCGCTGACCCATATGCGGAAGGATGACGGCCTGGTCCGGGCCGACCGCAAGCACCTGTATCGCGCCCGCGCCCAAATCGGGATGGTGTTCCAGCACTTCAACCTGTTTCCCCACATGACGGCGTTGAAGAACTGCATGGAGGCGCCGGTGGCGGTGCTGGGCCTTAACAAGGCCGAGGCTCGGGACCGGGCGGCGGAACTGTTGGCCATGGTGGGGTTGGCGGATAAGCTCGGCCATTATCCCGCCCAGCTTTCCGGCGGCCAGAAACAGCGGGTCGCCATCGCCCGCGCGCTGGCCATGCGGCCCAAGGTCATGCTGTTCGACGAGGTCACCTCCGCGCTGGATCCCGAACTGGTCGGCGAAGTGCTGGGCGTGATCCACAGGTTGGGGGACGAGCACAACCTCACCATGCTGATCGTGACCCACGAAATGGCCTTCGCGCGGGAGTTCGCGGACCGGGTGTGCTTTTTTTGCGACGGAAAGATCGCGGAGCAGGGCGCGCCGGGCGAAATCTTCTCCAACCCGAAGAACGAACGCACCCGACAGTTCCTGAGCGCCGTTCTCAACGCGCGCGGACAATAGCTGTTCACGTATCGTCGGCGAGGGATTAGTATCCCGTTGGCGTTGAAGGGAAGCAGGAGCTCTGGGTTGAAAAGCAACGGCCTGGATAAGCTCGTCTATCCGTCGAAGAGCATCGCGATCGCCAGCCTGCTGACCGCGCTGATGATCGCCATGATGGCTTGGGTGATGCTCGAATCCTCGCGGTTCGCCGAGCAGACGAAGACGCGCTATCTGGCGCTTGAGCGGCTTCGCGGCGAAATCCTCCATTACGACGAAGTTTTGACCATGTCGGCCCGCATGGCGGCGGCCACCGGCGAGACGTCATGGATCGAGCGCTACCTGCGTTACGAACCAAAGCTCGACGAGGCGATCCGGGACGCGATCGCGCTTTCCGAAAGCGAGGCCATGGCCAAGGCGGCGCGGGAGACCGATGTCGCGAACAAGCTGCTGGTCGGGATGGAGCGCCGGTCCTTCGGCGCGGTTCACGAAGGCGACTTGGCGCATGCCCGGGCCCTGCTGTCGTCCAACGCCTACAAGGAGCAGAAGTCCATCTACGCGGAAGGCATGCGCAAGATGGTCGAACTTCTGCGCGCGGCCATCGACGAGCGCATATCGGAGCAGCAGCGCGTGATCTTCGCCGCGATCGTCGCCGCCTTGTTTCTGTTTTTCTCCATGGTTCTGATCTGGGTCGGAGTCTATCGCGCCATGGGGAAGTGGCGCGAGGCCATGGTCGCCACCATCGAGGAGCGCGCCATGGCCCAGGCGGCGTTGAGCGAGGCCCATGGCGAGCTCGAGAAAAAGGTCGAGGAACGGACCGCCAAGCTGACCCAGGAGATCACCGAGAAGCAGCGCATGGAGACCGCGCTCCGCGAAAGCGAGGAGCGCTTCCGCGGCGCCTTCGAGACGGCGGCGCACGGCATGGGGCTGGTCTCCACCGAAGGGCGGTGGCTGAAGGTCAACCAGGCGCTCTGCGACATCGTGGGCTACGAGCCGGACGAATTGATGGCCACCGACTTCCAGACCATCACCCATCCCGACGACCTGGACGCCGACCTGGAGTGCGTCCGTCGGGTTCTGGCGGACGAGATCCGGACCTATCAGATGGAGAAGCGCTACATCCACAAGGACGGGCGATACGTCTGGATCCTTCTCAGCGTTTCCCTGGTGCGCGACATGGATGGGGAGCCGGTGCATTTCGTGTCCCAGATCCAGGATATCTCGGTAAGAAAGAAGGCGGAGGCCAAGCTGGCGGCGAAGTCGGCGGAGCTGGAGCGCTCCAACGCCGAGCTCAAACAGTTCGCCTACGTCGCCTCCCACGACCTGCAGGAGCCGCTGAACCTGATCGACGGCTATCTCAATCTTCTCGCCGACGAATACAAGGGCAAGCTGTCCCAGGACGCCGACGAGTTCATCGACCACACCCTGGAGGCCGCAGGGCGCATGAAGGGGCTGATCCGCGACCTGCTGGCCTTTTCCAGGGTCGAAAGCAAGGGCGCGCCGTTCAAGCCGACCGACCTGAACGGCGCGTTCGAGGAGGCGCGCTCGAACATCCGCGCTCGGATCGAGGAAACGGACGCCAAGGTCAAAAGCAATCCCTTGCCCATGGTTCTTGGCGACAGGAGCCAGATCGTTCGCGTGCTCCAGAATCTGATCTCCAACGCCATCAAGTTCGCCAAGCCCAACGAAAAGCCCGTCATCCGCGTTTCCGCCCACCAAAGCGAAGGGCGATGCGTGATCTCCGTTCGCGACAACGGCGTCGGCGTGCCCAAGGAGGCGCGGGAAAAGATTTTCGAGATCTTCCATCGCCTCCACCCCCGACATGAATATCCCGGCACCGGCATCGGGCTGGCCATCTGCAAGCGCATCGTCGAGCGCCACGGCGGGCGCATATGGGTGGAAAGCGAGCCGGGCGAGGGCAGCGCTTTTTTCTTCAACCTGCCCTGCGGGGACTGAGTCCATGGAGCAACGCGTCAGCCTGATCACCCTTGGCGTGGCCGACCTGGACCGCGCCCGGGCGTTCTATGAAAGCGCGCTCGGCTGGAAAGCGGCGGAAAGCCCGCCCGGCATCGTCTTCTTCGATCTCGGCGGGATCGTCTTCGCGCTTTTCCCTGACGAGGAACTGAAAAAGGACATGGGCCAGGCGGGCGAGCGCGGCGCCTACGACGGCTTCGCCCTCGCCCACAACGCGCGCAGCCGCGAGGAGGTGGACAGCATCTTCAAAAGCCTCGAAGCCGCAGGCGCCGACATCGTCAAGCCGCCCGAGGACGCCTTCTGGGGCGGCTATTCCGGCTATTTCGCCGACCCCGACGGCCACCGCTGGGAAGTCGCCCACAATCCCTTCTGGACCGTCGATGACGACGGGCGCGTCGACATGGCGGGGGATGGGGCGGCGGAGTAGGCCGCCAGCCCGCAATCACCATTTCAATTTCCCCCCGTTTGCCCCTATAGTGCCGCCCGAGTTCAACAGGGACGAGTTCGGAGTCGGGGAAGACGTCATGCTTAACAAGAATTCCAAGTTCGAGGGCGTTAAGGGCCCGGTCGTGTGCGTGGTCATGGACGGGATCGGCATCAATCCGGGCGGGGAGGGCAACGCGATCGAGGCGGCCTACACCCCCACCCTCGACCGGCTGTTCAAGGACTACGGCCACGTGTCGTTGAAGGCGCACGGCATGGCCGTCGGCATGCCCAGCGATGACGACATGGGCAATTCCGAGGTCGGGCACAACGCGCTCGGCTCGGGCCAAGTGTTCAACCAGGGCGCGGCGCTGGTCAACGACGCCATCGCCGACGGCTCCATGTTCGAGGGAACCGCGTGGCGCGAGCTGATCGACAACGCCAAGGCCAACGACGGCGCGCTGCATTTCCTCGGCCTGTTCTCCGACGGCAACGTCCATTCCCACATCGACCACCTGAAGGCCATGATCTCCAAGGCCAAGGACGAGGGGCAGAAGACGGTCCGCGTCCACATCCTGTTGGACGGCCGCGACGTGCCGGAAACCTCGGCCCTTGATTACGTCGAACCGTTCGAGGCGTTCCTTTCCGAGGTCAGCGGCGACGGCTTCGACGCGCGCATCGCCAGCGGCGGCGGGCGCATGAACATCACCATGGACCGCTACGAGGCCAACTGGGGCATGGTCGAGAAGGGCTGGGCCATCCACGTGCTGGGCGAGGGCCGGACCTTCGGCTCCGTGTCCGAGGCCATCAAGACCCTTCGCGACGAGACCGGCGCCATCGACCAGGACCTGGATCCCTTCGTGATCGAGGACGGCGGCAAGCCGCTCGGCCCCGTGGTCGACGGCGACAGCGTGATCTTCTTCAACTTCCGGGGCGATCGCGCGATCGAGATTTCCGTCGCTTTCGAGTCCGAAGACTTCGACAAGTTCGACCGCAAGCGGCGCCCCAACGTGACCTACGCCGGCATGCTGGAATACGACGGCGACCTGCACATTCCCAGCCGCTACCTGGTTCCGCCGCCCGCGATCTCCAACACGCTTGGCGAACACCTGGCCGACGCGGGCGTGACCCAGCTCGCCATCTCGGAGACCCAGAAGTTCGGGCACGTGACCTATTTCTGGAACGGCAACCGCAGCGGCAAGTTCTCGGAAGAGACCGAGGTCTATATCGAGGCGCCGTCGGACATCATTCCGTTCGAACAGCGCCCGTGGATGAAGGCGGCCGAGATCACCGACGCCATGATCGAGAACCTGCGGACCGGCAAGTTCCGCTTCGCGCGCTGCAACTACGCCAACGGCGACATGGTTGGCCACACCGGCAACTTCCAGGCCGCCCGCATCGCGGTCGAGACCGTGGATTTGCAGCTCGCCCGCCTGCTCAAGGTGGTGGATGAACTGGGCGGCGTCTGCCTGATCACCGCCGACCACGGCAACGCCGACGAAATGTACGAGGTGGACAAGTCCGGCAAGCCCAAGACCAACGAGGACGGCTCGTTCAAGTCCAAGACCGCGCACACCTTGAACCCGGTGCCGCTGATCTATTACGACAACCAGACCGGCGGCAAGGTGAAGCTGCGCCAGGGCAACGACTACGGCCTCAGCAACCTGGCGTCCACCATCGCCAACCTGCTGGGCTACGAGGCGCACGAGGCCTGGGACGAATCCCTGGTCGACGTCGGATAGCGGGAGAGCGTGACGCAAGGGCCATCGTCGAAATCCCGGGGCCGCGCCCTCGGACGGTTTCTCGCGCCGCTGATGATCGTGGCGGCGGCGATGGCGTTCTGCGGCGCCGACCCCGCCCTCGCCGACACCAACAAGCAGCTACGCGAGGTCGAAAAGCGTTTGAAGGCGGGCAAGTCCCGCGAGGCCGAGCTCAAGAAGCGGTCCAAGGCGCTGGCCGACGAGATGGGCTCCATCCGCGCCGATCTGATCGCCACCGCCAAGGCGGTCCAGACCCACGAAAGCGACATGACCCGCCTGGAATCCAGGCTGGCGGAGCTTGCGGACGAGCAACGCAAGACCCGCAAGCGGCTGTCCGCCCGACGGGGTGAGTTCGGCCGGGTGCTGATGGCGCTGGAGCGCATCGCCCGCAACCCCCCGGAAGCCATGATCGCCCATCCCAAGCCGCCCGAGGACATGGTGCGCACCGCCATGCTGCTTCGCGCCGTGGCGCCCAGCATCGAGGCGCGGGCGGACCAGGTGCGTCGGGACCTCGCCTCCCTGAACGCCGCCAGCCGCGAGACCGAGGAGCGCCGGATCGAGCTGTCCATCCTGTCCGAGGAATTAAAGCGCAAACGGGCGAATCTCCGGACGCTGTTCTCCCGCAAGGCCCGAATCCAGCGCAAGCTGGAATCCGAGCGCAAGGCCCACGCCCGGCGGCTCAAGCGCATGGCCAAGCAGGCCCGGAACCTTCGCGAGTTGCTGAGCGCCGTCAACCGGGTCGAGGCCGCGATTCGCCAACAAAAACGCGAGCAGGCGCGGAAAGAGGCCGAGGCGGCGAAAAAGGCCGAACAACTGGCCAAGGCCGCGCCCAAGCCAAAACCCAAGCCCGAGGCGAAGGCCCCTCCCTCGAAGACGAAAGAGAATATGGTCCCGGCGAAGCCCCAACAGGTCGCGTCGGTGGGCGCGCCGCCGAAGCTCGCCCCGGCCGGGCCCGTCGAGCCCAGGAAATTCTCCAAGGCGCGGGGAAAGCTGACCGTTCCCGTGGCGGGCAGGCTGATAAAACGCTACGGCCAGGCCACCAGCCCGGGCATGAGTCAAAAGGGCATGACCTACCGGACCCGCGCGGGCGCCCAGGTGGTCGCGCCCTATGACGGCAAGGTGGTCTTCGCCGGGGTGTTTCGGGGCTACGGCCAGCTCCTGATCATCGAGCACACCGAGGGATACCACACCCTTCTCGCCGGGATGGGGCGGATCGACAGCGCGCCTGGCCAGATGGTCGTCGCGGGCGAGCCCGTCGGCGTCATGGGCGACGGCAAGGGCAAGAAGCCCACCCTGTACGTGGAACTCCGGCGCAAGAGCCAGCCGATCAATCCCAAGCCGTGGCTGTCGCGGAGCAAGGGCAAGGCGAGCGGATAGCGCCAGCCGAAAATCTTTCTTAAAATCAATTGCATATGCGGAGAATGAATTTCGCGAGGGAAAGGCTTGACATTCATAGTAGGAAATACTAAATTAGCAATCACTAAATTACACAAACCTAATATGCCTGCGGGCATCAGATGGAAAGGTCTCTCCCATGAAGCACATCAAAGCCATTGCTTTCGCAGGCGTCCTCGGCGCCGCCGCTCTCGCCGCCACCGACGCTTCCGCCTTTTGGGGTTGGGGTGACGGCAACGGGTTCGGAAACGGCGACGCGTCGTTCTCCATGAACTTCTCCGGCCACGGTTCGGGACGCGGCTACGGCCACCACGCCCCGTACTACGGCTACGCCCCGTACGCTTATGGCCCGTACGCCTACGGTCCCTACGCCCATGGCCCCCATGGCGCTCCCGCTCCGGTTCACGGCGCGCCGCAGGCCCAGGCCCAGGCGGCTCCGGAGGCCAAGTAAACGGCGACTCCGCGACCGTTTTTCGAAAGAACCGCCTCGGCTTCCGCGCCGGGGCGGTTTTTCTTTGGGGCGTTTGAAGGGCTGGGGCGATACGCCTTGCGGCGACCCGGTGCAGGCTGTAGATATGGAATCGGTGGAAAGGCGCGCGGGACAGGGCTTGAAACCGCCCCCGGAGCGATCAGCCGTTCGACAACGCCGGATAGTGGCTTTTCGGAATCATTCCCGGGTTGTATTCGTCCATGATGATTAGGTTGAGGAATATGGCAAATTTCGGAACGTCGGCTATGCGGATGAAAACGCGGCTCCTAGTCGTCGCCCTTGCGGCGGCCTTCCTGACCCTGGCGCCCGCCCGCGCGGAGGATCCCGAATCCAGGAAGGAGGAGACCTACGAGCTTCTCGACCTGTTCGGCGACGTGTTCGAGCGGGTGCGTAGCGACTACGTCGAGGAGCCCACGGACCGCGAGCTGATCGAAGCCGCCATCACCGGCATGCTGACGTCCCTCGACCCCCATTCCAGCTATCTCGACAAGAAGAGCTTCCAGGAAATGCGGGTGCAGACCCGGGGCGAGTTCGGCGGCCTTGGGATCGAGGTCACCATGGAGAACGGCCTGGTCAAGGTGGTCTCGCCCATCGACGACACCCCGGCCTTCCGCGCCGGAATCGAACCCGGCGATCTGATCTCGCACCTGGACGGAAAGCCGGTGATGGGCCTGACTCTGTCCGAAGCCGTGGATCGCATGCGGGGCAAGGTCAACACCGACATCAAGCTGACCATCCGGCGCGAGGGCCGCAAGCCCTTCGACGTCACCATCACCCGCGCCGTGATCAAGATCCGTTCGGTCCGCCACCGCCTGGAGGACAAGGTCGGATACATCCGCATCACCCAGTTCAACGAACAGGCGGAAAGCGGCCTGAAAAAGGCCATGAAGAACTTCCGCGAAAAGGTCGGGGACGAACTGCAGGGCATCGTCCTCGATCTCCGCAACAATCCCGGCGGCCTTCTGGATCAGGCGATCAAGGTCTCGGACGCGTTTCTCGAGCGGGGCGAGATCGTCTCCACCCGCGCCCGCGACCCCAACGACGCCAGCCGCTTCAACGCCGCCAAGGGCGACGTGGCCGACGGACTGCCCATGGTGGTGCTGATCAACGGCGGCTCCGCGTCCGCGTCCGAAATCGTGGCGGGCGCGCTGCAGGACCACCGCCGCGCGTTGATCATGGGCTCCAAGTCCTTCGGCAAGGGCTCGGTCCAGACCATCATTCCGCTTCCCGGCCGGGTCGCCATGCGACTGACCACGTCGCGTTACTACACGCCGTCCGGCACCTCCATCCAGGCCAAGGGCATCGTGCCCGACGTCGAGGTGCGCCAAGCCAAGATCGAGGACATCGACGCGTCCTCCCAGCGCCGCGAGGCCGACCTGCGCGGCGCGCTCGACAACGGCGACAACGGCGACAAGGGCGAGGCCGACGACGACGCGGCCGCCAAGCCCGACGACGACGGCGAAAACGGCGAAAACGGCGAGGACAAGAAGGAAACCAAGAAGAAAAAGGCCCATGACTATCAGCTCGAACGGGCCTTGGACCTGCTGCGTGGGCTGTATCTTTTCTCCGACGCCGTGGGCGCGAAGAAGTAGCGACCGAAGGAGCGCGCCATGGGCTTCCTCGATAAACTGAAGGGCATCGGCAAGGGCGGCGACGACGAAGACGACGACGACTATGACGATGACGAAGAAGAGGAAGAAGAAGAAGACGACGACGACGATGATGATGACGACGACGATGACGATGACGATGACGAGGGCGGCAGCCCCCTCGACGCCGTAAAGGAGAAAATCCAGGACCTGATCGAAGGCGACAGAAAACGCCTTTACATGGTCGCGGGAGGCGCGGGCGGGGTCTTGATCCTGCTGATCGGCCTTATGGTCTGGGCGTTCTCGGGCGACGATCAGATCGTCGAGGAGGAAGGCGAGGACCAAAAGGGCGGCGTCACCAGCGTCGCGCTCCCCGACAAGCCCAAGGGCGGGGCCCGCAGCCTCAACGAAATCGCCCGCAAGGCCCAGGGCGGCAGCGCGGGCATCGTCGTTCCCTCGGTCGCCGAGAACGCTTTCGAAACCATCCCCAAGCCCCAAAAGGTCAAGGCGCTGCCCGAGGCGCCGGACCGCATGCTGATCGAGGTCGGCGGCGGCGGCCTGCCCAAGGTTTCCGAGGACGGCCGCAAGCCTTGGCAAGTCTACGCCCGTCCCTTCAACACCAAGGACGACCGGCCCCGGCTGGCCCTGATCGTCACCGAACTCGGCCTCAGCCACATCACGACCCAGGCGGCCATCGAACGGCTTCCGGGCCAGGTGACGATGGTGTTCGACGCCTACGCCAACGACCTGGAGCAATGGGGCGCGGCCGCCAGGGCGCACGGCCACGAGACCCTGATCGCCCTACCCATGGAATCGGTCGAGTTTCCCTATCTCGACCCCGGCCCTCTGGCCCTGATGGTGAACGACGACCGCGAAAAGATCATCACCGGAGTCGAGGCCGTGCTGTCCAAGATGTCGGGCTACGTCGGCGTGATGACCGAGCACGGCTCCTACTTCACCATGATCAAGGACAAGATGCGGCCCGTGGTCGAAGTCATGAAGAAACGCGGCCTGATGATCGTGGACGACGGCAGCGCCAAGCAGTCCTCGGTCCTGGACATGGCGGCGTCGGAGGACGTGCCGCGGGCGATCAACGTGTTCGACATCGACGACGATCCCTCGGAAGAGAAGATCAAGTCCAGGCTCAAGTTCCTGGAAACCTCGGTCAAGGGGCATGCCTTCATGGTGGCGCGGTTCAGGCCCTATCCGGTCTCCATCAGGATGGTCGTGGAATGGACCAAGACCTTGAACGACAAGGGCGTCGCCCTCGCCCCCGTCACCGCCGTCGCCAACAAGCAGATCGCCCCATGACCAAGAAAAAGGACAAGACCACGATGGTCGACAAGGAAAGCTTGCCCTACCGCCCGTGCGTCGGCGTGGTCCTGTTCGACGGCCGGGGCCGGGTGTTCGTCGCCCGCAGGATCGACACGCCCGAAGCCTGGCAGATGCCCCAGGGCGGCATCGACAAAGGCGAGGATCCAAGGGACGCCGCGCTTCGCGAGCTGAAGGAGGAAATCGGCACCGACGACGCGGAAATCATCGGGGAGACCAGGGACTGGCTGCGCTACGACCTCCCCCGCCATCTGGTGGGGAAGGTGTGGAAGGGAAAATACCGGGGCCAGGAGCAGAAATGGTTCGCGCTCCGCTTCACCGGCGATGACACCGACATCGACCTGTCCGGCACGGGGCACGCGGCCGAGTTCGACGCCTGGAAATGGGCGCCGATCAAGGATCTGCCGGCCATGATCGTGGAATTCAAACGCCCGGTCTACGAAGCGCTGGTCGCCGAATTCACGCCGCTGTCCGAACAGTTGCGCAAATCCTCTGAATGATTCCGGGCGTGGGGCTTCGCTCCACCGGTCCGTGCTCGTAGGCTATCACCGAAAGCCGGCCCCGGACGATGTCCAGCAATTCCCCCTCTTCCAGCAGATGCGCGGGGTTCCTGGGGCGGCGCAGCTTCTCGTGGCCCCGGGCGAAGGTTTCGTAGATCAACAGCCCGTCTTCGTCCAATGCGTCCAGGATATGCGGGAACAGGGGGCGGTGGAGGTAGTTGGCGACAACCACGGCGCCGAAGCGACGCTCCGCGAACGGCCAAGTGCTTCCGTCCTCCAGGTCCGCCTGGACCACCTCGCACGCGTCGGCCAGGTCGGCCAGCGGCGCGACGTCGCGGTCGGTCACGGTCACGGGGTGGCCGCGCTCCAGGAACAGCCGCCCGTGGCGCCCGTTGCCCGCAGCAAGGTCCAAGACCGGGCTTCCCGGCGGGGCCAGGGCGGCGAACCGCTCGACCCAGGGGGACGGTTTGCGGACGCGAAGGTGCGGTTTTTCGGTGATCGGCATGAATTTTAACCAGTTTTCACCGTAAATAGGGGTGGGAATCGGCGGATTTTGAGGATACCATGATTTCGCAACGGTTCCGGGGGAACGTTTCGCCATGATTCTTTACCAGCTTCAATGCGGCATGGGCCATCAGTTCGAGGCGTGGTTTCGCGACAGCGCCAGCTACGCCGAACAAGCTCGGAACGGGTCCGTGGAATGCCCGTTTTGCGGCGACGCCATGGTCGAACGGGTTCTCACCGCGCCGAAGCTGTTGAAGGGCGGCCTGACCGATTCCGCCTCCGAAACCCGCGCCCGCGAGGTGGCCGAGGAAATCCTGAAGGCTGTCGGCAAGCTGCGCGACCATCTGGAGGACGCGGGCGACTACGTCGGCGAGCGCTTCCCGGATGAAGCCCGCTCGATCCATTACGGCGACGCCGAGGATCGCCTGATTTACGGCGAGGCGTCCGACGAGGAGGCCTCGGAACTGGCCGAGGAGGGCATCGACGTCTTCCGCGTGCCCGGCTCCCCCAGGCGCGATTCCTGACGCCTTGAAATTCCTTTTTGTTCTGTTCCTTTCGGCGTTCGCGCTCGGCGTTTGCGACGCGCGCGCGGCCGAACTGGCCGCGGTCGAGGACTTCGGCCCCAATCCCGGCGATCTCGATATGTATGAATACGTCCCGGACGGGATGGCGGACGGCGCGCCCTTGGTGGTCCTGCTGCATGGTTGCGGGCAGGAGGCGTCGGATTTCGACGACGAGACCGGCTGGACCGCCGAGGCCGACGCCTCGAAATTCGCCCTGGTCCTGGCCCAGCAGCGCCGGACCAACAACCTGTTCGCCTGTTTCAACTGGTTCGAGCCCTTGGACCGCGACCGGGACGAGGGCGAGGCGCGCTCCATCCGCTCCATGGTCGAATACGCCCTGAAAAACCGGGCCGTCGACACGGGGCGGGTGTTCGTCGCCGGGCTGTCCGCCGGGGGCGGCATGGCGGCGGCGCTTCTCGCCGTCTATCCCGAGGTCTTCGCGGGGGGCGCGGTCATGGCCGGGGTTCATTACGGCTGCGCGGATGGGATGGTGTCGGGAATGCGCTGCATGCTGAACCCGGCCGAGGAGGAGGACGCCAAGGCGCTCGGCGACCATGTTCGGGCCTTGGGCCATGATGACCGCTGGCCCAGAGTGATGATCTGGCACGGGCTGGCGGACAAGGTGGTCCATCCCTTGAACGCCGTCGCGCTCGCAAGCCAATGGGCGGACCTCCACCAGATCCCGCCGGAAAGGACCAAGACCCGGAAAGGCGAGGGCTTCGTCCACACCGTTCATATGGGCGAGGGCGGCCGCGCTCTCATCGAGGCCTACGCCATCGACGGCATCGGCCACGGCGTTCCGGTGGACCCGGGGGCGGGCTGCGGAAAGGCCGGGGACTTCATCTTGGAGGCGGGGCTTTGCGCCGCGCGGCTGACGGCGGAGTTTTGGGGGATTCAAAGGTTGCGTAACGGTTCAAACGCAATTAAATGACAAAGCGTGAATTTTCGCTCATGCCCTTACATAGCCCCCTTGCCGGGCGCCTCGCAGGGACGAGGCGCCTCCCCGGG
Source organism: uncultured Hyphomicrobiales bacterium (assembly GCA_964344345.1). Classification (GTDB taxonomy): domain Bacteria; phylum Pseudomonadota; class Alphaproteobacteria; order Rhodospirillales; family CAYFNC01; genus CAYFNC01. The sequence goes on along the minus strand of CAYFNC010000044.1, from coordinate 2,329 downwards.
AGGAGAAAGAAGGATTGGTATTGTTCCGGTTCATGCTTGCCGGGGGCTTGAAAAAGCGGTATAATTATTCCTCTAGAGGAGGACTAAAATGGAAGCCAAGCTAGTCAACGCCATCAAGTTGATCGCCATTGCAGCGGCCGTGTTTGCGATGTCCTCGCCGCTCGTTGCGAAGGTCTGCATGGCTGCCGTTGGTTTTGACGGTCCTATCTGATTCCGTCTTTTATCGGAAAGATGCGCAATCACCATGCGGCGAGTAATAAGTCCGCTTGGCGTTTGTGTGACGTCAGGCGTTCTTGAAGGAATCGCTTCCGAGACCCGTTCTGGGTTTTCCCGAAGAAGAGGTCGAATTTGTCCTGGGCGTCGGCGAAAAAGCGCTTCGCGAGGCGAACCCTCAGTTTATCCGGCTCTCTGGCCATTCCACCGAACACGAGATTGATATAGCCGTAGGTGTCCAGAATAAGTATTTCCTCTTGTCCGCGGGCTCTCGGGATTTTCAAACGGCATTTATCCAAATACATATGGCATCGGTCATCGTGCAGGTAGTCTAATAGTTCTTTAGAGAGATCCTCGGCTTCACGTTTGTAAACGATAAGATCAACATCGTTGGCTGCGACGGCGCTGGCCAAAAAATACGCCAGTCTGTTCGCAATTCTGGGAAGGCTGCGCTTAACTCTGTTTCGAACGTTTTCAAAGTATTTGATCTGATTCGTGGAAAAACCGCCATCCTCATACTTCGGCGTCGCTCGAGCAACCGCATCCGCAAGGGATACGAAGAATCTGTATATATTTCTATAATGTGGGATTGACTCTTTGAAGCCTCTTTCTGCTGAATAAAGTATATTTGCATGCAGAAAAATTATATTTATGTCATTGCTGTATATTTTAATTGCAAGGTTTCCAATTGTAATTGCCGAATCGGTTTCTCCCAAAAAAGAATTTATGGCTATGCCGGAAATATAAATACTCCTGCTTATTCTCCATCCTTCTTTATATGTTGTTATGCTATTATCTCTATTGCCGCATTTCATTCTTGAAATACAGTCAATCATTTCTAGGTAGCTTTTGTTTTTATCTTCCATGGCCGAAAAAGAATCACGTATTCTTGATTCCATATCTTGCACGTATGCAATGCATGATGATCGTTCGCTATTTTCAACAATATCCATGCATACATCATATTTTTTTACCATTTCTTTTATATCTGACGCTATAATTGAATATATAATCTTAAGCTCTGCGTAGTCCTTTCCACTGAAAAATGCTTTACGTAATTCCATGCCTAATTTTTCTATTGTTTTTGCGGATCCATGATTTTCCTCGGCGTTAATCCTTTCGATGTCACGATTTATTTCTGACTTCACCTCTCCATTGCTGTCTTTGTATGTTTTTCCTTTATATAGGATGTCGGGTATGATCTCGCTATTGATTATGTGTAACAAGTCGGACCTATGCTTCAAGACTGTCGTTAGTGACGATAGGTATGCAAGACTTGCTTCCTGCTGAGTATTTTCTTTTTCTCTACTGTGCATTACGGGGTTTGCCGCTCCACCGCTTGCCTGGGAGAATGTGGCTGAAACGAAGGGCGTTTCAATGCTTGTGACCTTGCTGATGAGATTGTTGAAGTTCATGGCAATCGACGGGGCGAGCGCAATCAATAAAATAATCCCGATGCGTTGGTATGTTGGGATATCCTTCCAGAAGGACTTTTTGTCGGCGCATAAAAACTCATACCATGCGAGAAAGCCGCACGCTCCACCGGAAAACAGATAGGGGCCGATCCCGAGAAACACATCCTCGACGCCGACGAGCGTTCGATGGCCGAGGGCTTCCGCTTCCACCATTCGATGGCCATAGCCGATCATCGTGATCGGAAGGGAAAGGATTAGGATGGCGATGATGGCCAGCAAGGCCATTAGCGCGTTTTGGATTTTCTCGCTCTTAATGCGGCCGATTGTCACAGCTAATAAGAAGGCGCAAAGAAATGCACTGAAAAAATAAACCATTATCCCCTCCAATAATGCAAATTATCCAACTCTGAGTTTATGCGCTTCTTATTGATTTACTATTAGCATTTATTATACACATGCGCAACCCTATGGCGCATTCCATGCGGCGGAATTGAAACGCATTGTGAGCGCATGATTGTCGATGTTTGCGAAAAGGGCGATCGTTGGACTCATGCCGGCCGTTGTTGAGGGTGGCCGCTGGAGCCCGCGTCCGCGGGCCGCCGATCATTCGGCGAAAGCCGCGCGCGCGTCCGGCGATAGAGGCGCGCCGCCGGTCTTTATTAGGCCGTAAACTCATAAAAGGTCTTTCCAAACCGGTGCGA
>CAYFNC010000043.1:0-27310 GCA_964344345.1 uncultured Hyphomicrobiales bacterium | reverse complement strand
GGAACTACGCCCAACAGCAAACCTGATCAAGAGCGGGTTCAACGGACGGACACCCCCTAGGAAACGCAGGCGACTCCGAATTTCAAAAAATTTTCGACCGGCCGGGGGGTATGAAAACGGGCGTGAAAAAGGCCGCGACTCGAATAAGGCGCGGCCCGACGGGGCGGGGTTCAACCCGCGTCCGAGAGAGGCTCTACATGGCCTTGATGCGCTTGGAAAGACGCGACAGCTTCCGCGAAACCGTGTTCTGGTGCAGCACGCCCTTGTTGACGCCGCGCATCATTTCGGGCTGGGCGTCCTTGAACGCGGCGGCGGCGGCGTCCTTGTCGCCCGACGCGATGGCGAGCTCCACCTTCTTGACGTAGGTGCGGATGCGGCTGCGGCGGTTGCGGTTGACGACCGTGCGGCGCGCGGTCTGGCGGATGCGCTTCTTCGCCGACTTGTGATGAGCCATGACTGTTTCCGTGTCGTATGGATGTAGCGTATGCGTGAGCGTGGGAAAAACCCCACACGCGAGCGGGGGTTATATCCCCCACGCGCGCGGCCGTCAACCGTCACTGCAGCACGAATTGGCGGAACAGCACGTTCATGACCCGGGCCGGGGCCAGTTGGCGGTTGATGATGACCTCGAGCTCGTGGCGCAGCCGCTCCGAGCCCTCGGTCCCGACCAGGTCCTTGCGGTTGAGCGTGCGGATATAAAGCTGGATGGCCTCCATCACCTGGTCCTTGTTTTCGTCCAGCGCCGTCTGGTTCTCCACGCCGGACACCTCGACCACGGCCTCGAACTTCAAGAACGCGCCCCGGCAGTCGCCGACCTTCAGGTCCACGGTCCGAACGGGAAGCTCGAAAAGGACGCCTTCCTCGGGGATTTCGACGGTCTGGGCGCCTTCGCCGCCGCCGCCCATCATCAGCACGGCGACCACAACGCCGATGATGGCCACGACGCCGACGCCCCCACCGATCAGGACGAGCTTGTTGCCGAGAAGCTTGGCGACCAGGCCGCCTTCCTCCTCGTCGTCCTCGTCCTCTTCGGACTCGGCCTCTTCTTCCTCGGTTTCGTCTTCGGCGTCGTCGTCGGCCATGTTCCCCTCCAAAGCCCCCAATTCCCGAATATCGTATCGCGATCCCCGCCGCTTTCAAGCGGGATTTCAATCCGATCTGGCCGTCACGGCGAAAAATCGCCGCCCGCCTTCCATAGGCCCCCTCAGCAACCACTCGACAAAAGGGGTCAGCTATGAAAGCCATCTTCAAGAACAAGGTTTGGGGCCGTCCCCTCCGGCGCGGCGTCGCGTTGACGGCGGCCCTTGTGGCGCTCGGCGCCTGCCAGACCACGCAATCGGCGCCGCCCAACGAGGGCATCGGCTTCCGCGAGGCGCGCTTCGCCGAAATCTCCGCCATGCGCGACTACCGCGCCTGCCAGGAGGAAGCGATCGAGTTCGACGAGCTCGCGCGCAGCTCGGGCGACACCGCCAAATACCGCAAGAGCGCGGACATCGCGTCCGGCTGCGAGGCGGGCCTCGGCCCGGAAGCGGCCAACGTCGCGGTCCAGGAGCGCATGCAGGGCTACGCCCTCGGCATCCAGAACTACCTGAAGGCGGGCGAGCTGGATAAGGCCAGCGCCAACCTGCAGAAGTTCAAGAAGGCGTTCCCGGACAAGGACCTCTATTACGCCGACGGCTCCTCGTTCACCGAGACCATGGAGATCCTCCTCGGCCAGCGCGACGAAAGCGACCTCGCACCGTTCGCGCGGTTGAACGTGAACGCGGCGCTCAAGGACGAGCTCCGCCGCGCCCGCTACTGGAAATACAACTAGGGGCCTCGCCCAAGGAGACAGACCATGACCAGTCTCATCACCCGCACCGGCCTGCACGCGGCGCTGACCGGCGTTCTGCTCGCCGGGACCGTGCTCGCGGCCGAGCCCGCCTTCGCCGCCGCCGAGGGCGCGGCCGCGTCCTGGCGGCCCAAGGCCTCCGAGCGGCTGATCAAGCTGCCGAGCCATTACCTGAAGAAAGCCATCGATCAGGACTTCGCCGGATCGGGCCTGGCGCAAGCCATCGGCGACGCCAACCGCCAGATCCAGGAGAAGACCCAGACGCTGGCCGACCTTCAGGACGCCATCGCCCAGGCCGAGGGCGAGGTCGCGACCGAGCTGAAGCATCAGTTCCTGGCCGAAAAGCGCGAATTCATCGTGCTCAACGGCGACCTGCAGGACCTGAAGCGCAAGCACCTGAAGACCAAGGTCCGGTTCTACGAGCGCCTGATCCGCAAGATCGACCGCTCGGGCGCCAACGTGGACCCGCGCCAGGCCCAGTTCATGGAGAACCACGCCGCCGCGCGCGAGCGCTTCGAAAGCTCGGTGGCCAAGGTGGACATGAAGCTGTTCAACACCACGGTCCAGGGCGAGAGCAAGTACTCCACCGAGTACTCCAAGAACGTCCAGGCCATCGAGGCCCTGGTCAAGGCCATCAACAGCCATCCGCTGGCCCAGAAGACCGACATCGAGGGCAAGCCCAAGGCCAAGAAGGAATACCTCCAGGCCCTGATCATCGACACCCAGTCCGAACTGGCGCTGGTGGACCAGGAGGAGACCATCCTCGGCTACATGGCCAAGCTGGTCGCCCTCGACGCCATGTCCCTCTCGGAAGAGGTCGCGACCCTCGGGTTCGAGGACGGCGACGTCCCCGTGGACGAGAGCGAAAGCGTGACCACAGCCGTCGAATTCTTCGTCGGAAACTGACAGGCCAGCGATAAGGAAACCGTGACATGACCATTCGCAAGACCACCCTCGCCGCAGCCGCCGTTCTGGTCGGCCTCGCGGGCGCCGCCGGGACCGCCCAGGCGGGATCCCTCGAAACCCTGGAGCGCGAGCGCGCCTCCCTGATCGAAACCATGCTGTCGCCAGCCATCCCGGCGCACGAGCGCCACGGCAAGGCGGCCCAGGCCAAGACCCGCTTGGCCGACCTGGAGCGCATCGTGCTCCGCGACAAGAGCCTCGCCGAGCAGAACACCCCCGTGGTGCGCAAGGCGTTCGAGAACTACGACCTGACCTTCCTGGTCCACGCCTCGGCGGAAAAGGACACGGCCCTGGTCGACCACTGGCTGGAGCAGGTCAAGATCACCACGTCCAGCCTGATGCACACCCGGGTCGGGAGGCGCTAGCATGCGCTCCGTCCTCCAGTTCGCCGACGCCGGATCCCGGACCGTCAGCTATTTCCTTGGCGGAGTGGTGGTGGTCCTGGCCGTCGCGGCGATGACCACGTCGACCAGCGTTCCGGACATCACCGCCTGGGTCCACAAGGTCTTCGGCGTCTCCTTCGTCCTGCTTCTGGGCGGGCTGGTCGCGACCGCGCTGTTCTGCTGGGTCAGGATGAGCCAGGTCACCGCCCGCCCCGGAGCGGACAAGGTCTGGCTGGAAGCCGGCGTCCAGGCCGCCAACGGCGTCACCACGCTCGCGCTCACCTACACCCTGCTCGGCATCAGCCTCGGCATCGGCAGCCTGGCGGGCCAGGAGCTGACGCCGGAAACGGTCCAAGACGTGATCCGGGGGCTGACCGACAACTTCAGCCTGGCGTTCATGACCACCGTGGTGGGGCTGCCCATCTCGGCGGTGCTCCGGACGCTTCTGCTGGTGAGCAACGCCCGCAACCGCCAGCGCGAGGCCGAGGACGAGGCCAACCGCATCGCCCGCTACGACGCCCTCGCCTACAAGGGAGAAGAAGAATGAGGTTCCTGCTGTTCAACATGGTGGTTCTGGGCGCGCTCGGATACCTGTTCGTCGCCGACGAGAAATCGATCCAGGAGACCACCGAACAGGCCCAAGAGGCCATCATGAGCGTCCGCGAACTGGCCAACGCGGCCATGGACAAGGTGATGGAGCGCGACGGGACCAAGCCCGCCCCGGCCAAGCCCGCACCGGCCAAGCCCGCACCGGCGAAACCCGCCACGCCCGCAGCTCCCGAGGCGGTCGCCGAGAAGCCCGCGCCCGCCGCCGACGCCCCGGCGCCCAAGCCCGAGCCCAAGCCCGCCCGCACCCGGGTCGCGGCCAAGGCCCCGGCGATCGAGGAGGTCGAGGTGGCCGAGCGGGTCGCCCGTCCGGTCCCGGGACAGAAGCCGCTGGCCGACATGGCCCGGGCCGAGCCCGCGCCCAAGGTCCTGGCGTCCGCCAACGTCCCGCCCCGCCCCGCTCCGAGCGCGGCCGTCCCGGCCAAGCCCGAGCCCCAGGGCAAGGTGGCCATCGCGGAAGGCGAAAGCCTGATGTCGTCGGGCGAGCGCCTGCGCGAACTGCACTCGCTGGCCCAGGAAATGGAAATGATGTTCGTCCATCGGGTTGGGAAGTAGGGTCATGACCCCGGGCTTTGCGAAACAGGCCTCGACCCTGCTTTCCGGCGCCGTCGGCGCGGTGCTTCTGGCATTGATCCTCTCCCCTGACCGGGAGGCCGCGCCGACGCCGGAGCCCAAGCCCGATCCCAAGCCCCAGATCATCCAGCCCAAGCCTCAGCCGAAACAGGAATCCGTGGCCATGGCGGCGATCGCGCTCCCCGAGCCGCCGCCGCCCGCCCCAGAGCCGGTCAAGGCCGTCGCGCCCCTGAAACCCCAGCCCGCCCCCGAACCGGCCGTGGTGGTCGAGCCCATGAAGCCCGCGCCCAAGGCCCAGCCCGAACCGGCGAAGGTGGTGGAGCCGCTGAAACCCAAGGCCGAAACGCCCCCGCCGGCGCCGGAAAAGATCATCAAGCCCCTGGCCGTAAAGCCCAAGCCGGAGCCCAACCCCGAACCCGCAAAAACGGTCAAGGCGCTTAAGCCCAAGCCGAAGCCGAAGCCGAAGCCCGCGCCCAAGGCCGAGGCCGCCGCCAAGCGGGTCCAGGCCCTGAAACCCGAGCCCAAGCCCGTTCCGAAAAAATCGGCCAATGTCGAGAAGCCGAAACCGAAACCGGTAACAGCCGCCGCGAAGCCGAAACCCAAGCCCGTCAGGACCCGGGAAAAGACCGTGAACGTCACCGTCAGCGACGCCGCCCCCGAGGCCCGAACCGGCCGCGCGCTTCTCAGGCTGCTGGAGCACGGCGACGGCCCCGGCATCGAAATCGCCTGGCCGCGCGGTCACGGCGCCCGCCAAGCCCTGCACCGCCTGCTGTCCGGATGCTACGGCATGCGCTCCGTGGTCATGGACGCCAAGGGCAACCTGTTCGTGGCCGAGGGCGGCCGGGGTCGGCGCTGGGCCATCAACCTGGACCGTTACAGCGGCTTCGTCCGCATGCCCTCGGGCTCGGCCACGAGCCGGGAGAACCGCGAAACCTCGGCCATCCGCCGTTACCACGGCATGCGCGGCGGCGCCATGGTGCGCATCTTCCCCCGCAAGGTGGACGCGGTGCTGCTGGGCGGACTGCAGTCCATCCTTGGCGAGCGTTACAAACAGGCGCGGGTCATCAACGCCGACTATCGCCAGACCGGCTCCGGCCTGTTCATAGAAAACATAAGAGCCGACGGGAAACGCGCGGCCGGGCGCATCGCCTTCGCCGGGGTCTCCCAGGGAAAGTGCCGATAAAAAATCATAAGGTTACGAACGAGGAGCCGACACATGAACGCGCGGACCTTCCGGTTTATCAAGCTGGCGGCCCTGGCCTTGCTGCTGGGCGCCTGCGCCGAAACCCGCTACGACGCCTATCCGGAACAGGACAACCCCGACGGCAGCGTCGCCGATCTGTTCCAGCGCAAGGTGGAATACGAGGTCACCCGCGCCTTCTACGACGACCCGCCCGAATGCATCGTGGTCATGCCCTTCCTGAACGAGGGCGAGCCCCTGGCCGAATCCCCCATCGTCGAGGACAGCCTGGAGCGCCATCTGGTCACCCGGGTCGGCAAGGTCATCGGACGGTTCCGGCGCGAGGCCATGACCCGGGATCTCGCCGTCGACATCGCTCATGAAAAGGACCGCAAGGTCTTCGCGCGCTCGGCGCGTTGCGGCTTCGGGCTCGAAGCGGTTCCGTGGCGGACCGGGAACACCTACGCCGTGTTCTGGTCGCAAGAGCGCGTCGGCATGGACATGCGCCTCGTGCGCCTGAACGACGGCGCCGTGGTCTGGCGCGGACGCCACGTCTCGGCCCGGTCCGAGGGCGGATTGCCGACCTCGTTTTTCTCGGCGCCGGTGACGCTGTTCAGCGCCAATCGGTTCGCGTCAGACGACGACGTCGCGCCGTCCATGATCGACGACGTGGCCCGGCGCGTCCTGGCCACCTTGCCCGACACCCGCTACGCGATGAAATGAGCGTAAAATTTATCGCGAATTCGAACGGTTGCATTCATCGAAAGGAAAGAATTCAATGCAATTATCCGGGACTGGGAGAGAAGCGGAAACCATCACCCCATCCGCAGAGAAATTCGCGAGGACGAGCCTTATGAAGCGATTCGTGTTGTTCACCGTCGCCGCCATGACCGGCATGATGCTGGCCCTGGCCCACAATCCCTTCGCCAACGCACAGGAAGTCCAATACCAGGACGCGGACGCGATCACCCGGGGCCTGATGGCCGTGACCGGGGATTACGGCAGGGTGGACCTGGACGTCCGGTTCCGAACCAATTCGTCCGCGCTGACCGATTCCGCGCGCCGCCAGCTCGACGCCCTGGCCCACGCCATCAATTCGCCCAAGCTCGGCAACGCGCGCTTCCTGATCGCCGGGCACACCGACGCCCGGGGCGCGGCGAGCTATAACCGCCAGCTTTCGAGGCGGCGCGCCGACGCGGTCATGTTCTATCTGATCAACCGCCACGCGGTGAACGCGGGCCGGTTGCAGAGCGTCGGCTACGGCGAGGATCGGCCGCGCAACGCCTACAACCCGTCGGCCGCCGAAAACCGCCGGGTCGAGGTCATCAACCTGACGCCGTACGGAGATGGCGCTCCGGCGGCCGCGCCCACGCCGCCCGCGCAACATGCTCCGCAAGCGCCTTCCCAGGCCCCGGCCACGCCCGGCGGCAAGTTCATGGGCGGAGTGGAGAGCATCGGGCAGTGAGTCGCCTTCTCGCCCTTTGCGTTTTCCTGGCCCTCTCGGGAAACGCTTGGGCCCAGGCCGCGCCACCGCCCCATCCGGCGGTCTTCAATCCCATGGCGGGCGAGCTGATCGCCTCCATCCAGCGCCACGTGGGCGCCAAGGCCAAGGTGCTGGGCGCTCTCGGCATGGCCAAGGTCAAGGTTGCGGTCTGGCCGTTCAAAAAGGGCGCGCTGCCCGTCCCGGACGCCCTGATCCAGTCCTGGGACGAGGCGGTGATGGAGGCCATGGTCCGGATCAATCCGGGCGCGCTCGTCTTCGTCACCCGGCGCGACCTCGCCACCATCATCAAGGACATGTCAAACATGGACATCGCGGGCGAGATCGAGAACCCGGTCTCGATCGTCGCCAAGAACGCGGCCGCAGACATCCTGGTCATCGGCGGCGGCCTCGCCCGCGAGGACGGGGTGGACTTGTCGTACCGCGCGGTCGAGGTCAAGACCGGCGCCGTGTTCGGCGTCACCTCGCGGCGCTTCGTCGCCGTGGATTTCAACCGGGCCGCCGCCCACGCGAAAAGCATGCGGCTTTCCGACGCCTTCGACGCCGCGTCCAAGGCCTTGGCCGAAATCGGCCCGGTCATGAGCCGGCTTTCCATCGACGGCGTGCGCCACGCCGCGAGCGGGGTGCACACCGGGTTCGGCCAATACGTGGCGCGCCGGACGGCGGACGCGCTCCAGACCCGCATGAACGATCCCATCGCCGGGAACACGCTGAAGGTGGTGGAGGCGGGAAGCGCGACGCGCGGCCTCGACGTCAGCGCCAAGAAGCCCGGCGCGAAGACGGCGGCCGAGGCGACGAAGGGCGACTACGCCCTTTCCGGAACCTACTGGGTGTTCGACCATCACGTGGACCTGCGCCTTTCGGTGCGGAACGCCGAGGGCGACGGGCTCGCCTGGAGCGCGCGCATCCACAAGGCCTCCATCCCCAACGCCATGGCCCTGATCCCGACCCGGCCCGGCCTCGGCGACGGGTCCAACGACGGTCTGGGCCCCATTGGGCTGGAGCTGACCAGCGACAAGGGCCGCAACCCCATCTACGCCATCGGCGAGAAGATGGTGCTTCTGGTCCGGACCAGCGAGGACGCGCGCCTGCACTGTTTCTACGAACAGGTGGACGGCCAGGTGTTGAAGATCTTCCCCAACCCCTACGTCCAATCGTCCAGGATCAAGGGCCTGGCCCAACGGCGCATCCCCGACCCGGCCATGCCGTTCGAGTTCACCGTGTCCGAACCGCCCGGCGTGGAGTCGGTCAAATGCTTCGCCATGGACCGGGACCCGGGGAGCAAGCTGCCCCTCGACGTCGCCCGCAACGACCTCGCGCCCCTGGAGGCGGCCTCGACCAAGCGGCTCTCCGCCATCTACCGCGCCATCCCTGACATGAAGATCACCGAGGCCACCATGGTGGTGACGGTCAAGGCGAAGGAGTAGGGCTCTCCAACGGCCAGCGCGGCTTGGGGCGGAAATCGAGCCCGTCGCGATGGCCGAGCCGCAGGCGCTCCACCCCCGCCCAGGCGATCATGACGCCGTTGTCGGTGCAGTATTTCAACGGCGGCGCCTCCAAACGAAACCCCTGGGACTCCGCCTGCTCAGCCAACCGCCCGCGAAGATATTCGTTGGCCGCGACCCCGCCCGCGACCACCAGCGTCTCCACATCCGGATAGTCCTCCCGACAGGCCGTCATGGCGTTCCGGCACCGGTCCGCGAGAACGTCGCCCGCCGCGGTCTGGAACGACGCGCAAAGGTCGGTGACATCGCGTTCCTCAAGCGAGCCCGGGGGCAGGGCGTCGATGGTCTGCTTGACCTTGGTCTTGAGCCCCGAAAACGAGAATTGGCACCCGGGCTTTTTCCACAGCGGCCTCGGCAGGTCGAAGCGCTTGGGATCGCCGCCCTTGGCGCGCCGCTCCACCGCCGGGCCGCCGGGATAGCCGAGCCCCAGCATCTTTGCGGTCTTGTCGAAGGCCTCGCCCAAGGCGTCGTCTATGGTTCCGCCCAAACGCCGATAGCGCCCGACCCCCTCCACCACCAGCAACTGGCAATGCCCGCCGGACACCAAGAGCAACAGATAGGGAAAATCCACGTCCCCGGTCAGCCGCGCGACAAGGGCGTGCCCCTCCAGGTGGTTGACGGCGAGGAACGGCTTGTTCGCGGCCAGCGCGACGGCCTTGGCCGTCATCACGCCGACCAGCACGCCCCCGATCAGCCCCGGTCCGCCCGTGGCCGCGACCGCGTCGAGGTCTTCGAAACCGAGCCCCGCCTCCGCCATGGCGCGCGCGACGATCTTGTCCGTGTGCTCCAGATGGGCGCGGGCGGCGATCTCGGGCACCACGCCGCCATAGGGCGCGTGCTGGTCGAGCTGGGACAGCAACGCGTCGGCGAGCACCTTGCGATCCGAAGTCACCACGGCGGCGGCGGTCTCGTCGCAACTGGTTTCCAGCCCAAGCACGATCATGGAAAAAAGCCCCTTTGCGGAATCGGGGACGGACTTTACTGTGCGCGCCAGGTTTTATCCATACGAACCGGGGGATTCATGGCGAACGAGTCCATCTTGCGCATCGGCACCCGGGGCAGTCCGCTGGCCCTGGCCCAGGCTTATGAGATCCAGCGGCGCCTGGGCGAGGCGCACGCCGAGCTCGCCCCGGACGGCGCGGTCGAGGTGGTGGTGATCAAGACCACCGGCGACAAGGTGCTGGACCGGGCGCTGTCGGAAATCGGCGGCAAGGGACTGTTCACCAAGGAAATCGACGAGGCGCAGTTGAACGGCCGCGTCGACATCGCCGTCCATTCCATGAAGGACGTGCCCACTTGGCTGCCCGAGGGCCTGGCGCTTCCCTGCATGCCCGAGCGCGAGGACCCCCGCGACGTCTTCATTTCGCCCCGGGCGGACAGCATCGACGGCCTCTCGCCGGGCTCCGTTGTGGGCTCGGCGTCCCTGCGCCGTCAGGCGCAAATCCTCCATCGCCGCCCCGACCTCGAAGTCGTGGTGTTCCGCGGCAATGTCCAGACCCGGCTGGCCAAGCTTGACGCGGGCGAGGTGGACGCGACGCTGCTGGCGCTCGCCGGGCTCAACCGCATGGACATGGCGGACACGGCGACCAAAGTCATCGAGCCCGACGAAATCCTTCCCGCCGTGGGCCAAGGCGCCATCGGCGTGTCGTGCCGGGCGGACGACGACCGCGCCCATGCCTTTTTGGCTCCCCTCAACCACCCCGACACCGTCGCCCGGGTCTCGGCCGAGCGCGCCATGCTCGCCGTCCTCGACGGGTCCTGCCGCACCCCCATCGCGGCGCTGGCGGAGCTCGAGGGCGACGCCATGACGCTCAGGGGCCTGGTGGCGCGGCCCGACGGGTCCGAGGTGCTGGAAACCGCGCGCTCGGGCCCCAAGTCCGACGCCGAGGCCATGGGCCGCGACGCCGGCGAGGAGCTGAAGGGCCGGGCCGGGCCGGGCTTCTTCGCCGGGTAATGCGGATACTCGTCACCCGGCCGGAGGAAGACGCCGCCCCGCTCGCGCGCGAACTCGAAGCCATGGGGGTCGAGCCCGTCGCCGCGCCCATGATGTCCATCCGTTACCTGGACGGCCCCGCGCTGGACCTGGACGGCGTCCAGGCCCTGCTGGTCACCAGCGCCAACGGAGCCCGGGCCCTCGCCGGACGCAGTTCGCGCCGCGACCTGCCCGCGCTCGCGGTCGGCGACGCCTCGGCCCGGGCCGCCCGGGAACTCGGATTCAAGAACGTGGAAAGCGCGTCCGGCGATGTGGAGGCGCTGGCGGAGTTGGCGAAAATACGGCTAGACCCGGAAGCGGGCGCCCTGCTCCACCCCGCTGGAACCAAGGTTGCCGGAGACCTGGGCGGCATGCTGAACGAGGCCGGGTTCGAATATCGCCGCGAGGTTCTCTACGAATCGAGAACCGCGACGGCGCTCGACCCCGATTGCGCAAGGGCCATTCGGGAGGGGCGCGCCGACGGGGTCATGCTGTTCTCGCCCCGCACCGCCGCGACCTTCGCGAGACTGGCCGAAAAGGCGGGCGTCTCCGACGCCTGCGCGAGCCTCGAGGCCTATTGTCTCAGCCAAGCGGTGGCGGAAAAACTCTCCAAGCTGGAATGGAAAAAGGTCTTGGTCGCGAAAACGCCGGACCAAACGGCGCTGCTGAAGGAGGTGAAGGCCGCTTTCGCGGGTTAGCGCAAAAAATTGTCCTCCCAGGCCCCGGCGAACCGTTTCGCCGCAGCCAAGGGCGCCGGAGCCGCCCGCCCGGCGCCCGAGGGGAAATAATAAGCAATGTTTCGCTTGCGGCCCAACCCTGCTAAAAAAGGGACGCGCCAGAAGCGCGGCGGAGGAAAAGGGCATGACCGAAGAACAAAAAACCCCAGAAAACGGCCAAACGGACGAGGACAACGCCCCGACCGAGGAAGAGGCCACGGAAACCGAATCAAAAGAGGCCGAGGACGCCGAGTCCGGGGAGTCCGAGAAATCCGAGGACGCCGACGAGCCGGAACAGGAAAGCGCGGAGGCCGAGAGCCGCGACGCGCCCCCGGCCTTCCCGTCGGTCGATCCCGCCGAGACCATGACCACGGCGCCCGCGCCGAAGAAAAAGGGCGGTTGCTTTTCCACCATGGTCGGGCTCGTCATCATCGCGGCGGTCGGCGTCGGCGGCGGCTACGCCACCCGCGACCAGTGGGAGCCCCACGTTCCCTTCAAGCTGCCCGAAATTCCCGAGGTCGGCGATTTGTCGCTGTCCCTCGACTTCATGAAGGATTCCCGGGTCGACGAGCTGACCCAGCGCCTCAAGACCCTGGAGGAGCGGGCGAGCGCGAACGCGGCCAAGGACGCGGCGCTGGCCGATCTCACGGCCGAGCGCGATCGGCTCGCGGCCGAACTGGCCCAGGCGCTGGAGCGCATGGGCAAGGTCGAGGGCGATTTGGACGCGCTTCGCGCCACCATCGACGCCGCCACCAAGTCGGGCGACGGGACCGAGCCCCTGTCGAAAATCGCCGAGCGGCTGAGCGAGATCGAGCGCGGCGCCGCCGAGATCAAGGCCCTGGCGCCCCGCATCGCCGAGCTTGAAAAGTCGGTGTCCGATGTCGCCGCGAGCGCCGGTTCGGGCTCGGGCGACGCCGACGCGCTTTCGGGCGAGATGCAGACCCTGACCCAGCGGCTCGAAGCGCTCGAGAAGGGCGGCGCGCACCTCGCCATGTCCACGGCGGGCGCGCGATCCAAGATGTTGGCCATCGGCAATTTGCGCAACGCGCTCGGCGGGCCCGGCCCCTTCGCCAAGGAGCTGGGCGCGCTCGAGGCCCTGGCCGCGACCGACCCGTCGCTTTCCGAAACCATCGAGAACATCCGCCCCTACGCCACGAGCGGCGCGCCGACGCTGGCCCGGCTCGGGATCGATTTCGACGCCATGGCCGCCGACGTGGCCCGCGCCGCCCGCGCGGCGCGGGGCGAAGGCGTCATGGGCGAGGCGCTCAGCCAGGTGACCTCGTTGGTGTCGATCCGCCGCACCGACGGCGCGGGCGACGCCGACCCGGTGGACGCCGCGCTGGCCAAGGCGGAAAAGGCCATAAAGGCCGGCGCGCTGGAGCCCGCCGTCCAGGCCCTCGACATCCTGGGCGGCAAGCCCGCGGAAGCGGCGGCCGCGTGGTTGAACGGGGCCAGAAGCCGCCTGGTGGCCGAACAGGCCCGGGCCATGCTTCACGTCTACGCCATGTCCCTCTTGGCCGCGCCGAGCGAGTAAGCCCATGACCCGCGCCATCTTCATATTCATCGTCGCCATCGCGGTCGCGGTCGCGGCGGCGCTGTTGGCCAAGGTTCCGGGGCAAGTCGCCGTGGACTGGTTGGGCTGGCGCATCGAGGCCCCCGTGGGCGTCGCCGTCGCCGCCATCGCCGCATTCTCGGTCCTGGTGACCGTGGCCTATCTGGTCATGCAGTTCATCATCAAGACGCCCGCCAGGCTGCGCCGCGCGCGCGGCCACATCCGTCGGCGCCGCGCCAACCAGGCGCTGACCCAGGCGCTGGCCGCCATCGGCGCCGAGGACGCGGACGAGGCCGCCAGGCAGACGGCCCAGGTCGAGACGCTGATGGACCAGCCCGCGCTCACCGACATGCTGCGCGCCCAAGGCGCCCTGCTGACCGGAGACGACGACGCGGCGGAGCAACGCTTCGCGTCCCTGGTCGAGCGCCCGGAAACCGAGTTCCTGGGCGTCCGCGGCCTGATGGACCTGGCCTTGGTGCGCCGCGATTTGGATCAGGCCCGCGAGCGTGCCGAACGCGCCTTCGCCATGAAGCCGACCCTGAAATGGACGGGCGAACGGCTGCTGGCCCTGCAGGTGAAAGCGGGCCTCCACGACGCGGCGGCGAAAACCCTGGACCGCATCGCCTCGGCCAAGATCCACGACGCCCAACGCATCAAGCGCATGCGCGCGGCGCTGGAGCTCGAAACCGGCCTCGCCGCCGCGCGGAAAGGCGGCTCGGCCGAAGCCATGAAGCGGCTCCGCAAGGCCCATGACCTGGCTCCGGACTTCGCCCCCGCATCGGCGGAGCTGGCGCGCCTGTTCCTGGCCGAGGGCAAGCCGAAGAAAGCTCAGAACGCCATCGAGGAGACCTGGAAACAGGCTCCGCATCCGGACATGCTTCCACCCTATTTCGACGCCCGCGAGGCGGGCGACGCCATGCAACGCATGCGCGCAGCCGAGCATCTGGCCTCGATCACGCCAAGCCACGTGGAAAGCGTGGCCGCCGCCGCCGGCGCCGCCATCGAGGCGCGGCTGTGGGGCGAGGCGCGCTCCCAGCTCGACCGGCTGGGCGAGGACGACTTGATCGCCAAGGCTTGCGTGCTCCGCGCCCAGTTGGAGGAAGCGGAGAACAACGACTCGACCAAGGCCCGCGAGTGGCTGGTCCGCGCGTCCAAGGCGCCGAGGGGCGCGCGCTGGACCTGCTCGGCCTGCGGCGCGCAAGCGGCCAAGTGGGACGCGGTCTGCGGCGAATGCCATGGGTTCGACACCCTGGGATGGGTGGCGCCCGCCGCGCCGAAGCCGGCCTTGCCGCCCGTCGAGGAGGCCCCAGCCCTTCCCGCCCCCGAGAGCGAAGGCGACGGGGAAGCCCAGGCTTGACGCCGAGGTTCGAGTCCAGGCCGTTCGAACGGGACGCGTGGAACGCTCTCGTCTCCGAATACCCGGGCTACAGCCTGATTCAAAGCTGGGAGTGGGGCGAGGCCAAGGCGCATGGCGGCCCGTGGCGGGTTGAGCGCGGCGTTTTCCTCGACGAAGACGGAAAGACCATGGGCGCGGCCCAGGTCCTGTTGCGCCCCCTGCCCGGACCGGTTCCGGGGGGACTCGCCTGGGTCAACCGGGCGCCGCTCGGCGATGCGCCCGAACCTCTCCTCCCGGCCCTTCGAGACCATTACGTAACAAAGCGCGGATACTACCTCCGCGCCGCGCCGATTTCGGAAACGGTCCCCGACGGGTTCGCGCCCGCGGGCGCGGACGGGTGGGCGTCGGGGATTATCGACCTGGAAATGCCCCTCGACGACCTGCGCAAAGCCCTTCGCGGCAATTGGCGGAATGCGCTCAACAAGGCGGAGAAACTGGGCCTGGACGTTCTGGCGGGCGAGGACGGCGAGGCGTTCGAGGGTTTCCTCGACGGCCAGGCCCGCTTTGTCGAGGCGCGGGGCTTCGCCACCACGGTGACCGTGGCCCTGCTCCGCGTCCTGCAAGAAACGCTGAAGGGCGGCCGGCCCATGCGGGCGTACCTGGCGAAGCGGGACGGGGCGGCCATCGGCGGCGCGCTGGTGGCGCGCTACGGCGACGGGTGCGAGTACCTCGCCGGTTTCTCCGACGACGCCGGGCGGAAGGCGAGCGTGGGCCAGCTTCTGTTATGGCGCGCCATCGCCGACATGAAGGACGAGGGAAGGAAACGATTCGACGTCGGCGGCATGGACCCGAACCTCACGCCCAAGGGCATCCTGCAGTTCAAGCAGGGAACCGGCGCCGAGTCCTATCGGCTGCCGCCCGAATTGGAGTCGCTAAGGGGCCCCATCGCCCGGCTGGTGCGCTGGCGCGTCAACCGGGCGCGGGAGGGCTGAGATGCTCCGCCACCTTCTCGCGCCGCCGCTCTATTGGACCATGAGGGCGACACGGTTCCTGAGACAACCCGGATTCCGCTGCCTGCTGCTTCACGACATCCCCGACGGCCAAATCCCCGCATTCGAGCGCCTGGTGGACTTGGTCGCGCGCGATTACGGGACCCTGAGCCCGGACGAGGCCGCCCGATGGCTCGACGGCGCCCCGCCGCAAAACGTCGGGCGCGCGCCGTGTCTCTTCACCTTCGACGACGGCTTCGCGTCCAACCACCGGGTCGCCGTCGAAATCCTGGACAGGAGGGATATCAAGGCCCTGTTCT
Source organism: uncultured Hyphomicrobiales bacterium (assembly GCA_964344345.1). Taxonomy (GTDB): domain Bacteria; phylum Pseudomonadota; class Alphaproteobacteria; order Rhodospirillales; family CAYFNC01; genus CAYFNC01. The sequence continues at coordinate 11,883 of CAYFNC010000043.1, read as the reverse complement.
TCGTCTGTCCGGGCCTCATCGACCTGCCACGGGACAAGCAAGGCCCGGCGGTGGCGGAAACCGTCTTTCGCGGCCAAAGGGCGGACGCGCCGCTCCTGATGGACTGGAACCAGATCCGCGACCTCCACGCCCGGGGCCACGGCATCGGCGCCCACGGGATGACGCACCAACGGCTCTCCGATTTGACGGGCGATGCGCTTGGGGACGAAATCGCCGGCGCCGCCGCGCGGCTGGAGGAGGAACTGGGCATCCCTATTCCCTGGTTCGCCTACGCCTTCGGCGACATCGACAGCGTCTCGGCCGAGGCGCTTTCCGTCATCGCCGAAAGCCACCCCTTTTGCCGCTCCGGCGTCCGCGGCGCCAACGACGCCCGAACCCGGCCGCTCTGCGTCCGCGCCGACCACGTGGACCTGGCCGCGCCCGAGGGTTATGTCCGGCTCGTTCTGGAAGGCGGGCTCGACGCGGTCTATGGCGGGGCGCGGGCTCGGCTCGACGCCATGGCTTGAACCGTATTGACAACCCGCGCGCTCCCCAAAAACAATAATGCGTATAAAAGAAACGGAGAGGCGGGGAGAAAAACGGTGGAGCCGATTCAGTGGAAGGCGGAGTTCCTGACGGGCGACGAGTCCATCGACGAGCAGCACAAGGAGCTGATCCGTCTGGCGAACCTGTTGATGGACGCCGCCGCGCGCGGGGGGGAGAAGGCGGTGATCAAGGCCGCCTATCAGGCGCTGTTCCGCTACACCGAAAAGCACTTCGTCGAGGAGGAGGAGTACTGGCGCGACCTGGACACCGAGCTTCTCGACTCCCAGCGGCTCCAGCATCAGACCCTCAAACAAGAACTGGCGTCCCTTTGGACCAACGAGAGCCTGTCGTTCAAGGACGTCCCCGAGGACGCGCTCCGCAAGTGGGTCGTCGAGCGGCTATTGGACCATTTCATGGTCGCCGACCAGGCGGCGGTCGAGGCGGCGGCCAAGGGCGGGACGTGACCGCGCCCGGCCCATGAGGGTCGAGGACGCGGCCGACCTCCCCTCCGGCCCCGGAAGCTACGGCCTGCTGATTTCCGTCGCGGGCGCCACGACCGTCAAGGTCGGCGGGCGCGCCCCGGCGACGCTCGGCCAGGGGGTCCACCTCTACGCCGGAAGCGCCCACGGCCCCGGCGGGATCCGAGCCCGGGTCGCGCGCCACCTCAAACGCGCCAAGACGGTCCGTTGGCATGTGGACCGGTTGACCAACGCCCACGGGGTGGCGGTGGTCCTGGCGTTCGAGGGCGGACGGGAATGCGCCCTGGTCGCCCGCGCGCTGGCCCTTGGCGGCGCCGTCCCCGCCCCCGGGTTCGGGTCCACCGACTGCAAGTCCTGCCGCGCCCACCTGGTGGCGATGGACGACGACGCGGACGCGCGCCTCGAGGCGCTGGACCCGGACGGCGCCGCCGTGGTTTGGCGGGCGACGTCGCCGCGGTCTTCGGATTGAGCATGCTGGGGGAGGGGAGTGAGGTGGAATGAGTTGGGTATGGTGTTGCTGGAATTCCAGCAATTGTGAGTTAAGTATGGTGTCCCCGGAATTTCCGGGAATCACAAATTAACCATAATGGGAATCCTGAATCGCTTTTGATGCGACACGCTCTAACGCCGCCTACTTACTTCCCATTTCAGATTATTACATATTCTATCCATCAACATAAGACGCTCCCAATCTTCAGCATTTTTAATATAGTTAAGATCTTTTTCATTGCCAATAATATTTTTTATTCCATCTAGATCAATGTCAAACATAAGGTTAAATGATTTTTGACCAATTATTGTCTTTCTTACAACAACATCAGAAACAGTCATACTGAAATACAGATTGTACCTATTAATCAATTTGTATATCTTCTCTGCCAATATCATGTCTTTGCCGTCATAAATTGTTATATGCGGGTTGTATCCGTAGTCTGATTTCTTCCAATGCTTTTTGATAAATCCCGAATCACATTTCAGAAATACTGTACATTGCCCATCATCAAAGAATCCTCCTGCACCAAGAACTGATACCGTTCTCTCAGTCAAATCATTTTTTATTTCGTCTGGGTCAAATTTTTCGTGCGGCCCTCTTAACGTAAGATGCGTTCCATTCTTTTCCTCAGGATTTGATATAAAAATTAGTGAATCAATATAACTTACAATTTTCTTTTCGTAAAACAAAACGTATGTAAACATTAATTCATTCATATTATATTACCAAATACCTTAATTTCTGATTATCTCTTGGTATTTTAATTATCAAATTATACATTTCATTGCCAAATTCTCTTGCTCTATCAAATGCTGAATTTCGTCTTTCCTTATCACCAATCCAATCGAGCTGATCTTGTTGTGGTTTTCCCGTCATTTTGAGAAACCATGCATAGTGTTCAAGAATGCTGGAAACTTCAGATCTTAAATCTATTCTGCTGTCAGATAATTCAATCAATCTTTCTGTTGGCGTTTTTGAGAATACACCCTTAAGACCATCACTATCAATTGAGCCATCAACATCAATAATTGAACACAATGCGGAAAAACAAGTCATTAATCGGCTAAATTTCAGCTTGAAATTTTCAATATAAGATTTTCTTTTAGCCTCAATGGTATCGCTTCCACGCAAATGCCTTTTGTGTTCGTAATTTAAGCATAAGGTTCTCCAAAAGCGAAGAATATCATTAACAATAAAATTTGGCGTAAAGTTCTTCTCATGGCCGTGATAATCTTTAAAATAAGAAGAAATTATCTTGTCGACAGCATTAAGATAAACCGCACCATTAACTAACGGCTTGCTCTCAAGAAGCAATAGAAGTCTTGCCGTGAAGTAATTTTTGTAATCGTCCTCTCTACTTCCTATAGTTCCCAATATATCATCTAGATAGTGAATTTGAAGAAATTTTCCTCCCCCAGAGAATTCAGGGAACCCTTCTTCGCGGCACACCTTTATTACTGATGCATCAAGTAAGGATTTGTCAATATTTGAAATTCCTGAGGATTTCTCGCTTCCATTATGAAGAAAGAATATATCAAGATCAGAAAACTTTGAAGCTTCCGCGCGACCAAATGAGCCGGTTATATAAACGCATAAATTTTCTCCATTAGGCATTTCAATTTTTTTACTGACTTTTTTTGTTAGTCGTAGAAGCCTTGCCTCTGACTGGGATGCTCTGCTGCATATATATTCAACAGGATTACTCATTACTTCTACCATGAACTCATAATATTTCGGGTATGTTATTCAAAATTCCGCCAAACATCATTGATATCATGAAGGTGCAAGTCTGCACCTTCATGATCGCCTTGAGGCTGGCCTCTCCATAATCCAAACGTTGTTAGGTTAATGGTTTCAGCGCTCCTTGGGTCGTCTCCCGAGGTGAAGGGGCCAGAAAATTGAGTATACCAAATTTCTCTCATTTTCAAGAGAGTGCAAACTTATACATAGAGAAAATGTTTTATGCATCGCAACACCCCCCCTAAACCGGCCCCCACCGCAACCGAGGATGCCGCGCCGCCCCCGTCTCGTCCAGCCGTCGCCTCGGCGCCAGCACCGGGGCGTTGTGGAAGGTGGCGGACTCGCCGGATTTGGCGCGTTCGACCAGGGCGCGGAGCGTGTCGACGAAGGCGTCGAGCGTGGCCTTGCTCTCGGTTTCGGTGGGCTCGACCAGGAGCGCGCCTCGGACCACCAGGGGGAAATAGATGGTCATCGGATGAAAACCCTCGTCGATCAGCGCCTTGGCCAGGTCGAGGATGGAGATGTCCGTGTCCTTCAGGAACCGGTCGTCGAACAGGCATTCGTGCATGCAGGGCCCGGGGAAGGACGGGCTGAGCGCGCCCTTGAGCCGCTCCATGACATAGTTGGCGTTGAGCACCGCGTCCTCGGCCACCTGGCGGAGCCCGTCCGATCCCATGCCCATCATGTAGGCGAGCGCGCGGACCATGACCGCGAACTGGCCGTGGAAGCCCTTGACCCGGCCGAAGGGGGCCCCCTCCTCCCCATGCTCCAACAGGCGGAACCCGCCCTGGCCGTGGACCACCAGGGGCGAGGGCGCGAAGGCGGCCAAGGGCTCGGACAGCATCACCGGCCCCGCGCCGGGTCCGCCGCCGCCATGCGGGGTGGCGAAGGTCTTGTGCAGGTTCAGGTGCATGCAGTCGATGCCCAGATCGCCCGGGCGCACCTTGCCGACGATGGCGTTGAAGTTGGCCCCGTCGCAATAGAAGAACGCGCCCTTGGCGTGGGTCATCTCGGCGATTTCCAGCACGTCGTTCTCGAACAGGCCGCAAGTGTTGGGATTGGTCAGCATCACGGCGGCGACGTCGCCGTCGAGCGCGTCTCCCAGCGCGTCCAAATCCACCCGCCCGCGCCCGTCGCCGGGAAGGGACTGGATGGCGTAGCCGCACATGCGCGCGCTGGCCGGATTGGTGCCGTGGGCGGATTCGGGGACCAGAACCCGTTTGCGGGGACCGCCCTGGGCCTCCAGCGCCGCCCGGATGGTCATCAGTCCCGCCAGTTCCCCATGCGCGCCCGCGGCCGGGCTCAGGATCACGGCGGGCATGCCGCACAGGGTCTCGAGCCAGCGCGACAGCGCGTCCATCATCTCCAACGCGCCCTGGACGGTGGAGACGGGCTGGAGCGGATGCAAATCGCCCAACCCCTCGAGCCGCGCGACCTTTTCGCCCACGCGGGGATTGTGCTTCATGGTGCACGACCCCAGTGGATAGAAGCCCCCGTCGATGCCGAAGTTTTTCTGGCTGAGCCGCAGGTAATGGCGCATGGCGTCGGGCTCGGAGAGGCCGGGCAGGCCGATGGGCTCCTGCCTCGCGAGCCCGCCCAGACGGTCCTCGCCGTCGGGGACGTCGGGCAGGTCGACGCCGCTGCGGCCCGGGGCGTCCTGCTCGAAAATCAGGGGCTCCTCGTAGGCGAGCGCCCGGTTGCCGGTCAGGGTCTCGGTCATAGCGCGCCCTCCAACGCCTGGGCCAGCGCGTCGATGTCGGCGTCGGCGACAGTCTCGGTCGCGCAGAGAAGCAACAGGTTCGCCATGTCGGCCTCGCCCGGATAGAAACGCGACAGCGGAACGCCCGCCAAGATGCCCTCGTCCGCCAGTTCCTCGACCACCTCGGCGGCCGGGCGGGTCAGGCGGACGGTGAATTCGTTGAAGAAAGCGTCGTTCAGATGCTCCACGCCTTTCACGCCTTCCAGGCGGTTATAAAGCCGTAGCGCCCGGGCGTGATTGAGCCGCGCGAGGCGGCGGAAGCCCTCTTCGCCCAGCAAGGTCAGATGGATGGAGAACGCCAGCGCGCACAGCCCCGAATTGGTGCAGATGTTGGACGTGGCCTTTTCCCGGCGAATGTGCTGCTCGCGGGTGTTCAGCGTCAGCACGAAGCCGCGCCGCCCGTCCACATCCTCGGTCTCGCCCACCAGGCGGCCCGGCATCTGGCGCACGTGCTGCATGCGCCCGGCCAGAAGCCCCACGGTGGGCCCGCCGAAATTGAGCGCGTTGCCGAGCGACTGGCCCTCGCCCGCAACGATGTCCGCGCCCATCTCGCCCGGGGATCTCAGCGCGCCCAGCGACACCGCCTCGGTCACCACGGCGACCAGAAGCGCGCCCGCCTCGTGGCACGCGACCGACAGACCGGACACGTCGCGCGGACGGCCGAACAGGTCGGGGGTTTGGACCACCAGGCAGGCGATTGATTCATCAACCCTGGCCGCCAGGTCTTCCTCGCCGCGCCAGTCGGGCGGGGCCATGACGACCTCAATGCCGAGGAACCGGGCGTGGGTTTCCACCACCTCGCGGTAATGGGGATGCAGGGCGCCGGACAGGACGACCTTGTTCCGTCTCGTAACGCGGGCGGCCATCATCGCGGCCTCGGCCGCCGCCGTGGCGCCGTCGTACATGGAGGCGTTGGCCACCTCGGTCCCGGTGATCATGGCCACCTGGGTCTGGAATTCGAACAGGGTCTGCAGCGTGCCCTGGGACACCTCGGGCTGGTAGGGGGTGTAGGCGGTGAGGAACTCGCCCCGCTGGACCAGATGGTCCACGGCGGCTGGAACGTGGTGGCGATACATGCCGGCGCCGAGGAAGCAGGGCGCGGACGAGGGGCTCAGATTCTTGGCGGCCAAGCCCTTGAAGAACCGCTCCACCGCCATCTCGCCCTGATGGACCGGAAGCTCGACCGGGGCGTCGAGCAAGGCCTGCTCCGGCACGTCGCGGAACAACTCGTCCACGCCCTCGACCCCGATGATCGACAGCATGGCGCGGCGGTCCGCGTCCGTGAGGGGCAGGTAGCGCATGGCCCTATTGGTCCAGGGTCTTGACGTGGGCCTGGTAGGCGGCCTCGTCCATCAGCGCGTCCAACTCGGACGGGTCCGAAAGTCTGATCTCGAAAAACCAGCCCGCGCCCAGGGCGTCGGAATTGACCAGCGCCGGTTCGTCGGCCAGCGCCTCGTTGACGGCGACGACCTCGCCCGACGCCGGGGCGTAGATCTCGCTCGCGGCCTTGACCGATTCGACCACGGCGGCCTCCTCGGACTGCTTGACTTGGCGGCCCACGTCGGGCAGCTCCACGAACACCACGTCGCCCAACTGCTCCTGGGCGTAGTTGGAAATTCCGACCTTTGCGGTGTCGCCGTCGGGCGCGATCCATTCGTGGTCCTTGGTGTATTTGACTTCCGGCACGGCGTCCCCCTTTTGACGATCAGCCCTTCGCGTATCGATGCGGGGCGAAGGGCAATTTGGCGATTTCGGCCGGGACGGGCTTGTCCCGGACCATCAATTCCACCGGCGTCCCCGCCTTGGCCAGGTCGCGGCGCAGGTATCCCATGGCGACGGGACCGTCCACCGAGGGCCCGAACCCTCCGCTGGTGACCTCGCCCGCGTCCTCGCCGCCCGCGACGACGCGCGCGTGGGCGCGGGCGATGGCGCGGCCTTGGGGCCGGATCCCCACCCGGCGGCGCGGCGCGCCGTTCTCCAACTCCCCAAGGATTCTATCCGCGCCCGGAAACCCGCCCTCGGCCCGGCGGCGCTTGCCGATGGTCCAGGCGAGCGCGGCCTCGACGGGCGAGGTGGTCTCGTCGATGTCGTTTCCGTAGAGGCAGAGCCCGGCCTCGAGCCGAAGCGAGTCCCGGGCGCCCAGCCCCGCGGGCAGAACCCCGGGCCGGTCCAGCAGTTCGCCCATCAGCGCGTCCGCCATGTCGGCCGGAACCGAAATCTCGAATCCGTCCTCGCCGGTGTAGCCCGACCGGGTGACCACGCAGGGCGCGCCCCCGACCGTCATTTCGCGGCCGTCCATGAAGGTCATGGCGGCGGCCTCGGGCGCGAGCGGGGACAGCGCCTCGGCCGAGCGGGGCCCCTGCAACGCAAGCAGACCCCGGTCAGCGATCGGCGTGAATTCGCAGTCCCCGGAAACGTGGGCGGCGATATGTTCGAAATCCGCCTGCTTGCGCGACGCGTTGACCACCAGGAGAAACCCGTCCCGGACGCGAAGCGCCATGAAGTCGTCGATGACGCCGCCCGCCGCGTTGGTCAGCAGCGCGTAGCGCTGGCGCCCGATCTCGAGGTCCTTGAAGCTCCCGGGCGAGAGGCTTTCCAGAACGTCGGCGGCGCTTTCGCCCACAAGGGCGGCCTGGCCCATGTGGGAGACGTCGAAAACCGAGGCGCTTTCGCGCGTGTGCTTGTGCTCGGCGATGATGCTTTCGTACTGGACCGGCATGGAATAACCGGCAAACGGAACCATCTTGGCGCCAAGCGCGCGGTGCCGGGCGTCCAGAGGGGTCGGCTCCAGGGGTGTGTCCAAGGCTCCCTCCCATAGGCGAGACCGTCAGTTTACCCGCTGCCCGACCCACGTCAACAAAGCGCCGGGGGCGAGATGTGGGCAAGTCTGTGGATAAAAAAGCTTTGCGTTTATAAAAGGATAGCGGCGGCCGGGACGGGCCGCTCAGCGCGCCATGGCGCGGCGGCGGCGGTTGAACTCCAACTGCTCCTTGGAAAGCTGGAATCCGATGTAGATCTTGAAGTGCTTGCCGCGCTGTTTCTTCTTCAGGGGCACGGACAGTTCGACCACGTCCTCGTCCTCGAACGTCACCTTGCTGCTGCTGCCCGGGAACTCCACCCCGATGGGGAAGGCCTGCTTGACGATGGGCTTCTTGTCGGCGTCGGTCAGGGTGACGAAATAGGTGAAGTTCGCCTTGCGGTTCTTGTTGGCCGCCCCGCGCGTGGCCTGGAAGCGCGGGGTGAGCACCACCGTCATGGTTCCGAGCCCGGTCTCGTCGTCGATGTCGTAGTCGCAGAAATCCGTCGACTTGTGGCCCAGGATTTCGCCCTCGAAGTCGATGTCGATGATGTCGCGGCCGCTTCCGGGACGGAACTTGGTGACGCTCTCGGCGTCCATGGGCACCTTGATGACCGGACACGAGGGCACCACGTTGCCCTTGCTGAACAAGGCGCAGCCGCCGAGCGCCAGAATCGCCGTCGCCGCAGCGACTATCGTGAGCCCCTTGACCATGGCGGCACTGTAATGGAAACGGCGCCAGCGCGGAAGCCTTTAGGGTTTTTCCGGCCCCTCGGGAACCGGCGCGACCTCCCCGTCCTTCCAGGGAAGCTTCACCGTCCAGTCCTCGGGCCAATGCTCCTCGACCATGCGCTTCACGGCGTCGAGCGCGTTGTCGACGCTGCTTTCGATTTCGTTGCGGGTGTGGAGCTGGGCGACGGTCAGGGACAGAATCAAGACCGCCGTCGCCGCCTGGCCGAAGAAGCCCTTCTCCGCCAACGCGGCGACAAGGCCTCCGACCGCCGCCCACCAAGCGATAACCAGGGGCGCGTGGACCCATTCCGGGGCCTGCAGGACCGGGTCGAAGAAGAACGGGGGAATGGCGGCCAAGAGGCGCACGGCCTCGACGACCGCCTCGACCTCGCCCCAGCCGGACAGGCCGAGGCCCATGACGGCGAGCCCCAAAAGCCCCCCCGCCATCGCGCCCTTGCCCCCGGGCCGCCTCAGGGCGGTTCGCAAACCCATCACGCGCTCCCTTTTCCTGTCCGCGACCTTCAAGGTATAACACCGCCATGCTTTCGGAAACCCACCGGATTTTAAAGGACGTTTTCGGCTTCGAGGCCTTTCGCGGCCATCAGGAGGACGCCATCGCCCACATGGTCGCGGGCGGCGACGCCCTGGTGCTGATGCCGACCGGCGGCGGCAAGTCGCTCTGCTACCAGATTCCCGCCCTGGTCCGGCCGGGCGCGGCGGTTGTGGTCTCGCCGCTGATCGCGTTGATGCGCGACCAGGTGGAGGCGCTGAAGCAACTGGAGGTCCGGGCCGCCGCCTTGAACTCGACGCTGAGCTTTGGCGAGGCGTCGGAGGTGGAGCGCGCCATGCGCGCGGGCGAGCTGGACTTGGTCTACGTCGCGCCCGAGCGCCTGATGACCGAGCCGTTTCTGAACCACCTGGACGCCTGCGAACTGGCGCTGTTCGCCATCGACGAGGCCCACTGCGTGTCCCAGTGGGGCCACGATTTTCGGCCCGAGTACCGGGCGCTCGCCATTCTCCGCGAACGCTTTCCCCAGGTTCCGCGCATCGCGCTCACCGCCACAGCGGACGAGCCGACCCGCAACGACATCCTGGCCCAGCTGCACCTGAGCGACGGCCGGGTGTTCGTCGCGGGCTTCGACCGGCCCAACATCCGATACCGGGTGACGCCCAAGCGCGAACCCTTCCGGCAACTGGTGAACTTCCTGAACGACGGGCGCGCGGGCGAGGCGGGCATCGTCTATTGCCAGTCGCGAAAGCGGGTGGAGGACATCGCGGACAGGCTTTCGCGCGAGGGATTCCGGGCGCTCCCCTATCACGCGGGCCTGCCCCCGGACGTCCGGGAATCCAACCAGGACCGGTTCTTGAAGGAGGACGGGGTGGTCATGGTCGCCACCATCGCCTTCGGCATGGGCATCGACAAGCCGGACGTGCGCTTCGTCGCGCACCTGGACCTGCCCAAAAGCCTCGAGGCCTACTACCAGGAAACCGGCCGGGCCGGGCGGGACGGCCTGCCCGCCGACGCCTGGATGGCCTATGGCCTGCAGGACCTGGCGACCCAACATCACTTCATCGAAACCTCGGCGGCGCCCGAAGGCCAAAAGCGCATCGAGCGCCAGAAGCTCGACGCCCTGGTCGGATACTGCGAGACGCCCGACTGCCGCCGCAGAGCGCTGCTGGATTATTTCGGCGAGACGCTGGCCGAGCCCTGCGGCAACTGCGACGCCTGCCTGGAGCCGGTTGAGACCTTCGACGGCACCGAGGCGGCGCAAAAGCTGATGTCGTGCGTTTACCGCACCGGCCAAATGTTCGGCGCCGCCCACGTCATCGACGTGCTTCTTGGCGGGGATACGGAGCGGGTGCGCAAATTCCGCCACGACGAATTGTCCACCTACGGCATCGGAACCGATTTCACGCGCGAGGAGTGGCGCTCCGTTGTCCGCCAGCTCGTGGCCATGGGGCTGTTGGTGGTGGACGTGGCCGGACACGGCGGCATCAGGCTGGGACCCGACAGCCGCCCGGTGCTTCGGGGCGAGCGGCGAGTGGAGCTGCGCCGCGACGCGGTCCGCAAAAAGGCCCCGAAAAAGGCGGAAAAGCGCGCCCGCCCCACCCTGGACAACGACGCGGATGAAGCCCTGTTCCAGCGCCTGCGCAAGGTGCGCATGGCGCTCGCCGCCGAACAAGGCGTTCCGCCCTACGTGATTTTCCACGACTCGACCCTGGTGGAGATGGCGACGGCCAAGCCCCACGACCTGGACGAGATGGCCCGTATCGGCGGCGTCGGCGCCGCGAAGCTGGAGCGGTACGGCGCCCGGTTCCTGGAAGCCGTCGCCGAAGCCCCCCGTGAATAACCGTTTCACAACTCGTGGTCGATCGAATTGTTCGGTGCATAATCAGTTGTCTCGTGACCCTGTTGTTTGGTAACATTGGCTCATCTATGGGCCAGAAATGACCAAACAGCCACAAATGATCCAGAAAGGAGATGACAATGGCTGACATCAAGCTTTCCGGGGCGATTCGATCAAACCTGTTGTCGTTGCAACAGACCACCGACCTCGTCGGCCGCACCCAGAGCCGTTTGTCCACGGGCTTGAAGGTGTCCAGCGCCATCGACGACGCCGTCGCCTTCTTCCAGTCGAAGTCGCTCAGCGACCGCGCCGGCGACCTCAGCACGAAAAAGGACGAAATCGACCAGGGCGTCAGTTCGCTCACAACGGCCCTGTCGGCCATGGAGGCGGTCGAGGACATCTTCTCCCAGATGAAGGGTCTTCTTCTCAGCGCCAAATCGGGCACCGCCAGCGAGCGAATCGACCTTTCGACCCAGTTCAACACCCTGTCCATTCAGGTGAACCGGCTCGTCGACGACGCCTCGTACCAGGGCCTCAACCTGGTGCAGCTCACCACGGCGACTCTGAAGGTCTCGTTCTCGGAAAAGATCGACTCGTTCCTTCAGGTGACCGGCAGCAACAACCAGATCAGCAACTTCGCCGGCCTCACGTCCGGTTCCGTGTCCGTGGCCTCCACGAACATCCAGGGACTGACCGTCAATACGTGGTCTTCGGTCGGCACGACCGTCGCGGCGTTCGACTCCGCCATCGACGTGATCGACAGCGCGATCACGACCATCCGCTCCAACGCGAAGACGCTGGGTTCCAACGTGTCGCTGCTCAAGACGCGCCTGGACTTCACCAACGAGTACGTCAACACGTTGACGGACGGCGCCAACAAGCTGAGCCTCGCGGATCTGAACGAGGAAGGCGCCAACCTGGTCGCCTTGCAGACCCGCCAGGCCCTGGCCACCCAGGCCCTCGCCTTCGCCGGCCAGGCCGAGCAGTCGGTGCTGCAGTTGTTCTCGTAA
>CAYFNC010000042.1:0-27693 GCA_964344345.1 uncultured Hyphomicrobiales bacterium | reverse complement strand
CGCGCGCGCTAGGTCAACAGGGAGATGCGCGATTCTGCAACAGGCTCTTCGGGGCTAATGAATTGGCAACGCTTATACGGTCCACCATTGAAAACACTGAAGTCCTAAAACATCTCTTTTCCGAAGACTGGTTTGAAGAGAGTGAGCATGGGGAAGTCTACATACGTTATTATTCCATGCCATTCGAACCTAAGGAAGATTTCTACATCCCCGGCTTAGATGGGGGAATTATCACGTATTCTGGCGCCCCGTTTCGGGTGGTCGTTGCACATATCAGCGATCAAAAATATGAATCCTTCTTTCCTGTTTTGGTTAAATATAAGACAGGAAAACATGAGGTTTTCATTGAAAAAATTGACCGCGTTCTTCCAGAGGCGAATTATGTACTTATCAGCACACCAATACGTGCTGAGGACAACACGTACAAAAATGCCTCCGGACTAATGGACGGGTTTGCGGGGATGTTGCGTCTAGTTGGGGGGAGCAACCTTTTGCGTAACCTCGTGCGAGAAGCTGCTGTCGATGTTACTTCAGGTAATATGAGGACACTTACGGAGGTTGTTCCTACCCCAATTGAATTTGAAGGCCCTTTCGCGACAGAACAAACATGGCAGCAATTTAAGGAAGTTGCCGATGCTATAGCCAGCAAAGACCGCTCAGAAGGGGGGGCGAATTATTCTTTCAACACAACTGATTGAAAAAGCTTTCTCCTCTGACGATTCTTTTAAGTTTTTTAGTTACTGGGTTGCTATCGAAGTCGCTGCCGAAACCTATCAACATAAAAGTATTATTTCTTTACTACGTGATGCCTACGAGAAATCAAATTCCTATATTCAGAATGAACTTGGTTTTCAACATATTTGGGAAACAAGAAAGGCAGTGTTTCATCGTGGGAAACACTACGCATTACCATCCGATGTGGAAAGATATATTCAATGTCTATTCCTTGATGTGGTGCGCGCAAAGCTTGGGCTGGACTGTAAAGGGTATATGTCAGCAATGGTGGAAACTGGGTTCGATGTGGCGCGTCTTGATAGATCAAAGGCAAGGGCCATTATTCTGACCCTAAATGGGCCCTAGCGTAATTGATGATTAAGCCCGTTTCTGGCTAACAAGAGCCCGCTTGTCCCCATTGGTTATCGTCTGGAGCCAACGGCGCGTCATGGTCTGAGAGTTTCGAGGACGATGGCGCGCCGACGCGGCGGGCGGGCCGGAGTCACGAGTCCCCTGGAAGCCGCCCCGCCCATGGGCTAATCTCGCGCCTTCCCAACCGCCATCCGGGGACGGCTTATGTCTGAACGCGTTCTGATCGTCGATTTCGGCTCCCAGGTCACCCAGCTCATTGCGCGCCGCGTGCGCGAGAGCGGGGTGTACTGCGAAATCCATCCCTTCAACAGCGTGAGCGAGGCCTCGATCCGGGACTTCGACCCCAAGGCCGTGATCCTGTCCGGCGGGCCCGCGTCGGTCATTGACATCGGCACGCCGCGCGCGCCGGACGGGCTGTTCGACATGGGGCTTCCGGTGCTGGGCATCTGCTATGGCCAGCAGACCATGGTGGCGCAGTCGGGCGGCGGGGTGGAGAGCTCGGACCATCGAGAGTTCGGCCGCGCCTACGTGGAGGTGACCGAAGACTGCGATCTGTTCCACGGCGTCTGGGACGTGGGCGCGAAAGAACAAGTCTGGATGAGCCACGGCGACCGGGTGACGAGTCTGCCCGACGGTTTCCGCGTGGTCGCGGTCTCCGACGGCGCGCCCTTCGCCGCCATCGCCGACGACGAGCGCCGCCTTTACGGCGTCCAGTTCCACCCGGAAGTCGTCCACACCCCCCACGGCGCGAAACTGCTGGAGAACTTCACCCACCGGGTCGCGGGCTGCGGCGGCGACTGGACCATGGCCGCGTTCAAGGAGACCGAGATCGCCAAGGTTCGCGAACAGGTGGGAAGCGGGCGGGTGATCTGCGGGCTTTCGGGCGGGGTGGATTCGTCGGTCGTCGCGGTGCTGCTGCACGAGGCCATCGGCGACCAGCTTACCTGCGTGTTCGTGGACACGGGCTTCATGAGGATGGGGGAGGCCGAGGAAGTGGTCGGCCTGTTCCGCGACCATTACAACATCCCCTTGGTCCACCGCGACGCGTCGGACCTGTTCATCGGCAAGCTCGAGGACGAAACCGATCCCGAGAAGAAAAGAAAAATCATCGGCGCCACCTTCATCGACGTGTTCGAGGAGGAGGCCAAGGCGGTGGGCGGCGCCGACTTCCTGGCCCAGGGGACGCTCTATCCCGACGTGATCGAATCGGTCTCGTTCATCGGCGGTCCGTCGGTCACCATCAAGTCCCACCACAACGTCGGCGGCCTGCCCGAACGCATGAACATGGAATTGGTCGAGCCCTTGCGCGAACTGTTCAAGGACGAGGTCCGGGCGCTCGGCCGCGAACTCGGCCTCCCGGACCGCTTCATCGGCCGCCATCCCTTCCCGGGCCCGGGCCTCGCCATCCGCCTGCCGGGCGGAGCTAGCCGCGAAAAGCTCGACATCCTTCGCAAGGCCGACGCGATCTATCTGGAGGAAATCCGCAACGCCAACCTCTACGACGCCATCTGGCAGGCCTTCGCCGTCCTGCTTCCGGTCCAGACCGTCGGCGTCATGGGCGACGCCCGAACCTACGACTACGTCTGCGCGCTTCGCGCCGTGACGTCGACCGACGGCATGACCGCCGACTACTTCCACTTCGACCACGAGTTCCTGTCGAGAACCGCCAACCGCATCATCAACGAGGTGCGGGGAATCAACCGGGTGGTCTACGACATCACCTCCAAGCCGCCTGGGACGATTGAGTGGGAGTGAACGTTCCTAGAAATCCCGGCTCGGCCGACTTCAGGACCGATTGATCCTCGGATGGGCGAGGCAGGCGACGACGCCTCGGAGCGTTCGCACCTCTTGTTCGGTCAGCTCGGCCCGGCCGATGGCGTTTCTCAGGTTGCGGACCATGTGGGGGCGTTTTTCCGGGGGGTGGAGGAAGCCGCAGGCGTCGAGCTCGGCCTCCAGGTGCTCGAACAGGCCGATCAACTCCCGCTTGTTCGCCGGGCGCGTGGCCGCGGGGATGGGGAGGTGGACGTCGGGAGCGTCGTCGCCCGCGATGCGCCATTCGTAGGCGATCAGCAAAACGGCCTGGGACAGGTTCAGCGACGTGTGCGCCGGGTTCAGGGGCGCGATCAGGACGGCGTCGGCGAGCGCGATGTCGTCGTTCTTCAGGCCCTTGGACTCCTTGCCGAACAGGACGCCGGCCTTGGCCGAGCCGCCGCGCATGTCCCGGGCCGCGCCTCTGGGCGTCATCACCGGCTTGGCCATGTCGCGGCGGCGCGCGGTGGTGGCGTAGACCCGCTCCAGGTCCGCGACGGCGTCCTTGGTCGCCTCGAACACCCTGGCCGCGTCCAGAACGGACTCCGCCCCCGACGAGGCCTTGACGGCCGACGGGTTGGGCCAGCCGTCCCGGGGCCGGACCAGGCGCAGATCGTGGAGCCCGCAGTTCATCATGGCGCGGGCGGCCATGCCGATGTTCTCGCCCAACTGGGGCTCGACCAGGATGACGGTGGGGGCGTTTTCGTCCCGGAGCGGCGTTCGGGTGGAGTCCGTTCCCGCCATCAGGCGTCCATGTCGGCCCGTTGGTCGCGGAACAGGCGGAAGACGATGCTGTCGTGAAGCGCGTTGAAGGACGCGTCGATGATGTTGGCCGACACGCCCACGGTGGACCAGTGCTCCCCGCTTTCATTGTCGGCGGATTCGATCATCACGCGGGTGACCGCGCCGGTGCCCGCGTTGGGGGTCAGGATGCGGACCTTGAAGTCCACCAGATGCATGCGCGCGAGCAGGGGGAACGCCGGGATCAACAGCTTGCGCATGGCGGCGTCGAGCGCGTTGACAGGGCCGTTGCCCTCGGCCACCGCCATGTCGGGCTTGCCGTTCGCGACGATCTTGACCGTGGCCTCGGACACGCTTTCGGGCTCGTCCTTGCCGTTCCAGCGCTTCTCGTTGATGACGCGGAAGCTGGAGCACTGGAAGTACTCCGGCACCCGGCCGAGCGCGCGGTAGGCCAGAAGCTCGAAGCTCGCCTCGGCCCCGTCGTAGGCGTAGCCGTCGAACTCCCTCTCCTTCACCGTCTCCAGCAGGCGCGCGACCTTGGCGTCGGTGGGGTCAAGATCGAGGCCGATCTCGCGGAATCGGGCCAGGATGTTGGACCGCCCGGCCTGGTCGGACACCACCACGTGGCGGTGGTTGCCGACCAACTCGGGCGCCACGTGCTCGTAGGACGACGGGTCTTTTTCGACCGCGGACACGTGCAGCCCGCCCTTGTGCGCGAAAGCGGACTCGCCGACGTAGGGCGCGCCCCGGTTCGGCGAGCGGTTCAGCCGCTCGTCGATCTGGCGCGACAGATGGGTCAGGCTGGTGAGCTTGCTGTGGCTCACACCGGTCTCGAAGCCCATCTTCAACATCAGGGTCGGGATGATGGTGATCAGGTTGGCGTTGCCGCAGCGCTCCCCAAGGCCGTTGAGCGCGCCCTGGACCTGGCGCGCGCCCGCGCGGACGGCGGCCAGGCTGTTGGCGACTGCGTTGCCGGTGTCGTCGTGGCAATGGATGCCGATATTCCCGCCCGGGATGCGCTCGGACACCTTGGAGACGACCTCTGTGATCTCGTGGGGCAGGGTCCCGCCATTGGTGTCGCACAGCACCACCCAGCGCGCGCCCGCCTTGTAGGCGGTCTCGACGCATTCGAGGGCGAAATCGGGATTGGCCTTGTAGCCGTCGAAGAAATGCTCGGCGTCGAACAGAACCTCGTCCATGCGGGTGGCGGCGTGGCGGATGCTGTCCGCGATCATGGACAGGTTTTCCTTTTTCTCGATGCCGAGCGCCACGTCCACGTGGAAGTCCCAGGTCTTGCCCACCATGCAGACGATCCGGGCCTTGGTGTTCAAGAGCGCGTTCAGGCCCGGGTCGTTGTCGGCCCCGTGGCCCGCGCGCCGGGTCATGCCGAAGGCGCTGAGCTTCGCCTTGCGCAGCTCCGGCGGCTCGGCGAAGAAGCTGTCGTCGGTGGGGTTCGAGCCCGGCCAGCCGCCCTCCACGTAATCGAATCCGATGTTGTCCAGCGCGCGGGCGATCGCCGCCTTGTCGGCGGTGGAGAAATCGACGCCCTGGGTCTGGGCGCCGTCGCGCAGCGTGCTGTCGTAGATGTAGACCCGATTGTCGCTCATGGATGGGCTCGCGCCAGCTGAAATCGTTCCAAATCGCGGCCAGAATGCCGCAAGGAAGGGAATCGGGCAAGGGGGAGGAAACTAAGTCAGGTCCTGGAAGTATTTCACCTGCCATTCCATTTCGTTCTCCGCCATGGGATAGCCGTCGTTTTTGGGCTGGATCACCTGGGACGGCGCGATGCGGGCCATGCGGGTCTGGACCTGCAGCGCCATGGACATGGGCAGGCCCGCCCGCCAGCAGAACGAGATCACGCCCTCGGCGCTACGAGCGCGGAAGACGCGGCGGACCACCTCCGCCTTCTGTCCGGTCAACACCGCCAGAGCCGCGAGCACGAAAGAGAAATCACCGGCGCCCAAGGCCTTGGAGACCGCGTTCTCGTCCAGCCTGCCCGCATCGCGCATGCGCTGGACCACTGTGGTCGGCGGCGGGATGTCCAAGAACTCCATGAACTCCCCGTCCGGAGTGGCGACGGCTTGGGGCTGGTCGCCGAGCCGGGTGTGGACCACCTCCTTGACCGCGTCCAGCGCGGCCGGGTCCAGGTCGTCGCGCTTTTCCAGTTCCTCCAGCAGGCTGTCGGCGACGAACAGCGCGATGCGCTCGGCGGCCTTGCCCGGCAGGGCCGGGCGGTGGACCAGTGGCGCGTGCCAGAGGTCGTGCTCGGGCGCTCGCTCGATCAAGTCGTCCAGGGTCTGCTCGCGGATTTGGGCGCTGGGGTTGGCCAGAAGGTCCGCGATGGCCTCGATGTCGTCGGTCCCGGCGACGGCGTCGGACAGGGACTCGCTGACCGTCGCGCGCTTGGCGATGGCGGACAGCCCGCCCTTGGCCGGACCGGTCTCGATGATTTCCAGCAGCACCTCGTCGGTGAGGACCGGGGAATGCTCCAGCACCGGCCCCGCGACCTTGATCTCCGCGTCCCGAGCCAGCCGGCCGATGACGTCGGGCGGCGCGTCGGCCACGTCCTTCAGCGCCTCGGACAGGACTTGGCGCACCCGGACCAGTTCGTCGCGGGCGAGGATCTCCAGGGTCTCCACCGTGGTCTTGCGCAGCCTGTCCTGTTGCTCGCGGCTAAGGTCGGGGGCGAGCCGGGCGATCTTTCCGGCGATCCCGCCGCGCACGTCCTCGTCCGCGTCCTTGGCCAGCAGCAAATCCGCCTGGCGGGGCGCCGTCGGGTTGGCGGCGATGGCCTTGCGGACCTCGGGATCCTTGTCCTCGGCCAGGAAGTACAGCAACTCGGGCCTGAGGTCTTCCCGCGCGCCCAGGGAGGCCCTGACGTTCGCGTCGGGGTGGGCGGCGAGCTTCTTGGCCTCGTCGAAGGAAATTCCGTCGTCGCCGCTCATACGTCGCCGTCCGCCGTCAGGGGTGGGCTTCCCATGGGCGGGGCCATGGCGTATCCGCCCTTGGAGTGGCGCTTGACGTGGTACATGGCCTCGTCGGCGCGCGCCAGAAGGTCTTCCAGCGACTCGCCGGAAGACGATTCGTAATAGGCGACGCCGATGGAAACCCCCAACGGATGGTCTTCGTCGCCGGAATAGGCCCTAAGCGCCTTGCTCGCCGAGATGATTTCGCCCGCGCGGCGCTCGGCGACGGTTTGCGCCAAGCCGTCCATCCACATGGCGAATTCGTCGCCGCCGAGCCTGGCGATCACGTCGCCGGGCCGGGAGTGGTCGGCCAGAAGCTCCCGCAGCGCCATGATCGCCTCGTCGCCCCTTTGGTGGCCGTGGACGTCGTTGACGCGCTTGAAGTTGTCCATGTCCACGTACAGAAGCGCGGCGGCGCCGGAATTGCGGTGCAGACGCTGCATGCGCCGGGGCAGCTCCTCCTCGAAGAAGGCGCGGCGGTTCAGCATGCCGGTCATGGCGTCGGTGCGGGACAGGCGGACGATGCGTTCGTGGTTGGCGATCTGCTCGTTGGCGATGCCAAGCTGGTTGGCCACGTCACCGATCAGGATGCGGTTGTCGTCGTCCCAGACCCCGGTGTCCGACTCCCGCCACATGCAGATGGCGCCGTTGATGGACTGGCGGTAGCGCGTGGGCGCGCACAACAGGCGCCAGGGGCCGACGTCTTCCTCGATGATGCTGGTCTCGGGGTCGAACCCCTCCAACAGCGCGTCCAAAGCTCCGACGCCGTCGGACACCCCATATTCCGCCGCGATTTCCAGCGCGTCGTCCTCCATCATGCGATAGATCCTGGACCCGCTGGCCCCGAGCGCGCGGGCTGTGGCGCCGGCGGCTGTGGCGAGCATGTCCCGGGGCTCCAGCTCGTCGCGGATGGTGCGGACCACGTAGTTCAGAAGCTGCTCGCGGTTGCGCGCCCGGGTCAGCGCCGCCTCGCGCTCGCGCTCCTCGGTGACGTCGCGGCAGATGCCGCGCGCGCCGCGCCAGTCCTCGGTGTCTGTGAACAGGGGCAGGCAGGACGTGATCACGCAGGCGAGTTCTCCGTCGGCCCTGCGCATCCACATCTCCACGTCTTCCTGGGGGCGGTCGCTGACGAAGGGGAGCGGCGAGAAGCTGTCGGGGTCGAGGACGAATTCCTCGGGCCGCCTGCCCACCAGATCATCGGCCTTGTAGCCGAGCGCGCCGCGCGGCGAGACGAAGGCGAACTGTCCGTCCTCTCCCACCTCCCACGCGAAGTCCGACGAGATTTCCACCAGGTCCTTGTAGCGCTGACGGGATTCGACCAGGGCCGAGCGTAGGTTGCGCTCCATGGTCACGTCCCGGGCCAGAATCAGGACGCGGTCGCCGTAAAGGGACACGCCGGTGATTTCCAACACCACGTCGCCCTTGGAGCCCTGGAGCGCGATGGAGCCCACGGAGACGCTTCCGTCCTTGGCGGATTCCGCCGCCATCGCCGGAATTTCCGGCAGGTCGCCATGCGCCATCAGGGCCTTGAGCGCGGCTCCCTTGGGATTGGTGGCGACAACGGTCCCGTCGGCGGCCAGGATCATCCCCGGCCCCGGATAGCGCGCCAGAATTTTCTCCTCGACTGACCCCGAACTCACCGTATCCGTCCAGTTCCCCCAGCTCGCCGTTTGACGCGGCTCCAGTCGGTGAAAACGCCAATGTCCAAAGATGGCCTGGCGAAATAATACCCCTGGGCGAAACGGATACCACAGTCCTTTATAAAACGCAGCCCTTCCTCGTCATCGATCATCTCGGCGATGATGTCGATCTTCAGCTCGGAACACAGCGCGGAGAGCGCCTTGACGTAGGCCTTGCCCCTTGAACCGGCCATGGCCTGCTTCAGCGCCGGGCCGTCCAGCTTGATCACGTCCACTTCCAAGGTGCTGAGATATTGGAAGTTCGCGGCCCCGGCCCCGAAATCGTCCAGGCAGACCTCGTGCCCCCGGCCGCGCAGCATGCGGATGACCCGGTTGACCGCGTTCAGGTCGTCGATCTGGGCCGATTCCGTGATTTCGAAGATCAGTTTTTTCGACGACCACGGGTTGGCCGCGACCAAGCGCTCCAGCTCGTCGACGAAGCTCGGCAGGCCGATGGAATAGCCAGACAGGTTCACGGCGATGCGCCGTCCCGAAAGCTTGGAGGTCCGCAGCCATTCCATCGCCTTCTTCGCCATGGCCATGTCGAAATCCGCGATCAGGCCCATTTCCTCGGCGAAGGTGATGAAGCGGAAGGGCGATCCGCCGTCCTCGGTTTTCACGTTGGGGAAGCGGGCCAGGACCTCGTAATGGTGATGACTGTTGTCTCGGACGTCGATGATGGGCTGGAACGCCATTTCGAAGTTGGAGGTCTCGACGATTTCGCGGAAACCCGAAAGGGTGTCGGAGGCCTCGGCGACCATGGACGACAGATTGTCGGAGAGGCATGACAGGGTCAGGTCCTTGCCCCGGCTCTGGCGGAACTGGTTGATGACGTAGACCAGCCCCTGGGCGATATCCCCGCCCGCGAGCGCGTCCGCGTCCACGCTCATGGTTCCCGACGACACCTCGACGCCTTGGCCAGTGGGGTCTGCGTCCTTGGCGTATTCGGCGATGCGCGCCTCCAACTCGGCCACGTCGGTGTCTTTGGAGTGCAGGACGCCGTAGCGGCCCTCGTCGATGCGCCCGGCGGCGTCGCCGTTCACCGAATTGGCCATCAGGCAGACGCCGATGGTGCGTTGCAGCTCCTCGAACGCTTCGTCCTCCATGCGGCCGCGAAGCTCGTCCATCAGGCCGACGTCGACCAAAGTCAGCTTGCTGTCCTTGTCGCCCTTTTCGAGCGCGGCCTTGATGCGTTCGGTCGCGACGTCGGCGAAGGAGTCGGCGTCGTAAAGCCCGCTGCCGGGATCCCGGGCCAGGGGCTTTTCGGGATGGGTCGGGTTGGACGGGCGGCCGAGCCTGAGGCCCAGGAAGTAATGGTGGTCCATGTCCGGCATGCGGTAGCCGGAGATCCGGATCGGCACCGGGCCGCTTTTGCCGTCGAAGCGGACGGTCTCGTCGTCGAGCCGCCCGCTCTTGTCCGCCATGTCGAGAAGCTGGTCCAGCAGGTTCTTGTCCTTGGGCGCGACCAAGTCGCCGAACGGTCTGCCCGCGAGGTCCTTGGCTCCCTTGCCGAGCAGGGCGTCGGTGATGCCGCCCGCGAAGGCGACCTTGCGGTCCTGGTCCAGCTCCAGGGTCACGTCGGCCCAACAGAACGCCAGCGCGACGAAGCGATCCCTTTCCGCCCTGGCCTGTTGTGGAGACATGTCCGACTCCCGAGTTGCGAACCATTTGCATATGGGTCGCCCATGGCCGGACTTAAACGGCTGGCGCGAAAAACCTTGCCCCGTCCCCCGTCCGACGGTTAAACGGATGGCCCATGACCGAGGATGCTCCCGTCCGTTTGGGCCCGGTCGAGACGTGGGTTTTCGATCTCGACAACACGCTCTATCCCCCTACGTGCGATCTGTTTTCGCTGATCGACGTGCGCATGCGCGACTTCGTGTCGCGGTTTCTGGACCTGCCGCCGGACGAGGCCTATCGGGTTCAGAAAAAATATTTTCGCGAATACGGCACCACGCTGCGCGGCATGATGATCCGCCACGGCATGGAGCCCGGCCCGTTCCTGGAGCACGTCCACGACATCGAACTGGACGCGATCCCGCCCTGCCCCGGGCTGGACGCGGTTCTTGGGCGGCTTCCCGGGCGCAAGGTGGTCTTCACCAACGCCAGCCGGAAGCATGCGGAACGGGTCATGGACCGCCTGGGCGTTACCCGGCGTTTCGACGGCGTGTTCGACATCATCGACGCCGACTACGTCCCCAAGCCCGAGCCCGAGGTCTACCGCGCCATGGCGGCCCGGTTCGGGATCGATCCCCGCCGCGCGGTCATGGTCGAGGACATCGCCGCCAACCTGATTCCGGCGGCGGAGATGGGCATGACCACGGTCTGGCTGCAGAACGACACCGCCTGGGGCGGCGACGGCTGGAGCGCGGAGCACGTGCATCACGTGGCCCGCGACCTGACGGAATGGCTGGAGTCAGCGCTCCCCGCGACGGTGCAGGAAGGCGAGGCGCTCGAATAGCTGCACGTCCTGTTCGTTCTTCAAAAGCGCGCCGTGCAGCGGCGGGATCAGCTTGCGCTTGTCGTCGGACCGGAGCGTTTCCGGCGGAATGTCCTCGACCATCAGCAGCTTGATCCAGTCCAGAAGCTCGGACGTGGACGGTTTCTTTTTCAGGCCCGGGGCCTCGCGGATGTCGTAGAAGGCGTTCAGCGCCTCCTTGACCAGGCGCTGCTGCACGCCGGGATGGTGGACCTCGACGATCCGCTCCATGGTCTCGGCGTCGGGGAAGCGGATGTAGTGGAAGAAGCAGCGGCGCAGGAACGCGTCGGGCAATTCCTTTTCGTTGTTGGACGTGATGACCACGATGGGGCGACTTTGGGCCTCGATGGTTTCCTGGGTCTCGTAGACGTGGAAGCGCATGCGGTCCAGTTCGAGCAGCAGGTCGTTGGGGAACTCGATGTCCGCCTTGTCGATCTCGTCGATCAGAAGGACCGGACGGTCGCCGCGCCCGAACGCCTCCCACAGCTTGCCCTTGACGATATAGTTGGCGATGTCCTGGACCCGGGGGTCGCCCAGTTGGGAATCGCGAAGCCGCTTCACCGCGTCGTATTCATAGAGGCCCTGCTGGGCCTTGGTGGTGGACTTCACGTGCCATTCGATCAGCGGCTTGCCCAGCGCCTTGGCGATTTCGGCGGCCAACACGGTCTTGCCGGTGCCGGGCTCCCCCTTGATCAGAAGCGGGCGCTCAAGCGTCACGGCGGCGTTGACCGCCACCATCAGGTCCTCGGTGGCGACGAAGGAATCGGTTCCCTCGAATTTCTTTTCCATGGCGTTGGTCTCCCAGGGTCCTGGCCTCAAACTAGGCGGCGCCGCCCTCGGGATCAAGGGGGCGGGCGAGCATGGTCTCCCGCCCGGGCGCCGGTTCGGGCGGGATCAGGCGCGCGAGCCCAAGCGACACTCCCGCCATGGCCGCACCCGCCAAAAACACGGCGCCGGGCGAAACGATCCAGATTAGGCCGAACGCCGCGGGGATGCCGACCGCGGCGACGTGGTTGACCGTGTTGGCCACGCCCGCGCCCGCGGCGATGTCGCGGGGGTCGGCGATCTTCTGGAAATAGGTCTCCACCGCCATGGCCATGGAGAAGAACAGGTGGTCGAGGATATAAAGGCACACCGCGATCCAGGCGGTCTCGACGAACGCGTAGGCGAGGAACACGGCGGCGAGGCCCACGTATTCGAGGCTCAAGGCCTTCCTCTCCCCCCACCGGCGCACCAGTCGCCCGACATGGGGCGCGGCGATCACGGTGACCACGCCGTTGGCCAGGAACATCATGGTGACGGCGGCGGCGTCGAACCCGAACTTCTCCACCATCAGGAATCCCGCGAACACCTGGAAGATCTGCCGCCTGGCCCCCGCCATCAGTGTAAGGGCGTAGTAAAGCCAGTAGCGCTTGCGGATCACCATCTTGGCCCGCTGCTCGGCCTTGGCCGGGAACAAAGGGAACGCCGAGCGGCAGAAGAGCGCCACCAGCACCGTCGCCCCGCCGCCCAGCATGTAGATCCAGGCGAAATCTAATTCGAGAACGTCGAGCGCAAGCCAGATGACGC
Source organism: uncultured Hyphomicrobiales bacterium (assembly GCA_964344345.1). GTDB lineage: Bacteria > Pseudomonadota > Alphaproteobacteria > Rhodospirillales > CAYFNC01 > CAYFNC01. The sequence continues at coordinate 15,364 of CAYFNC010000042.1, read as the reverse complement.
AGAAGACCACGAGCCCCGCGAGCGATCCCATCGACACCAGCTTGCCGATCAGGGGCGCGGCCTCGCCACGCTCGGACCACTGGAGCGCGAGGGACAGGCGGAGCGTCTCGTGGTAATGAAAGCCCACCGACATCACGAACGTGGTCGCGCACAGCCCCCAGAAGCCTGGAAAGAACCCGGTGATCGCCGTGCCGATCCCCATCAGCGCGAGGGTGAGCAGCATCAGGTTCTGCTCGCGCGCGATCAGCAGCAAGAACACCACGCCGAAGGCCAGGAACCCGGGAACCTCGCGCAGGCTCTGCAGAAGCCCGATCTCGACGCCGGTGAAGGCGGCGCGCTCGATGGCGAAGTTGTTGATTAGCGCCTGCCACGCGCTCCACGACATGGGCATGGCGATCCAGACCAGGATCAGCAGAATCTCGGGCCGTTTCCAGGTCTGGGGCTTGGCGTCCGGGCTCGTCATGGGCGATCAGTACAGTTCCGAACCGGAAAATGACAGGGAAATGACACTATTTGGCGCCGAATGCGCTCCACCCGGTTGCGCGGCCCGGCGCATCATCATATATATCGCGCGATTGAACCGCCGGGCGGCGGAATCACGGGAAATTTTCGGAATCTGAGCAGGGACGCACACGATGAGCAAGGTGATCGGAATCGATCTGGGCACGACCAACTCCTGCGTGGCCATCATGGACGGCAAGGACGCCAAGGTGATCGAAAACGCCGAGGGCGCGCGAACGACCCCTTCGATGGTGGCGTTCACCGATAGCGGCGAAAGGCTGATCGGCCAACCGGCCAAGCGCCAGGCGGTGACCAACCCGACCAACACCCTGTTCGCGATCAAGCGCCTGATCGGTCGGCGCCACGACGACCCCATGACCGAGAAGGACAAGGGGATGGTGCCTTATAACATCGTCGCGGGCGACAACGGCGACGCCTGGGTCGAGGCCGAGGGCAAGAAGTACTCTCCGTCCCAGGTCAGCGCCTTCATCCTGCAGAAGATGAAGGAGACCGCCGAATCCTACCTGGGCGAGCCGGTCACCCAGGCCGTGATCACCGTCCCCGCCTACTTCAACGACTCCCAGCGCCAGGCCACCAAGGACGCGGGCAAGATCGCGGGCCTCGAGGTGCTGCGCATCATCAACGAGCCGACGGCGGCCTCGCTGGCCTACGGCATGGAGAAGAAGGGCGCGGGCACCATCGTGGTCTATGACCTTGGCGGCGGAACCTTTGACGTGTCCGTGCTCGAGATCGGCGACGGCGTGTTCGAGGTGAAGTCCACCAACGGCGACACTTTCCTCGGCGGCGAGGACTTCGACCAGCGCATCGTCGATTACCTGGCCGACGAGTTCAAGAAGGAGCAGTCCATCGACCTGCGCCAGGACAATCTGGCGCTCCAGCGTCTGAAGGAGGCGGCGGAGAAGGCCAAGGTCGAGCTGTCCAGCTCCATGCAGACCGAGGTCAACCTGCCCTTCATCACCGCCGACCAGTCCGGGCCCAAGCACCTGAACATCAAGCTCAGCCGCGCCAAGCTCGAAGCGCTGGTCGAGGACCTGATCAAGCGCACCGTCGGCCCGTGCGCCGCCGCGCTCAAGGACGCGGGCGTCGCCGCCGGCGACATCGACGAGGTCATCATGGTCGGCGGCATGACCCGCATGCCCAAGGTGCTCGAATCGGTGAAGGAGTTCTTCGGCCGCGAGCCCAACAAGGGCGTGAATCCGGACGAGGTGGTCGCCATCGGCGCCGCCATCCAGGGCGGCGTGCTCAAGGGCGACGTGAAGGACGTGCTGCTTCTCGACGTCACGCCTCTCAGCCTCGGCATCGAGACCTTGGGCGGCGTGTTCACCCGCCTTATCGATCGCAACACCACGATCCCGACCCGCAAAAGCCAGATTTTCTCCACCGCCGAGGACAACCAGACCGCGGTCACCATCCGCGTGTTCCAGGGCGAACGGGAAATGGCGGCGGACAACAAGATCCTGGGCCAGTTCGACCTGGTCGGCATCCCGCCGGCGCCGCGCGGCATTCCCCAGGTCGAGGTGACCTTCGACATCGACGCCAACGGCATCGTGCACGTGTCGGCCAAGGACAAGGCCACGGGCAAGGAGCAGCAGATCCGCATCCAGGCGTCCGGCGGCCTGTCCGACGGCGACATCGACCAGATGGTCCGCGACGCCGAGCAGCACGCCGAGGACGACAAGAAGCTCAAGGACCTGGTCGAGGCCCGCAATCACGCCGAGGCCATGATCCATTCCGCCGAGAAGAACCTGCAGGAATTCGGCGACAAGGTGTCCGCCAGCGACCGCGAGGCCATCGAGAAGGCCCTGCAGGAAGTCCGCGACGCCAAGGACGGCGAGGACCCCGAAGCCATCAAGGCCAAGGTCGACGCCTTGGCCCAGGTCTCCATGAAGCTGGGCGAGGCCATGTACCAGGCCCAGCAGCAGGACGGCGCGCCCGGACCCGACATGGGCGGCGCGGGCGCCGGCGCCGACGCGGGCGCGTCTTCCGGCGGAGAGGACGGCTCCACGGTGGTGGACGCGGACTTCGAGGAAGTGGACCCGGACAAGAAGGACTGACGCCGTCCGGGCGTTACGCTACCATGCGCCCCGGCGGCCGATTTCGGCGCGCCGGGGCGTCCTGCTCTAAACCGAGGCTTCGCCAATGGCCAAGAACGATTATTACGAGACCCTGGGCGTAAGCCGCGAGGCGAGCGACGACGATCTCAAGAAGGCCTATCGCAAGCAGGCCATGCAATACCATCCGGACCGCAATCCGGACGACAAGGAAGCCGAGCAGAAGTTCAAGGAAGTCAACGAGGCCTACGAGGTCCTGAAGGACGACCAGAAGCGCGCGGCCTACGACCGTTTCGGCCACGCCGCGTTCGAACAGGGCATGGGTGGCGGTGGTTTCGGCGGCGGCGGCTTTGGCGGCGGACCTTTCGGCGGATCCGGTTTCGGCGGCGGCGGCGGTTTCGCCGACATCTTCGAGGAGATGTTCGGCGACTTCATGGGCGGCGGCGGCCGTCGCGGAGGGCAGTCGGCCGGCTCTGGCCACGACATCCGCTACAACATGGAAATCACGCTCGAAGACGCCTACCAGGGCCGCAAGACCGAAATCCGCGTGCCCACCTCGGTTCCCTGCGAGGAATGCAACGGCACCGGGTCCGAGGGCGGCAAGGCGCCCGAGACCTGCTCGTCCTGCCACGGGCGCGGCCGCATCCGAGTGCAGTCGGGCTTCTTCACCGTCGAGCGCACGTGCCCGACCTGCCAGGGCAACGGAACCGTGATCAAGACGCCGTGCCGCGCCTGCGGCGGGTCCGGCCGGGTGCATCGGGAAAAGGCGTTGTCCGTGTCCATTCCGCCCGGGGTCGAGGACGGCACCCGCATCCGGCTCGCGGGCGAGGGCGAGGCGGGGCTTCGCGGCGGCGTGCCGGGCGATCTCTACATTTTCCTGAGCGTTTCGCCCCACCGGATCTTCCAGCGCGACGGCGCCGACATCCACTGCCGCGTGCCCATCCCAATGACCACCGCCGCGCTCGGCGGCAACATCGAGGTGCCGACGGTGGACGGCGGCCGGGCCAAGATCAACATCCCCGACGGAACCCAGACCGGACACCAATTCCGCTTGCGCAGCAAGGGCATGTCCGTGCTGCGCTCCATGTCCCGGGGCGACATGTTCGTCGAGGCGGTGGTGGAGACCCCCGTGAACCTGACCAAGCGCCAGCAAGAGCTGTTGCGCGAGTTCGAACAAGAGCTCGAGAACGACAAGAACAACCCCGAATCCCAGGGCTTCTTCTCGAAGGTGCGGGAATTCTTCGAGGACCTGAGGGAATAGTCCACGGCCCGCGCCAGGATGTGGGGCCCCTTTGTCAATGCAACCTTTTTCGAATACACTGCGCCCCGGGTGCGTCCCGGACGTTGTCCGGCGCGCGCGCTTCAATCGCAATGATGGGGTTTGCGCGATGTCTGGAAAGGGCGTGTTCAAAGGGGCCGGCGCTTATGCGTCGAAAGCCAAGCATTCCAGAGGAATGCGCCCGGCGATTGAGGGACTGGAGCCGGTCAAGTCTTTGGCCGGCTGGTATTACACGCGGAAAATCAAGTGCGTGATTTGATCACGCCGCGCCGCCCATCCGGTCGATCAACGCGTTCGTCGCGTCGCATCCGGCGGCGAAGTCCAGAGTCATCAGGGCGGCCTCCAGCTTCGAGGTTTCCGGCTCCAGCCCGCTTCCGGCCAGCCGCTCCTTGATGGAGCCCGAAAGCATGATGGAGCGCATGTTCCGGCCCTGCATCAGCTCGATCAGTTGATGGCAGTCGGCCAGGATTTCCTCTTTCTCCCCATCGCCGATGCCCAACGATGACGTCGCGGCGGGCGCGGCGGCCGGTTTGGGTTCGGGATTGGAGGCTTCCACGGCCTCGACGTTTTTGCCCAGGGCCTCCAGGATGTGGTTCATCTGCTCCTGGAACCCCTTGAAGTAATCCTCGTAGGCGGGGGCGTCCTTCAGCTCCAGCGTCGCCTGGAAATCCTTGGCCACGGCGTAGAGGCCGACCGCGCCCAGATTGCCCGCGGCGCCCTTGACCTGATGGACGATGGAGAACGCCTCGCCGTCGTCGCCCGCGTCCAGGGCGGCGCGAAGCTTCATGACCGTTTCCATGTTGGAATCGGCGAACGAGACGATCAGGCGGCGCAACAGGTCCTCGTTGCCGCCGGTGCGGCGGAGCGCGCCCGGAATGTCGAAACGGTCCAGGGTGTTCATGTCCAACTCCCCGGGCTGGGCGGCGGGCTTGGCCGGTTCGGGCTCGGGGGCTGCCTCGGCGACGGCGACGGCGCCCGCGCCCGCGGGCTTCGCCCATTCCAGGATGGTCTCGATCGCCTTGTCCACGTCGATGGGCTTGGCGATGTGGTCCTTCATGCCCAAGTCCAGGCATTCCTGGCGCTGGTGGTCCATGGCGTTGGCGGTCATGGCCAGGATGGGCATGTCGGCCGAGGCGGGGTTGGCCAGAATGCGCTCCGACGCCTCCAGGCCGCCCATGACCGGCATCTGCAAATCCATCAGCACCGCGTGGAACTCGTCGGGGTCGGCGACCACCGCGTCCAGCGCCGCCTTGCCGTCGCCAGCGACCGTCATCTTCGCCCCCTCGCCCTCGAAGATGGCCCGCGCGATCTCCTGGTTGATCTCGTTGTCCTCGGCCAACAGAAGGCTGAGTCCCCGCAGGCGGTCCTGGGGGCCGTCGTCCGTTTCGGCCACGGCGTTCGCGTCCTCGTATCCGAGCGCGATCAGGCAGGCGTCCCGAATCGCCTTGGGCAGCGCGGGCTTGACCACCACGCCCGCGAGCTTCAACTCGGCGGTCCGGCGCATGGTGTCCTCGAGCCCATGGGCCGTCACCATGGCGACGATGGGTCGCGTGGTTCGCTCCCGGATGGCCGCGACCAGTTCCTCGCCCTCGGGATCGGGCATGCGCCAGTCCATGAGGATCATGTCGAATGTGTCGATGGAAAGCCGGGTGAGGGCGGCGTTCCCGCCGTCCTCGGCGGTCACGTCCAGGCCCCAGGTTTCGAGAAGCGCGGCGACGGCCTCGCGCACCGGCTGGGAGTCGTCGACCAAAAGAACCCGCTTCCCCGCCATCCGGTCCTCGGTCCCGGCGAAGGGGGCGTGCTCGGCGCCGCGTTTCAGGTTGACGGTGACGGCGAACTCGCTGCCCACGCCGGGTTCGCTGGTGACCTTGATGTCGCCGTCCATCTGCTCGGCCAATTGCTTGGAGATGGTGAGCCCCAATCCGGTGCCGCCGAATTTCCGCGTGGTCGAGGTGTCCGCCTGGCTGAAGGCCTGGAACAGGTTGCCGATCTGCTCGGGCGTCATGCCGATGCCGCTGTCTTGGACCCCGAAGCGCAGCCGGACGCGTTCGTCAGAGGCCTCGACCACCGAGACCGCGACCAGCACCGCGCCCTCCTCGGTGAACTTGACCGCGTTGTTGCAGAGGTTGATCAGGATCTGTCCCAGCCGGGTCGGGTCGCCCATCAGGGCGTCGGGCGCGTCCGGGGGCGCGATGATGCCGAATTCGATGTCCTTCTTGCCCGCGACGCCGTTGACCACGTCGCCGATGCGCGACAGCACCCCGTTCAGGGTGATGTCGATTTCCTCCAGATCGATCTTGCCCGCCTCGATCTTCGAGAAATCCAGGATGTCGTTGATGATGGTCAGAAGCGAATGGGCGGCGTTGTCCACCTTGTCCACGTAGTCGCGTTGCTGCTTGTTCAGCGACGTCTGCTTCAGAAGATAGTTCATGCCCGTGACCGCGTTCATGGGCGTGCGGATTTCGTGGCTCATGTTGGCGAGAAATTCGGATTTGGCCTTGTTGGCGTGGTCGGCGGCCTCGCGGGCGTCCTGCAGGGCCTCGGTCTTTTCGCGAAGGTCGCTGACGTCGTAGAGCCATATCAGCGCCCAACTCTTCCCGCGCGACCTGCGGGGCTGGATGGTGATGGAGTACCAGGCGTGGCCGCCGTGGGGCAGCAGCAACTCCGCCTCCACCTGTTCGACGGATTTCCCTTGGCGAATTTGCTCCAGAAGCCCTTGAAACAGGTCGGGGTCCTTGAAGTTCAGGGAGAAGTTCTCGTTGGGATCATGGGACGGCCTTTCCAATCCGAGCCTTAGGAACATTTGGTTCCCGTGCTGCAGGGCGCCGTCGAAATCGGTCAGTCCGGCGGGGATGGGGCTGGCCTCGATGGCGTCCATCAAGCCGTGCTCGCGTTCGTTCAGGATGCGCTTGGCCAGGTCGTGGGTCTGGTTGCGGATGCGCTGGGAGAACACGGCCAGGACCTTCTGGACGAAGAACGAGGCGGAATCCATGTTCTTCTGGAAGGCGGCCTCGCTCATGACCCGCAGGCGGCAGGCGTCCAGCGCCCTGGCGGTGGCGGAGCGTGGCTGGCTGTCCACAAGCCCCATTTCTCCAAGGATGTTGCCGTTGCGGATGGTGGCGATGACGATTTCCTGGCCCTCGATCTCCTTGATGATCTCGACGTTGCCCCATTCGACCAGGTAGACGCTGTCCGAAGGGTCGCCTTCGCGGAAAATGATATCCCCCGGCTGGAAGGCTTCAAGCTCCTCGGACATGCGCAACCACTCCCTGCTCCCAGGAAGGAATTTTACCATTATTTTCGGCGGGGTTCAGCCGGTTATTCGAACGCTGGCGGGACCGCCATCAAGGGATGGGCGAGACAGAGAACCTTGAATAGGGTTCCCATCTGGTCCGGATCAATCAGACGGCGATAGGCGCCGCCGATCTCCTTCGCCTGGTCCTCGGTCGCGTTGGCGAGAAGGGCCTCGGTCCGTTGCGCGAGTCCCAGGCGGTCCAGGAACTCCCCTTGGAGCAGCGGGCCGTGGACGGACGCGCCCGCGTCCTCGGCGGCCTCGGACAGGCGGGCGAAGTTCACGTGCGCGGTGATGTCGGCCTCGCCGGGGTCGGCCAGGATGGGGTGGAACTCGTGGTCCTTCACCGCCTGGATGGTGTCGCCGACGGCGGATTCCGGATGCCCGTAATCGATCAACAGCGCCGCGCCGCCGAAGCGCGCGATCCGGTCCCCGACGGCGTAGGCGACGGCCTCGGACGTCGGGCTCGCCTCGACCACGCTGCCCTCGGGCGCGTCCAGGAGGCTTTCGGGCAAATGCCTCGGCATGGCCATGGGAAGCGACAGGCGCAGCCGGAACTCGCCCGTCTCCGGGTCCGCGTCCACCAGCCGCTCGCACCAGCCCTGGGCCGAGCGTTCGAACTGGCGCACGGGGAGCGCGTCGAAGAACTCGTTGGCGACGAAGATGGTCGGGCCGTCCGGGATCTCGGAGATGTCCGCATGCCATTCCGCGCCGGATCCCGCCAACGTCTGCTCCTGCGCCGCTCTCAACGTCGGGCTGATCTCGACCAGGCGGACTTGGGCGGCGGCCAGGAAGGGAGGGACCTGGGAAACGGCGCGAAGCGCGTCGGCCATCAGCGTCCCCCGGCCGGGGCCGAGCTCCACCAGATGGAATGTCTCCGGCGAACCCATCATTTGCCAGCTCACCGCGCACCAGAGCCCGATCAGTTCCCCGAACATCTGGGTGACCTCGGGCGCGGTGATGAAGTCGCCCCCCCGGCCGAAGGGGTCGCGGGTCATGTAGTAGCCGTGCTCGGGATGGGCCAGGGCCTCCATCATGTAATCGGACAGCTTGATCGGCCCTTGCTGGGCGATGCGGGCGCGGATGGTTTCGGCCAGGGCGTTCATGACGCGGGTCCTTGCTGCGGTTTGGAGCGAACGATGAGAAACGCGCCGACCAGCGCCATGGGCAGGGACAGCCACTGTCCCATGGTGGTTCCGGCGACGAAGAAGCCGAGGAAGACGTCTGGCTCCCGGAAGAATTCGGAAACGATGCGAGCAAGCCCGTAGCCCAGCATGAACACCCCGGTCAGAAGCCCGGCCCGCATGCGGAGCGATTCCCGCCGCCAGACCAGATGCATGACCAGGAAAAGGACGATCCCTTCCAGGAGCGCCTCGTAAAGTTGGCTCGGATGGCGGGGGTAGGGACCCGCGTGGGGAAAGACCATGGCCCAGGGCGCGTCCGACGCGCGGCCCCAAAGCTCCCCGTTGATGAAGTTGGCGATGCGGCCCAGGAACAATCCGATGGGAACGGCGCAGGCGATCAGGTCCACGAAGGGAAGGAATTGAAGCCCCCGTCGGCGCACGAACCAGATCTCGGCGACCATGACGCCGAGGAACCCGCCGTGGAACGACATGCCGCCTTCCCAGATGGCGAGGATCTTGGCGGGATTGGCGAGAAAGGCGTCGAACTGGTAGAACAGCACGTAGCCGACCCGCCCCCCCAACACCACGCCCACCATGGCCCAGACGAAGAAGTCGTCCAGATCGACCGGCTTGGCCGCGTGGGGCGGGCGCTTGGCCAGCCGCAACACGTAACGCCATCCCAGCACCAGCCCGACCACGTAGGCGAGCCCGTACCACTTCACCGCCACCGGCCCCAGTTCGAGCAGGACCGGATCGAAGGCGGGGTAGGGGATGGCGAAGGTCATGGGGGACCTACAGGAAGGGGTCTTCGGCGGTCAGGTAGTCCTTGACGTATTTCGCGACGCCGTCCTCGAGCGACGTGAACGGCTTGTCGTAGCCGAGCGCCCGGACCCGGTCCATGTTGGCCTGGGTGTAGTACTGGTACTTGTCGCGGATGGCTTCGGGCGTCGGGATGTATTCGATCTCGGGCTCGCGGCCGAGCGCGGCGAATACGGCCAGCGCCAAGTCCTTGAAGCTCCGCGCCTCCCCGGTTCCGCAGTTGTAGAGCCCCGACTTGTCCGGGTTGTCGAGGAACCAGTCCACCAGATCGACGCAGTCCCCGGCCCACACGAAATCGCGGAGCTGGCCGCCGTCCTCGTAATCGGGGTGGTGGGACTGGAACAATCGGGCGATCTCGCCCGCCGCGATCTTCGGGGTCAGCTGGTTGACGACGCTGGACTGGGGGCCCTTGTGGAATTCGTTGGGGCCGTAGACGTTGAAGAATTTCAGCCCCACCCACTGCGGCGGCGCGGCCTCGCCATGCTCCAGCATGCGGATGACGCGGCGGTCGAACAGGTGCTTGCTCCAGCCATAGGCGTTCATGGGACGCAGTTTGGCCAGCGCGGCGGGCGTCGCGTCGTCGTCGAAGCCGAGGCTCCCGTCGCCGTAGGTCGCGGCCGAGGAGGCGTAGACGTAGCGCGTCTGGTGGATGGCGCACCAGTTCCACAGATCCATGGACAGGCGGAAGTTGTTCTCGAAGATCAAGTCCGCGTCGGTCTCGGTGGTGGACGAGATCGCGCCCATGTGGATGACGCACTCCACGAAACGGGCGTTGTCCTCCAGGAAGTCGAACAGGTCGTCGGGATGGACGATGTCCATCAGGTTCCGCTTCGCCAGGTTCTTCCACTTGACGCCGTCGCGCAGCCGGTCGCTGACCACGATCTGGCCGCGGCCGGTCCGCTCCAGCCTTTCGACGAAATTCGAGCCTAGGAAACCCGCGCCACCCGTTACCACGAACATATTACGATCCCTTGTCCTCGCCCGCCTTCGGGTTATAGGGGGCGGCGCGCCCCCTCGCAAGGCCCCCGGTTGAACCCGACCGCGCGGGGCTCCATAATACGGGGAGGCGATGACTGGCGAGGGATGAAGCGATGCAAGGCGGCAACCGGCTGTTCGACGACCTGGCGAAGGTGGCCAGCGGCGCGGCCTCGACCCTGGCCGGGGTCAAGGACGAGGTGGAGGTTTTGCTGCGCCAACGCATCGAATCCGCCCTGTCGGAAATGGACCTGGTGCCCCGCGACGAGTTCGAGGCGGTCAAGGAGATCGCCGCCAACGCAAGGGCGGGGCAAGAGAAGCTCGAGGCCCGGGTGGCGGAGCTGGAGGCCCAACTCGTCAAGGCCAAGCCCGCGAGCCGGAAGAAGACGGCCAAGGCGAAGAAGTAGGGTCCGGTCGCGCTTGATGGAATTCCGGGGGAAAGCTTGATCGGCGTGCTATAATCATTTCAAGAGCGCGACAGAATTCCGCATCGGAGTCCAACTCATGCCACCGCTTCGTTTCCAAAGCGCGACGCCCGAGGAAATCGTGGCCAAGCTCCGTCCCGGCCACCGCTATCAGGCGGTTATCGAGGAAGTGGACGAGAACGGCCTCACCCAAGAAGAGGTGAAGGATATTCTTGAGGCGGGCGAGGACGCGAAGGGCGTCAGCTTCGACAATCCGAAAGATGAGCGGGCGTTCCTGGACAAGGCGGCGAACGCGGAAACGGACGAGGACATCGACAGGCTGTTCGACGCCCAGGCCGCCGAATACAAATGAAAATCGTCTTTCGGCGGCGTTATCTGAAAGATTACGCCAAGCTGACCGCCCATGATCGAGGGCGCGTCGATCGCGCCTTGGCCCGGTTCAGGTTCGATCCCCACGCCCCGGAGCTCAAGAACCACGGCCTGCAAGGCAAGCTCGCCGGAAAACGCGCGATCTCCGCCGGGTATGACCTCCGGATCGTATTCGAGGAGCGGGACGGTTACGCCGTGGTGCTATTGCTGAAGGTCGGGGGCCACGACAAGGCGTATCGATAACCTGGACTTTCCCTCATCCCCCCATCGCCGCCCGAAATCGCTCTATCCACTCCCCGATTTCCTTGGGCCGGGTCTTCAAGGCGGTGCGGTTGACGGCGAGCCTGGATGAAATATCGGCGATGTGCTCGACCTCCTTGAGCCCGTTCGCCACCAGCGTGGACCCGGTGGACACCAGATCGACGATGCGGTTGCAGAGCCCAAGCGACGGGGCCAGCTCCATGGCGCCGTTCAGCTTGATGCATTCGGCCTGGACCCCCCGGCCCGCGAAGTGGCGCCCGGTGATGTTGGGGTACTTGGTGGCGACGCGCACGTGGCTCCAGGTGGCGGGGTCGTCCTCGTCGGCCAAATCCTTGGGCTCGGCCACCGACATGCGGCACGCGCCGACGCCGAGGTCGAGGGGGGCGTAGATTTCGGGGAAGTCGAACTCCATCAACACGTCGCTGCCCGCCACCCCGATCCCGGCCGCGCCGAAAGCGACGAAGGTGGCGACGTCGAAGCTCCGCACCCGGATGATGTCCACGTGGGGCAAGTTGGTGGAGAAGCGGAGCCTGCGGTCGTCCTTGTCGTCGAAGGCGGCCTCGGGCTCGACGCCCGCGCTTCGGACCAGCGGCATGACCTCCTTGAGGATGCGGCCCTTTGGCAGGGCGATGACCAGTTTTTCGTTGTCGTCCGTCACGCGGAATTCCTTGGGCTTTCGTTGTTTTCGCGGAGTGTACTCCGCCCCGTCCGGGGTTTGAACCCGCACATGCGAATTTCGCGCTTTTCCATTCGGCCCTCTCGGTTAGACTGCGCCCATGACCAGTCCCCCGAAAATCGGCGTCGTCAGCCTTGGCTGCGCCAAGGCGCTGGTGGACTCCGAGCGCATCCTGACCCGCCTCCGCGCCGAGGGTTACGAGGTCTCGGGAAGCTACGAGGGCGCGGACGCGGTTCTGGTCAACACCTGCGGGTTCCTGAACAGCGCGCGCGTCGAATCGTTGGACGCCATCGGCGAGGCCTTGGCGAAAAACGGCAAGGTCATCGTCACCGGCTGCCTCGGCGTCGACGAGGGCCTGATCCGCGAGGCCCATCCGGACGTGCTCTCGGTCACCGGCCCGCACCAGTACGAGGCGGTGGTGGACGCGGTCCACAAGGCCCTGCCGCCCCTCCACGACCCGTACCGGGACTTGGTGCCGCCCGAGGGCCTGCACCTGACGCCCCGCCATTACGCCTACCTGAAGATATCGGAGGGCTGCGGCCACAAGTGCAGCTTCTGCATCATCCCCGGCATTCGCGGCCCCCTGGAAAGCCGTCCCGCCGCCGACGTGCTGGAAGAGGCCGAGCGCCTGGCGGAGGCGGGGGTGCGTGAGCTTCTGGTCATCTCCCAGGACACGGGCGCCTACGGCGTCGATTTGCGCCACGGAGAATCCGAATGGCGCGGGCGGCCGGTCAAGGCGCGGATGACGGAGTTGGCCTCGGCGCTGGGGGAACTCGGAATTTGGGTGCGGCTCTTGTACGTCTACCCGTATCCCCACGTGGACGAGGTGATTCCCCTGATGGCCGACGGGCTTCTGGCTCCCTACCTCGACATCCCGTTCCAGCACGCGAGCCCGTCCGTGCTTCGGGCCATGCGCCGCCCGGCCGCGGGTGAAAGGACGCTGGAGCGCATCCGGCGTTGGCGCGCGGTCTGCCCGGATTTGACCATCCGCTCCACCTTCATCGTCGGTTTTCCGGGCGAGAGCGAGGAGGATTTCGAGGACTTGCTGGATTGGCTCGACGAGGCCCGGCTCGACCGGGTCGGCTGCTTCCCCTACGAGGCGGTGGAGGGCGCGGAGGCCAACGCCTATCCCGATCAGGTCCCCGAAGAGGTCAAGCAGGAGCGCTGGGAGCGCCTGATGGAGTTCCAGGCCCGCATCAGCGAGGAGCGGCTGGCGGAAAAGGTCGGCCGGACGCTGCCGGTCATCGTCGACCAGGTGGACGAGGAGGGCGCCGTCGCCCGCTCCCACGCCGACGCGCCGGAGGTGGACGGCTACGTCTTCCTGGACCCGGCGCCAGGGCTCGCGGTCGGCGACATCGTCGAGGCCCGCATCGACGAGGCCGGAGAGCACGACCTATGGGGAACCCTGGTCGAACAGGAGGGATAGCAATGGCGAAATCCTTCGCCGAAGCCGTCGTCGCCGAATGGTCGTCCGAGGCCACCGCCGACGCCTGGCGGCGCTGGCACTCCAAGGTGGTCGGGCACCTGGGCGCCTTGACCGAGGCGATGATGGACATGGCCGAGGCCGCGCCGGGCATGCGGGTTCTGGACCTGGCGTCGGGTTCGGGCGAACCCGCGATGACGCTGGCCCGCGCGGTGGGCGAGGCGGGTCACGTAACGGTGAGCGATTTCTCGCCCCACATGCTGGCGGTGGCGAAAGAGAACGCCGGCGTCGCCGGAATGAGCAACATGGATTTCCGCGAGGCCGACGCGCAAAACCTGCCGTTCGAGGACGAAGGCTTCGATCGCGTGACCTGCCGCCTGGGTTTGATGTACGTCCCCGACGCCAACGCGGCGTTGAAGGGGGCGCGCCGGGTTCTGAAGCCCGGCGGCCGCGTGGTCCATCTGGTCTGGGGCGCGCGGGAGGACAACATGCTGGCGCGGACCGTCATGGGCCCCTTCGCCAAACGCAAGCCGCCGCCCGCCCCGCCGCCGGGCGCGCCGGACCCGCAGCGCTACGCCAAGCCCGGAAGCCTCGCCGCCGAGATGGAGCGCGCGGGCTTCCTGGACGTGGTCGAGAAACGCCTGACCCTGCCCGTCCCCTGGGAGGGGCCGCCGGAGGAGCTCTGGCGCCATGTCTTCGAGGTCGCCGTGCCCATCCGGACCTTCGTCTCCACCTTCGAGCCGGACGAGCGGGACGCGGCGGTCGCCGAGGTCCTGGAGGCCTTCGCAAGGGTTTACGACGGCGCCGTCACCCGCCCCGAGGTGGGTGTCGCCGTGGCCATGGGCGTCCGCTGATGTTTCACGAAACTAGGTATAGATACGTATTTTCATATGTGCTAATGTCCGCGCGGTTTCGGATGATTTGGTGAGCGAGCATATCGAGGGCCAAGGACAATGGATGGCGCGAATGACCCCTGCATGGAGCCGTCGCTTCGTTTTGGCGTCGCGGTGATCGACGACGACCACGCGCTTCTGTTCGATTTGTTCGAGCAGCTCAAGGAAGCGGGCCGCGACGAGGAGGCCGACGCCATGGTCGGCATGATCCTCGGCATGCTGATCGACTACGCCGACTACCATTTTTCCAGGGAGGAGCGGCTGCAAAAGGCGATCCGCTACCCCGACCTCGAAGCGCACGCGGCCTCGCACCAGGAAATCCGAGACCGGCTTGATGGGTTCAAATCGAATTATGATGCCGATCCCGCGTCCGTGAACGTGGGGGAACTCTGCGGGTTCCTGCATTGCTGGCTCGCGCGCCACATCCTGAACGAAGACGCCAAGTACGTCCCCTATATCGCAAACAACCCCGAGGCGCTGCAGAATGCCGAAGACGCCGAGTTCCGGACGTTCGTCGGGGTGAGCGCGGAGCTTGGCGGCGCGAACGCCTGACCCTTTCCGTTTCCTGGGTGGCGCCCGAGAAGTTATGGCGACGCGCCCATCCTGGTCGTCACCTTTCCCCGTGGGCCTGTCGCGTCTAAATGAGATTCACCCTGTCCTTTCGCGTCGCCCTCGACCATGGCGAAGAAAGGCTCTTCAACGTCGCGCGTGGATTCGAGGCCGATAATGACCTCACTATGAATGCCCGACACCCTGCTGGCTCCGGACGACACACTATCGGGACTGGCAGGTCACCTTTCTGAATGCACTCGTATGCCTGGCGGTATCGATGTTTCAGCCAACGACAGGGAATCTGTGTCCGAGCGTGTATGAAAAGCCGCTTTTCTGCGTAATGATATCATTGTAATTTCCGTCATGAGGGGGCGTGGAGAATTGCTCCGGGAAATCCGAACTGTCTTGAATGTCGTCTTGCCGCTCCTTGTGGTATTGGCGTTGTTTCCGTGCGGCCATTCCCTGGCCGAGACACCGCCCTCAAACGACGATAAGAAACACCCCATCTACGCCGCCTACCAGTTCGGAGCATCCGACAGGACGATCGATTTCGGCATCCAGCCCCTTTGGATACCCATCGGGCTCGTTTCCGAAGTGATGCGGCGTGACCGCATTCTCCAAAAGCAGCTTTCGGATCGTGGGACGGAAAGTAAGCCTCCGGCCTACACCGCAGGGCTGTTGGCTTTTGTGAAGGGGGTGAAGG
>CAYFNC010000041.1:12789-28273 GCA_964344345.1 uncultured Hyphomicrobiales bacterium | reverse complement strand
TGGCTTCCGGATGTAGAAAACGTCACACGGGAGGGCAGAATGACGAACTACATAGTCCATGTTGAAGCTCTTGACGGGGAAGACGAACTGGAAGAAGCCGCGCTTGACGAATCCAAGGTCGGCGAGGGGCTGAAGGGGCTGTGCGGCCCCACGGACATCTTCGAGCATCTGGAGACGTCCCACGCCTACAAGTTCACCACTGGAAAATCCACCGCCGCCGTGCACGAGACCATCGAGACCGTGTTCAAGGGACAGAACGGCTGCGCGCTGGTGATCCGCGCCGGGCACCTGAAGTCCGGGGAGCTGCACTGCAACGCCTGGGAGTTCAATTCGACCCTGGAAGGCGACGCGCAGTGGAAGAGCGTCTGGAAGCTTTAGGCGAGCCAGGCGCTTTGGCGTCCTGAACGATCCCGATTCGGGGCCTGGGGCCGGCCCGGAAAAAGGAGCGAAGGCATCCACGCGCCCGATTGAAGCCACGTCCCCGCCGCCCGCGCGCGGCGGCGGGCTTGCGCGCGTCGGGATGGTTGGGTCGTTTTCTGGAGGGCCGAAGGTTTGGGACGTTTTCGGTAGCCTGAAGTCGCGTAAGGCCGCCACAAGGGTCAATAATAATGGCCGCCGTATTCGCTTCGCCTATTCCCCGTTCTTCTTCTCATCATCCGCGCCCGCCTGCCCGTCCGGCGCGTCTTCGCCCGCCGTCTCCCCGGTCTCCCCGGACGCGGCTGGGCTCTCCTTGGTCTTGGCCGAGGGCTCTGCGGGCGCCGGGGCGGCGGCGGTCCGCTTGATGATGGAGCGCTTTTTCGGCGGGTCGGAGCGGGAAGCCCTGGGGAACGTCATGGGCATGGCGAACGTGCGCTTGCTTTCGATGCGCTTGATGGCCTTGTGGTTCTGATAGCGGCGCTGGAGCGACAGAACCTTGTTGACGTAGCCCCGGGTGTAGCTGTGAGCCACCCACTTGCCCTTGCGTTTCTTCAGGGTGCCGCCGTTGTAGTGGGACAGCACGAAGCTCCACACCCCGCCGTACTGGCGATAGAGCTTGCCCAGGAACTCGATGCCCAAACGGATGTTGGTCCGGGCGTTCCAGAGCTTGTCGGAATCCTTGATTCCGAACTCGCCCCTGGCCGTGCTCGGCATCATCTGCATAACGCCGCGCGCGCCCACGTGGCTCTTGGCCGACGAGACGAAGTCGGACTCCACCTTGGCGATGGCGAGCGTGAGCGACGGCGGCACTCCGGCCTTGACCGATTCCTCGATGATGATGCGCGCGACGCCCGCGCGGGCCGAAAGCGCGCGCGCCTCCGAGCCCGACATGGCCACAAGGGCGAGGACGAGCAATAACGCCCACGCCATCCGTTTCACGACGCCCTGGGTCATGGGATCATGGTACCACGGATTGCTTTTTGCTGTCTCTCCAAGCGGCCAGGTTTTCGCGCAGCATCAGGGCCGAGGGCGTGACCACCAGGGTCAGCACGGTGGCGAAACCGAGCCCGAACACGATGGCGGTGGACAGCTGGGTCCACCACTGGGTCGCGGGGGCGCCGTGGCTGACCTCGCGGGTCACGAAATCGATGTTGACCCGGAGCACCATGGGCATCAGCCCCAAAATGGTGGTCACCGTGGTCAGCAGCACCGGACGCAGCCGCTGGGCCCCGGTGCGCAGGATGGCTTCGTAGGCGTTGGCGGACTCCTTGCGCAATCTGTCGAAGGTGTCGATCAGCACGATGTTGTTGTTGACCACGATGCCCGCGAGCGCGATCACGCCGATGCCGCTCATGACGATGCCGAAGGGCTGGCCGGTGACCAGAAGCCCGATGAACACCCCGATGGTGGACATGATCACGGCGGACAGGATCAAAAAGGCGGAATAGAAGCTGTTGAACTGGGTCACCAGGATGATCGCCATGATGAACAGCGCGACGGTGAAGGCTCGGCCCAGGAACGCCTTGGCCTTTTCCTGCTCCTCGTCCTCGCCCTTGAACAGGACCGTGACGCCCGGGTCGATGGGCGCGGTCTTCATCCAATCGCGGATTTCCTGGACCTTGGCGTCGGGCAGCACGCCCTCGGCCACGTCGGCCTTGACCATCATCACGCGGCGGCCGTCGGCGCGGTTGACGGCGCTGACCGCGGGCTTGGCGGTCCGCTTCACGAAGTTGCCGATGGGCACCGAGCCCGCCTCGGTCTCGACCCGGATGGCGTCGAGCTGCTTGATGGTGCGCCATTCCTGGGGATAGCGGACCTTGATGTCGATTTCCTCGTCGCTGTCGTCGGGGCGGAAGTCGCCGAGCTTGATGCCGTTGGTGGCGAGCAACACCGCGTTGCCGATCAGGTTCACGTCGGCGCCGAACTTGGCCGCCTGGGCGCGGTCGACGGACAGCTCCCACTGGATGCCGGGAAGCGGCCGTCCGTCCTCGATGTTGATCAGGTCGGCGGTGGCGTTCAGCTTCTCCATCACGGTTTCGACCGCCGGAGGCAAAAGGTCCGGATGCCGCGACGACAGCTGGATCTGCACCGGCTTGCCCACGGGGGGGCCTTCCTCCTGCTTGCGGAAGTTGATGA
Source organism: uncultured Hyphomicrobiales bacterium (assembly GCA_964344345.1). Taxonomy (GTDB): domain Bacteria; phylum Pseudomonadota; class Alphaproteobacteria; order Rhodospirillales; family CAYFNC01; genus CAYFNC01. Next base: position 25,720 of record CAYFNC010000041.1, on the reverse strand, counting down.
ACACGCCGGGGATGTCGGCGGTGCGCGCCTCGGCCATGGCCAGGATCTCGGCCGCCGGTGGGCGGTGGCGCCAGCTTAGGAACTCCAAGGTGATGGAGCCGATGATGTCCTCGGCCTCCTCGCTGTTGGGGTCCTGGCCGGTGCGGGTGTAGACGGTCTTGAGCCCCGGCAGGTCGATGATCCGCTCCTCGACCTGGACCATCAGGTCGTTCTTTTCGTGTATGGACATGTTGCCGCGCGCGCGGACCTGGACCATGGCGGCCTTGGGCTCCACTTCGGGAAAGAACTCCACCCCCTTGCCGAAGACGCCGTAGACCGCCTGCACCAGAACCAGCATGCCGAACGCCCCGGCCAGCACCTTGCCCGGATGATGCAGCGCGATTTTCAGCAAATGGATATAGCGGCCCGTGAGCCCGCCCACGTCCTCGACGTCGCCGCCCTCGCCGGCGGCGAGCGCCTTCATCGCCTTCGCGTCCGCGGCCCCTGGACGGCCGAACAGGCTGCCCAGCGTGGGAATGAACACCAGCGCCATGGCCAGCGACGCGCTGAGGGTCGCCACCAGGGTCAGGGGAAGGTACATCATGAACTCCCCCACCACGCCGGGCCAGAACAGCAGGGGGAAAAACGCGGCCAGGGTGGTGGCGGTGGACGCGATGATGGGCCAGGACATGCGCTTGGCGGCCATGGCGTAGGCCCTGGTCCTGGGCTCGCCCTCCACCATCTTGCGGTCCGCGTACTCGGTGACCACGATGGCGCCGTCCACCAGCATGCCGACGGCCAGGATCAGGCTGAACAGCACCACGATGTTGATGGTCAGCCCCATGGACCCGATCACCAGGATGCCGGTCAGGAACGAGCCTGGAATGGCGACGCCCACCAACCCCGCCGCGCGCGCCCCCATGGCGGCGATCACCACGATCATCACCAGGATCACCGCCGCGATCACGTTGTTCTGCAGGTCGGTCAGCATCATGCGGATGTCGCTGGACTTGTCCTGGGAGAAGCCCACGTGGACGGCGGCCTTCAGGCCGTCGGGCCAGGTCTCGCGCTCTTCGGCGACCACGGCGCGGATGCGTTCGATGGTGTCGATGATGTTCTCGCCCGAGCGCTTGGAGACCTCGAGCGCCACGGCGGGCGCGCCGTTGACCCGGGCGAAGCTTTCCGGATCGACAAAGGTGCGCCGGGTCTCGCCGATGTCGCGAAGACGGATCACCGCGTCGCCCTCGACCTTGACAGGGAAATCCTTGATGTCGTTCGCATTCTCGAACAGGCCCGGAACCTTGATGGCGAAGCGGCCGCGTCCGGTGTCCTGGGCCCCCGCGGCGACCAGAAGGTTCCCCCGCGCGACCGATTCCACCGCCTCGCGCGGGGACAGGCCGTAACTTTCGACCTTCACCGGGTCGATCAGGATCTCCACCAGTTCGTCGCGGTCGCCCGCGATGACGGCTTCCAGCACGGCCGGGATGCCCTCGATGGCGTCCTGGAGGTCGCGGGCGAGGCGGATCAGGGTGCGTTCCGGGACCTCGCCCGAAAGCGTGACCACCAGCACGGGGAACAGGCTGAAGTTGACCTCCTCGACCGTCGGCTCCTCGGTGGCCTCGGGCAGCTCGGACTTGGCGATGTCCACCTTTTCGCGCACGTCGTCCATGGCGGCGTCGGCGTCGAAGCCCGCCTCGAACTCCAGGACAACGGTGGCCCCGCCCTCGAACCCCTTGGCGCGCAGCTCCTTCAGGCCCTCGACGACGCGGAGCTCCTGCTCCATGGGCCGGATCAGCAGCCGCTCGCCGTCCTCGGGCGAAATGCCGTCGTGCTCCATCTGGACGATGATGATGGGGATGTTGATGTCCGGGTCCGATTCCTTGGGGATCTCCATATAGGCCGCCGTTCCCGCGATCAGGATCAACAGGAGCGTGGACAGGACGGTCCGGGTCCGCCCGAAAGCGGCGTCGATCAGGGCCTTCATGACGGTCCGCCCGCCACCGTCCGGTCGGCGCGGACTTTCTGGCCGGAGCGGACGAATTCCTGGCCGACGGTGATCAGGTCCACGCGTTCGGGCAGGCCGCCGAGCCAGACGCCCTCGGGCGCGTCGGCGATGACCTCGACCGGATGAAAGACCACGACGCCGTCGTCGCCCACCGCCTTGACCCCGACCCGCCCGTCGTCGGCGAGGGTGAGCGCCGCCGGGCTGACCAGATGCGCTTGTCGGGTTTCCAGAGTCAGGTTCAGCCGCGCGGTGACGCCTTCGGCGACGTCCGCGCCGGGATTGTCGAAGGCGGCCTCGATTTCGAAGGTGCGCGTGGTTCCCGCGCCCGCGCGCGACACGTAACGGACGCGGCCCGTGAAGGGCGCGTCGAAGCCCACCGGCGCGGCCTCGGCCGTCATGCCCTCGCGAACGCGGGCGATGTCGCGCTCGGACACCTCGGCCGCGACCACGATGGGGTCGAGATCGACGATGCGGGCGAGTTCGTGGCCCACGGGGGCCCAGTCGCCTTCCTCCACCGCCACGTCGTCGACCACGCCCGCGAAGGGCGCCTTGATTTCGGTGCGCTCCGCGTCCAGGCGGATTGCGGCGAGTTGGGCCTTCGCGGCCTCCAAGTCGGCAAGGGATTCGGTCAGCTTGACCTTGGACTTGAAGGATTTCCGCGCCAGCTCCTGGGACGCCTTGTAGGCGATGCGGAACTGCTCCACCCGGGCCTGGGCCTCGCGGATGCGGGCTTGGCGATCATCCATGGCGATGCGGATCAGGGGCTGGCCCTTTTCCACCCGGGCGCCCTTGGCCACCAGTTTCTCCGCGACCCGGCCCGCCGTTTCGGCGCGCAGCGTCACGGAACGGTCCGCCTGGGTGCGCCCGAACAGGGCGAGGCGTCGGGGGTGGTCCTTGGCGCGGCTGGCGACGACGCGGACATTCACCAAATCCCGGGCCTCGTCGATGGCGGCGGGCGGCGCGTCGCCGCCGCCGAACTGTCCCGACAAGATCCAAAGCGTCGCGATGACGGCGATGGCGAGCGCGGTGGCGGTGGTCCGTTTCATTTTCACCTTCATCACCTTCATCGCCCGGCCTCCCCATCGTCCTCGAACAGCTCGTCGCCGTGGGCTTCCATGTAATCGACGATGGTGCGGTAGATTTCGATTCCCATGCGATGGATGAAGCGTCGGTGCGCGGGCTCGTGGGAGAAATCCAGATCGGCCCAGCGCTCCAGCAGTTCGCGGTAGTCGCCGAGATGGGCCTCGAACACCTCGCGCCGTCGGGCCGCGTCCATCAGCTCGCTGAAGAACAGGAACGTCATGGTGTCCGATTTATGCTTGTCGCCGCCCGGCTGCTCCCGGAGGGCGGCGCGGAAGGCCGCCACCCCGTCCTCGGTGACGCTGTAGACCTTCTTGTCGGGACGGCCTTCCTGGGGAACCGCGCGCCAGGTGACCAACCCCTCGCGGCTCAGCTTGCCCAGCGCGGGATAGATGGACCCGAAGCTGGTCTCGTGAAAGTGCGAGATCGGCCCGTCCTCGAGGTACTTCTTGATTTCATAGCCGCTCCGATCCCCAAGGGTCAGAACGCCTAGGCAAAGGGTTTTCGCATCCATGGAAGCGCCTATTGTTCGTGTGGCGACGCATCATATATATGAGCGATATATATCGTGTCAATAGTATTGGGCCGAGAGAGGGGGCTGCGCTGGAGCATCGCTACACGACCTGAATAGAGATATTCCTTTATATTTTAATAGACTCCAGGCGCTGTCTCATCCTGCTGCCGTCACCCCCGCGAAATCGAGGTTTTCTTCACGTGGAAAAAGCAAACCCCGAAGAAAAAGTCCTTTCTTGGATGCGGCGAGAACGCCGTCAGAATACAGATCTACGCAGCCATGATCGCCTTTTGTCAGCCGCGCCTTATTCAGAAAACCCACGCAGCGAGCCATAAGACCGGTGCGAAGACCGTGGTTGCCCGCCTCAAGGCCGCTCTCTTCGGGGGCTTCGACCTCACAGGGCGCGCGCCCCCCACGGGTCGACCACCGCAACTACGAAAACCAAGTCCACAACTCACCCCATCGCTGGAACCACGCACATGAATCCCGGGCGGCAGTGCGCAAAAGCGGGAATGCCGAAAACTCAACCAAGCATTACGTAACACTTTGTGTCGGCGTCATTGGTATTGAGCCAGATGGGGTGGATGCCGTCTTCCCCGAACGGCATCGCAATGCGCCAAGATGTGGGGTCTATGGCCTCAAGAAGGAAAGGGCGGTAACCACAGAAGGCTCTATGAGACTCAGTCCTCCACGTCCGTCCGCTCGACCCGCAGGGGCTCGACGATATCGCAGATTTTCACGATCCGGCGCAGGTGCTCCACGTGCATCCGCGCGAGGCGGGTTCCCTGGGTCAGGAACGCGCGGTTCTCGTCGCCAGCGATCACGATGTCGGCCAACAGCACGTCGCCGGCCTTCAGCCCCAGGACAGGGACCTGCAACTCCACCCCTTCCGCGGCCTTGTCGGCGGGGGACGGGTCCAAGGACGCCTTGACCTTGGCCAGGAGCTGCTGATCGTACTCGCTTTCGCGGATCTCCAGCTCGGCGAAGTTCGCCTCGGACAGAGGTCTCCCCCGAGCGGACTTGGCCAAATCCGAAAGGATTTTCAATAGCCGCGATCCAAGGGGAAGCTTGTTGTCCGAGGGCTCGCTCGCCGGGGTTCCGACCCCGTCGAACCGGTTGCCCGCGTAACGGACGATCTCGGCGACGCGGTGCATGCGGGGGATGTTGTCGAGAAGCTTGGCGCCGGTTTCGGGGGCGTGTTCGATCAGCTCCTTTTCCTCGGGCGAAAGCGCCGCGTCCGCGTGCGCCTTTTCGATCACCTCGCGGGGCGCGCCGATCATGCCGACGGGATACAGCATGGCGGCGATGGTCAGTTCCCACGCGCGCTCCAGCCCCAGGTCGCGGGACACCTTGTGCGCCCAGCCGTTGACGCGAGTGGCCTCGCCGAACGCATCGGGCGCGGACAGCGACAGCGCATCGCTCAACATCTTGATGCTTCCGGCGAGGGTTTTCTCCAGAAGGTCGGTTTCGGCGGCCAGCGCGTCTTCCAGCGCCTGGTTCGCTTGCCGGAGCGCCAGGTGGGTCTTGACCCGCGCCTCGACGATGGGGGGACTGATCGGCTTGGTGATGTAATCGACCGCCCCGACCTCGAAGCCCAGTTTCTCGTCCTCCTCGTCGGTTTTCGCGGTGATGAAGATCACGGGGATGGCGGCGGTGTTGGGCGTTTTCTTCAGCCTCCGGCACACGTCGTAGCCGTCCACGCCCGGCATCATGATGTCGAGTAGGATCAGGTCCGGCGCGTCGCCGGGAAGGTTGGCGAGGCCGAGCGCCTGCTCCCCATTATTGGCGATCTTGATTTTGTACCTTTCGCCGAGCAGGGAATTCAGAACCGCCAGATTGTCCGGCGCGTCGTCGACGAGAAGGATCGTCGTCTCGCCCTTGTCCGAGATGTTTCGAGAGGCCGGAATCATGGTCGCGCTCCTCGGATGTTGACGGATTTACTAGGCGGCGTCGCTCCGTTCCCCCTTGGCGGCCGCCTCGGCCTCCATCTCCAGCATGCGCTGGGTCAGGTCCTCGAACACGAACTCGGCCGGGCGCTGGTTGTCCAGCGGGATTTCCGAGGCCATGGGCTTTTCGGTCTCGGGGCCGAAAAGCGCGACTTTCAGACCCTGGAGGGGGTGGGAGACCATGTCCTCGACCGCGGAGGGCTCGAACCCGGAATGGACCATGCAGTCGGCGCATTTCTCGTAGTTGCCGACGCCGAACGAATCCCAGTCGGTTTCCTCCATCAGCTCCTTGAAGGTCCGGGCGTAGCCCTCGCCCACGAGATAACAGGGCCGCTGCCATCCGAACACGTTGCGCGCCGGGTTGCCCCAGGGCGTGCAGCGATACGCCCGGTTGCCCGCCAGGAAATCCAGGAACAGGCTGGACTGGTTGAACACCCACTTCTTGCCCTTGCCGAGCCGGAAGATCTCGCGGAACAGCTCCTTGGTCTTGCGGCGGTTGAGGAAATGCTCCTGGTCCGGGGCGCGCTCGTAGGCGTAGCCGGGCGAGATGGTGACGCCTTCCACGTCCAGTTCGGCCTTGCAGAAATCGAAGAACGCCGCGATGCGCTCCGGGTCCATGCCGTCATAAAGCGTGCAGTTCACGTTGGCGCGAAAGCCGCGGGCCCGGGCGGCCTTCAGCGCATCCACCGCGCGGCGGAACACGCCTTCCTGGTCCACCGCGTGGTCGTGCTCTTCCTCCAGCCCGTCCAGGTGGACCGAGAGCGTCAGGTATTTGCTGGGCGCGAAGCGGTCCAGGTTGCGCTCCAACAAAAGGCCGTTGGTGCAGAGGTAGACGAATTTCTTTCGCGCGACGATTCCCGCGACGATCTTGTCGATGTCCGGGTGCAGCAAGGGTTCGCCGCCGGGAATGGAGACGATGGGCGCGCCGCATTCGTCCACCGCGTCCAGGCATTCCTCGACGCTGAGGCGCCGGTCCAGGATCGCGGAGGGATAGTCGATCTTGCCGCAGCCCGCGCAGGCGAGGTTGCAGCGGAACAAGGGCTCCAGCATCAGGACCAGCGGATAGCGTTTCACCCCCCGGAAGCGCTGGGACAGAAGATAAGCCCCGACGCGGGCCTGCTGGACGAGGGGGATGCTCAAGACGCCATCCTTTCCGTCGCGTCCGTAAGCTCGCGCGGAAGCTTGAACTGCATGTGCTCCTCCACGCCGTCCAGTTCCTCGAACGTGACGTCGCCGAAGCCGGACAAGCGCTCGATCAGCTCGGCGACCAGCTCCTCCGGCGCGGACGCGCCCGCGGTGACGCCGAGCGTGGCGATGCCGTTCAGCCATTCCGGGTCGAGCCCCTCGGCGTCGTCGATCAGATGGCTGGGAATGCCGAGCTCGGCCCCGATTTCGCGGAGCCGGTTGGAATTCGAGCTGTTCTTCGCGCCCACCACAAGCAACACGTCCACTTGGCGGGCCAGGTCGCGGACCGCTTGCTGGCGGTTCTGGGTGGCGTAGCAGATGTCCTTGACGTCCGGGCCGACGATGGCGGGAAAGCGGTCCTTCAGGGACTCGATCACGTCGCGGGTGTCGTCCACGCTGAGCGTCGTCTGGGTGACGTAGGCGACCTGGTCCGAATCGCGTAACGACAGGTTCTCCACGTCCGTCGGCGTGGTCACCAGATGGACGCCGCCGGGAATGCGGCCCTGGGTGCCCTCGACCTCGGGATGGCCGGCGTGGCCGATTAGGATGACCTCGCGGTCGTGCTTGGCGTGGTTCTGGCCCTCGTGGTGGACCTTGGACACCAGCGGGCAGGTGGCGTCGATCACCGGAAGCTCCCGCTGCGCGGCCACGTCCTCCACCGCGCTGGAGACCCCGTGGGCGCTGAAGATGGTCACGGCGCCGTCGGGGATGTCGTCCAACTCCTCGACGAACACGGCGCCCTTGTCGCGAAGGGTGTCGACGACGCGCTTGTTGTGGACGATTTCGTGGCGGACGTAGACGGGGGGCCCGTGGATTTCCAGGGCGCGTTCGACGATTTCGATGGCGCGCTCCACGCCCGCGCAAAATCCCCGAGGCTGGGCGAGGATCACCCGCAGAGCCTGTTTTTCCCCTAAGGCCATGGCCCGACTCCCAGATAGCGACCTAAGAATCCGAACATAACCGCTGCGCCCGCCGGGCGTAAGCGAAAAACGCCATTCTTGCCCCGAAGGATATATGGGGGCATAACCGAGGCATGCAAAGGATCGGAGTCATCGGCGCGGGGGCGTGGGGAACGGCGCTGGCCCAGATCGCCCGCCAAGGCGGCGCGGACGTGGTCATCCAGGCCCGCGAGCCCGAGGTGGCCGACGCCATCAACCTCGGCCACGAGAATTCCGTGTTCCTTCCCGGCGTCCGCCTGGACGAGGGCGTGCGCGCCACCACCGACCTCGAGGAGGCGGTGGAGGCGGACGCGGTGCTTCTTGTCGCGCCGGCGCAGTTCGCCCGCGACGTCACCGCCCAGGCCGCGCCCTATTGGCGCATGGGCCTGCCCGTGGTCATTTGCGCCAAGGGGATCGAGCGGGGAACCCAGGCCCTGGTCAGCGAGGTCCTCGCCGAAACCCTGCCCATGGCCCCCATCGCCGTGCTGTCCGGGCCCAGCTTCGCCATCGAGGTGGCCCAGGGCCGTCCGACCGCCGTGACGCTGGCCTGTCCCGACCACGACCTTGGGGAGCGGCTGCAGGCGGCGCTCGGCGCGCCCACGTTCCGCACGTACCTTTCCAAAGACATCATTGGCGCCGAGCTTGGCGGGGCGGTCAAGAACGTGCTCGCCATCGCCTGCGGCATCGTCGAGGGCAAAGGCCTCGGCGACAACGCCCGAGCGGCGCTGATCACCCGGGGGCTGGTGGAAATCGCGCGTCTCGGCATGGCCAAGGGGGCGCGGCCGGAAACCCTGATGGGGCTTTCGGGCATCGGCGACCTGACGCTGACCTGCAACGCCATGCAATCCAGGAACTTCTCGCTCGGCGTCGCCTTGGGCCGGGGCGAGACGCTCCAGTCCATCATGTCCGGACGCAAGAGCGTGGCCGAAGGCGTCTTCACCGCCGAATCGGTCATGGGAATGGCGGACGCGCTCGGCGTGGACATGCCCATATGCCATGCGGTCAGCCGAGTTCTGGACCAGGGCGCGGACATCGACGAGACCATCGGCGCCCTGCTCGCCCGTCCGCCCGGCGACGAACTGCCCCAAGGGTTCATCCGGCCGTGAGGGGCTGGGCGGCCATCGCCTGTCTCCTCGTCCTGGTCCTCGGGGGCGGCGTTGACGCCAAGGGGCCGAAGAACCATTTCGGCTCCGACTCGTCCCCCTACTTCCGCCTGCACGCGGAAGACCTGGTCCATTGGCGACCTTGGGGGGAAGGCGCGTTCGAGGAGGCGCGGGCGCTGGACCGCCCGGTTTTGCTCTCCATCGGCTATTCCGCCTGCCACTGGTGCCACGTGATGCGCCGGGAAAGCTACATGGACTCGGACATCGCCGACGTCATCAACGCCAACTTCGTCCCCGTCCTGCTGGACCGGGAGGAGCGACCCGACGTCGACGACGCCTATCAGACGGCGGCGGCGCTGATGCGGTCGGGGAACGGCTGGCCCTTGACCATGTTCCTCGACGCCGACGGCGCGCCCTTCCATGGCGCGACCTACATCCCCAAGGACTCCCGCGCGGGCATGACCCCGTTCCGCGAGGTGCTGCTCGCCGTCTCCATGGTCTGGAAGGAGCGCAAGGGCTCGCTCGGCGGGGACGCCGTGGCCAAGGCGCTGGCGCGCCTGTCCGAGCCGCGGCCCGGATTTCTGGGCCCGGACGACATCGACGCCATGGCGCGCAAGGTCCTGGGCGAGGTCGACTCCTTGCGCGGCGGGTTCGAGGGCACGGCGCGCTTCACCGAGGCCGAGGCGCTGAGCCTTCTCTGGCGCGCCTATCTCAGGACCGGTGAGAAGCCGTTCGCGGACGCCGTTGTCCTCTCGCTTCGCGCCATGGCCCGGGGCGGTGTTCGCGACCATGTCGGGGGCGGGCTGTTCCGCTACGCCGTGGACCCGGACTGGCTGACGCCGCATTTCGAGAAGATGTTGGACGTGAACGCCTCGGTGCTGCGCTTGACGGTCGAGGCCTGGCGTCGGATCCGGGACGCGGAGTTGGAAGGCCTCGCCCGCGAAACCGCCGGCTTCCTGCTCGACGAGATGGCGTTGCCCGAAGGCGCCTTCGCAGCCGCGCTCGACGCCGATAGCCTGGATGCGGGCGGGGAGGAGCGCGAGGGCGCGTTCTATCTGTGGCGGGAAAGGGAAATCCGCGCGGCGCTCGGCGACGGAGCGGACGCGTTCCTGCGTCTGTTCGAGCTCGCGCCCGCCGAGGAGGGGGAAGGCGGAATTCTCCATCGGGTGGAAAGCGGCGACGCATCGACGGCGCTGGCCGCCCTCAACGAATACCGCCAAGGCCGTCCCTTCCCCCGCCGCGACGACAAGGTGATCGCGGATTGGAGCGCCATGGCCGTCCGCGCCCTGGCCGAGGCCGGATTGGCCCTGGACGAGCCCGGATGGGTGGCGGCGTCGGCCCGCGCGTTGGACGCGACCGCCAAGGCCCTGACCCGCGAAGACGGCCGCCTCGGCCATTCCGCTTTCGCGGGCAAGGTCGGCGGGCCCGCCCTGCTGGCGGATTTGGGCGCCATGGCCAATGCGGCGTTGACGCTTTACGAGGCGACAGGCGAGGAGGCGTATCTCACGAAAGCCAAGGCCTGGATAAACCAGGCGCGCGAGCGCCACCGCGCCCCCGACGGCGGCGGGTTCTTCGCGACGTCCCCCGACGTCGGCCCGGCGCTGACCCGCGCCCGGCCGGTGATGGACACTCCCAACCCGTCCGGCAACGCCCGCATGGTCGAGGCCCTGGCCCGGCTGGCCTATTTGACAGGCGACGCGGCCGCGCGGGGCGAGGCCGAGGCGACGATCTCCGCCATCGCCGGATACGTCAAAGGCCGCAACCGCGCCGCATCCGGCCTGGTCAACGCGGCCGAGACCATGATGGACGCGGTCCAGGTCGTGGTCATCGGCAAGCGGGGCGAGGCGCGGACGGACGCGTTGCTGCGGGCCGTATTCGAGACCAGCCTGCCCACCCGCATCCTGCAGGTCATCGGCCCCGGGACCGCGCTTCCAGAAACCCACCCCGCCCACGGCAAGGAGCCGCTTGACGGCGCGCCGACCGCCTACGTCTGCCGAGGTAGCGTCTGCTCTCTGCCCGTGAACGGCGCGAACGCGCTCCGCGACACCTTGAAGCTGTTTCGCCGCGCCCGGTAATGGGCTAAGTTCCCGCGCGAACGAATCCAAGGGGGAGACTTCGAGAATGCTCTATTTCATCTTCTGCTCCGACAAGCCCGGCCACGCCAACGTGCGCGCCGAGACCCGTCCGGCGCACCTGGAGTACCTGGGCGGATTCAAGGACCGGGCCTTCGCCGTGGGGCCGACCTTGACCGACGACGGCGAGGGCATGAACGGTTCGGTCCTGATCATGGACTTCGACGACAAGGCCCAGGTCGAGGACTTCTGCGCCAATGATCCCTACGCCAAGGCGGGGCTGTTCGAAAGCGTGGTCATCCGGCCCTGGAAAAAAGTCATTCCGGCCGACTGATGAACTACTGGCTGGTCAAGTCCGAGCCCGGAACGTGGTCGTGGGACGACCACGTCAAGGCCGGCGTCGCCGAATGGGACGGGGTCCGCAACCATCAGGCCTGCAACAACATGAAGGCCATGGCCGTGGGCGACCGCGCGTTCTTCTATCATTCGGTCAACGAGAAGCGCATCGTCGGCGTATTGGAGGTCGCGAGCGAGTACTATCCCGACCCCACCGACGCGTCCGGCCGCTTCGGCATGGTGGACTTCAAGGCGTTGTTTGCGTTCGAGACACCGGTGACCTTGAAGGAAATCAAGGAGGACGGCCGCCTCGACCACTTGGCGCTGATCAAGCAATCCCGGCTCTCGGTCATGCCCATCGACGCGGACGCCTGGGCGATCCTCTGCGCCATGGGGGGCGTGGAGGCGTAGCGTCACGGCTGCTTCTGTGGTAACGTCTCCGGCGTCTATTGGGGGGGACGGGGACATGTCCGACGCAGACAGGCTCGGCGGAATACATCTCTTTTCCGAACTGACCGAGGAAAAGCGCGTCGCGCTGGCCAAGGATTGCGGCTGGCTTCGCTTCGGCCGGGGCCACGTGATTTTCGACAAGGAAAGCGAAAGCCGCGACGTGATGTTCGTGGTCAAGGGCTCGGTGCACGTCACCGCCTACGCGCTCACCGGCCGCGAGATCTCCTACGCCGAGCTGGGCGAGGGGGAATTCTTCGGCGAGATCGCGGCGCTTGACGGCGAGCCCCGATCCGCCTCGGTCACGGCGGCGGGCGAGTGCGAGATCGCGGTCATGCCGCCCGAACGCTTCAAGGAGTTGCTGGACGAGCTTCCGGCCCTCGCCAACTTCGTGCTCCGGCGCATGTGCGCCATCATCCGCCGTTCGGGCGAGCGCCTGATGGACATGACCACGCTCAACGCGCGCCAGCGCATCTGCATGGAGGTCCTGCGCATGGCCAAGCCCAACCCGGCCCAGGCCGGTTCGTGGGTGATCTATCCCCTGCCCACCCAGGCCACCATCGCCAGCCGCGTCGGCACCAGCCGCGAAACCGTCGGCCGGGTGATCAGCGACCTGGTCCGGGGCGACGTGATCCGCAAGAAGGGCCGCTCGGTCACCATCATGGACAAGGAAAAGCTCGAACTCCACACCCGGCGCCTCGGCGACGAGGAGTGATGGAGCCGCCACGCGTTCCCTGAATCGGGACGAAAAAAACCGGGACCGCGCGGCGGTCCCGGTTTTTCGTTATTGCGGGTTTCGGTCTACCAATCGACCTTTTCGATGTTCTCGAAGGTGATGGTGGAGCCATCCTCGAAGGTGATGGTTCCGCTGAACCCTTCGCCGTCGGAATAGTCCGAGGCGTCGGCGCTCTCGCTGTCGATGGTCTGGCCGTCCTCGACCGCCATGGTCCAGCTCTGGTCCACGGACGACAGGTTGATGGTGTCCGAGTCGGCCCCGCCGTCGATGGTGTCCGACCATCCGCCCCCGCCTCCGAAATCGGAGTTGTCGAAGGTGAAGATGTCGTTCCCGGCGTCGCCGTACATGTCGTCGGAGCCCTGGCCGCCGTCGATGCGGTCGTTGCCGTCGCCGCCGCGGATCACGTCGTCGCCGGACCCGCCGTCGAGACGGTCGCGGCCCGCGCCGCCATCGAGAACGTCGTTTCCGTCTCCGCCGGACAGCCGGTCATTGCCTTCTCCGCCGGAGAGTTGGTCGTCGCCCGCGCCGCCGGATAGCCGGTCGTTTCCGGCGCCACCGTCGAGGACGTCGTTTCCGTCTCCGCCGGACAG
>CAYFNC010000041.1:0-12689 GCA_964344345.1 uncultured Hyphomicrobiales bacterium | reverse complement strand
TCGCCGCCGGAGAGTTGGTCGTCGCCCGCGCCGCCGGATAGCCGGTCGTTTCCGGCGCCACCGTCGAGGACGTCGTTTCCGTCTCCGCCGGACAGTCGGTCATTGCCTTCGCCACCGGAGAGTTGGTCGTCGCCCGCGCCGCCGGATAGCCGGTCGTTTCCGGCTCCGCCGTCGAGGACGTCGTTTCCGTCTCCGCCGGACAGCCGGTCATTGCCTTCGCCACCGGAGAGTTGGTCGTCGCCCGCGCCGCCGGACAGCCGGTCGTTTCCGGCCCCGCCGTCAAGGACGTCGTTGCCGTCGCCTCCGGACAGTCGGTCATTGCCTTCGCCGCCGGAGAGCTGGTCGTCGCCCGCGCCTCCAGACAGCCGGTCGTTTCCGGCGCCGCCGTCGAGGACGTCGTTTCCGTCGCCGCCGGATAGTCGGTCATTGCCTTCGCCGCCGACGAGCTGGTCGTTTCCTGCTCCGCCGTCGAGACGGTCATTGCCCGCGCCGCCGGTCAGGACATCGTCGCCCGCTCCGCCGGACAAACGGTCGTTCCCGGCCCCGCCGTCGAGGACGTCGTTTCCGTCTCCGCCGGACAGCCGGTCGTTGCCTTCGCCGCCGGAAAGCTGGTCGTCGCCCGCTCCGGCATTGAGACGGTCGTTCCCGGCCCCGCCGTCGAGGACGTCGTTTCCGTCTCCGCCGGACAGTCGGTCGTTGCCTTCGCCGCCGGAGAGCCGGTCGTCGCCCGCTCCGGCATTGAGACGGTCGTTCCCGGCCCCGCCGTCGAGGACGTCGTTTCCGTCTCCGCCGGACAGTCGGTCGTTGCCTTCGCCGCCGGAGAGCCGGTCGTCGCCCGCTCCGGCATTGAGACGGTCGTTCCCGGCCCCGCCGTCGAGGGCGTCGTTCCCGTCGCCGCCGGACAGCCGGTCGTTGCCTTCTCCGCCGGAGAGCCGGTCGTCGCCCGCTCCGGCATTGAGACGGTCGTTTCCGGCTCCGCCGTCGAGGGCGTCGTTCCCGTCGCCGCCGGTCATGCGGTCGTTGCCGGCATCGCCGGAGATCTGGTCGTCACCGCCGCCGCCGTTGAGCCGGTCATTACCCGCGCCGCCGGAGATTTGGTCGTCGTCCGCGCCGCCGTTCAGACGGTCGCGGCCGTCGCCGCCCTGCAACACCTCGCCGCTCGGCTCGGAGTCGCCGGTCGGGGCGGTCTCGTCGGGGCCGAAGCTGGTCTGCTCGATGGTTTCGTTCAGGATGTCGGGGCCGAAACCGCCCTCTAGCTCGTCGTCGCCCGCGCCGCCGAACATGCGGGGGCCTTGCGGCCCGCCCGGTTGGTCGGAATCGGGACCGGCCGGGCCCTCCTCGGAAAGGGGGGCTTCGGGGGCCGCGGGGCCCTCGCCGCCGCCGCCCTGCGTCTCGGCCTGGAATTCGGGCTCGTCGTTGCCGCCGCCAGCGTCGTCGCCGGCGTCTTCGCCGCCTTCGGCTTGGCCTTCGCCGCCGCCGGACGCGTCGTCATCGCCGCCGTCCTCGCCCGCGGTCAGACCGGCGCCGCCGTCGTCTTCGAGAGAGCCATCGACCATGCCGGGGCCTTCGCCGCCTTCCGCGTCGCCCTCGCCGCCGCTGGCGTCGCCGCCGCCTTCAAAGCCGGTGTAGTCGCCGCCGCCTTCGCCGCCGTCGCCATCGCCGCCTTGGCCGCCGCCTTCGCCGTCGGAGACGGTGTAGGTCACGCCGTCGCCCTCCGAGGTCTGCTGGGTGTCGCGGGTGCCTTGGTGGGCGGTGGTGAGGTCGCTCTTATTGTCGCCCTCGTCGTCCTCGCCGCCAGCAGACTGCTCGGCCGCGCGAAGCTCCTGGTCGTCATCGCCTTGATGCGACATCAAGTCGTCGAATTCGGACAGCTCCTCTTGGGAATGCTGCTCCTCGTTCTCTTCCTCGTCTTCTTCCACTTCGTTGACTTGATCTTCGGCCACGACGCGTCTCCTAAAGGTAACCCGTTGCAATCATGGGCAATCATTCCGCCGCGCGCTCTTTCGGCGCGCCGGTCGGATGACGCCACCCGTTTATCATAGCATAGCGCGCTTAAAATGTGGACCTTGGAATCATTCGCAATCACATCTGGACCCGAGACGCATGGGGAGCGCGTCGCAAAAAGGGATGAACGTTCAGGTTATCTTCATGTATTCTTGGAAGTATCGTGCGAATTCGAGCGCGCGAAGGGGGGATTGGGCGGCGCGTCGGGGCGGAGAGGACAGCGTTGAGCGAATACAATCTGAACGGCCTCAATTTCCTGATCGTGGACGACAACAAGCACATGCGCTCCATGATCCGGACGATTCTGAACGCATTGGGCTGCAGCCAGGTCCAAGACGCGCTGGACGGCGCGCAGGCGTTGGCGACGCTGAGAGACTTCCACGCCGACATGATCATCACCGACTGGAAGATGCGGCCCATGGACGGGCTGGAGTTCACCCGCAAGGTCCGCATGGACGCGGACAGCCCCAATCCCTTCGTGCCCATCATCATGCTGACCGGCCACACCGAGATGACCAAGGTGGTGGAGGCCCGCGACGTGGGCGTGTCCGAATACCTGGCCAAGCCGGTGTCGGCCAAGCTTCTGTACGAGCGGATCAAGAACATCATCGAGCGTCCCCGTCCCTTCGTTCGGACGGAGACCTATTTCGGCCCCGACCGCCGCCGGCGCCAGGACCCGAACTATTCCGGTCCCGAGCGCCGTCAGAGCCAGCCCGAGGCCGAGGACATGAGCGACGAGGAAATCCAGGCCCTGCTGAACGGATAGGGCCGGAACGGCCGAGCGCGGGGGGGGAAGCCCGGCTTGGGATGGAAGGAAAGGCATGACGACCGAGGCCCTTGATCTCAGTCGGCTCGCGATTTTGGTGGTGGAGGACAACCACCACATGCGCGCCTTGATCAAGAACGTTCTGAAGGTTCTCGGCGTCGGCCCCGTCTACACGGCGCCCAGCGCGGTCGAGGCGTTGCAGCTTCTGAAAACCACGCCCGTGGACATCGTGTTCACCGACTGGCACATGACGCCCCTGGACGGCATGGACCTGACGCGGCTGATCCGCACCGGCGAGGACAGCGCCAACCCCCTGGTTCCCATCGTCATGCTGACCGGCCACACAGAGCAACACCGCGTGGTCGAGGCCCGCGACGTGGGCGTGGACGAATACCTTGCCAAGCCGATCTCGGCCCGGTCCATCTATTCGCGGCTGCACTCCATCATCATGCGGCGGCGCAGCTTCATCCGCACCGCCGACTACTTCGGCCCCGATCGGCGCCGCCGCGACGATCCCGACTTCAAGGGCCCGCACCGCCGCGCCACCGACCCGGACGATCTCCGCGAGGACGCCGAGGACGCGACCCCGGCTTCCGAGGTGGAGGTCATCGAGGCCGAGGCCATCGCTCCGTCCGAACAGGATCCGGAGAAGGCGCTGGAGGAGGAGCTGGAGCAGGTCCTCGCCACCGAGCCGAAGGACGGCGCCAGGCTCGAAACCGTGGAGGAAAAGCCGGAGCCCGAACCCGAAAAGGCGCCCGAACCCGCCATCGACCCCAGCGCCATGACCCAAGAGGAGCTGGCGAAGGCGTTGGACAAGAAGGGAGGGTAAAGGAATTGACGGCCGCAAGGAGCCTTGGAAAACAGCGCGAAATTTCTGTCAGGGCGCGGGCGCCTTCGCCGTTGCGCTCAGTGTAAGCGGCGGGATGGGCGCCAATTTTAGGATGGGGGAATAGGCGATCGAGGCGTTGACGACCAACATGGCGACGCCGCCCGACGTCTCCGTGGTTGTGGAGAAAGTCGCGCCGGGAAGGTCCATCTCGGTTGCGCGGGTGACGGCGTAAGCCTGAAGCTCGGCGGTCGTGGCGCCTTCGACGACCGCCTTGTGGGCGGCCTCCTCGGCCACGAACTTGATGGCGCCGCCCATCCACAGCGCGCGGCCGATCTCCAACGTCCCCGCGATCATCAGGATGAACACGGGCGCGATCAGCGCGAACTCCACCGCCGTGGTCCCAATGCGGCATTCCGACAGTCGCTTCAGCATGCTTGCGAAGGCCGGCATGGCTCAATCCATCCTGACCACTTGGGTTTCGTTGATTCCTATGGTCCAAGGAATGAACATGGGCGTCATGTCGTGGGCCAGGTCGATGCTGACGAACCGGTGCGGCGCCGCCCCGTCCGAACAGGTGTCCGAGCATCCGCTCACCGACGATCCGTCGAAGCATTCGCAATATTGGGATGCGCTTACGCTGATCGATTCTTGGGGGATGCCGGTGGACGCGCTCACCACGTTCGCCAGGTAGGCCGGGTCGTAGCCCATGTTGATGGTGTACTGGGCGCCGGACCGCGCCGCGCCGCCCAAGTCCATCTTGGTCTTGAGCGCGAAGCCGTAATCCACCATCCCCAGAAGGATCGGCGTCATCAGGGATGAGATCAGCCCGAACTCGACCGCCGCCGTTCCCGCCCTGTCCCCGACGAAGCGCCGGAGCAAATCCATGATCGTCTTCATCATTCCACCACCTTGACCGTATCGAAAACCCGGATGCCGTCATCCCAATAGTCCGTGCAATCCGCATTCAACGTTCCCGTCCCGGTGAACGTGATCGTTTGAGCCACCAGCACGGTGCATTCGGGGCCGCTGAGCCCGTTCTCGAACTCCAGGGACTGCTCCGGGAAATACAGCGCCCCCTTCACCGTCATGGAGGAGCCGCCGTTGAACTTGTTGACATTGCTGCTGTAGTCGTCGGAATCCTGGAACACGGCGATCCCGGCGTAATCGCCGCTGTCCGGCGCGCTCAGGTCCACGTCGGCGCCGCCGTTGATGGTGATGGTCGCGGGGTTCGCGCCCGTGCTGGACGTCAGGACGATGGTCACGTCCGTTCCCGTCAGCGTGGCCCCGCCGTTGACGGTGAAGTCCCCGCGATCCACGTAGTAGGTGCCGGGCGACAGGTGCAGCGCGCCGCCGCCGTTCACCCGGACGCCGTTGCAAAACCGGGTTCCGCCGGAGACGTTCATGGTGTCGCCGGAGTTGATGACGAGATTATTGTGGGCGCAGCCGCCCGGAAGGGTCGGCGAGGGCAGGTCCTCGAAGGGATCGTCCACCGGCCTGGCGCTCCGAAGCGGGGCCGGGCAGTCCACGCTCAGCTCTCCGTAGATATCGCCGACGGCCGTGGCGCAGTCCGCCTCGATGGTGGCGTTGTTGCCCTTGTAAATGAAGTTTGCGGCGTTGGAGTTGCTGGCGACGACGCAACCTTCCATGGTGACGGTTCCGAACCCGCTGGCTTCAACCGCGCGGTCCGCCGTGGGATTGAGCGCGAGAATGCAGGCCACGCTTTCGGACGAGATCTGCGCGACCGACCGCGACTGGATCGCGGGATTGTAGTTGAGCAGCGCGCGCGAGAAGAACGTGGAAGCCTGTCCCGTCGCCGTCACCTCGATGGCGTAGGCGTCGCCCGCGTAAGTCCCGGTCGACGGCGGCCACGACACGGTCATGGAGCCCGTCCCGGAATCGAACCCGTTGCGGACCGCCTCCTGCTCCACCCTGTTCGAAAGCGAGTACGTGTTGTCGTTCCCTCGACGCAGTTCGTGACCGCCCGCGACGGCGGCCAAGACGGTCGCGTTGCGCAGGGACCGCGCATCCGCGAACCAGGCCCCCAAATCGACGCCGATCGCGGCCATCCCCATGATCACCGGCAGCATCATGGCCAGCATCACGGCGACCACGCCGTTCTCGTCGCGGGCGAACCTGCGGATCAGATTGGGAAGGCGACTCCTTGCCGTTGCGAGCCTACCTATGGAACACATCTTCATGACAGGATCTCCAGCACATGCGACCGTATGATCCCGCTTGACTTTCCTTGATCCCCGGAAATTGGACAGCGCCCGAGAGCGTGGCCAACGCAACTATGTTAGCGCTCCAACCCCGCGCCGGAATGTGAGCAATATCACATCGCGGGAAACACGGGCCCGCTCGCCATGCGTCGCGTCCCAGGTCCAAAATCGTATCAGTGACTGGGCACGTCGGAGCGCGTCAGCGTCTCCTGGGCCGCCTCGGTCAGGTGGTCCCAGAGGTCGTCGATGCGTTCGTCCTTCAGCATGTCGGCGGGGACGGCGCCGAGCGCCTCGCTTTCGGCGCGGAGCCAGCGGCGCCGGGCCGCCTGGTCCGGATGGAGCCGCGCCAGGCAGCGCTGCACGGCGACGATGCGCTTCAGGGCTTCGAGCTCGCCCATGGTCATGGTCTTGGGGGGCTGGTCGGCCCAGGCGGCGATGTCGGCCTCGGTCCGCCCGACGGCCTCGGCCGCCTCCGCCGCGCTCAGGCCCAGGTCGTCGGCGGCGTCTTGGAAGAACGCGGCGAACTGGCGCAAGCCCACCCGCTGCCAGGCCACGTTGCGCTCGGCGGCGCCGAGGGCCAGGACCAGCGGCGAGTTGGCGCGCAGAAGCCCGCCGTCGGGATTGTCGGCGAGCAGGGCCTCGGCCATGGCGTCGGGCTCCATGGCGAGGATCGCCTCCCACTGGTCGAACACGTGGGAAAGGTCGGGATGCTTGAGCCGGAGGACCGGGACCAGTTGCAACGCCCGCTCGGCCAGGTTCGGATTTTCGGCCACGAACTCCACCAGGGCGCGGTGAAGCTCCAGCTGCCGCCCTTCGTCCACCATGAATGGGTTGGACGCCATGGCTATGCCCCCTCCACGTGGGCGAGCAGGGCGTCGAGGGTCCGGATCAGCCGGTCCAGGTCCCGGGGCTCGGACAACTGGTGCAAGCCCGCCTTGACCAGGGTGACCTCCACGTCGTCGGTGCGGACCAGCTCCTTGATCGTCATCGATCTCTCCCACGGCACGTCCGGATCTTGCATGCCGTGGATCAGCCGAACCGGGCAGTCGATGGCCATGGGGCCGCGCAGCAGAAGGTTGTTCGCGCCCTCGTCCAAGAGTTTCTTCGCGATCGGGGTCGGGTCGGGGCCGTATTCGCTGTAGACGTAGACCACGCCGTCGCGTTCGAGCGTTTCCTTCTGCTCGGCGGTCAGCTCGTTGGGGATCAGGTCCTCGGTGAAGTCGGGGGCGGGGGCGACGCCCAAAAGGCCCGCCGCGCGCTCGGGCCGCTTCAAGGCCGCCAGCAGCATGATCCAGCCCCCCATGCTGGAGCCGACGAAGACCATGGGGCCCTCGGTCAGATTGTCGAGGGCGTAGAGCGCGTCGTCGGCCCATTCGCCGATGGTTCCGTCCTCGAACCGGCCGGACGAGGCGCCGTGGCCGGTGTAATCGAACCGCAAGAACATCCTTCCCGCGTCGCGGCAATGGGATTCCAGACGCTTAGCCTTTTCCCCGGTCATGTCCGACATGAAGCCCGTCATGAAAATGACGCCGGGAGACTTGCCAGGGGTCAAGTGGTAGGCGATAGTCGAGCCGTCCGGGCGCTCCAGGATTTTGGGCGCCGGTTCGGATTCCATCGTGGCGGGCATGGCTGATCCATCCAAATGAACGAGATCGCGGAGCATAGCACCCAAGCGGCGAGCGCGAAAACCCCGCCCGCGTCCGAAGAACGGGAGGAGCGGCACGCCACCGTGCTGCAGGTCCTGCCCGCCCTCGGCGCCCAAGGGGGGGTGGAGCGCGGAACCGTCGAGATCGCTTCCGCCATCGCGGCGGCCGGCGGCCGCGCGCTGGTGGCGTCGGCCGGAGGGGTGTTGGAGCACGAACTCGCCAAGGCCGGGGCCGAGCATTTCACGCTTCCGGTGGACAGCAAGAACCCCTGGGTGATCCGCGCCAACATCGGGCGCCTCGCCAACCTCATCCGCAAGGAAGGCGTGGACATCGTCCACGCCCGCTCCCGCGCCCCGGCCTGGAGCAGCTTCTTCGCCGCCAAGCTGACCAGGACGCATTTCGTCACCACCTTCCACGGCACCTACGGCTCGGCCAACTGGGCCAAGCGCTGGTACAATGGGATCATGACCCGGGGCGAGCGCATGATCGCCATTTCCGAGTTCATCGCGGGCCACGCGCGCCGCCTGTATGGGGTCAAACCCGCCAAGATTCGCATCATCCACCGGGGCGTGGACCTGAACCGGTTCGATCCCCAGCTGATCGCGCCGCAGCGGGTGGTGGCGCTGTCCCGGGAATGGGCGCTGTCCGACGGCGCGCCGATCATCATGCTGCCAGGGCGGTTGACGCGCTGGAAAGGCCAGATCGTCCTGATCGAGGCCATGGCCAAGCTGGGGCGGCGCGACGTGTTCTGCCTTCTGGTCGGCGGCGATCAGGGGCGGGTGGAGTACCGGCGCGAGATCGAGAAGCTGATCGTGTCCAAGGGGCTTGGCGGCGTGGTGCGCATCATAGACAACTGCCAGGACATGCCGGCGGCCTACATGCTGGCCGACGTGGTGGTTTCGGCCTCCACCGACCCCGAGGCGTTCGGCCGGGTGGCGGTCGAGGCGCAGGCGCTGGGCCGCCCGGTGATCGCGTCCGACCACGGCGGGTCCCGCGAGACCGTGATCCCGGGCGAGACCGGCTGGCTGACCAAGCCCAGCGACCCGGACGACCTCGCCCGCGCCATCGGCGAGGCCCTGGGCCTCAGCGCGTCCGAACGCCAGAGGTTTTCCGACCGCGGCGTCGATAACGCCCGGCGCAACTTCTCCACCGAGGCCATGTGCGCCAAGACGCTCGCGGTCTACGACGAGGTCCTGAATTCCAGGATGGCCGGTTGACGCCATGCGCGTCCTGGTCGTCAAGCTGGCCGCGCTCGGCGATTTCGTCCAGGCGCTGGGACCCTTCGCCGCCATCCGCAACCACCACGCCAACGATCACGTAACGCTTCTGACCACGGCCCCTTACGTCCCGGTGGCCAGGGCGTGCGGGTGCTTCGACGAAGTCTGGATCGACGAACGGCCCAAGGCGTTGAAGGTCGGGGCGTGGATGGCGCTCAGGCGCCGTTTGCGGGGCGGGGGGTTCGACAGGGTCTACGACCTGCAGACCTCGGACCGGTCTTCGTTTTACTTCCGTCTTTTCCGGCCCGGGCCGGTTCCGGAATGGTCCGGGATCGCCAGGGGCTGCAGCCATCCCCACGCCAATCCCCGCCGCGACTTCATGCACACGCTGGAGCGCCAGGCCGAACAGCTCGCCATGGCCGGGATAGCGGACGTTCCGCCGCCCGACCTTACCTGGGCCGACGGGAAGGGGGGGGATTTCGGGATCGAAGGGCCTTTCGCCCTGTTGGTCACCGGCGGCGCGCCCCACCGCCCGGCCAAGCGCTGGGCGGCGGATCGATACGCGGAATTGGCCAGGGGGTTGGCGGAGGGCGGCTTGAAGCCGGTCCTTTTGGGCGCGGAGGCGGAGGCGGGAACGCTCCGCGCCGTCAGGGAAGCCTGTCCCCGAGCCCTGAACCTAGCCGGAAGGACGTCGTTCCTGGACATCGCCGCGTTGGCGCGCCGGGCCGAGCTTGCGGTGGGCAATGACACCGGGCCAATGCATCTGGTCGCGGTGGCGGGATGCCCCTCGGTTGTTCTTTATTCCCACGACTCGGACCCGGCTCTTTGCGCGCAGCGGGGACCCAAGGTGGCCATTCTCCGCAAGCCGTCCCTGGACGAACTGTCGGTCGCCGACGTCCAGGCCGCCTGCGATCAGGCCCGTTCGGGGTAAAGGGCGGAGAGCCCCGCCTCGCTCGCCTCGCTGACGCCGCGCTCGGTGATGAGCCCGGTGACCAGGCGGGCGGGCGTCACGTCGAAGGCGAAGTTGGCCGCCTTGCAGCCTTGGGGCGCGATGTCCACCGCCAGCACCGATCCGTCGTCGGCGCGGCCTGGGATGCGGGTGATCTCGGTCGGGTCGCGCTCCTCGATGGGGATTTCGGCGACGCCGTCGCGGATGGTCCAGTCGATGGTTGGCCCGGGCAGGCCGACGTAGAACGGAACCCCGTTGTCATGGGCCGCCAACGCCTTCAGGTAGGTGCCGATCTTGTTGCAGACGTCCCCGGTCCGCGTCGTGCGGTCGGTGCCGACGATGCATAGATCCACCAGCCCATGCTGCATGGCGTGCCCGCCCGCATTGTCCACCAACAGCGTGTGGGGAACGCCGTGGCTGCCGAGCTCCCACGCGGTCAGGCTGGCGCCCTGGTTGCGGGGACGGGTCTCGTCGACCCAAACGTGAACGGGGACGCCCGCGTCGTGGGCTTTGTAGATCGGGGCCAGCGCCGTGCCCCAGTCCACGGTGGCGAGCCAGCCCGCGTTGCAGTGGGTGAGAATGTTGACAACGCCCTTGCGTCCCTTGGCGTCCCAGGCCTTTTCAATCAGGGCCTTGCCGTTCTCGCCGATGGATTCGCAGTTGGCGGAATCCTCGTCGCAAATTTTCGCCGCCAAGGCGTAGGCGGCGGCCTGGCGCTCGCCCTCGGGCAGCGGCTTCAGCGCCGCCGTCATCTCGTCCAGGGCCCAGCGCAGGTTGACCGCTGTCGGGCGGGTCTCGTAAAGGACGTTGTAGGCCGACTCCAGTCCGGCGTCGGATGGGTTCGCGCGAACGCCCAGGCACATCCCATAGGCCGCCGTCGCCCCGATCAAAGGCGCGCCGCGCACCAGCATGTCGGCGATGGCGTGCGCGGCCTCGGCAAGGGATTCCAGGCGGACGATCTCGAATTCGTGGGGCAGCTTGGTCTGATCGATGATCTCGACCGCCCAGCCGTCCTCGGCTAGCCAGATGGTCCGGTAGTGTACGCCTTGGACTTTCACGATCCGCCTCCGTCGCGTTGCTTCCGGGCGGGAGGATACTGTCCGAGGAGGTCGAATTCCAAGAGGCTTTTCAGTGGTCGCGCGTCATGATCGTCAATACAGATCAAACGGCTTGATCCTCCCCCTTCGGCTCTCCATTCCGTAACGGCCGTCGCCTAGGTCGAATATCCCCCGGCATTTCTCCTGCCCGGCGCTACGTCCGTCCCGGAAGACGACGCACAGTTCGCCGCCCTTGGCTTCCCACGTCATGTCGTGGGCGGATCCGTTGTCCCAGATCTGATCGCCCACGCCCCCGGATCGGAGATTCCAAATCCATTCGCCATTGCGGTTGCGGCCCTTCAGGGTTTTTCCGGGCAAAAGGACCTCGAGCTCCTGGTCGCTCAGCCGCCTGGGTTCCGGCTCCGCGCGCGCGAAGCTCAGGATGGCCGTCATGCCGATCGTCAGGAATACGCCCACGACGGTCAACGCCGGTTTGTTGCGCATTCGCTCAGCCGTTAGTCTCGTTCAAGCACGAAATACAGAAAGTCCTGGACCGCGCCCTGGGGCGTTACGTGGTCTTCGCGTCGGGTCTCCGCAACACGGAACCGGCCCGCCATGACCTGGGCCATGGCGCTTTTGTCGTAGCGCGCAACCGTCAGGCCGCTGCATTTGCGCGGCCCACGGGGCCCAAAAGTGGCGATGATGGCCCGACCATCCGGGGCGAGGGCGGTGTCGAGGTTTTGGACGTAATCCCGTTGTTGTTCTGGCTTGGTCAGGAAATGGAAGACCGCGCGGTCGTGCCACAGGTCGTAGGTTCCCGTGAAGGCGAAGGCGGTGACGTCGCCCGTGAGCCATTCGATGTCGTCCCGACGATGCCGCAGCCGTTGCTGGACAGCTAGGATCGCGGCCTCGGAGATGTCGAGGACGCTCAGGTTGGCGTAGCCGAGGTTCAGCAGCGCGTCCAGCAAGCGGGACGCGCCCGCGCCCACGTCGATGATCCGAGCGTCACGCTCAAGCCCGGCTTCGGCGATCAGGGCGAGCGAGACTTCTGGATGGTCCTGGAACCAGCTCAATTCGGCCGCATCGCGCTTGTCGTAAACCGCGTTCCAGTGAGCCACGGGATCCTTGCGCAAACGACTGGCTAGGCGTCTGAACAAAGCGAAAGGAGGGGTCGAGGCCATCGCGTCTGTTCCCTACGAATGCGGGAAGCATAGCACGAAAGCGCCGCTGCGGCGATGGCGCGGGACGGGCTGGGCTCAGCGCTTGGCCGTTCGCCGCTTCGCCGGGGCTTTCCTCGCGGGAGCTTTCTTGCCGCCGGGCTTGGCCGGAGACTTGGCTGCCGGTTTCACCTTGGGCTTGCGGCGCTGGGACACGCGAATGACGGTGTTGCGCGAAGGCTTGGACTGGGCGGATTCCAGTTCCTCGACGCGGGCGGCGAGCCTGATGATTTCCTTGCGCGCCTTGCGCTTCAGCTTGTCGAGCGACTTGGAGAGCTCCTCCACGCGCTTGAGAAGTTTCTTGTCTTGGGACTGGGCCATCCGCGCACCTCCGGCGTTGCGACATGTCTGTTGTATGCAGGGCAGATAAAGCTGATGGATCGTCCAGCCTCTGTCAACACGGCGAGGCCCGCCCGAACGGGTGGGCGCGGGCGGGTGGCCGGAGCCGACCCGAAAAAGACCGGCGCTCTATCCCCGGGGGTGAAGCGGCCCGGGGCGTTTCCATGCAGACTTTCGATCAAGAGGCGCCGAGGGGCGCCGAAAACCAAGCAACGGCGGTCGGTCGGGGAAAGCGTCATGCGCGCGAACGCAAGTTTCGAGGAAACGTCCAAGGCGAGCCATCGCTGGGAATCGACGTCCGTCGTTATCCCGGCGGCGGCGAATGCCGCGTTCGCCAGGGTGGGGCGGCTCCCGGCGGCCTGAACCTTTGTGTCTTCATAGCAACCGCCAGCCTCCATGGTGTTGAGCGCCCTTCGGGGCGCTCCTTCTTTTCTGGAGCGGACGGATATTGGGCGTTCGGGCGGCG
>CAYFNC010000040.1:0-28977 GCA_964344345.1 uncultured Hyphomicrobiales bacterium | reverse complement strand
TCAGCCCGCGCGCGCTAGGTCAACAGGGAGATGCGCGATTCTGCAACAGGCTCATGACCAAGGCTAATTCAAGCATCAAAAGCATGCGGAAAGACATGCGGTCCTTAATGGGCCGTTCCTTGCGGGGACCCATGTTGGCGATGATCACGTTGAACATCAGCCCGCCGCCAAAGCTCATCAACAGCGCGATGAAGCAGACCATCGCGATCATGGTCTGGAATTTCGTAAATCCGAAAAGATCCAGAGTTGATTCGATAAGTGGTAACATTCCTCGCCCTTACCCCGCTAACAACGACGCCTGTGTTCGTTGGGAAAGCGCCATGTCAGAACATGCATGTCGGAACGGGTTCCCGCCGCTTGGAAATCGTCCGTGGCCGATGTTGCCCTCGGCTCCTCTCCCTGTATTACACTATCCCGTCTCCGTTAACAATTCATTATCGGCCAATACAAACGGGTTCCATTCGCAAGGCGGCAAGCATTGGAAAAACAACACTTTCCAATACTGGTTTCTAGTCTGATATGATCGCGTCGGTCTCGGTGCGCATGGGGAAACGATTATGGCTCGGATCGCCGTGGTGGGTTCGGTTGCGATGGACCGGGTCGTCGCCTTGCGCTCCCCCTTGCGGGAAGGCGCCCATCTGGAGGGCGAGGACAAGGGGGAGCGCCTGGGCGGCGGCGGAGCCAACGCCGCGTTGGCGCTCGCTCGGGCGGGCCAGCGCGCGGCGCTGGTCGGCGCCGTGGGCGACGACGATGCGGGTCGGAAGCTCCTGGCGGGGCTCGAAATGGCCGGCGTGGACGTTTCGGCCATGCGAATCGCGCCGGGGCCCAGCACCCGATCCTTGATTTTCGTCGATCCCGAGGGGGAGCGGACCATCGTCAATCTGTCCCGCGCCCGCGAGTCCGAATCGCCCAAACGGCTTCTCGAGATGAAGTCCGACGTTATTTACGTGCGCGACCGAGACCCCGCGCTCGCCCCCTTGCTCGCCCGTTGCCTGGACCGGGCTTCGGTCATCGGCCACATGCCTCCGACCGCCGAGGCAAGCCGCCCGGCCCACGTGCTGGTCGCCTCGCGCTCGGACGTGGGGCCCGAAATCCTGGACGATCCCCTCGCCGCGGGGCGCGGGGTCGCCGGGCCCCGCCTCAACGCCGTGGTGATCACGGCCGGGGCGGAGGGCGCCTTTCTTTATGAGAAGGGCCGCGACGTCGTCCGCATCCCCGCCCGCTCGGTCCGTCCCGTGGACACCACGGGGGCGGGGGACGCGTTCGCGGCGGGGCTCGCGTTCGGCCTGGCCTCGGGCATGGGCGTGGCGCGCGCGACGGAAATCGGCGTCTCCTGGGGGACCGAGGCGACCTTGTGGCCCTCGTCCAGCCCGCCCGCCGAGGCGATGGCCGCTCTGGTTCGGTGACAAGCGCCGCCGCAGGGGGTATGCTCCGCCAAGGGGATGCAAAGAGAGGAAGACATGTGGGAGTTCCTTCGCGGCGTGTGGCGCGGGGTTTGGGGGGTTTATACGGCGCTGGCGGTGTTCCTGGCCGCCATTCTCGCCGGGCTGACGTTCCTCAGCGCCATGGCCGCGTTCGGGGAGTTCAACATCTTCTCCAAGCGCTATGGCGAGATCGCGGTCGAGATCGCCGCCCAGGCGGCCGGGCTGGCCGATGACGCGGACGCCTTGCTGGGATTCTCCGGCCTTCCCGACGTGCGCCGCATCAGCAGGCTGGACGCCTCCGGCGCCGTCGTGTCGCAAACCGGCGGCCAGGATCTCGCGCCCAGGACGCTGACCCCGCCGCCGGTGGCGAAGCCCCTGGGTGTTCGCGAGGACGCCGTCATCGTCGCCTGGGCCCCGGTGGGGGCGGAGGCCCGCGACGGCTGGATCGCGGTCGAATTCGACATGGACCCCATCAACGCCGTGCGCGAGAAGATCAAGCGCGACCACCTGATCGCCGGGTGGGTCGGCGGAGCCATGAGCATCGTATTGCTGTTCTTCTTCATCATTCGCGGGGCCAGCGCCTTGCGACAAGCGGGCGATCTGGTCGTAACCCTTGACGACGAGCAGGGACGCAGGATTCCCGACTACAAGGGGCCGAAGGAAATCCAGAACCTGGTCGAGGGCGTGAACGCGCTTTCGGACCGACTAAAGGCTCGGGCGGAGGAGCAATCCGCGAAACAGCCCCAGGTGTTCGACGTCTTCAACAGCATCAGCGACATCGTGGTGGTGGTGGACCGCAAATGGCGCATCGTCTTCGCCAACCCCCAATGCGAGCGGCTGACAGAAACGCCGTGCGCCGCCATGGCGGGCGCGTCGTTGTGGGAGGCCTTTCCCGAATTCGTCGAGGCGTTCCACAGCTCGCTGCAGTCCGCCATGGACGAGCGCGAGTCCATTTCCCTGAACGGCCATCATCCCAGTTCGGATTCGTGGTTCGAGATCCGGTCCTATCCGGTCGAGGACGGATTGGCGCTCTATTTCCTGGACATCAGCGAGCAGAGGCGTGTGGAGCGGGACCGGTTGGGGACCAGCGAGCGGGCGCGCGCCCTGTTCGAGACCGCGCTGGACGCCATGATCACCATCGACGCCGACGGCGCCATCGAATCCTTCAATCCCGCCGCCGAGAATCTGTTCGGATACGAAGCCGACGAGGTTGTCGGGAAAAACGTCAATATGCTCATGCCCGAGCCCTTCGCGTCCGAGCACGACGGCTATGTCCGAAACTTCATCGAGACCGGCGTCTCCCGCATCATCGGGCGCAGTCGAGAGTTGGAGGCGTTGCGAAAGGACGGCGGGGCGTTTCCGGTCGAGCTTTCGGTCAATGAGTTCCGACTGGGGGACGAACGCCATTTCAGCGGCGTGGTGCGCGACATCACCGAAAGAAAGCGGTTCGAGGCCCAGCTCGTTTACCTGGCCAACCACGACGGCGTGACCGATCTCGCCAACCGCAGCCTGCTCGAAGACCGGTTCGAACAGGCCGCCGCGCTGGCCCGGCGCGCGGATCGGCGCATGGCGCTCCTGCTGGTGGGGCTGGACCGATTCAAGGTGCTCAACGACAGCCTGGGCCACGAGGCCGGTGATCGAATTTTGCGCTTGATCGGCGACAGACTCGAGGCGGCGATCCGCCCCGGCGACACGCTGTCGCGTTGGGGCGGGGACGTGTTCGCGGCCCTGCTGGCGGATGTCGGCGCGCTGGACCATCCCTGCGTTATGGCGACCGAGGTCGGGCGCTCGCTTGAGGATCCCGTCGTTCTCGACGGCCGCGAGCATTTCATCACCGCGAGCATCGGGGTCGCCGCCTTCCCCGACGACGGCGAGTCTTTCCACTCCCTTTTGACCCGCGCCGAAACCGCCATGCGGCGCGCGAAGGAGGACGGAGGCGATGCCTGCCATTTCTTCACAGACGCCATGGACGCCGATGTAAAGGAGCAGTTGCAGCTCGAAAGCGACATGCGCGGCGCGCTCAAGGACGGGCAATTCGTGGTCTATTACCAGCCCAAGGTCGACATGGCTTCCGGCAAGGTCACCGGCTCAGAGGCCCTGGTGCGATGGAATCATCCCGAGCGCGGCCTGGTGCCGCCTGTCCGCTTCATTCCTTTGGCCGAGGAGACCGGATTCGTCGTCCAACTCGGCGAATGGGTGCTGCGGGAGTCCTGCCGCCAGACCCTGGCGTGGGAGAAGGCGGGGGGCGCGGCCATGCGCGTCGCCGTGAACGTGTCGCGCCGCCAGTTCCGCGAGCCGGGATTCGTCAAGATGGTGCGCTCCGCGCTCGAGGAAGAGGGGTTCGCGCCCGAGCGCCTTGACCTGGAGGTTACCGAAAGCCTGATGACCACCGACACCGACATGGCGGTGGAGATCCTGCGCGAGCTTCGCGAACTCGGCGTCCATCTGGCCATGGACGATTTCGGGACGGGGTACTCGTCGCTCCAGTACCTGACCCGATTCCCCATCGATTGCCTGAAGATCGACCGCTCCTTCGTCTGCAAGCTGACCGAAAGCCGGGAAGACCGCGCGGTCATCACCTCGATCCTCGCAATGGCGCGGGGCATGGGGCTCTCGGTCGTCGCCGAGGGCGTGGAAACCCAGGACCAGTGGCGCTTCCTGGAGGTGCAGGGATGCGACGAGGTTCAGGGCTTCCTGGTCAGCGAACCCCTGCCGGCCGACGAATTCCATGACCGATTCGGCGCGGGAACGTTTGATTGATTTGGAAAATTCAAGTAGAGTCCGGTTGTAACGCTCAATAGTTGATCGCGGGGCGCACTGCGGACGGGAGAAAAAAACCATTTTTGCATATTAGAGTAATTAATTTTGTCATGACGACTAATTCCGCCAGATATAGTCCCAAGCATTACCACTGATGAGTTTCTCTCCCTAAAAATATGTGGAAATGACCTTGCTTTTAAATTCGCGTCGGTCAATATTTACGACATGACTAGACCTGAATATTCCATAGTAGCAAAGCAACTGCTGGAACAGCGCGGGCGGGACAAGGCCTTGCGTTACGCCGACAGCAACATCCGCGCCCAGAAAAAGTTGGGAAACAACCCGGGCGTGAAGGGCTGGCAGGCGATTAAGCGCGAGATCGAACGTTTGGCTCCCAAGAAGAACGCGGCTGCTTAAGGGTTTGCCGCCCTTCGTCCTTATTTCGAGGATGGGGGCTCGTCCCTTCGAGCGCTCGTCCCCGCGCGTGTGAGTACGGCTTGGACGTCTCGGTGTTTGTCGCCGGGCGCTCCTTCGTCTGTTCTTGACGTTTCTTGAAAATTATTCGCCAAGCGTTTTCCGCCGGCGTCCGATCTTGCTATTGTGGCGCGAGGCGGGCGGGAACGAGGCGAGCGCGATCATGGACACCATCGGCAACTCCATCCTGGGCGGCTACGGCGACACCATTTTCGCCGTGATGAGCGCGCTGGCGGCCGAGCACGGGGCCATCAACCTGGGCCAGGGCGCGCCCGACGAGGATGGTCCGGCGGATATCCTGGAGGCGGCGGCCCGCGCACTGCTCGAAGGACCCAACCAGTATCCGTCCATGTGGGGAATCCCCGAACTGCGCCGGGCCGTGGCCGAACACGATGGGCGTTTTTACGGCCTCGACGTGGACTGGGAACGCGAGGTGATGATCACCCACGGCGCGACCGAGGCGCTGGCGGCGGCGTTCATCGGCCTTCTGGAGCCCGGAGACGAGGCGGTTCTGATCGAGCCCTTGTACGATTCCTACCTGCCCTTGATCCGGCGGGGCGGCGGCGTTCCCCGCCTGGTGCGAATGGAGCCGCCGGACTGGGAGCTTCCCCGCGACGCGTTGGCCGAGGCTTTCAACGACCGCACCAAGCTTCTGGTCCTCAATACGCCGCACAACCCGTCCGGCAAGGTCTTTTCCGAGGACGAACTGGCGTTTCTGGCCGAATTGTTGAAAAAGCACGACGCCTACGCCATTTGCGACGAGGTTTACGAGCACTTGGTTTTCGATGGCCGCGCCCACAAACCCCTGATCGCCATGCCGGGCATGCGGGAGCGTTGCGTGCGCATCGGCTCGGCCGGAAAGACCTTCTCCATGACCGGGTGGAAGGTGGGGTACGCCATCGCCGCGCCCAGGCTGTTGCAGCCCGTGGCCAAGGCCCATCAGTTCCTGACCTTCACCATCGCGCCCAACCTCCAGGCCGGCGTCGCTTACGGGCTCGGCAAGGACGACGGGTTCTTCGCCGCGCTGGCCTCGGACCTGCGGGTCAAGCGGGACCTGTTGGCGCGGGGGTTGGAGACGGTCGGCTTCAAGACCCTGCCGACCCGGGGCAGCTATTTCCTGACCGCCGACATCTCCTCCTTGGGATACAACGGGGGCGACGACGCCTTTTGCCGTTACATCACCACCGAGGTCGGCGTCTGCGCCATCCCGATCAGCGCGTTCTACCGCGAGGCGGACGTCGGAAATTTCGTCAGGTTCTGCTTTTGCAAGCGCGAGGACGCGATCGAGGAGGCGATCCAGCGCCTCGCCAAGCTCAGCGCATGAACGACCGAATGAAGGCCGCCGTCTCGGTCCGGCTTTCGAAGATTCCGTAATGGCCCTCGCATAGCACGTCCGCCTCGACCTCCAGCAGGCGTTGCAGCGAGGCGAGGTAGTCGTCCCGGTTCGACAGCAAGCTCGGATGCAGGGGGCCGTGGACGTCCTGGCCGAACAGGATGGTCTTGCCGTCCGATTCCCAAACGAACGCCACCGAGCCCGGGGAATGGCCAGGAATGTGAATCCAACCGAGAGTTCGTCCGCCCACGTCGATGGAGCCGTCCGCGCCGACAAGGCGCTCGTCGACCGGGCAGGGGGCGGGAGACGCGCCGTACCAGGTGGAGGCGGTGACCTGGGCGTCGCCGCGTTCAAGGTAATCGGCCTCGGCCTCGTGGATGGCGACCTTGCAGTCCAATCGCTCCCGGAGCGCGCCCGCGCCGCCGGTGTGGTCGTAATGGCAATGGGTGATCAGAAGGCGGGAAACGGTTTTCGGATCGACGCCGCAGCCCTCGACGTTGGTCAGAAGCCGATCAATGGAGCGGCCGCATCCGGAATCGATCAGAACGGCGTCGCCGTCCGCGCGGATGAGGTAGATCGCCGCGTCCTCGGACGCCGTGAGGCCCGAGCCGCCGACCTGGAATACGTCCGTGGCGATCATGGCGCGGCCTTGGCCTATTCTTCCTTCACGTCCAGGTAGCCGCGCTCCACGGCGGTCGACAGCGCTTGGGAGGCGGATAGAATCTCCTCGTAGGTCTCGCGCAGGTACTTCAGACGCTTGATCTGCTCCGCCGACGGCAGGCCCTTGGTCACGCTGTCGGCGATGGAGAACAGCTCCCTCAGGTAATAGCCGCGCGCCCGGGCCGTCATGGCGGTGACCGCCTTCAAGTTGTCCGGTTTCAACGGGGGGATCATCGGATCGATGGTGGCTTGATTCGTCACGCGGACTTGGCGCTCGATCTCCATCAGGAATCGTTTTTGCGTCCGATGCTCCATGGGCGGATCCTCTTCCATGCCAATCCTTCTTTCGGCGTGCTACCTTCATGCTCCCAGATGCTTGGGAAAGCAAGCTTATTAGTCACGACGCGCCATGGCGTGCCCCTTGCGCAGAACGCGAACCGTCTCTTCCCACATGCCGAGGGTTTCAAGGTCCCGGACCGGGACCCAGGCGGCTTCGTCCGCGTCGTCAGACGGGACGGGCTCGCCCTCGGGCGCGATCGCCGCGACGTCGATCAGGGTGTAATGGAAGCGGATTCGTCCGGATTCGTCCCGATCGATGAAATCGACCACGTCCACGACGGACGTGATCTCGGTCTCCAGGCCGGTTTCCTCTCGGACTTCGCGCCGCGCCGCCTCGAACACGGTCTCGCCCAGTTTCTGCAGGCCGCCGGGCAGGCTCCATTCCCCCTGGCGCGGGGGACGGGCGCGGCGCACGACCAAGACGTTGTCGCCTCTGCGCACGACCACGCCGATTCCAACCAGCGGGCGATCAGGGTATTCACGGTTCATGGCGAATGGTTTATCCGAAAACGGTCCGGCGGGACAGGTTGGGATGCATTTCTCCTCGATAGCGCGTATGATGCGCCGCAAGCCGCAAGGGTGGAGGAAGGCGCAATGAGCGAAAAGCAGATTCTCGAAAGGCGCGGGTACGGCCCGGGCGAGATGATCTTCAAGCAGGGGGATTCGGCCAACGTCGCCTTCGTGGTTCAAACCGGCGAGGTGGAGATCTTCATCACCAACGAGGAGGACGAGGAGCAGGTCCTCGGCAACGTCGGCAAGGGCGGGATTTTCGGCGAAATGGCTTTGATGGACGATTCCAGGCGAATGGCGTCGGCCCGCGCCGTGCAGCAGTCCTCGCTTATCGTCGTCTCGCGCGCGGCGTTTCGCAAGAAGCTGGATACCGCCGACCCCTTCATTCGCGGCCTGTTGAACATCTTCATCGATCGGGTCAGAACCCTCGCGAGCAAGTGACGCCAGGGAGGAGGGTATGTCCGAGCACGAAGGCGCGAAACAGCATAATCCGGGAGACGGATCGCCCAGAATCAAGCTTTCCCTCGCCGCCAGGCTCAGGAACTATTTTCTTGCCGGCATCCTGATCACCGCGCCGATTTCCATCACCTTCTATCTGGCTTGGATCTTCATCAACTTCGTGGACGGCAAGGTCACGCCGCTGATCCCCGTCCAGTACAACCCGTCCACCTACCTTCCCGTCGGCATTCCGGGATTGGGGCTGCTGATCATCGTGGTTGTTCTCACGCTCATCGGCGCGCTGACCGCGGGGTACGCGGGCCGCTTCGTCACCCGGCTTTACGAATCGCTCCTGAACCGCATGCCGGTCATCCGGGGCGTCTACAGCGCGACCAAGCAGATTTTCGAGACCGTCCTCGCCCAGAAATCCACCGCGTTCCGCGAGGCGGTTCTGGTCGAATACCCCCGGCGCGGCCTGTGGGCCGTCGCCTTCATCACCGGGCGGACCGAGGGCGAGGTCCAGAACCTGGTGGCCGAGGACATGGTCAACATCTTCCTGCCCACCACCCCGAACCCGACGTCGGGCTTTTTGCTGTTCGTCCCGAAAAAGGATTTGATCCCGCTTTCCATGGCGGTGGAGGACGCGATCAAGATGGTCATTTCCGGCGGCATCGTCACCCCGCCCGACACCCGTCCCGAAGAAGTCCGCAACACGCCCCAGGTGTCCTGCTCCCAGTTCGAGGAACTGGACATCGAGCGGGAGAAGAACGGGGCCAAGGTGCTGGTCAAACGCGTTTGAGGCCTCCCGGTCCAAACGCCGCCGTCGCGGGAAAGGCGCCATGACCCTGCAGGCATCCAACAGCCAGAGGATCGACGGACGGACGCTGGCCGCGTTGATCGGGATCGTCGGCGCGTCTCTTGGGCTCAATATCGCCTCGGCCATGGGGGACTTATGGATCGACGAGGTCTGGTCGCTCCTGAAGCTGCCCGGGGCCGACATCGACTGGCTGGCGTTCCGGTCCTTCTTCTTCCACGACAACAATCATCCCGTCACCAGTCTCTATCTCTGGCTCGTGGGCGACGGCGCGCCGCCCGTGACGCACCGGGGATTGTCGGTGGCGTCCGGGACCGGCTCGGTGATCGTCGGAGCGCTTATCGGACTCAGGCGCTCCCCCGCCCACGGCGTCCTCGCAGCGCTCGCGCTGGCCGTGAGTTATCCCTTGGTCCATTACGCCGGGGAGGCCAGAGGATACGCCCCCCTGATGCTCTGCGCGCTCGCCTGCTTCGACCTTTTCGAGCGGTATCTGGAGCGGCCCCGGCCCGCCCTGGCGACGGCGTTCGGGATCGTTTCGATCGTCGGGCTGTTCTCCCACATGGGCTGCATCTTCGTGATGTCGGGGCTCGGCGCCTGGGGGATCGCGCATTTCTATCGGGAGCGAGCGTCGATCCGCTTCGTCGTGCTGGAGTTGGTCAAACTGTTCGCCGCGCCCGCCGTCGTATTCGGCCTCTATCTGGTTCTCCTGATACTCTACATGACGGTCAATGGAACACCTCCGTTGCCCTCGATCCAGGCGCTTGCGATCCTCACGGCGCTCGGATTCGGGCTGGATGGGTATTGGCTGTGGCCCCTTGGCGCGGCGGTCTGGGGCTTGCTCGCGGGCGCCCTGGCCTGGCAGGTGAAGGCGCGGCGGCGCGAGGCGATCTTTTTCGTGATCGTGGTGTTCTACCTTCCCGCCTGCCTGGTGGTGGTTGAGTTCCCGCCCGATCCCGCGCCGCGCTATTTCATCTGGGCCTTGCCGTTTGCGTTGTTGCTGGCGGCCCTGAGCGTGGGCGACCTTTGGCGCATGGGCGGGCGGGCGCGCATGGGCGCCGTGGCGCTGTCCGTTGCGTTCGTTCTTGGCAACGCGCACCTGATTTACAAGTTCCTGGACGGCGGTCGGGGCGAATACGGCGAGGCGGTCCGGATCGCGGCCGACCACGCCGAGTCCCAGCCCGTGGAGATCACCGGATACGCCGACATCCGCGTTTCCGCCCTGGTTCGCCACCATATCGCCAGGCAGGGGCTCGAGGGCCGCGCGGCCTACGTCCCCCGCAAGACCCTTGAGGAGCGGGCGGTGGAATGGTACGTGGCCGAGAATTGCGCGCCCGAGCCGAGCCTGATCGTCCATGGGCGCCCTTATGACCTAGCCGAAAGCCTGCCCCAATGGGGGCTTTCCGGTTTTTGCTGGTCGCTTTATCGCCATCGGGAGGAGGGCGCATGATCGTCAGGGCCGTAATCCCCGCCGTGTTTTCCGTCATCGCCATCCAGGCGTTGCTGTTCCAGTGGCACATGGTCCCCGCGACCGGCGGGGAGTTGAGCGTGTTCAACCCCGACGCCTTCGGCCGTCTTATGCAGGTCGAAAGGCTGTGGGAGAGCGGGGATTGGCACGCCGCGTTGGCCCTAGACGCCAACGTGCCGCATGGCGACCCCCGCCATTGGTCCCGCCCGCTTGACGTCCTGCTGATCGCGGGCGCATGGCCGTTGGCTCAGGTCATGCCCGTCCGCGACGCCCTGATGGCGTGGGGGAGCGTGATCAGTCCGCTTATGCAACTGGCTTCGGTCATGGCGTTGTGGTGGGGGACGCGTGGGCTCGTCAAGGATCGCCATTTCGCCTTGTTGGCGTTCCTGTTCTGCTTCCAGCCGATCACGGCCGTGTTCTTTTCCATCGGACGGCCCGACCATCACGCCTTGCTGCTGTTCCTGGCGACGGCGATGTTCGCCGGACTGTTGCGCGCGACGCGCGATCCCGCCCGTCCCTGGCCGCCCATCGTCGCGGGCGCGTGCGCCGGGCTCGGCGTCTGGGTCAGCATCGAGGGCATGATCGCGGCGGGCGCGGGAAGCGCGGCGCTCGGCGCGATCTGGCTTTGTCGGGGTGGGGGGGAGAGGCTTGCCGCCATCGTCCGCTTCCTGGCCGCGCTGGCCCTGGCCGTCGCCGTGGGAACCGGGTTGGAGCGTCCCGTCGCCGCCTGGGGACAGGACGTTTACGACATGTCGTCCATCGCCCACGTCCTGTTGTTCGCGTCCGCCGCCTTGGCCTGGGCCGCTTTCGGCCGTTGGCCGGGAAGCGCGGGCCTCGCTCTCCCGGGGCGGCTGGCCGCGTGCGTCGCGGGCGCCGTGGTTCCGGGCGTGGCGGTCTTCGTGGTCTTCCCAGACTTCTTCGCCGGGCCGTTGGCGCATTTCGACCCCAGGGTCTACGACGACTGGCTCGCCCGGCTTCAGGAATACCGCCCGCTGATCACGGGTGAGTTGAAGGATCTCGGCCTCGCCATTTTCCGGGTCGGGCCGGTGCTGGCGGCGGGCGGGTGGCTCGCATGGGCGTTCTTCAAGGGACGCGAGGAGACGCGCGGCCAGGCGCTTCTCGCGTCGGTCCTTCTGGCCGTTTACCTGATGCTCGCCGTGTTGCAGGTCCGATTCGTGGGTTACGTGGGCGTGGTGGCGGCGGTTCCGTGGTGCGCGGCGCTGATCGCGGTCCTCGCCTGGAAGCAAAAGGACGGAACCCGCAAGATCGGGTTGAACGTTTCCCTGTTCTTGGTCCTGCTGCTTGGGCATTTCGTGCTCGCCGCCGCCGTGCTCGGCGCGGCCGGGGGCGGGGAGGCGGACAAGAAAACGGCCCTGAGGGGCGCCTGCGACTGGCGCGGGATCGAGGGGATCATCCGCGCCAGGGCGGAAAAGGCTGGGCGCCGATTGATCGTCATGTCCTATGTCCACCAGGGGCCGGAGTTGCTGTACCGCACCGGCCAGCAGGTCATCGGAACCCCGTTCCACCGCAACGTCCGGGGCATCCTGGACACCATCGACGCGTTTTCGGCGGAGACCGACGCCAAGGCCCGGGCCATGGTCCGCGAGCGCAAGGCGGACCTTGTGGTCGGCTGCGACAACGTCCGCGAGATCAAGCTTTACCGTCCTGAAGACGAACGCCGGTTTTTCCTGGGCGACCTGTTGGAGGGGCGCTATCCCGAATGGCTCCGCCCCGTGACGCTGCCCGACGCGGTCGGGGAGACGTTCTTTTTGTTGGAGGTGAAAGAGGGAGCTTAATTCAGCTCCGACTTCTCCGCGTCCTCTTCCTTCGCCGCGGGCGCGCGGGCGCCAGACGGGTCGGTGTAAAGGTCGTTCAGGCGCTGGATGTGGCGGGCGGACATCTCTCGGATTTCGTTGATCTTGCGCTTGGCCTTCGCGCCCCAGCCCACCGGCGACTCGCGATAGAGGCCGCGATAGAACCGGGTGTTGCGTAGGAACGCCTGGCGCAGGTTCAACTCCACTTGGCCGAGCGTTTCCGTCAGCTTGATCGCGACGGTTCCGGCGGCGAGGTCGCGGACCCAGTAATGCAGGCTGACCAGGACCAATGCGCCGAGCGCGACCGCGACCAGGGTGAAGGGAAGGCCGCCCGTGATCCAGTCCCACAAGGGCGCGAACAGACCGGTCGCCATCAACCCCGCCAGCGTCACCAACGTGAGGGCGAGTATGGCCACGTCGCCGATCATGACGCGTCGACGCCAGGTGGACAGCGCCTCCTCCAACTTGGGGACGGCTTCCTGCTCCACCTCGGTGGCGACCATGTCGAGCATATTGATGATGCGATAGCTGCGCTCGACCTCGACCTCGCGCAGGCGGCCGTGGATGTCGGCCAGGTCCTTGTCGCGCTTGCCCTCGAACCGGGCGCGGAGCGCCGCGTCCTCGATGGGGACGGCGGCCTGCTCGTTGTAGATGGTGTAGAATCGGCCCGCTGTCAGACCGGCCTGGGCGATGGCCCGCTGCCACGCGGCGACCACTTGTTCGGGGTTGTCCTCGCGCGCGGTGGTGTCGATCTGGTTCAGGATGTAAAGGAACTTCCCGGCGTCGGGTCGGTTCACCGTGGTCTTGACCAGATGCTCCAACGTGTCCTGCATGGCGCCGGGTTCGGGATGGCGCGCGTCGAAGAAAATCAGCACCAGGTCCGACAGGTCGATGATGTGGTTGGTCAGGCGCAGGATGGACCGGCGTTGGTCGTCGGCGTCGAAGCCCGGCGAGTCGATGATGATCTTGCCACGCACCACGTCGGTGGAGCAGGTCTTGAGCTGAAGGTAGGCGTCGATGCGCTTGCCCTCGCCGGGCGCGACCTTCTCCACCTCCTGGCTCATGCCGTAGAACGGGAAGCGGGGGTCGGCGTCGAGCGCCGTGCCCGGCAGCACCCGGTGGTCCTTTTCCGGGCCGAAGCAGACCACGGTGAACTTGTCGTCCACCGCCTGGTTGCCGGTGCTCTGGATGTCGTGGCCCAGCGTGTGGTTGATGAACGTGGACTTGCCCGACGAAAACGTGCCGAGCACGGTGACAAGCGGCCACCACGGGATGCGGGTGGCCAGCGACTCGTCGTTGCCCAGCAGCCCGATGCGCTGCATCACCTTGTCCAACTCTCGATAGGTGGGAACCACCTCGAGCAGGACCGGGTGCTCTGACTTCAGATGGGCTTCCAGGCTGGCCAAGCGGCCGGACAGGGACTTCCCGGGACCACGGAAGCTCATGACCTGTTCTCCTTGTTTGGTCGGATGTTGTGGTTTTCGGTCAAGGGTTTCCGCGGTCTCCCGAAAGCTGTCCGTCGGCTAGAAGTCGCCGGCGGCGGCGCCGTCCATGATCTTCAGCATCATGTCCTTGACCTTGAGAGCCTTGGCTTTAAGCGCCGGAGGCAACGGATCGCCGCCGTGGATCATCAGGTCCATGTTCATGGTGTAGAGCCAGAGTTGGCCGGTGGTGTCCTCGATGATCGAGATGCGGCACGGCATGAAGGCCGAGTAGGCGTCGCTGTGCTCCAACATTTCCATGCCGACCATGGCGTCGCAGAAGAAATAGAACCCGACCTTGCGGTACGGCTTGCCGGTCTTGGCCTCGATCTCCTTGTAGAACGGGGCCTCGCCCGTGTTCTTGAAGTTAAGGTCCGCGGAGATGCCCAGCATGGAATCGCGCACGTCCTCGAAGGTCAGGCCCTCGGCCACCTTGCGCTTCCACACCATGGCCTCGGCCGCGTTGCCGGTCGCCATCAGGTCGTTCATCATGTCCATGTATTTGTCCATGGCCAGTTCGTCGAACTGCATGAAGCGTTGCATGGTCGGAATGGCCATGGCCATTCCCACGACGGCGAGCACGCCGATAAGGGCGAGGATGTTGCGTATCAAGCTCATGGTTTCAGCCTCCCTGCTGCTGAATTCGTTTCGTTATTGTCGCTAGCTCCCCTACTAGCGATACCCCTGGCGGCGCGATTCCGCAAGGGCGTCGGCCAGTTCCCGGCCCTTTTCCGGGCTGAGTCGCATCAGAACGCCGACCAGCGCGAAGGCGCGTTCGGGCATCGGGCCCTTGATCATGCGCTTCCCGGCCTCGAGATAGGCGTCCGCCGCTTCGTCGTGCTTGCCCATGGAGAGAAGCAGGTTACCGAGCTCCCCAACCGCGTCGGACTCGTCGGGATGGCTGGCCGCCAGCGCGCGATACAGCGACACCGCCTTGTCGCGGTCACCGGCCAAGTTGGCGCGGCGCGCGTCCGCGATGCCCTTGACCAGGGCCTGGTTCGGAGCCTTGGGCATGGGCGGCGCGGCCACGGTGGGCATGGGGGGAACCGCCATGGCCATTTGGGGCTGCGCCTGCTTCTCCTCGGCCGGGGCGGGCGGGGCCGGCGGCGCGTTGGACGGGAAGTCCGGCTTGGACGTGAAGGCGGGCGCGGGCTGTACGGCCTCCTGGGCTTCGGGCGCGGATGCCTTGGGCTGCTCGGGCATCGGCGGATAGCTGGGCGTGTTGCCGTAGCCCGGCATGGCGCCCATCATCCGCTGGGGCGCGTTGGCCATGTCCTGGGGCGTCTGCGCCACGCCCTGCTGGACCTGCCGCATGCCCTGCATGGCCTGGTTCACGCCCTGCATGGGGGGCATGGGCGGGCGACCCTGCTGCTGCATGTTCTGGCCCATCTGCGGGCGGCGCTGCTCCATCGCGGCCAGAGCCGGGTGGGTGTAGGGCTGCCGCGGCGCCGGTTGGGCCTGCGGCGCGGGCTGGGCCGGGGCCGCGGGAGCCGCCGCGGGAGCGGGAGCGGCGGCGGGCGCCGGTTCGCTCGACGCGGCGGTCTGGGGCGCCGTCGTTTTGCGGGTCGGCCACAGCTTGTCCCAATCCAGGTCGAGGGCCTGGGCGTATTTCTCCATGCCGATCCTGGGGGCGATCTGCTCCCAATAGACCGCGCCGACGACCGCGCCGACGATGATGACGACAAGAACCAGATGCCTGATGAGCCAACCGAACATTGGACTGTACTCCTTTTGAAAAACTACTTTTTGCTTTCGCCGAACACGGCGCGGGCCAGGGCCTGGAGTTCGCGCGCGGCCTTGCCGCGGGGTTCGAGCTCGAACACGCCGAGCCCCTCGCTGAACGAGCGGCGGAACGCCATTCGTTGGCACAGCCTGGGCCTGAGAACCGTCAGGTCTCCCAGTTCGCGCAACGCTTCCGTGGCCTCGCGGTTTTCCCGAGACGCGGGGTGGGTGTCGGCGCGGTTGAGGAACGCCACCAGCTCGGGCGGCTTTTTGGCCGAGGCGTATTCCTCGATCATTTCGAGAAAGCGCTGGGTCGACCAGACGTCGGCCTGACTCGGCGCGACCGGGATCAGGATGCGGTCGGCGCGCTCGATGGCCATGCGGGCCGCATCCATGTCGGACACGCCGACGTCGATCAGGACCTCGTCCTTGGTTTTCTGCGGGATGCGGCCCCAGGCGGCGAGTTCGGGCTCGTAGCCCAGCTCCAACCTGACGTCGGCCGCGTCGCGAAGCGTGCCCTGCGGATCCAGGTCGCACAGCATGACCTTGCGCTTGCGCGCCAGAAGCCAGAGCGCGAGGTTGAAGGCGACGGTGCTTTTGCCGGTGCCGCCCTTCAGATTTCCGACGACGGTAATCATTGCTTTGGCGTCTGCTGTTGCTGCTGGGCCGGGGCGTCGACCTTGGCGTAGCCCTCGGGCACGGCGAACCAGGAGGGGTCGGCCGGGACCAGCTTGATGTTGCGAAGCTCCCGCGTTCCGCCGCCGGGCGATTCCTCGTAGACCGTGGCGTCGAGCTCGGGGTCCACGATCCGGGTCGAGGTCATGGTCTGGCCTTGGGGCGTATTGAAGGTGATCACCCAGCGCTCGACCGCGCGGCCCTCGCGGGTTTCGCTACCCTTGAACGTGGATTCCATGACCCGTCCGTCTGAGAACTCCTGGCGCAGCGGGGTGTTGCGCGCCGGGTCCCACCAGACGATCATGGTCGAATTCCCTTGCGGAGCCTTCACGCTCCATTTGCCGACGGCGATGTCGCCGATCTTGTCGTCGCCGATGCGCTCGCAATTGGCCGAAGGCGCCATCTCGCAGGGCGTGGCGGGCTTGGCGCCCATGCCGGGGGAGGGCTTGCCGACTTGCTCCATGTAGGTCTTGTTCTGGGGGAACAGGACCCGGAAAATTCCCTTGCCGGGCAGCGTGATCCGCACGGTCTGGCGTCCCTGGAACGCGCTTTCGACCCGGGTTCCCTCGGGCGAGGAGAACAGACGGCCCTGCAAGGAGCCGTGCTTGGGGTGGCCTTGTATGGTGTCCGCCGTAAAGGACGGTGGCCCCGCCTGCGCCGACGCGCCGGCCGCCAACGCCAGGGCCAGGGCGATCATAGTCGGGTTGCGCATGGGCTTTCTCCTCGAAAAAATCCGGAAAAGGAGCGCGTTATAATCCAAAAAGGTCGAGGATGGCGCCGCGTTTATCGCGCGGCGCCATCCATCGAGGACCCTTACTGGGCGGGCTGCTGCGCGCCGCTCTGCGCCGGAGCCTGCGCCGCAGGAGCGCCGCCGCCCCACGGGCCGTAGCCGCCGTAGGGATAGCCGCCGCCGTAGCCGTACGGGCCGTGGCCGCCCCACGGGCCGCCGTAGCCGCCATAGGGATAGCCGCCGTAGCCATAGGGGCCGTAGCCGCCATAGTACGGATAGCCGTGGCCGTA
This sequence comes from uncultured Hyphomicrobiales bacterium, assembly GCA_964344345.1. Lineage (GTDB taxonomy): Bacteria > Pseudomonadota > Alphaproteobacteria > Rhodospirillales > CAYFNC01 > CAYFNC01. The sequence goes on along the minus strand of CAYFNC010000040.1, from coordinate 12,048 downwards.
GCCGTGGTAGCGGTTGCTGCCGCTGCCGCTGCCGCTCATGTTGAAGCTCATGTTGCCGTCGCCCCAACCGCTGCCGTCGCCGTTGTTCCAGCCGTTGCCGGGCCAGAACCAAGCTTCGGCGTCTCCGGCGGCCAGGCCGGCGCCCATGATCCCGGCCATCGCCAGGACGGAAAGAAACTTCTTCATTGACACTACTCCTCGAATGTTGCTTCCCCCTTTTTTGGGTGCTGGGTGTCCGGGGGGGAGAAAGACCCCATAACCCATCGGGACCTGCCTGTGCCGGACCCGTGAAAAAAAACGTCTACCAGACCGTCGTCGGCGCGGCGTAGCCTCCTCCGTAATAGGCGTTCGCGGGATACGGCGTCGATGCGGTCCATGGGGCGGGATAGCCGCCGTGGGCCCGCATTTGTGGCTGATGGCGCCTTTGGGGCTGCGTCTGCTGGGTGGGCCAGGCCTTGCGGCCGTTGCCTTCCAGCGGCGGATAGAGGTCTTCGTCCACACTCCGCCCGAACACGCCCCGGGGGTAGGTCGGCCGCGCGTTGTCCGCCAGCGTCCAGGCGGCGTTGGATCCGCCCTGGTAGGACCCGCGCGGGCCCGGCGCGTAGCGCTGCGAAGGCGGCGCGCCGATGCGGGACCAGGGGTTGCCCGGGTCCGCCGCGGCGCCCTGGTTTTGGTATCCGCTCCGTTCCGGGGTGTAGCCGGCTTGCGGATAATCGTACTGGTTCGCCTGCGGCGGCGCGTAGGAAGGCTGGCTCGGCGCCCATTGCTGTTGTTGCGGCGCGCGCGCCTGATAGCCGCCGTAGCCCCATTGCCGGTATCCGCCGCTCCACTGCTGCTGGTTTTGGGGCGGATAGTAGACCTGCCGGGGCTGTTGCTGGGGCGGGTATTGGGCCGCGCCGTATTGCTGCTGTTGCTGCTGGGCGCCGTACTGGTTTCCGGTGAAGCCGCCGCCCCAGTTTTGCGGGGGCTGCTGGACCGGCTGGGCCTGTTGCGCGGGCTGGCGCTCGTAGGATGCCGGAGGCGTCTGGCCCCAGGGCCGTTGACGGGGGGCGACGTAGCCGGAGGGCTGGCTGGCGAAGCCGCCGCCGTAATTTCCCTGTTGCCCGTATCCTTGCGGCGCGGCTTGTCCCGGGGACGCGTAGCTTTGGGTCGAGCCGCCGCTGTAGCTCGGCTGAGCCGCGTAACCCGGGGCCGAGGGCTGAGCCGGACGGATGCCGTATCCGCCTGGGCCGACCTGATAGCCGCTGGCGTGCTGCTGTTGCGGCGCGCGGTGTTGGGGCGGCGCCTTGCGGGACTCCTCGCCGTCATCGGAATCGAACGCGGAGCCGATGAAGACGCCGACCAGAACGGAACCAACGATCAAAAACAGAGGACGCATCGTGACCCCCTTATCGGGTTTCAAGGCCGGGAAACGGTCCGGCTATTGCGCGTTTCCACCCTGCTGCCGGGTGGGATAGGCTCGCAACCAGGGCGCGGGGACAGGAGTGACGGGACCCGTCGTCGGCGGCTGCTTGGGGGGCTGCTGGCCTGGGCTATCAGTATTGGCGTTGTCCGCCGAGTTGGGCTTGCCCCAGAACGCCTGCGGAGGCGGGCAGTTCTGCCGGGTCCACCAGGTCGGATTATGCATGTTCCGCGACCACCGCTTGCGCATCTCGTTGCGATAGAGGTCCACGCAGAAGCGGTAGTTGGATCGAGCCCGGGACGGGCTCCAGCCGGGCGCGCCGTACCCGCGGCCATAGGCCCGCGCCCACGGCGGGGCGGAGGCGGCGCCCTTGTTCGCGGTCTTGGTCTCGTCGGCTTTCTTTTCTTCGGCCTTTTTCTCGGCGGCGGGCTGTTTCTTGGGCTCGGCGGCCAGCGGCGCCTGAGGCTTGGCAGGGGGTTGCTGGCGCTGCATGGGCGGGGCGTAGCCGTAAGGCGCGCGGCCGTAGCCGCCGTGGGACGGGGCGGGCGCGACGCGCTGCGGAGCCTTTGCGTCGCCCGCCTTCTGCCCCGCGGGCTCGGCCTGGCGCACCGGGTTGTAGCCCAGGGGCGGGAAGCCGTAGTCCGGCGCGCCCTGGGACGGCAGGGTCGTGGACTGGTAAGGCCCCTGCGGAGCGGGAGGAATCGCGCCGTCGGCGGCCCAGGCCTGTCCGGCCGCGAACGGGGCGACGGTCAAAAGCGCGACGGCTATGAATTTGATACGCATGACGCCTCTCTCTCCTTTGGTTCTATTCCTTGGGTTTGGCCGGACGGCTCCGCGTCGGGCGCAGTCGTATTCCGCGCCGCGCCCGGCCTTTCGAAGCGGAGTTGGCGGCGGTCGCCTTCTTGGTGACGGGCCGTTTCGGCTTCGGCTTCTCCGCCTCGTCCTTCTTGGCGGGCTCGGTCTTTTTCGCCGGTTTGGCCTTGGCGGCCGGGGGCTTCTTGGCGGGTTTGGGCTGTCCGCTCGCCACGGCCTTCTTTTCTTGGGCCTTGGCGGCGGGCTTCGCGGCCTTGGGCTCGGCCTTTTTCTTCGGCTGGGCCTTCTTCTTGGCGGCCGGTTTGGGCTTTTCTGGCTCTTCCGCCTTGGGTTCCTCGGCCTTGGGCTCTTCCGCCTTGGGCTCGGGCTCGCTCTTGGCGGGAGCGGCGGGTTTGGGCTCCGGCGCGGGCGCGGGCGCGGGGTCGGGAGCCGGGGCCGGCGGGGCGGAGGATCCGCCGCTGAACAGGCTCTTCACGCCCTCGCGCACGAACAGCAGGACGAAGTAGGGCAGGGCGCGGACCATGTAGAAGATCATGGAGAAGAACCCGCCGACCTTGCCGAACAGGGTCTTGACGCCAACGACCACGAAGTAGCCCATGGCGCGGACCAGGTACCCCACCATGGCGATCATGCCGAAGGCCTTGGCGATCGGGCCGGGCTCGCGATCCGCGGCGGGGGCGGGAGCAGGGGCCTCGGCGGCCTTCTTCTCGGTCTCGCGCGCCTCGATCTCGGCCAGCTTGGCCGCGGCCTTGGGATGCTCGGCCACCACGCGGGCCATGAAGGAATCCTTGGCGGCGACGCAACCCAGCGGAATGACCACCAGCGTCAGCACCGTGGACACCAGAACGCCGAACATCAGCGAGATCGCCATGCCCTGGAAGATGGGGTCGGTGATGATCACGCTGGACCCCGCCACCAGGGCGAAGGCGGTGATCATGATGGGACGCGTCCTGGTGCGGCAGGCCTGGATTACGGACTCGCTCACCGTCATGCCCGCCTCGACCGCTTGGGCGGAGAAGTCCACAAGCAGGATCGAGTTTCGGACGATGATGCCGGCCAGCGCGATGAAGCCGATCATGGACGTCGCCGTGAACTCGCCGCCGCCGAAGAAGTAGCCGATGAACCAGTGTCCCGGGATGATGCCGATCAGGGTCAGCGGAATCGGGGCCATGATGATGCCGGGCAGGCGGAAGTTGCCGAACTCCCAGACCACCAGCATGTAGATCAGCACCAGCGCGGCGGCGAAGGCGATGCCCATGTCGCGGAAGGTCTCGTACGTCACCGTCCACTCGCCCGTCCACTCGAAGGCCGATTTGAAGTTGTCTCCGGGCGGGCCGATGTAGAAGGACTCGAGCTTGACCCCGTCCGGCGCCGTGTATTGCTCCAACAGGTCCTCGACCGTCAGCATGCCGTAGATGGGCGCGGCCAGGCGGCCCGCGACCTCGGCGGTGACGTATTCGACCGGGCGGAGGTCCTTGTGGAAGATGACCGGGTCCTGGAAGACCTCCTGGAAGTGGCCGAGCTCGGCCAGCGGGATGGTGGTGCCGCTGGAGGTCTGAATCGGCAGTTGCCCAAGGCGCGAGAACTGGCTGCGGAGCGCGAAGGGAACCTGCAGCACGATGTAGCGGGGCTCCAACACGGTGCCGACCTTGACGTCGCCGAGCTTGAACTCGCCCATCACCATGGACAGGTGCTTGTTGATGTCGTCGACGGACACGCCCCGGCGCACGGCCTTTTCGCCGTCCACCACGAAGCGCCACATCTTGTAGTCGTCCTGCATGTAGTTGTCGACGTCGACCACGCCCTCGGCCTCTTGGAAGATGCGGGTCAGGTCGGCGGCCACCTTGCGCCGGGTGGCGTCGTCGGGGCCATAAACCTCGGCCACCATGGTCTGCAGCACCGGCGGGCCCGGCGGCATTTCGACCACCTGAATGCGCGCGCCCATTTGCTGGGCGATGGGGGTCAGGCGGTCGCGTGCGATGACGGCCAATTCGTGGCTGGTCAGCTCGCGTTCGTTCTTGTCCAGAAGCTGGACCTGGATGTCGGCCTCCCACGCCTTGTCGCGCAGGTAATAGTGCCGGACCATGCCGTTGAAGTTGAACGGCGAGGCGGTGCCGACGTAGGTCTGGATCGCCGTGACCTCCTCGATGTCCAGCAATTGCTCGGTCAGGCGCTGGACCACGTTGGCGGTGCGGGGCAGGGCGGAGCCCTCGGGCAGGTTCACCACCACGTTGAATTCGGGCTTGTTGTCCAGCGGCAGCATCTTCACCGCGACGTCGGTGGTGTAGAAAAGCCCGAAGCACGCGATCAAGGAGCCGTAGAGGCCCAGCTTGAACAGCCGCGCCTTGGCCTTGCTTTCGATCAGCGGGGTCAGGATCCAGCGGAACATCTTCTCGAGCTGTTGGCTCTGGCGATGCTCGCTCTCCATGTCCTTTTCCAGCTTGGCCATGCTGGGCCGGATGCGCATGGCCAGGTAAGGCGTGAAGATGAACGCCGCGAACAAGGAGAACAGCATGGCGACCGAGCCCAGGACCGGGATCGGGGCCATATAGGGACCCATCATGCCGCTGACGAAACCCATGGGCAGCAGCGCCGCGATGACGGTGAAGGTGGCGAGGATGGTCGGGTTGCCCACCTCGCGCACGGCGTCGACGGAGGTTTCCGTGTCGATCTCGCCCTTCAACAGCCATCGTCTGTATATATTCTCCACCACCACGATGGCGTCGTCCACCAGGATGCCGATGGAGAAGATCAGCGCGAACAGGCTGACGCGGTCGATGGTGAAGCCCAATATCCAGGCCGACAGCACGGTGACCAGGATCACCACCGGAATGACGATCAGAACCACCATGGAGGCGCGGAAGCCCAGCGCCCACCACACCAGCACCGTCACCGCGCCGGTGGCGACGAACAGCTTGAAGATCAGGTCGTTGACCTTGTCGTTGGCGGTCTTGCCGTAGTTGCGGGTGACCGTCACCTCGATGTTGTCGGGGATGACGCGGCCCTTCAGGTGCTCCAGATGCTTGAGCACCGCGTTGGCCACGGTCACGCCGTTGGTGTTGATCTTTTTCGCCACCGCGATGGTGACGGCCGGCGCGCCCTGGGGAGCCTTCAACTTGCTGTCGGGGAAAGCGTGCTCGAAGGATTTGCCGCTGTAATAGCTGACCATGTTCTTGGTTTCGGACGGCCCCTCGATCACGTTGGCCACGTCGCGGACATAGACCGGCGATCCGTTGCGCACGCCGACCACCAGACGCTTGACGTCCTCGGCGTTGCGAAGGAACGAGCCGGTGTAGAGCCGGAAGCTGCTGCCCCCGGACTCGCCGTAGCCCGCGTCCTTTTCGCTGTTCGCGGTCTGGATGGTGTGGGCCAGTTGTCCGATGCTGACGCCGAAGCCGCGCAGCCGTTCGGGATAGGTCTCGACCCGGATCTGTTCTGATCGGCCTCCGGTCACGAAGCTTTGCGAGGTGTCCGGAACCTCCTTGAGCCGCTGCAGAACGTCGAGCGCGACGAGGCGAAGGGCCGCGTCGTCCACATCGTGGGACCAAAGGGTCAGGGTCACCACCGGCACGTCGTCCACGCCCTTGGCCTTGACCATTGGCTTCGACACCCCGGGCGGGATTTTGTCGAAGTTGGACATCAGCTTGTCGTGGACCTTGACGACCGAGTTTTCGAGGTTCTCGCCGACCTCGAACTGGACGGTGGCCATGGCGCCGCCGCGCTGAGTGGCGGAATAGACGTGCTTGACGCCTGGGATTTCCTTCAGCATCCGGTTCATGTGCACGGTGGCGAGCGTGCTGACCTGATGGGAGCTCGCCCCAGGATAGCCGAAGAAGATGTCCACCATGGGGACGGAGATCTGGGGGTCCTCCTGGCGCGGCGTGAACACGAGGCCGAGAATGCCGAGCGCCAGGCTGGCCAGAAGCATCAACGGAGACAACGGCGAGTGAATGAAGGCGCGCGTCATGCGCCCGGCGAGGCCTAGGCCGTGATGATCGTGTGTTCCCGCGCTTTCAGGTCGCGTTTCGCTATCGGTCATTTGACCCCTATTATCCCCCCGATATACCGGCCTGGAGCCGGTTGCTCATTTCATTCCGATGTCCCGCCAAGGACGGATCAGCGCGCTTGCGTCGCGCCCTGATCTTGCGGCGGCCGGGCCCCGCCGGACGTCATGGCCGGATGCGGGTTCAGCACCACGTGCTCGCCGCCCTGCAGGCCCGCGAGGACGCTGACCCGGCCTTCGCCGACCGGAACGCCGAGGCGCAGAAGGCGAAGCGAGACGCCGCCGTCGGGCGTGCGCACGAACACGCCGGGAAGGCTGCCGCGCCAGATGACCGCCGCTTCGGGAATCACCGGAAGCTGGGTCACGCCCGCGCCCGCGTCGGGAATGCGCACCTCGGCGTACATGCCGGGCGCGGCGGCCGAGCCGCGCGGAAGGTCGAACTTCACCGTCACCGTGTGCCTGGAGGCGTCGGCCACCGGATAAATCTGGCTGACCCGCGCCTGCACCTGGTCGCCGCGGACATCCAGGATCGCCGGGACCATCATTCCCTTGCGCAGGCCGGTGACCAGCCTGACCGGGATGTCGGCCTTGATCCGCAGGTACTTGACGTGGGCGTACTTCAGGATCGGCATGCCTGGCTGCACCGTGTCGCCGACTTCGACGAACTTCTGCACGATCACCCCGTCGAAGGGCGCGACCTGGTTGGCGTCCTTGAGCGAGGCGTCTAGCTGGCGAAGCTGGGCCTCGGCCTGGCGAAGCTGGCCGTGGGCGGTGCCCACGCCGGTGCCCGACTGGATCAGGTTGGCGCCGCGTTCGAATCCGGTGTCGCTTTGGCCCATCATGTTGGAGAAGCCGCGCGTGAACATGCTGTCGAACATGGTCGGCATGCCCATGCCGGGCATGGTGGACGGGCTGCTCGACCGTGGCGAGATCAGTTCGCGCCCGTACTGGGCGTGCGCGTTGCGCAGACCCAGTTGGGCGTTGTGGATCCCCGCCAGGGCGGCCTGGCGCTGCGCAAGGATGCTCTCGTCGTCGATCTTGATGAGGAGCGTGTTCTGCGTGAACTCGTCCCCCTCGGCGCCGGCGAGGTATTTCACCTCGCCCGGAATCTGCGCGGACAGCGTGACCTCTTTGTAGGGAATCACGGTGCCGCCGACCGTGGCCAGGTTGCCGACGTTCTCGGTCGTGACCACGGCTTCGGGCGCGTACCCGCCGCCTTGCGAATACGCGGGCGCCGTCGAGCCGGCCGTGGCGGCCAGCAGGGCGGCGACGAGAAACCATCCATTGCGATGCATGTGATTATGCCCGTCCCATCACCACGAAGCTTTTGATGAACGGCCCGGCCATGCGCGGGTCCTTGATCATCGCGGCGTAGTCGCCGACGTTGAAGCGCAGCTTCCGCGACGTATAGGCCATGCCGAGGCCCATCAGGCCCGGGGGCTTCTTCAGCCAGGCTTCCCAGTCCTTCTGCGTCGCGCGCAGGTCCCAGTTGACCTCGCAGCCGTCGTAAGCGCCGGCCTTCACGCCCTTGCCGTTCTCGATCGTGATGTAGCCGCGCGGCTGGTCATCGGTGTCGAGTCCGTAAGCGATGGTGGAGTTGAAACCGATCTTCGCCAGCTCGTCGGAGAGCTCGGGCTCCTTGTTCCATTCCTCCATGAATTTCTGCATCCATTCGTCGGAAAACAGATCAGCCATAGTCCCTTGATCCTCCCGTTTTTTAGGCCCTCTCGGGGCTGTTTCCGCGTCAATGCGCGCGGTCCGCGCGCCAATGTCTTTTACAGCAAGGGACGTGCCAAATCGCCAACGTCCTGAAAAATCAGGATACCCCCTAGCGGCTCTTCGCAACCGATGCAACGAAGGAATTGGGGGGAAAGCGGGGACAACATGGATAATCCCTTGCCAAACTGTGGATTATTTCGCAACAGCCGCAATGCAACATGTTGCGCAACATTGCCACGCATGCAACACTAGAGCGCATCACCATGCGAACTGGCAATATGCGTGTTCGGGCCCGGCTGTAAAAGGTTTTTTTAACCAATGCGGACTCTCGACGACCTGGTTCCCCTGTTGGAGGCCATCGTTTCGTTCATGGACGAAGGCGTCATCATCGCCGACGAGGACGGGACGGTGCTCTACCAAAATCCCGCGGCGGGCGAAATGCTTGGCGCCAAACCCAACGAGCCGATCCGCTCCCTGGCCGAGGCGGGGGCGGTGGACCTGGAGAAGGCGCTCAAGGATGTTCGCGTGAAATCAAGGGGAAGCGGCGCGTCCGGCGGCGGCTTCGTCCGTTTCGAGCGTCGGGTGGACGGCGCCGGCGGGCGGCGCGATTTGGAATTCCACACCGGACTGGTCGACGCGGGCGAGGGCAAGAGGCGGCTGCGCGTGGTGATCAGCCAGGACCGGACTTTTCAGCGCAGGCTCGAGGACGCGATGCGCGGCGCCAACGCCGAGCTTCAGTCCAACGATCCGCGCATGCTGGGCATAATGACCCGAATCGAGCAGGTGGCGCCGACCAACGCTTTCGTGCTTCTGCAAGGGGAGTCCGGGACCGGAAAGACCCGGATGGCGCGCATGATTCACCGCCGCAGCGCCCGCGCGGCGAAACGCTTCGTCGAGATCAACTGCGCCGCCATTCCCGAGAACCTGATTGAATCGGAGCTGTTCGGCCACGTCAAAGGCGCCTTCACCGGCGCGACCCAGTCGCGGACCGGCCGGTTTCAGGCCGCCGACGGCGGCACCCTGTTCCTTGACGAGATCAGCGAAATCCCCTTGCACCTTCAGGCCAAGTTGCTCCGCGCCGTACAGGAGCAGGAGTTCGAGCCCGTGGGCTCGGACGCCCCGGTCAAGGTGGACGTGCGCGTCATCGCCGCCTCCAACCGGAAGCTCCGCGACATGGTGGCCCGGGGCGAGTTCCGCGACGACCTGTATTATCGATTGGCGGTCATTCCCCTCGACATCCCGCCGCTTCGCGACCGTCCCGGGGACATTCCGCTGCTGTTGAAGCATTTCTGCGCCGACATGGGGTCGCGGGGGTACTCGGCCGACGTCGACTGCAACCCCGAGGCCATGCGCATGATGATGGACTACCACTGGCCCGGCAACGTGCGCGAGATGGAGAACGCGGTGGAGTACTCTATCATCTGCGCCGTGAACAACACCGTGATCCCGGACAGCCTGCCGCCCTACATCCGCGAACGCGGGCCGGACGCTCCGCCCAGGCCCGCAACGGAGCAGGTCGACGGCCAGCGCGCGGAAATCGAGTCCGCGCTCGCCGCCCACAAGGGCAACAAGGCGGCGGCGGCCAGGGCGCTCGGCGTGGACCGGACAACGTTGTGGCGGAGGATGCGGAAACTCGGCTTGTGACGCCGCCCTACATCTTGTGCCGCCACCAGTATTTTTCGTTGATGGAGAACACGGGCATGTAGTGCTTGACCTTCTTGGTGTCGATCACGGTCTTGATCTGGTTGTCCAGGAGCCAGACGCCCCCGTCCACGAAAACCACCAAGATGGCGTGCCCCACCTTCAGGTTCAGGTCCTTCACCGCCACCACCCGCATTTCCTTGTTGGTGAAACCCAGGTGTTTCAGGGACATGAACTTGGCGATGGCGTAATCCTCGCAATCGCCGAACCGGGCCATGAACTCGCCCGGGGTCGCCCAATAGTCCTTCTTGCCCCAGTTGTTGTGGTCGGTGATGTACTTGGATTTGTTCATGTGGGCGTTAACGGCCTTGACCTGGTCCATCTTGCCCTTGTCCTTGACGGTATCGAGGAAGGCCATCCATTCGTCGTAATGGCACTTGTTCAGCTTTTTGGACTTGCACCCGCCGTTGGCCTGCTCGGCGGCCTCCTTGGTGTAGCGGGAGAGGGCGCCGGTCCACTTCTTGAACGGCTTCATGTTCCGGGATCGCCGCTCCTTGCTGTTGAAGAAGGACGGCTTCATTTTTCTCTTTTTCTTTTTTTTCTTCTTTTTCTTTTTTTTCTCTCCGGCGGCGAGCGCGTCCAGGGGCGCGAGGCCGAGCGAAAGCGCGGCCAGCGCCCCAAGCCCCAGGGTGCGGGCCAGGAACCGTCTGCACGGGTCGTGTTCGGGCGGTCGCCTCGTCATTACGCCTCCAGAATCGCTCGGCCGATTATATGGATGTCCCCCATGGTCCGGCAAGCGGTCGCCGTCACACTCGCGAAATCGTGATAATTTCGAGATTAATATTTCGAACGTTCTTGCGCCCGATGCCCGAAACCGTAACAATCCGTTCGCTGTAGGGCTTTATGGTGATGGGGGTTCCCATGGCGGATACGGCGGGACAGGGCGACGACGCCCCTCGCAGGGTCAATTTCAAGGTGGTGCTGGTCGCGGGCGCGCTGATCGCCTTTCTGATCGGCGGAATCGTGTTCGCCTTCAAGTTCGTCGAGGACGAGCGGGCCCGCAACCTCCAGGAATGGCAGGTGCGACTCGGCATCGTCGCCGACAGCCGCTCCGCCGCCGTCAACGACTGGGTCGAGCAGAATTTCGCCTACATGCGCGAGATGGCCGAGAACGCCTCCTTGCAGCTTTACATGAGCGAACTCGCCATGGCCGCCGCCGGCATGGGCGAATACGACGACGAAGAGGACGAGGACAGCGCCGACGACGTCGCCGCCCAGGCCAGCTATCTGCGCAACCTGCTCGTCGCCACGGCCGAGCGCACGGGCTTCAAGCCCCCGGTCGAGGCCGCCGAGGTCCAGGCCAACGTGGAGCGCGCGGGCGTCGCGGGCATCGGATTGGTGGACGCCGAGGGCAAGCCTGTGGTCAGCACCCCGGAAATGCCGCCCCTGAACGCCAAGATCCGCGCCGCCGTCTCCAAGGCGTTGGAGGGCGAGCCCGCCGTGGTCGACCTGTTCAAGGGCGCGACCGGCCTACCGACCATGGGATTCATCCTTCCCATCTACGGCATCCAGGACGATTCCGAGGGCGCCAAGGGCATCGGCGCGGTCATCGGCATGCGCATCGTCGGCAAGGACCTGTGGGCCAAGCTGGTCCAGCCCGGTTCGACCGAGGAAAGCGCGGAAACCTACCTTATCCGCAAGACCAACGGCACGGTGGAGTATCTGTCGCCGCTCGTCGATGGAACCGGCGCTCTTGAAAAGACCCTCGCCGTCGACACGCCCGACTTGGCAGCCGCCTACGCCATCGCAACCACCGGCGGCTTCGCCATCAAACGCGACTACGCCACCGACGAGGTGCTGATCGCGTCCCGCAACATCGCGGGCCTGCCGTGGGTTCTGACCCGCAAGATCACCCGGGCCGAGGCGCTGGAGGCCAACGAGACCCGCCTGCAGACCATGCTGATCGTGTTCGTCCTGATCATCGCGGGCGTGGGCGCGACCATCTTCGGGGTGTGGCGCCACGGCAGTTCGGTCCGCGCCACCCAGGCGGCCGAGAACTACCGCATCGCCGCCGAGCGCATGTCCAACATGTCCAAGTTCATGAAGGTGGTCACCGACAGCCAGCGCTCCCAGATCGTGGCGGTCGCCGGCGACACCACCTACACCTTCGCCAACCAACCAGCCGCCGCCGTCGGCGGACTAGAGGCCAAGGACATGTTCGGCAAGACCATGGCCAGCGTCATCGGCCCGGTGAAGGGCAAGCACTTCCAGGAAATCAACAGCGCGATCCTGAAGCGGTTCGAGGAAACCGACAGCGTGGATGAAACCATCGAATCCCACGTCAAGATCTTCAACGAGGGCGAGGAGGACGAGGAGGTGATCCGGTCCGACCACGTGCCCTTGCGCGGCGACCGCGACTTCCCGCCCGCCGTTCTGATGATCGTCGACGACCTGACCGACATCACCCGCG
>CAYFNC010000039.1:0-29544 GCA_964344345.1 uncultured Hyphomicrobiales bacterium | reverse complement strand
ACAGTTGCCGGGTGGGTTCCGCCCCCACTGGGAAACGGCGCCTTTCACGGCGCACAGCTGTTCTTGGACTTGCTTGCGCTCCGTAATGTCCCGGGCGAACAGGACGACGCCATGGAGCTCGCCCTTGGTCGAAAAGGCGGGATTCATGTTGAAGTCGAACCAGGCGTCCCCCATGCGCTCCTCGAACCGCATCGGCCTCGGCGAAGCGAGAACGTCCATGACCTTGTCCGCCAGGTCCTCCGGCGGCATGAAGCTGGCGTAGCGAAGTTCGCCTGAGACGTCCCAATACGCCATGTAGTCGCCGACGCTGGCGTTGATCACGGTCCGAAGCGTCGCCTCGCTTTCCTCCAACGCCCGCAAATGCGCCCGGCTCATTTCCGCAATGCACGTTTTCGAATAAAGAAAAATCGTGACGAACGCGGTCAGGGCGAGTCCGGCCGCCATGGCGAGAAGGCTTTCCCAAGCGACGGGCAACCCCGCCTCTTCATCGATCGACCGGAACGTCACCAGCCAGGTTCGACCGGGAAGCCATATGACGATGCGTTTCTCCAGGCCGTCGCCGCCCTTGTCGAACGCCATGCGCGCGTCCTGGGGCTCGCCCGGAATCGCGGAATGGAAATACAGCTCCCTTTCCCCTTCCGGCCCGGCCTCGTCAAGGATGAGATAACTGAGGCCGAGGTCTTTCCTCAACCGCATGGCGTGCTTGATCAGATCCCCGATCCGGAAGACGCCGAGCGCGAATCCCGCAAACGTCTCGCGGCTGTCGTAGACTGGGTGGAAAACGAGAAAGCCGAACTGGTCTCCCTTTTCCTGGAGCAGTCGGATGCGTCCGGAAGCGACGGTGTGGCGGAAATCGCGCGCGTGCTCCAGCGCCTTTCTTCTCGCCCGGTTCGAACCGAGATCGAAGCCTAGGGCGCGCGCGTTCCCCAACATGGGCTCGACGTAGAAAACGGGAAAATACTCTGCGCGCTCTCTTGCGGCGACTATATTTCCGTTGGGCCCAATCTCCGTGAATTGAAAGCCCGCCAGACCTTCATGCCTCGCCTGCTCTTCGTATGATGCGCGCTCTTGGTGAGGGACGCGGGGTATCCATTCCAAAGCCTGGATGCCGGGATTACGGGACAAGCCCCCCGCGCTGAACGCCTTGAATTCATTGCGATGGACCTTTTCGGACGCCTTGAAAAAACCGCTGATCGAGGCGACGGCCTCGACGCTTTGGTCGATCGATTCCTGAATAAGAGCCGCGTGCTCCGCGGCGCGGCGCGCGAAATCGTTTTGACGAGCTTCATAACGCATCAGGTCGATCCAGAACGACAGGCCAAGCGTCAAGGCCACGCCCACGATCGCCGTGGCCGCGATGGAGCCCTTGAAATGCTTTCTGATCGCCAAGTCGGTTTCGGAGACGCGTCTCATCGGACTTGCCCTTCATTCAGATGGTCTTTCGCGAGGCCAGCATGGTCCGCAACAGGTCGAGCGAGCGCGGGACGTCCCGTTCGCGGTGGTCGAACTCCAACGCCGGCGCGATGGCGTCGGAGCCGATGAAGTCGAAGCCGGAGCTCACCGCCGCCGCGCTGACCACGACGGACTCCAGTCCATGGGCGTGGCAGCGAAGTCCCGCCGCCTTGGCCTTCCCGGCGAAGGCGATGATCTCGCCCACTAGGTCGTCCTCGGTCCGGGGGTCCACCCTGAGGTTCACGCCGACCGAGGCGAAAGCCTTGGGCGCCACGGCCGCGAAATCGTCGAAGTCGGTATCGACCCTGAGAAACAGCGCCTGGCCGAAGCTCGAGATGGTTTCGGCCACGCCGGTGAGCTGACCGGCGTGGGCCCAATGGGGCGTGTAGACGATCTCGAAGGCGACCTCGTCGTACACCGGCCAAACGCGCTTGTTGCATTCCTCGACGTAGACCCCTGCGGTTTCAGGGTCCGCCAGTGTCGAGAAGTGGACCGGCACCAGAACCTTCATGACGCCGTAATGGGACGCCGCCTGCTCGGCCTCGGCCAGGCCTTGGTGCAGAATCTCCAGATCCAGGGCGAGGCGGCGCTCGTTGTCGTCGAATTCGGAGGAAAGGTCGTCCTCGAGCAAGGAGTGGCCGCTTCCGCCGTCCCAGAAGGTTTCGCAAAGATAGCAAAGAACGCAATCGTTCCAGACGTCCCAGAGCGGATAGTATCGAAACCTGGCGTCTCCGAGAATCAACCGGTTGGACGGGAAGGCTGCGGCGTGGGGGCGCTCCATGGTCATCTCGACGCACTCCTGTTCCATGTCCCTTAATGATAGTCCCCGGATGTAATGGGATTTTGTGGCGGTTGTTAACGGATCGGCCTATAATTGTTATGGAGATGTTAATGAGCCGCGCCGGACCGAGAGAATGGAAGACCGTTCCCACGTCCTTGTTGTCGATGACGACGAACTGGTGCGCTACGCGCTGAAGGAATACTTCGAGGAGGAAGGCTTCCGGGTCAGCGAGGCCGCCGACGGGAAAAGCGCGCGGGCGATCCTGGACGCGGACAGCCCGGACATCATCCTGCTCGACATCCGCATGCCGGGCGAGGACGGGTTCTCGCTCACCCGCGCCATTCGCGCCCAATCCGACATCCCGATCATCCTTGTCACGGGCAAGGGCGACGACGTCGACAAGGTGGTGGGCCTGGAGCTCGGCGCCGACGACTACATCACCAAGCCGTTCAACGAACGCGAACTGCTCGCGCGCATGCGCAACATCCTCAGGCGGTGGCGGACGTATCGCGAAAACGAACCCAAGGGGGACATCCGAACCTTCGAGGGTTGGACGCTCGACCTGGGAAAACGGAAACTGACCGCGCCCGACGGAGACGAGGTTCGCCTGACGCGGGGGGAGTTCCATCTGCTGGCCGCCCTGGTGGACAGCCGCAACCGGGTTCTGAGCCGCGACTTCTTGCTCGACGCCGTCAGCAGCCGCGAATGGGCGCCGACGGACAGGACCATCGACGTCATGGTGCGCCAGCTCCGCAAGAAATTGGAGGCGGACCCGAACGACCCCAAGCTCATCCAGACGGTCCACGGCGTCGGCTACAGCTTCGCCGCCGACGTGCGGTGATTTCGCGGATTCTTACAGCATGTGATCCGAAAGCGTCTTCGCTTCCGCGCGCGCGCCTCCGGATGGGGCCATCTGGTCGTGGATCCAGCGATAGGTCCGCTCCATCCCGTCCTCGAGCCTGGTGTCCGGGGCCCAGCCCAGAACTTTTTTGATCAAGGCGTTGTCGCTGTTGCGGCCGCGCACGCCCTTGGGCGCGGACAGGTCGTAGCGTCGTTTCAGCTTGACCCCGGCGATCCCCTCGACGATGTCCACCAGTTGGTTGACGGTGACCAGTTGGTCGCTGCCGAGATTAAGGGGCTCGGAGAACCCGGATTCCATGATCTTGCGAACGCCAAGCAGGCAGTCGTCGATGTACATGAAGCTGCGGGTCTGCTCCCCGTCGCCCCAGATCTCGATTTCGTTCGCGCCGGACAGCTTGGCCTGGATCACCTTGCGGCAGATGGCCGCCGGCGCCTTTTCCCGGCCGTCCTCCCAGGATCCGTGGGGGCCATAGACGTTGTGGAACCGCGCCACCCGCGTCGTCAGGCCGTAGTCCTCGGAAAAATGGCGGCACATGCGCTCGCTGAACAGCTTCTCCCAGCCGTATCCGTCCTCGGGCATGGCCGGGTAGGCCCACTCCTCGCGCAGGGCCGCGACGTCGGCGTCGTCCTGTTTGTCCGCGGCGTAGACGCAGGCGGACGAGGAATAGAAATACCGCTCGGCCCCCGCCTCGCGCGCCGCCATCAGCATGTGGGTGTTGATCAGCACCGAGATCATGCAGTCGGCCTTGTGGGTCTCGATGAAGCCGATACCGCCCATATCGCAGGCGAGGTTGTACACGACGCGGGCGCCCTTGGCCGCCTCGTCGCAGGCGCCCTTGACGCGCAGGTCTCGGCGCAGGTTTTCGGCCGTGTCGAAACGCTGGAACCACTGGTCGAACGGCTTGACGTCCACGGCGCGCACGGGAATCCCGCGCGCCAGCAGCTCTCCGACCAGATGGCCGCCAATGAAGCCGCCGGCTCCGGCGACAAGCGTAAGATCGGCTCCTGTCCTGTTTTTCATGGCTCTGCTCCCAACATTCTGTTTGGCGAGTGGGACATGGTCATAGCGTCGTCTCGTTCAACGGAGCCCCGGCGAGCCCCCAATCGGGTTCGTTGAACTGCACGGCTTGGCCGCTGGTTTTGAATTTTCTCCCCATGCGCAGGCATTCCGGCCATTCGAGGGTCGGAAGCTCCTTGACCCGAAGCCGCTCGTAGAGCGCCTCCTCGCCTTCCGGCGTGAAGCCCGATCCCACCGAATGTTCGATATGATAGTGCCGCATGGGAAAAGGCAAGACCTCCTCCTCCACCAGGCCGCTGTAGACGGCCCCCATCAGCAACAGGCTGTCCAGGTGCATGGAGAACCCCTGGTATTCGGGGTAGCCCTGGATTTGACGCCATTTTCCGGCGTGCATCAGTTCGAAATCGCCGCACGCGTTGAAGTGCAGGGGGGGGACGTCGCGGCGGAACGCCTTGTGCTTTTTCAGGGCGTCGGCGTTGGCGCTCCGCACCTCCTTGAACTTCGCGAACAGGCTGGCGAACAGGCGACCGGCCAGCCGCGAACGATCCCCCAGGGACGCGCGGCCCGGCTGGGTCGCAAGCCGGTAGGCTCCGCCCGCGACGCCCGGCAGGCGAGCGAGGATCGAGCATGTGGTCTTGAGGTATTCCGCCATGGAAAGCGCGAACGCGTCGAGCCCCATCATGTCGTAGGCGTAATAGCCCGGCGGGGACAGGTTGATGGAGCAGTTCCTCTTGTTGATGCGGATGACGTTGCGCGCGCAGTAGTCCAGCGTCTCGTCCATGGACAAGCCTTCGGGCAGCTCGGCCGGCACGTCCAGGCGGTCGTTGCGATACATCTTCTCGCGATCCAGCTTCCGCGCGGCCAGAAACGCCATCATTTCGTCGGAAAACAGGATGTCGATGTTGGTGGCCAGGACGAAATCGCCCCAAGCCCTTCGCAATCCGACGTTCTTGGCGATGAACTGGAAAAGCGGCAGCTTCTCGGCGTGCTGGAAATGGTGATGGATGTGGGTCGGAACCTCGATGATCCGCACCACGCACGGGCCCAGGTCGTCCGGCCAGCGCAACGCGTCTTTCAGCCGGGGGCGGTCCTGCGGGGGATTCCACTCCACGATCACCAGTTCGGAATCGAGATTGAACTTCTTGGCCTGATGGATCCAGCCATCGACGAAATACTGCATCCGCGCCTTGAGATTGCCCCCGTGGTCGTCGTTGCGGCTGGTCACGACGACCGAAAGGTACGGATTGGTCACGGGCGCGGAAGCGGTCATGGGTCTCTTGGCGATATTTCCACCACTCCATTACGGTCCATAAACATTAAATCGCTGTTAATCCGTGGCGATTTCAACCGCTTAATCCGCCCCCGCCAGGGCGCGGCGGGCCGCGATCAGTTCGCGCCGCGTGGGCGGGTTGACCAGCACGGCGCGATGGCGGCCGTAAAAGACGACCATGGCGCCCGCCGCGACCGCGTCCGCTCCCGACCGCGCGACGGCCAGAACCACGTCGTCCGCGTCGCGCGCCCCGCCATGGGCGATCACCGGCACGTCCACGGCCTCGCCGACCAAGCGGATCAGGTCGTGGTCGAGCCCTTCGAGAGTTCCCTCCCTGTCCACCGACGTCAGCAGGATCTCCCCCGCCCCGGCCTCGACGGCCGCTCGGCAGTGGGAGACGACGTCCAGCCCGGTGTCCTCCGTCCCGCCCTCGCCCATGACGCGGCGCCGGCCATCGGGTCCGGTTCGAACGTCGACGGAGACGATCACGCTTTGGCGGCCGTGGCGATCCGCGATGGCGGTGATCACGCCCGGATCTTCGATTGCCGCCGCGTTCAGCGCCACCTTCTCGTACCCCAACGACAGGATGCGACCGGCGGTTTCCACGGTCCGGATTCCGCCGCCGTAGCTCGCGGGCATGAAGCATTCGCTGGCGAGGGATTCGAGCAGCGCCAGGTCCGGCTCCCGTTCGCCCCGCGCGGCGCCGATGTCGAGGATGCAGATTTCCGGCGTCTCTTTCTCGTTGAAGATTCTCAACGTGTTGATGGGATCGCCGATATAGACCGGATCGGCGAAGCGCGTGGTCTTGACGAACGCGCCGTCCGCGAGCAGCAGACAAGCGATCAGCCTGATCTCGGCCTCTTGGGCGCGATGGGGCGGGACGGCGCTCACGCCCGGGGCTCCCCGGCCCACTCGGCGAAGCGATCGAGAAACGCCATGCCGTACTTCAGGCTCTTTTCCGGATGGAACTGGACCCCGACAATGTTGTCGCGGGCGATCGCCGCCGTGAAATCGCCGCCGTGGTGGGCGAGCCCCAGAACGTCCCCCTCCTCTTCGCAGACGAAATGGTAGCTGTGGACGAAATAAAACCGCCAGGGCTCCGGCCCCTGGTCGGGATCGTCGAACAGGGGGGCGAGAATGGTGTTCTCGCGCGCGACGGTGATCGGCTTCCACCCCATGTTGGGAATCCGGATCGGGGTCTCGGCCGCGCTCGCCGAGAACCGGACGCAGCGGCCTGGAACCAGACCCAGCCCCGGGCAATCCCCCTCCTCGCAATGGTCGGCGAGGATCTGCATGCCGACGCAGATGCCGAGAACCGGTCTCTTGCGCGACGCCGCCGCCTCCCGGATCGCCGCGTCCAGCCCCCTGGATTTGAGCCCCGCCATGACGGTCCCCGTGTGCCCGACGCCTGGCGCGATCAGGCAGTCGGCGGACGCCACCTGATCCGGGTCATCGGTCACGCGCGCGGGCCGCCGCAGCTTGCGGAGCATCCTGGCCAGGGCCCCCACGTTGCCCGTCGCGGTGTCGACGATGGTGATCATGCGGTAAGAATGCGTCCATGTTTTCCAAGCACCATAGCCTATAATGGCCGCGGCGAGAACGGCTCGCCGGACAATCCGCGAGGAAGCGCCCCATGCCCGACCCGTCGCCCTATCCGCCCCCGCCCTTGGCGCCGGCGCCCGAATTCAAGGGGGCCGGCCACCCGGAGTATCGGGTTTGCGCGCGGTGCGTGATGGACACGACGGCGTTGGAGATCGCCTTCGACGCCAACGGCGTCTGCAACTTTTGCCGCCAGGCCGAGGCGCGCCTGCGCCCCCCCGAATGGCAACCCGACGCCAACGGCGCGCGCCGCCTGGAAGCGGAGGCCGATCGCATCCGCGAGGCGGGCAAGGGCAAGGAGTACGATTGCCTGGTCGGGATCAGCGGCGGCGTGGACAGCAGCTACACCGCCTACCAGGCCGTCAAGCTCGGGCTCCGCCCCCTGCCGGTGCACGTGGACACGGGATGGAACTCGGACCTCGCCGTGACCAACATCCAGAACATCTGCCGCAATTTGGGATTGGAGCTGCACACCCACGTGGTCGATTGGAAGGAGATGCGGGACCTGCAGCGCGCCTACCTGAAATCCGGCGTCCCCAACCAGGACGTCCCCCAGGACCACGCCATCAACGCGATCTGTTTGCGGTTGCTGAAGACCTTCGACATCGGCTTCCTTCTCAGGGGGGCCAACCACGCGACCGAATCGATTCTGCCCCAAAGCTGGGTCCACACCTATCACGACGGCGGCCAGCTTCTCGCCATCCACCGCATGTTCGGGGAGCGGGCGCTGGAGAAATATCCCGTGCTGGGATTCGAGGAGACCATGATCTCGCTCTATGATTTCCCGACGCCCAGGCCCTATGAAATCATCGACCCCTTGAACCTGCTTCCCTACGTCCGCGAGCAGGTGGAGCGCGAGCTCGCCGAAGCCGTGGGCTTCCGGCCCTACAAGTACAAGCACTGGGAAAGCCGCTTCACCCGCTTCTATCAGAACCACTAC
Source organism: uncultured Hyphomicrobiales bacterium (assembly GCA_964344345.1). Lineage (GTDB taxonomy): Bacteria > Pseudomonadota > Alphaproteobacteria > Rhodospirillales > CAYFNC01 > CAYFNC01. The sequence goes on along the minus strand of CAYFNC010000039.1, from coordinate 21,623 downwards.
CTGATCCGGCGCTACGGCTACGACAAGCGCCGCCCCCATTTCTCCAGCCTGATCATGTCGGGACAGATGACCAGGGACGCGGCGTTGGAGACGCTCCGCCAGCCCCCATACGACCCCTTCGACCTGGAGGACGACACCGAGTTCTTTCTGCGCAAGCTGCGGCTGAGCCAGGCGGAGTTCGACGAATTGCTCGCCGCCCCGCCCAGAAGCCACATGGATTACATCAACAACGCCGAGGCGTTCCCCATGGTCCAGGAGCTCGGCCGCGTGAAGAAGGCCCTCCAGGCCCATTGGGAGGACGCGCAAAGGAACGCGCGCTGGTGATCAGCCTTTGGCGCCCCTCGCCTCCACGGCCAGGGCCTCGGCCACCCTTTCCATGCACTCATCCCAATCGCCGGGCCGGTTCTGGCGGAACAGCCGCGCCTCGGGGTACCACGGCGCCGGCGCGCCGGCCGTCCCCCAGCGCCATTCGTTGGCGTAGGGCAACACGACCCAGAACGGAGTCCCCAGCGCCCCCGCTACATGCGCGACCGCGGTGTCGACGGCGATCAAAAGGTCCAGTTCCGCCAAGGCGGCGGCCGTGTCGGCGAAATCGCAAAGATGCGGGGCGAGATTTATGATTCCGCTATCCGGATGCGCGTCGAGGTCGGGTTCGTATTCCCCCACCTGAAGGCTGAAGACCTGGACGCCTTCGACCCGGACGAGGCGCAGGAACTTGTCCAGGCCGGTCGAGCGGCGTTCGTTGTTGGCGTGGGTCGAGCTTCCCGCCCAGACGATCCCAACCTTGTATCCTTGCCCGTCCAGCGGCTTGGGCGCCGGACGGTCGGGGAGCGGAATATAGGGCGTGGACCCGATGTTTTCGGCCTTCGCCGCCAAAAGGTAAGGCAGGGAGAACAGCGGCGCGTGGAGGTCGATGTCGTCGGGCTCGGACAACAGGGGGACCGTCCGCTCCACGCCCTTGACGCCTTCGAGTAGCGGCGCCAACTCCTCATGGCAGGCGAGGGTCACGCGGGCGCCACGGGCGGCGAGCCTGGGAATGAAACGGGCGAACATGACAACGTCACCCGCGCCCTGCTCGCCATGGACCAGCAATCGCTTGCCGCTGAGGCCGGTTCTGCCGTTCCAGTGGGGAACGGGGAAATCCCGTCCGGGATTTTCCGACCGGATCAACCGCCATTCCCATTCGGCGAACCCGCGATCGTAATCGCCGAGGATGAAATGGATGTTGGACAACTCGAAATGGGCGTTGGCGAAATCGGGCGCGAGCGCGAGCGCGGCCTCGAACGCGTCCCGCGCCTTTTCGTGCCGGTTGCAGTCGCGCGCCGCCAGTCCCAACGCGTACAGCAGCCCCGCCGTCTCGGTTCCAAGCTCGATGGCGCTCGCGTAGCGCTCGAACGCCTTTTCGGGCTCGTTGTCCTTGGCGTGGATGTGGGCCAGGCTTTCGAGGAAACGGGGATCGCCGGGAAACCGCGCCAAGGCGTCCTCGGCGGCGGCGCGGGCCTCGCCCCAACGCTCGGTCTTCATCAGGGACAAGATCAGGTTATGATGGGAATCGTCGTGCTCGGGGTTCAACGCCACGGCCCGAACCCAGGCGTCGATGGCGTCGCCTCGCCGGTCCATGTCCGCATAGGCCAGCCCGAGAAGGTAATGGAGGTCGGGATTTTCGGGCGTCAGCTTCAAGGCGCGCCGCATCAACTGCGCCGCGCCCCCGGATCGCCCCTCGTCCATGAGATCGGCCGCCTTCAGGAACATCCTCGATGCCTTGATTTCCGATTTCTGCGGCGCTGGGCCAAAGGCCGGGGACATCTGGCGGGGCTTCATGCCGTGTTGAACCTCGTAGAGTCTACGGACCAGGGTGCGCGGCAGTCGCCGAGAGGACGAATAGACTTGGAAAGAGTTAAGAAATAACACTCATAAATCGGAAAGTCACGAACGCATAGGTTCGCCAATTATCTTTTTCCGTCACGGAAACATACGCGTTGCAGCCTTTCGAACACGCCCTCCAATCCCCCTTGACCGCCTCCAAGGTCATAATAGAGAAACCAAGTCTATGCGGAACGCCGCCCAAGGCGCTAACATCCTCGCCGGACCGATTTTTTTGATCGGCCCAAGGCGTCCCGCGTGGCGCGACGCTGGGGCTTCCCGTCATTTTGTTAAGGAGAAGTTTAATGATCCCCCGGCCGTAATGTCACGCCACAAAAACATCAAATATATCAACATATTTATCTGGCATGCGTGTTTAACCGCCATGATGCGGACACCAACACCCCAACCGCTATAGCCCGTCAATCCGACTTTTTCAGTGAGCGAAAGCAGGCATTACAACGTGCAAGATGTCAAGGTATTCCGCTATAGGAGCGGGGAAGAATTTCATTAACATTCAACGCACTGGACGGCGAAGAAGCTTTCCACGTGGCCTGCTTCTCACGTTAGGACCATCGAATGCCGTCGCAGACCTCGTGAATTTCGACCAAAGCAGCACGGTGGACCCATGTCGCGGTTTTGTCGAATTCCTCCAGGAGTATTGCCCACGTGGGTGCGGCGACGATTGCGGCAATCATTCCCACGAAAATTCGATTGAACAATTTCATATTGTGTAGTATATACTACACATGACACAGTTTGGTCGATATGTGCGAGAGGCTCGAGAGCGTCTTCGAAAGGAGGATCGTCGTTATTCCCTGCGACAGGTTGCCCAACGCATCGGGATCGAGCCCGCTTATCTGAGCAAGATCGAGCGTGGAGACCTCCAGCCGCCATCAGAAGCCGCTACGGTCAAGTTGGCGAAGGAACTTGGAGAAGATCCCGACGTTCTGTTGGCCATGGCGGGTAAGGTTTCGACCGATCTCCAGGAGATCATACGCAAACGCCCCAAGCTGTTCGCGGACCTGATTCGTCAATTAAAGGAATCCCCCGACCACGCCATTCTCCAGGTGGTGCGGGAAGTTCGAGAGGGAGAATGGTGAAGGAGGGCGAGATGATCACGCTTGAACAGGATCGTTTGGTATTCAGGTTTCCTCAAGTTCACGAGGATGCCACATGCTCCATCAGCTTCCAGCGAACTCTCAGGATCCCTGATGACGACAAAGATTATTCCTTACCTCCTGGACTGGGGGATTTCCCACTTCGCCATCTCGACGACTATGCGAGCAGAACGCCGGAAAAATGGCTCAAGCGTGGTGGCGTCATCATGCCCATGCACCAACCTCAGCCTGGATGGGCCGGGGCTTCCTTTCAAAGGCAGGATCCGATGCCCCAAATGTTTTGACCACGAACAGCCTATTGGTTTCCAAATTGGCCACATATTTGCGGGGCAAGGATGTGGAGAGCGGCGGCTTCTCAGCCGACAGGCGGGATGCCCAGTTCAACATCCTGAAGGAATCCCAGGCGGAGGTCTTGGACCTATCGCACTAGGGCCTGTCTTCCATCTCCGGGGCGGGTTTTCGCGGTCGCTGGATGATCTTGTAACAGAACGCCCTTCTTTACGCCTGTGCTTTCCACCTCATCGGTCGATCCCGTCACGACGTGCCGGATCATTTCCTTCGTAAACTCGTCGGGCGATGGTTCTTCGTGTCCCACCTCGTCGGATGCTATACGAGTTCACCCGAGACGGTAATGGATCAAGACTTGAACCGCCTGAAGTGAGCGAAGGACGGCGACGGTTTCGTCGGTACTCCGACGAACGCAAAGCCGCGATGCGGGAGCAATACGGCGACAAGGAAATCCGCTTCCAGGCCCTGGTCGACGGCATCGAGAGACTGAACTATCCCTGGCTGAAATTGCCTTCGGCGTGACGGGTCATTTGACCGCGACGCCACTGCCATATATCATTATATATGGATATTGTGGATTCATATATGAAACCTGTTGGCGTATCCGAAATCGGCCGGATCGTGAGGCAACGGCGAATGGGCCTTGGCCTCTCCCAGGATGCCCTCGCCCAAAAATCCGGCGTCACCCAGACCCAGATTTCTGGGATCGAACGGGGCGGGACCAACGTTCGCGTGGGAACGCTCATGGCCGTGGCCCGCACCTTGGGGCTGGAAATGATGTTCGTGCCGAGGGAGCGGCTTCCCGCCGTCCAGGTCGTTCTCAATGGTGAAACCGGGGACGAGCCGCCGCTCTATGCCCTGGAAGACGAGGATTGACCGATGGCCGAGGTGCTGGATGTCCTGTTGCACGGTGTCCTGGTCGGCCAGGTTGTCGACCTGGGCGGAGACCGGACCATCTTCACGCTGAACGACGCCTATGCCGGCGATTCCGGTCGGGCGACATTGTCCTTAGGCTTCAAGACGGCGTCGGGCGGGATCACCCTCAAACCCAAGGCGCGGCGGAACAAGATCGATCCTTTCTTTTCCAACATGCTCCCGGAAGGGCGGCTTAGGGACTATGTGGCCGAGAGAAATGGCGTTCATCCCAGCCGAGAATTCCAACTCCTGAAGATCCTGGGGCAAGACCTTCCCGGCGCCGTCGTGGTTCGTCCCAACAGGGATGAGAGCGACGTCGATGACCGCGTCGCCAAGACGAAGGATCCCATCACCGAGGACGCCCCGTTGAAATTCAGTTTGGCCGGTGTGCAGATGAAACTCTCCGCCATGCGAACGGCGGCGGGTGGGCTGACCGTGCCCGGGTCGGGTCTCGGCGGTGATTGGATCTTGAAATTCCCGTCGGAGCGGTTCGCGGCCGTGCCGGAGAACGAATTCTGGATGATGACGTTCGCAAGGCGTCTTGGGTTCGATGTGCCCGACATGGACCTTGTTCCGGTTTCCAGCATCCAAGGAATGCCGCGTGGCGTTCGCACCGATCTTGGCGACGTTTTCGTCATCCGCCGTTTCGACCGCACATCCGATCGGGGACGGGTCCACATGGAGGATTTCGCCCAGATCTTCCGCGTCTATCCCGAGGACAAATACGCCAAGGGAAATTTCGACATGATCGCCCGCGTGCTCTGGGCGGAAATCGGCGAGGACGGGATCAAGGATTTCCTGGAACGCATGGTTCTCAACGCCGCCATCGGCAACGGCGACATGCACCTGAAGAACTGGACCCTGATCTATCCCGACGGCCGCACGCCCAAACTCGCCCCGCTCTACGACATCCTGTCCACGTTGACCTACGTCGGTCAGGAAGACCTTGGCCTGAACTTCGCTGGGACGAAAAGGTTCCACGATCTGACGGAAGAGCGTTTCGCCGAATTCATCGACAAGGCCAAACTGCCCCCGGCGACGGCGATGCGGTCCGTGAAGGATATGGCCCGGAGGATCCGCGACGTCTGGAGCGACTTCCGGCCCGAGATCGACCTGCCCCGAGACTTGCTCGATGCGATCGACGAGCACATGAAGGCCGTCCCGATTATCTCGAATGCGTAGATCCCGATTTTCGAATCCCCGATCGAATCTCCAACAATCTCCATTTTCTGCGGAAACAAGAACGAAAAACGCAGATCACAACCAGCTTGGCGGCGTATTTAAAGTGGCCGTTTGTTCCTGACCGAGGAAGAGCAAGCCTGGCTCGCGGCGCAACCGTCATTGATCAAAGATGGATTTCACGATCTTTCCCTTGTCGTCCGGCGGCCAATCAACCGTCATGTGTTCAACCTGCCCCCAAAGAGCGCTTTCATCGGCGAATTTTCCTTCGGGGAAGGACGCGACAAGCGTGAGGACATACCTTGATTCCGATTTCGGTTCCCTGATGTTTTTGAACCAGAACCAATATCCGCTTCCAATGAAAATGTGCGAATTTGCGATATACTCGGAAGATACGTATGCGCGTTGTTTCGGCCAAGCCATGAACGGCCCTTTCTCCATGGATATGGGGGGGCCGAAACGGGCGATGAGTTGCTGAGCCGTGACGCCGGTTGGAAGGTCGGCGATGTCGCCTTCCGTCAGCACCTTGGTGTTTGGCTTCTCTTCAGCCGCCACGTCGGAAATGACGGACGGAGCGTAGGCCGTAATGCAGAGCGCCGCGAGGACGGATAAGAAAATCGTCTTGATCATGGCTTTTCCAATCATACCGTAACGACGCATGAAGCGTGTTTTCAAATGACGACAGCCACCGCGTTACCGCCATCATCCAAGGGTGACGGCGTATTGTAGGCTTCGCGCCTCGGATCATCGAGAGCCTTTTCGTTTCGTCTTGCGGCGGCGAAGCCGTCCGAATTTCAGTTTGTACCCGCGCCAATCGTCGTCGGTCCATTCCTCCCATTGATCCGCGGGCTTGGACGCTTCGGTTCGCGCCCACTTTTCAACCTTGTCCGTAATATCGCGCCCATCGGAAGACCAGAACTCGCTATGCAAGGAGCCATCCGGATTAAAGACTCTGAAGGAGGGACCGTCATCGCGATGGTCGCGCCCATGGAGACACCAATGCCGCTGGAAGACCTTGCCCCCGGCCCAAACCGTGACGGCCGGGTCGCCCTCTCGATGGAGCTCCCCGTTTTGATGCCATTCCTCCCGCCTCAAGGAGCCATCGCTGTTCCATTTCAAGACCGCCGGGCCGTCTTCACGGTGCAATTTCCTCGCAACGGTCCACTGTTCTTCATTCACCTGGCCATTCGGATAATGGGTGATCTCATGCATTGCGCGCTATCGCCTCGGAAACCGGAATAGGCCGCGTCGTCTTTCCCAACTCGTCGACCGGCGTGTCGTCCATGTCGAAAACGGGTTTCATTGTTTCGCCGCGCGCCTCACCGAAAACGCGTTCAGATCAAGCTCGAAGCGCTCGAAGTCGCCCCAAAAACTGCAAGACGTGCAAAGGCCGATCACGGCCTTCTCTCCGTTTACCGCCTCGATCCACGGGACATACAGGTTGACCTTGGAGCCCCCGGCGGGAATGCGGTAGAAGGCGGTCCAATATGACGCGCCCTGGCGCTTCGCCAGCATGACGCCGACCGAATCCCATATGACGGCGCGGTGCGCTGCGGCGAACCGCCATCCCCCCTCGACCGTCACCGTTTCCATGCCGTAATCGACATATTGCATCAGATCTTCGCGCTGTCCGCCGGGAACGTTTTCTTCTTCCAGCGCCAGTTGTCGAAGGCGTCTCAGCGCGTCTTCCAATTCCTGGTCTTCGATGCGGCGCACGGGCATTTTCCGCCACCGATTATCGGTGGGTGGGCTGAATTCCCCACCCGGCGGGGACAGCCCATCGATGATGGCCTTGGCCTCGGCCCGGCGGGCCTCGTCCAACACCCTTTGCTTTTCCGCCGCCTCCAATCCGCACACGCCCTCGATGTGGCGAGTCTGGAAATGGGCGTGGTCGAAGGCGTCCTGGACGGGATCGTAATGGACCACCAAGGTATTATTGACATCGGCGTTGACGGTTCCAAGGCTGGTCAGTTCGATCATCAGCAAATCCCGTCCGCTCTGATCGCGGCAGGTTCCGGAGAACGCCGCATGGTCGTTGGAATATGCATCGTTGGGCAGTCGCATCAAGCGGCGGTTCCCGTGAAAGACATGCAGGTATGCGCCGTCAAAGGCCTTCATCTCTTGATCGGGGTCCGCCGGAACGAATGCTCCGCCTCCATACGCATCGAAGGCTTCCAACGTCTCGAACGCTCCGAACGCCACGCCCAGCGTGATCGTCTCCTTGTGTCCGGGACGGATGAAATGGCCCGTCACTTCCTGGCGGACGATTCCGGCTCCTTCCATCAACGGATGGACGCGCGCCTGCCTGTCCTCGGCGGCGAGAACGCCAAAAGCCCAAACAGCCGCCAACGGCCACATCCAAAATAAGATCGTTTTCGTCCCGCCCTCCATCACGCCGCCTCGCCGGATGCATGGCGCCTGATCGTCGCGGCAAGAGTGTCCCGCGCTTGGCGAAACGCCTGATCGACGGCTTGATCCGAGCCATCGACTTCCCGAAGGCGGATTTCCATAACAAGCAGGGGAAACCCGGTTCGCCGCAATTGTTCTTGGAGGTTATCCAAGGCGGGAATGATGTTGTAATCCATATGATGCGGAGACGCTCCTTGCAGCATGGGGGCTCGCCGCAACGCTTTCGCCGTCCAAGTTTCGATCTTGGGACGTTTCCGAGCGTTTACCCGGACGACGGTGATATTGGGAAAAAAGGGAACGCCCCGGTCGCCTCGGTGGCGCAACTGCTCCACAAGGTTTTTCAGAGCGGTTTCACAATCAAGAACGGCCTGATCAAGTTTGCATTCATCGGACATGACGTCCATGTCATTCGGTTCGCTGGGGATTGTCAACGTCCCTATCTTGAGCGCGGACGACGGGGTATCCTCGTCCGGTTGGCCGGTGGAGAACGGAATGGCCCGCTTGAGAACAGCCCTGATAATCGCCCTGTTGTTGTTGGCGATGCTCGCTCCGGCGCGCGACGCGACCGCCGCGTCGCGGGGGCTCGAGGTCACCCTGAAGCCACACGCGGCGGCAGGATCTTCCGGTGCGGATAAGGTCAAACTTTACAGTTCCAGCCATGCCTTGGTTATCGGCATCGACAACTACACCAACGGCTGGCAGCGCCTGTCCAAGGCGGTCGAGGATGCGAGAATGGTGGCGGCGGCGCTGCGGGCCAAGGGGTTCGACGTCGCCTTGCATACGGATCTGACCAGTCGAGAGTTGCAAGATACGCTCAAGGTATTCTTCGCCAAGAAAGGGAAAGACCCGGAAGCCCGGCTTTTCCTCTGGTTCGCCGGTCACGGGCACACCATCGACGGCGAGGGTTTTCTTGTCCCGGCCGACGCGCCGTCGGCCATCGACGAGGCCGAATTCAAGGTCACGGCACTGCATATGCGGGATTTTGGAGGTCTGATGCGCTTGGCCAAGGCCAAGCACGTGTTGTCCGTGTTCGATTCCTGTTTCTCGGGAACCATTTTCCAAGCCCGAGCCGGTGGAAGCCCCAAGGCGATTACCAGGAAAACCACAAGAGACGTTCGCCAGTTCATCACGTCGGGCGACGCCGGCCAGGAGGTTCGCGACGATGGTTCGTTCCGAGACTATTTCCTTCGGGCGATTTCCGGCGACGAGGACGCGGATTTCAACGACGACGGCTACGTGACCGGAGAAGAATTGGGCCTGTTCCTGAATCAATCCGTGAGCGAACTGACATCCGCGGCGCAGACGCCGAAAACGGGAAAGCTGCACGATGCGCGGCTCAATCAAGGTGATTTCGTGTTCGCGCTGCAGGGCGGGTCGGATGACTGGAACGGCGATGACAGTCCCGAAGAAACGGGCGGAGCCTCTGGCCGGGACCTATTGGAGGCCACGTTCTGGAGTTCCATCCATCAAAGCTCCAATCCAGCGGATTTCGAGGCCTATCTCGCCAAGTACCCTTCGGGCAATTTCGCGACCCTGGCTCATAACCGCTTAAGGGATCTGCGCCCACTCCCCAATCCGGGCCGGAACGAAACGTCCCGGCTTCCGGGCCTCTATCCGCAGGCGTCTTCCCGTCGGCTGCGCGCGGCCGATCTTGCGGCCCTGTCGTGTAGCGACCTTCGCGTCATGCGCAACGAGATTTTCGCCCGACACGGCTATCGATTCAAAACCACGGCCATGCGCAGCCATTTTGAACGCCAAGCTTGGTACCGTCCCCGATCCAATGACGTGAACGCCCTTTTGAGCGGAATCGAGTTTGAGAACATTCCCTTTATCAAGAGATGGGAAAAACAGTGTGGTCGCTGAAGAAACGTCAAGAGCGGACGAGGCCAGGGGGACACCCCCCGAGTTGTCTTTCGGGCCACGCAATTTCAATCGGATTGACGTTATTCACGACGAATTTATGATCCAAACGAGGTATTCCTTGAATTATCGATCCCAACAAAGCACCCCTCCCGGCTTGCGCATCAAATTCTGGGCTTCAGAACATGTTCCATACATGGAATCTATGGAACAGTAGCCTTTCTTATTAGGGTGCCATGTGGCAATAGCGCCTGAGTACCCCATGCATTTAAACCAGGCATAGGCCTTCGCGCATTTTTCTTTAGTCGTATAGCTATTGTTTATATCGTTGTAATGATCTTCCGTCATGCCGCACCGGGGCGACCCCAGAGGACTACTTGCCTTGATTTTTCCTGCGGCGCGTCTTTTTCCGCCACTCAAGCCAGACAATTTAAGCATATGGCTGTCATTATACATTTCACGGCGATATCCCCTTAGGTCTTCCGTAGTTCTTATCATCTTTTTTATTTCTACATTTTTGTATGACTTCAATATGTTCTTGCACTCCATTATTGAATCTGGCGCTCCATTCGACGTGGAGTCGTCTTGTTTGCTGCATAAGGTGAATGCAGTTTTCGCAGTGCCGTGATCGCCCATTTTGGAGAATATATAACCTATATACTGAAGAGATTTTGTAAGAAATGTCGAGTGCACCGGGCTATTTTTTCGATGATCTTCTTCCGGGATGCCTCCTACTGCTATGAAGCACCATTTCAATGCCTTATCCAAATCCTTCCGCACCCCCAAACCCTTGAAGTACCCATAGCACATGGCGAACTGATCTTTCTGGCTCCCGGATCTCGCCTTTAAGAACGTATCCTTCAGGGAATTATCCGATCCCGCCTGCCCGGCCTGCGCGGCGCCTAAAGCGATTAGAAATGCGACGACGCACAGTCCCGTTCGCATGGTCACGTCCCCACGGTTTCATGGAAAAATTATGTCCTCCTGTCCACCTAGCGGAGGGAGAACCGATTTTATGGACGCAAGTCTGTCATGTCGCGGCGCGACTGACAACACTCAGTCCCACTGATCCTCTGCCTGATTGGGGCTCGGGATGACCTGCCCCGGAAAAGGTGGTCCCGGTTGATTGAAAGAATCTGGCTTATTCAGGACCTTGAAGAAGGAGGATCGAATGAGCCGCAAACGTTACACTCCGGAACAGATCATCGGCATGCTGCGCGAGGCGGACGTGGCCTTGGCGCAGGGCGAGAAGGTCGGCCAGATCTGCCGCCGATTGGGGATTTCCGAGCAGAGCTACTATCGATGGCGTCGTGGATACGACGGCCTGAAGGTCGATCAGGCGAAGCGCCTCAAGGAGCTTGAGAAGGAGAACGCCCGGCTTCGCCAAGCCGTTTCCGATTTGACCCTGGACAAGCAAATTCTCAAGGAGGCCGCCCGGGGACCCGAAGGGCAGCGTCAGCAAAACTTCCGAGCCCCGCCCGCCGCCGGGTCTGCATCGAGCATGTCCGGTCCGACTTGGACGTCTCGGAGCGTCGCGCGTGTCGTGTTCTGGGCCAGAACCGCTCGACGCAGCGCAAGCCGCCCCGGGGCCGTCCCCACTCGGCGCTGGACTATCGCCCCCCGGCCCCGGAAACAATCTTGCGCCAGACTCTCTCATAGGCGTTGGACCACTTGGATCAGGCTGGTCACGGCCGCACAGTGACGCCTGCTTCGTGAGGGTGTATCCGGCGTAATATTTTTGGAAAGCGCGGCGCGACGTCTCGCGTGGCCGCGCGAACTGGAAGCCCTTGGCCCAATAAACCGACATATCGCGCTTGCAAACCACCCGATCAGGAACACAATCGAATCAGGCGCCCCCATGACCGATAAGCGTTCGGTGGCGGGTCGCGTATTGTTGAGGGACGAGGCTCCATGCTGGATTTCATTGTTCTGATCAACGGCCACGTCGGTGGCAACGCCTTTGCCCATGCATGCAATCTCCATCCCGAATTGTGGATGGAGATCGGCCAAGCGGACGCGTTGCTGAATGAACGTCGCGACCGCGAAATCCTTGAACTCGCGCCCGTCGACCGGAAAGCCGGCGTAGGCCTTCATCACGCCAGGGATATCTTTCCCCAGGAATGGCTGGACGAAGTCGGAAGCGGCCATCGCGTTGCGACGGATTTCGCGGAAAGGCTCCGCCGTCTTTCCCGCCGTCGTCACGCCATTCAGTTGGTGCGCGATCCGGCGCCTCATATACAATCACTATGCAATTACACGATTTCGGCGAAAATCATCGAAGACGCGAACAGCGGCGCCGATCGATTCGACGAGAAGTCGCATGATCTGAACACGGAGATCCGTCGCCGGTGCCTTCTGTGCGGATTGCAGCACCAAGTCGCGAAGCAGGCCCTGCACGACGCGCAGGGAACCTTGCTTTTCGACCGCTGGGAGGTCATCGACACCAGCGAGTTGATGCCGGCAACCGCGCAAGGGACAATGCGGGGGGTGTACGAACGCCTGGGCGTCGATCCAACGTTTCGTTCTCCTAGCATCGGGCGCGTCAGGGGAAGCCTGGCGAGGCGGTATTTGCAGCATTTTCCATTCTACTTCGCCTTCGATAACGCAAGAATAATATGCCGCCTCGATTTCGTCGGCTGGACCGAGGAATACGAGACGATCCTGGCCTTCGCCCCATCTCCCAACGGTTATTTCACGGACCTCGATCCCGACCTGTTTCCAGAATCCAACGCCGTCCTCGTCCTCTCCAGCGCCAACATCTCTTCCGAAGAGATGACGAAATTGATTTCCGGAAATTGGTTTCACGACGCCTTTCAAGAGGCCCTTCCAAAATGGTCGCAAAAGGTGCGCCGCGCTCACGAACGTTTCTTGTCCTGTCGAGTCAATGGTTTTGACGGCGAGCAGCTTGCGATGATACGAACGATTATCCAGGATGACGTGGACAGACTATGCCGAAAGCATCCGCGTCTTCGGGATATCTGGACTTGGCGTTAACCAAAAACATACGAAGGAGACCTTTGCAAAAGAGGCGATTTCCGTTGCGGCCCCATTGACGGGGTGATTTTTTGGCCCTCACATTGGGCTCATGGCTTGTGATCGCCGCCGTTCTTGTTCTCGATCTCCCTTTTTCCCGTGAACATTCGCCACAGCGAAGGATCACGCCAAGCGTTCGACCAAGTTTTATTCCTGGCAAAAACCGAGAGCGGCGACGGCTACTGGCTGGACCATGTCGAAAGCAGATACACGCGCTATCGGTCGCTTGGATCGAAGGATCGTCCGGGCCTGTTTCTGGACGAAACCACCGGGCCGCATTTCCGCGAACCCGAGCCGTGGGAGGTGGGAGGATGACGCCCCAGGACCGCACCGCAGCCGAACGGCAACGCCGCCGTTTTCATCCAGCCGCGTGTGGCATATGGTTCTGACGAACATGGAAACATTATAATTTACAAAATGTTAGCTCGCATCAAAGAATATTGGCGGAACGGCTGCGGCAACTCCGGAGCTTGTCCTCAACGATGGCGGGACCGTCGGGCTTTTCAGGGGGTCGCCATCCCGCCCGAACGCCGCCATCTCCAGTCATGTTTCCAGTTCGCGTCGTTCAATCGGCGACGATACAGCGCAAGATCTCCGGGCGCGTCGATCTCGCACCAACGCCCCTCGATGGGCGCGCCTTGCACGGCGATCCCCGCGACGATAAGAGCGGACAGCAGTTCCGTCATCGACATATGATCGACGGTTTCCGGTTTTTCGCCGCTCAAAAGCTCCGCGATCGATTTCCAGCCTTTGGGCGTGATCCTGATCAGCCCCATGTACTGGCCCTGGATTTCCTCCAGCGATCCGGGCTTGGCGCCGATTTCGATCAGCCGCCCGTTTTCGTGTCTGAATGTTTCCGCGTCCACGAGCGGGTCCCGAAAGCGCGCCCGCCAAAGATCGAGCCACAGGGTGTCGAACGTAATGGCGATATCCGCGTCGATGGCGGTCAAGGCGCGGACGTGATCGGGGTGGTAGACGATATCGGAATAGGAAACGATGGTTGGACGGGCCTCGAGCAGCGAACCGGCTTCGGCGAGGGTCGACACCATCTGGGTCTCGCTCCAGCGGGCGTTGACCGCCGCGACCGGAAGGTAGGGCTCCAGCATCGCGCAGCGATACCCCCCGAGCGCCGCGATGTCCGAGAGGTCCGCCGCCCGAAGCGCCCCGATCTGCCATTCCAGCAGCGTTCGTCCCGCCAGCGGCGCGAGGCACTTGGGTTTTCCCTCGGTTTCCCCACCCATCCGCGACCCTCGGCCCGCCGCCAGAATAAGAGCCTGAAACGAAATCCTTCCGTCCGTCACGCCGTCGATCCCATGAGAGTGCGAAAGAGCATAATATCATCCCGGTTCGCAGGCGTTTCACGCTCGGGATGCCACATGACGCCGCGCCAGGGACGGGAGGCGTGGGCGAACGCCTCCACCCAGCGCCCGTCCAGGGTTGTCGCCCGGACGATCAGGCCTTCGCCAAGCCCCTGGACGGGAATTCCCCGGCCGTGGAACGAGTTGACCTCCCGCGCGCCGCCGTTGTCGAGCCTGACGGCGTGGCGGACGGCCACGTGCTCCGTCTCGGTACAGCTCGCAAGGCGTCCGCCGCAGAAGGCGTTGATCACCTGCGCCCCGCGGCAGACTCCGATGACGGGAATTTCCCATGCTTCCGCCCATTTGAGCAGCGACGCGTCCGTTTCGTCCCGTCTGGAGGAAGCGCCTGGCGTCTCCCCTCCGGAAAGGATCACGCCCTCGAGCTCCAAGGAGGAAGCCTGTCTCGCCGCGCCCTTCCCGATGTTGGGAAGCGGAACCAGGGCGACCCCGGGCAACGCGGCGGCCGCGAAGGCGAACCAGTCGAGGGCGATCGCGTCTCTTTCCTCCGCGTATTCCCGCGCATCCGCCGTGCGCATGGTGACGCCGATAAGGGGACGCGAGGTCATCGGATAACCTCGATGGCGTGCTCGCCGCACTTCAACGCGATCTCGCGGGCGGAGAGGATGGAGCGGAACATCAGCTCCCCGACGCCGATTGCTCCCGGCAGGCCGAATTCGGCGCAGCGGATGGCCATGTGGGAGTTTGGGCCTCCGTATTGGGTGACGAGTCCGACGATGCCCTTGCCGAAAATCCAGTCGAACCCCGGGTCCGCGGACTCGATGCATACGATGCGTCCACTCACCGCCGTAACGTCCCGATCCCGCGCGGTCAGCGCGCGAACCGGGGCGCGAACCGTTTTCCGGGTCATGAAATTCGGGGCCGCGCGATGCATGGGCACAACCGAAATGTCCCCTTGATGGCGAATGATATAGGGCAGTGGAATGGCCCGGCTGCGCTCCCAGTCGCGTTTGCGCTCCGCCGCAAGTTCTCCGAGCGAGGCCAGCGAGGCCCAAGGCGAAACGTCGATGGCGGCGTTGCGCATGTCGCTCAAGGTCAGATGAGCGAGTTCGGAGCGCTCCAGGCCGATCCCCTCTCCCCATGCCGCGACGGTCTCCAGGATGTCCGAAAGATTCCGCGTAAACACCAATTTCCCCCACTCGCGGCCGCGCGTGGCCCGACGGAAGTAATGAAGGAAGAGGCCGCAACCCTCGTCCCCTCCCGAAGCCGCTCCCATTTCATCCATCAGCTTGGAGATGGACCGCGTTTCGGTCGCCGTCGGAACGAATGGAGCGGAGGCGGGGGCGTCCGTTTCCGCCAAGAGGCGGTTCGCGCCCGGCGTAAAAAGGTCGGGACGGTCGATATAGCGCGGAGAAAGGATGTCGTAGGACGATGGACGAAGAAAGCCGTAGCGGGCGAAAAACGCGTCGCGGCCTTTTTCCGTGGCGTCGGCCGCGGCCATGGCCTCCGAGATATTGGAGGCGATCGAATTGACGCCGCGGCGGATTCGCCACGCCCTCTCCGGCGAAAGGGCGCCCCGCTCCACCATTCCCCTCAGGATGGCTTCCGCGATAAACCCGTGGCGGGCGAGAATGGAGAACGGACGGGTTCCGAACGAGACGCATTCGGCCTGGAGCGCCAGCAGCCGCCTGAGGATGGCGCGGCCGTCCGTCCGGTCCCGTTCGTTCGCCCGTAACGGAACCGGGCGCAACAACTGCCTCGCCTCCAGTTCCGTGATCCGCTGCTCGGACCGGAAGAGCGCGCCGTCATTCGATAAATCCAGACAGCGCGCGGTCAGCTTTTCGTGCGCGCGCCTGAATGTCTCCCGGTCGTTTCGATCCAGGCCGTCGTAGATGGCGTCGAACCGCTCGTTGAACGCGGGCGTCGCCGCGGTCAGGGCGACCTCGAATTCGAGCTTGTCGTGGAATTGGGGATTGCGCGCCAAACGCCGGATGGACGCCGAGACCAGGCGATCCTCCAGTCCCGCGCCCAGTCCGGCGGGCAGGAACGACGCCAGGCTCAGACGGGTGTCGATGAAAGGCCGCCCGGCGACGATCATCATCAGCGGTTGCCCGGGGACCGGCCTGTAGCCCATGTCGGCGCGCGCCTCGGCCCAGACCGTGTCCGTAATCAGTTCCCGATAGAGGGAGACCGCCAAGGGCGACGGCGCAGCGCCGATCATTTCCGCCGGGTTCCAATCCGACATGCTCGTCAACACGCTTCCCTCGCCCGGCGCGTTGTCGAG
Organism: uncultured Hyphomicrobiales bacterium; assembly: GCA_964344345.1. GTDB lineage: Bacteria > Pseudomonadota > Alphaproteobacteria > Rhodospirillales > CAYFNC01 > CAYFNC01. Next base: position 5,355 of record CAYFNC010000039.1, on the reverse strand, counting down.
CCTGCCCAATGCATGCGCGACGCCGGCCTTCAGGATCGGCAGGGCGCGGTCGATGTCGTGGGCGACCGCGTCCGACCAATCGCCGCCCGCGGCGATTCGGCGCACTTGCAATAGGCGCCCCTGAAGGGCGCGATCGACCGCGAACTCGATGTCGAGGGGAATGTTTCCGAAAACGCCCTCGACCTCCCGAGCGATGCGAAGCATGGCCCGGATTCGAGGGGATTCGATATACGGCTCCGCGATGTCGCGGTGAACGGAAAGCGTTTTATGGACGTCCGCGCCACCCGTGATGCTGTCCGTCCGCCCCGAGCTGTCGTCATAGGAAATGACGTAATACGGCGCGCCGGTATCCAGTCTTCTGGTCATGATGACTCCGCTGGCCTCGACGTCCGTGACCATTTCCTGGATGAGCACCTGGTGGCCCTGGTCCGGTTCGCCGCTCTCGCCGTAGGAGGCGATCACGTCGTCCACCGCGCGCCGGATCGTGGCGGCTTCAAGGGGCACGTGGAGGTGGCTGCGAAACCGGCCGGCGAGAGACCCATCGGCCGAATCTTCTCCCCTGGCGCTGGAGCGAACGGCGAGGGGCCCATCGAGGCCGCGAACGATCCTGGCGATGATATGTTCCGACGCCGTCTCCCACTCCCCGGTCGTAAAGCCGAGAAACTCCGGAATTCGGGTCTCGCGAAGATATTCCTTCGCAAAGGCGAGGTTCTCCGCCTTCGTGCCGGAGCACAAACGTCCGCTTTTGTCGTCATGCGCGGTCAAGGAACGCCTCCACGCTCGCCATGCGCCTTGACGATGGCGCGGGCCTGATCGCGCGGCGCGACGGGGCCGTCGTTATCGAGGACGAGATGGGCGCCGAGGGGCTCCGGAAGCCGAATGCCGCGGCCGACCACCATTCCGGGATCTTCGGAGTAGAGCCCTTTTTTGTCCCGTCGCCGCAGGGTTTCGGGCGCGGCCCGGACATAAACCTCGAAATAGTCCGCGACATGGTCCCGGCTCCACTCCCATACTTCGGGAAATAAGGAAACCGTCGCGCAAACGACGTCCACGCCCTGTTCCGAGAGCATGCGCGCCAGACCCGCATAATGAAAGGCCAGCGTTTTCCTGTCGTCCACGCCGTAGCCATGCCGGTTTCCCAGGGCGTCGCGCAACTGGTCGCCATCGAGCAGCACGCAGCATTGGCCGTCGGCGCGGCGCAAGGACACGAGCTCTCGGGCAATGGTCGTTTTGCCCGCTCCCGACAAACCGGTGAGCCAGAACACCGTGGACATGCTGACATCCCAATGCGATCAGGTATCCGGAATAGGAAAATTGTATCATGAAGTTATGTCATGGGAACATGACGCCCGCCATGGGGAGGGGAATTCCCCACTCCAGGCTCCTCGGCTCGCGGGTCATGACAGGCGGCGGGCGATCCAAACCTTGGTGGCGTACGGCACTTCGATTGTCGTCTCTCCCCGCCTTCGGATAATCGTTTCTATGCTCCTTACGATGCTCGCGAAGCGATCCCCTGCTTGGCGCTGAAGGGTCGCGTGGGAACGCCACGCCTCGACGCAGTCCTCGACGCTCATGCGATGGCGAAAAGCCTCCTCGAAAGACGCCACGTCGCCGAACAGGCCGCTGGCCAAAATGACATCGGTTTGGTTTTCCCGGCGAATTCCATATTCATAGCCGTCAAGCGTCTGTCCAATCGCGTCTTCTATTTCCGACTGCAAGGCGTCGTTTAAATCGCGATGGTTCCACATGCAGGCGAACCAGCCATCGGCGACCAAAATGCGGTGCGCCTCTCCGAGGGCTTTTTGGCGGTCGGTGACGTTGAACGAGGAGCCGAAAGCGACGAGCTTATATGCGCCGTTCGGCAAACCGGTTCCTTCCGCCGTTCCGGAACGCCAAACAATGGACTCCCGGCCCTCCGGCTCCTTCTTGCCGAACGCCATCATTCTTTCGTTGGGTTCGACGGCCGTTACCCGCAACCCCCGAGACGCCAGCGCGCGGGTCAGAATTCCCGTGCCGGCGCCGACGTCGCAAACCTCGTCTCCCGCCGCGCAACCGGCTTTCCCCAATATGGCGTCGATGGCGCGTTCTGCGTAAGGGGGCCGTTTCACGTACGCGGCGGCCAAATCCGTGTAATTCCATTCGACCGCCATGACGCCGCGCCTTTCGTTCTTCGGAGACCCACATTACACGACGCTGTTGCCGAGAGCGCGAGAATCTGGCGTTCCGGGCGATTCTATCGGGCAAATGGAGTCGTCACGTGTCCGACCATCTTCCCGACTCTCTCATGCGCACGCTATCGCCTCATCTCGCCCTCGGCAAGTCGCGGCTTCAAACGTTGGCGTGGCTGATCATCGGTCTGGTGAACGCGCGGACGGTGAACCTGAGCCATCTGGCCTCTCAGTGTTCCGGCGACGCCCAGGTCAAGTCGAGCTATCGCCGCCTCCAGCGTTTCTTCCAGTATGTGTCCCTGGAGGGGGATTGGGTGGCGCCGGCGGTGGTCAAGCTGTTGCGGGTCCGCTCGCCATGGGTCCTGTGCCTGGATCGGACCAACTGGAAGATCGGGCGTACCGAGGTGAACATCCTGATGCTGGCGATCGCCACCCGGCGCATGCGCCTCCCGCTGATGTGGACGGTGCTCGACAAAGCCGGGACCAGCAACCAGGAGGAACGCATCGTCCTGATGCGCCGCCACCTCGCGCTTTTCGGGGCGGGCTCGATCGCCTGGCTGCTCGCCGATCGTGAGTTCAACGGCGAAACCTGGATCGAATTCCTGTTGGAAAACAAAATCGTGTTCGCGATCCGTATGAAGGAAAACCTCAAGGTCGCGTTCGATGACGGGCGGGTGTTTCCGCTGCGCTCCCTGCTCGCCAGGACGGCCGGGATCCGGCTGCTGAAAAACCGCCCGGCGCGTCTCAAGACCATGGACGGGAACCTGGGCGTCCCGCTCCGCTTCGCCGCCAAGCGGATCAAGGACGGAAAACTCCTGATCGTCGCCACAAATGGCCCGGCCGGGAAAGCGCTGAAGGCGTATCGGCGGCGCTGGCGGATCGAATGCCTGTTCGGCGACAGCAAGACCCGCGGCTTCAACATGGAAGACACCCGCATCACCAACCCCGACAAACTGAACACCCTGAGCTTCTCCCTTCAATGGTTCTCGACCCTTCTCGGCAATCTGGTCTTTCATCCAGGACAAGGCTGTGTCGGCCGTGCCGTGGTCGTAGTGGGCATCGGTTCCCATCATCTTGGTCAGAAGGCCATCAGGCATGCCCAGACTGGCCAGCATGGTGGCGTAGCTGTGTCGGAAGGAATATGGACACCCCCGGAAACCCAATTTCGCAAAACCCGATTTCGCATGATCGCCTCATCCGTAAGGCTTTGCGGTTTGGGTTGAGCGTTTAGCCATTGCTCTTTTCGAACGGGAAGCCCTCCGGAGCAGAGTGCGGCCACGCAATCGCCTCCCTTTTCCTCCAGAAGACCAGGCGTTTCATGTTGTAGCCGAGGTTTGCCAGGCCTATGTGGGTTTCAGCTCGTTCCAGCCCGATGGTTCTGATGAAGAGGTTCATGGGCCTTTTGATACGAACCCGCTAGATTCACAAACCAAGTGCAACACTGCAACACTGGCATGTTCCGGAGTTGCGATGGGACAGTGTTATGACCAGCTCGACATTGACGAGCGCCATGAGATCTCCCGGCTACGCGCGGTCGGGACGTCTTTCCAGGAGATCGGCCGTCTGATGGGCCGCTCGGCGTCGACGATCAGCCGCGAGGTGAAGCGGAATTCGCCGCCCCGGGGCGAATACAAGCCAGGCTCGGCGGACCGCATCGCCCTGTCCCGGCGCGGACGGCAATCCCGGATCGAGCGCCCGAGCCCGCTGCGTTCTTACGTCCGCGACCGCCTTGCGATGGGATGGTCGCCGGAGCCGATCGCGGGCAGGCTCGGGCGGGAGGGATCAGAGCACGCGGTCAGCGCCGAGACAATCGACCGCTTCATCTACCGGCCGCGTCCGCGGCGCGAGAAGCCGCGCCGCTTTCTTCCCCGGGCCAAGGCGACGCGTGGCCGGCGCTATTTCAAGCGGCGTCGCGATCCGATCCCGGGTCGTCGCTCCATCCACGAGCGCCCACGGGTTGTTGAAAAACAGGAGAAATTCGGCCATTGGGAAGGCGACCTGATGCCGTTCCGAACCCAGCGCGGCAACCTGTTGACGCTCTGCGAGAGGAAAACCCGCTTCTCGGTCTCTTTCCCCCTCAAGACCAAAAAGGCGTCCGAGACCGGAACGGCGCCGCAGGCGATCCTCGCCACCCCGCCGCCCGAAGCCCGGCGCGCCATCACCTTCGACAACGGCTCCGAATTCGCCTTGCATCCGGACCTCACGGCGGCGTTGGGCGCGCGCGCCTTCTTCCGTGACCCCCATTCCCCATGGCGGCGCGGAACCATCGAAAACACCAACGGCATCTTCCGCCGCGACATGCCCAGGAAATCCGACATCTCCGATTACACCGTCCAGGACATCGTCGATCTCACATGGGCCATCAACTCAACCCCGAGAAAATGCCTCGGCTTCAAAACACCCGCCGAAGCGTTCCTCGAAAACTTCAACCGTTGCACTTGAGATGTGAATCTAGCCCCCGTTTGATTCGTTCCGAATCAAACGGAAGCGCGAGACGCTCAGCGCCGCGCGGGCTTGACGGAACCCGAATTAATCATCCGGGTTCCGTTGTCTAATTCCGGCTCTGCGGTCAAGGTCCCGAAGCCATTGTCTCCGCCGGGCGCACGGTTGTCTGCGAAGTCTTCGCCGGCCTTTGGCCGGGTCGCTTCATGATAGCGCCCTTTGGCTTCGGCGTCCCAGGGCATGAGGCGCAATCATGAACTGGAGTTCGTGTTGCAACGGAATCCGCGGGATCGCCTCGGCCGCCATCCCGGCGGGGACGGGGGTTTCGGCGCGGGTGGCGCGCAGACCCCATGTATCGGAGCGCCGCCCGCGCCGAGCCGCCGTCAGGCGGCTTCATGCACCTCCTTTTCGGGCCAGCGGAACGCTTCGCCAGTTATCAGCATGCGGCGCAGGACCACCGCCAGCTTGCGGGCCAGGGCGACGCAGGCCTTCTTGTGGCTGCTCCGCTTCCGGATCCGGCGCGCCCAGTCCTTGAGCGGATGGGCCTTGCGCACCACCGTCACAAGGCTGTTCGCCGCCTCGTGGAGAAGGCTGCGCAGCATGGCGTCGCCATGCTTCGAGATGCGGCCCGAGTAGTCCATCTCCCCGGACTGATGCCGTCGCGACGTCAGGCCCGCATAGGCCCCCACCGCCCGCGACTTGGCGAACCGGGCCGGATCGTCGATGGTTGCCGAAAAGGCCGGCG